>JAFQQF010000022.1 GCA_017411385.1 Ruminococcus sp.
AAAGGCTTTTCATTTGATAAGTTACGACGTTGCACCAAAAGAGATAATATATACTTTAATGGCATTTACTTTTATGTCACCCCTGAACGAGTTTCTTCACAGAGCAAACTGTGAACCGAAATTCGTTCTTTTTCTTTTGGGTAAAACAGGAACTCGCAAAAGTACACTATCAGCATTGTTCTTATCTTTCTTTGGTAAATTCACATCATCTGATTTGCCTTTGTCTTTCAGAGATACTGCCAACAGCATTACACACCATGCTTTTACTCTGAAAGATGTGCTTACTTGTATTGATGACTTTCACCCTTGCGGTAAACAAGAGGAAACAAAGCTTACTGCAACGGCGCAATCTATTATGAGGTCATACGGTGACCGAACAGGCAGAGGCAGACTTAAATCTGATGCGACACCTATGGATTCCCGACCGCCTCAGGGTAATGCAATTATCACTGCTGAGTTTCCGCCCGACATTGGCGAAAGCGGTACTGCAAGATACTTTGGTCTTGAACTGAAATCAGATGATGTGAATCTCAGTATGTTATCAATGTTACAAAAAGAAGCTTCGGAAGGTATACTTCAGAAAACAATGTATGCGTATACAAAAATGATTTCAAATTTTGCAAATGCTGATGAGAAAAAGTTTGTGGGTTCTCTGGCGGAAAGTTTCAGAATATACAGAAACGAATTTAACAAACAGAATATTCAGTGTCACGGCAGAGTGCCTGAGATAGTTGCAAACCTCAGAATCGGTATGAAGATGTTTCTTTTGTTTATGAAAGAACACAAAGTTATTGACGATGAGGCTTGCAGTAATATTGAATCTGAATTTTTCGAAATTCTTTGTGTACTGGCAAAAAGACAATCTGAAAATATTGAGCAGGACAAGCCTACACATAAATTCATCCGTAAACTTTATGCTTTGATTGACAGTGGTTCTGTAGTAATTATCAATCGAAACTTTGAACCCAATGTAGTTCCCAATAATCTTATAGGTTATGAAGATGATGATTACTATTATCTTAACAAGACTGCAGCTCACAGAGCAGTAAAGAAACTCTGTGATGAGCAAGGCGAAAGCTTTACGATTACTGAAAAGGGATTACTTAAAGCATTGGCTGAAGAAAAGCTTATTGATATTGCAGAAGGTCAGAACACAAAGTCTGTCCGCATAGGCGGTAAGACAAAACGTGTGGTATGCCTTATTAAATCAAAGTCTGATCCGATAGCAGACACTACGTAAGAAAAAGTGTGACAACAGTGACAATGCGGTTGAAAGACTTTTAGATACTGATGTTTCAGATAATTAAATATGTGTGACAAAGTAGTTTCATGTATCTTTTGGTGCTACTGAAAACAGAGATTCACAAACTGCTTTGTTATCTGCAAAAACCTATATTGTATCTGTTGTTACTGTTATTTATCAGTACAGGTTGAGGCGCGGTTGTTTGCCCATATTTCGCCCTTGTGGGCGTTTTTAAGATAACAGAGGATACTAACCCGATTATCTATTAAAACCCAAATTAAGGGCAAAAATCGGCTTTTGCTGTTTTTCTTACGAGTCAATTTATATCAGGGCTTGCCCTGTATATTTTCTCTCCCTTTTGGGAGAGAGCCAGCATCGCATTCGGCTGTACACCACCCCGTAATAACAGGGAGGTTTTGCCGATGCAGCTTGGGCAGGCAGAAGCCCTGCACCTACTTAATTCTAAACTAATACGGAGGTAAATATGAAATCCAAGAGAATCAATTTAAGGGTATCTGACGAAACAGATACCCTCATAAGAACCAAGGCTAAGAAAGCCAATATGACCATAACGGACTATGTTATTAAGTGTGCAACCTCGAAAAAGATTGTAAACTATGACGGACTTAAAGAGCTGACAACTCAGGTCAAAAAGCTTGGTAACAACCTTAATCAGCTTTTGGTTTTAGCAAGACAAGGTAAGATTCAGACCGTGTATCTTGATGAAACACAAGCTGAACTTGCAAAAATTCACGATGAACTTTCAAAAATATCAGGACGCAGATAGCATATGGCCATAGTACATTTTATCAATTCAAAATCAAAACAAACCGCAAAAGGTATGGGCTATGTTCTGAGATACACTACTCAGGAGAGTAAGACCGTTGATGAGAATGGCGTAAAACTTGTGACAGGTGTCAACTGCACTGCCGACTCTGCTTACACAGAATTCTGCAATACCAAGAATCTTTTTGGAAAAAGTGATGGCAGACAGTACTATCACTTCGTGCAATCCTTCGGAGTTGATGAAAACATTACTCCGCAAATGGCTCATGAAATTGCATTAAGGTTTGCAAGTGAATCTGAAAAGTTCAGCGGTTTTGAAATTGTAGTTTCAACTCACTGTGACAGAGATCACATCCATTCTCACTTCGTTATGAACAGTGTAAATGCTGAAAGCGGTAAAAAGTTTCATATCAGCGGGAGTGATGTTGAGGAGCTTATGAATCAGTCGGACAAGCTTTGTATGGAGTATGGCTTATCGGTTGTGGCAAAAACAACGGGCAAACCTAAATCTAAAAATATGTCAGACAGAGAATATCGCTCTGCGGTAAAGCGAGAAAGCTGGAAACTGAGGCTGGAAGCTACCATAGCAAATGCTATGGCATTAGTAAAATCAAAAGAGCATTTCATAATGCTTATGGAGTTTGAAGGCTACAAAGTAAGCTGGTCGGACTCACGAAAACACATAACTTACACCACACCCGAGGGCAACAAATGCAGGGATATTAAATTATTTGACAACAAATTTTTAAAGGAGAAGATGGAAAATGAATTTACAATCAGAGAGAAAATCACATCAGGATTTGCTTACAGAGGCACAACAGGATCTGAAACTCGCAGAGACTTATGTACCTTGCGTATCCATAACGGAACAGAACTGGAAAGCTTTGATATCAGAGATCAACACGCAGATACAGGTTCTTCAGCACATAGAGCAGAACCTTACCAATCTGATAACCCGACAGGAACTGACACAGAGCATACAGACTTACTTACAATCAGTGGCCAATCAGGCGGAGAGTATGAGACTTTCAATATCCCAGTTCGACACAGACCTGCAGAAACCTTTGATTCAGATGAACAATTCAGTTCAGAAAATTCTGACGGATACGGAGAAACAGGTTGGGAGAATGAGCGAGCAATTTTCACAGAGTCTCTCATACGAGAAGCAGAGACTCAGAAAACATACAGTGAAACTTATGCTCATAGCACTGATACCCACAGTGCTTCTCGTAGCTTGGGAACTGATACGGCATTTCTTATTGGCGCCTTGAGTGAAATCATTGACGAAGATGATGAAACCGAAGACTGCACAACGCAGCCTGTAATAACAGAAAGGAAAAATTATATGAAGAAACGAAACCGAAACAACCACGACAGTGGTATGAACATGAATATGTAAAGGAGGAATGGCTCGACAGTAAGATAAATAGCCGTGTTGCCTTATGGCAGACACAAAAAGCGGTATTCCACAGCATGAGATTGAAATTCTTGCAAGACACTTTCTCCCTCAAATCCGAACTTTCTTTGCTACCAAAGAAGGCAGAAAAGAATTTGAGGAATGGAAAGCTGAACAAGAAATAATAACTAAAAGCTTGAACATATAATCGTTTAAAAATAGAGGCAAGGAACATATTCCCTGCCTCTATTTTCACATAACCAATTATTAAAAAATAATGATAGCAACATTATTGATTTTATTTGATCCAATATATTATAATAAAATCAAATAATTTAAGTGCATTTAAAATATACTGTGCTATTAGAATTATGATTAATAAACACATATATTTTAATAAATAAACTAAAGAGCACGTTTTGCTATGTACACTAATTTGAATTTTTATCGTTATCATCCTTGTTTGTGAACAGTTCCAAGAGTTTTAATACCTTACCGGGAATGTATACACCAAAAGATGAAAGATTTAATAAAAAACTTCTACTTTCGTTCATAATATAAAACAGTAAGGTTAACGAGCGAAGCAGCATACCACTTGACAAATGAATATCTATCAAGTTTGCAGTGCCGATTACCAAAAAAATCAAAAATTTTTCCGGTATTATTGAAATAATTATTTTCTTATATTTTGAATAAGAAATTATAATTTCAGCTATGCAGTTTATTGCAACAAGCAATATTAAGATTTTGATAGCTGTATCGTATCCCCCTAAGAACCAATTAAAAAAAGGGACAACTACAGTGTTGATTATACCAATTCTCATATTTTTATATCCTTTCTTTTTATTTGAGCGCTCAGCAGTAAACAAAATATTACTGTATGTTTACTGCCTTAATTATATTTGATATAATCTTTTTTGTAGTTAAGAATAAGTTGCATTAAGTTGCATTAAGGAGATTTATAAATGTTAACTTTCGCCAAATTTGCAAATGAATTAATTAGAGTTACTCAAGAAACTGGTTTATTTATAGTAGATACTTTATTTGGCTGTGTTTATAGGCCGTTAAAACTAAAAAATAAAAACGGGGATCCTTTTTCGGTAGAAAAAGGATACTGTAGCCATTTGTTAAAAGGAGAGCGGGATGTCTTAAAAGAAATAAAACGAGGATGTGGTTATGATATAGTAATAAATAATGCCGAGAAGTATTTTTTTAATAACATAGTTAATTTGTTTATCCCTTCCCTGATTGATGATTTCTTGGAGAATATGATTACATATATTTCTTGTGATATAACCATTTCTGATAGTAAAAAAGAAGAAATGTTTTTGTTAGCTAATAAAAATACACTTGCGAGTTTTATATCAACAGTGTTTTTATATGTTGTTAACAAGCCTAATTGTGCTGAGGTCGAACACAATGCAAAGAACAATCTTCCCCCTAGAAATGAGTTCTTTAGCGGTCGAATCGAGCAGTTAGAAGAAATTGAAAAATTCTTCTCAATAGATAAAGTAGATACTGTAAGTATCTGCCAAACGATTTCTGGGCTAGGTGGTATAGGAAAAACGCAACTTTCTATCGAATATGCATATCGTTTTATAAATAAATATACGACATGCATATGGTTTGTAAATGCGGAAAGTTTAGAATCATCTTATAATTATTTCTTAGATTTTGCTAAATGTTTAAAACTAAATCTTCCTACAAATTTTACACCAGATGACTTAAGGAGAGAGGTTAAAAAATGGTTTTCTGAAAACAAAGATTGGCTATTAATTTTAGACAACTTAGAAGAAGTTGAAACTGTTATGGAGTACTTACCTAAATCAATCAAAGGAAATATTCTAATAACCACACGTAATAAACGAGTTTTTTACGGACGTCCTTTTGACTTAGATGTTTTTAGTGATATAGAAGCAGTGAATTTTTTAAAAAGAAGGCTATCCAATGACAATACTCTTAATTTGGAACATTACTACTATTCAGATTTCGAAGAAAATTGCTTAATATTAGTAAAACGGTTAGGTTCCTTGCCTTTAGCATTAGAGCAAGCAGCTGCTTATATTAGAGAAGTGCGTTGCTCAATAGGAAAGTATTTGGAGTTATTAGAACAAAGTAGTGTAGATGCATTTGATGACTTTTATGCTTCACCTAAATATTATAAGCATCTTGTAACAACCACATGGAGCATATCGTTTCACGCTTTAGAAGAAAGTTCTAAACAACTAATGAACTTGTGTGCTTATATGGCACCAGATAGAATTCCAATCGATTTTTTTGTGAAATCAAGAGATAAGTTGCCAATGCCCCTAAGAAAAGATTTGTCACAAATATTGACTACCAATCGCATTGTTACAGGACTTAGAACCTATTCTTTGGTTAGTGGAAACTCTGAGTTCATTAATATACATAGGCTTGTACAAGAGGTGGTACGTAATAGCCACAATAAATAAAGAAGGTGTCTTTATTGAGCAATAAAAATTGGCTAAATATAGCATTTGATTCAATGGAAAGTTACCTGCCCGAAATATGTGAGGATCAAGATTCAGTAAACCAATTTATAGCTATATTAGATCATGCTATATCGATAGCAAATCATTATTCTTTAAATGAAACAAAATGTGATATAATAAGAGCAAGTGATATGTTTGAAAAGATTGGTGAAAATTGCGATGATTGTGCTATGTATGAACATGCTTTGGATAATTATAACAAATCATTAAAGTTAAGAAAGAAACACTTAGGTGAGATGCATCGTAAGACAGGTACTGTGCTTGACAATTTAGGATTAAGTCATACAAAAATAGCTAAATACGATGATGCTATTAATTATCATAAAAAGGCAATTGATATTTTCGAACACACTTCAGGCATATTAGATAAGGATACTGCAATCTCTTATAACAATCTTGGCTTGGCTTTGGTTAAGAAAGGAGATTATACAGAATCTATAAAATGGTATAGAAGATGTTTATATATAGAACGAAAACTTTATGGAAAATATGATATAGAAATTGCCGCAGATTATAACAATTTAGGTGAGTTATATATAAAGAGAGGCGATTACGAAAAAGCTCTGAAATATTTATATAAGGCACTAGTAATAAAAATTAAAAACATAGGTATAAATAATCCTAATACAGCCATTACGCTTAATAATATCGGCAGTACATATTGGCGAATGAAAAAACTAAAAAAAGCTCGAAGCTACACTCGTAAGTCGCTTAAAATATACAAGTCTATATTTGGAGATAATCACCCTAGTACATCATTAGAATATAATAATTTAGCCTCCATATTAGCAGATATGGGCGAGAAAGAAAATGCGAAAATTTATTTCAAGCAATCTTTTGAATCAGAAATGATAATATATGGTTTTTATCATCCTCAAACTGCATTAACTCTTTTTAATATTGGAAAACTATATTTAGATAATAAAGATATAGATAATGCATTACCTTATTTATTATCTTCATATAAAATTTATTCTTTACTATTAACAAAAAATCACGAAGATCTTATACGAGTCATACTTCATTTAAAAAAAGCCTATACTTCAATAAGTATTAATATTACTTTTGATGTATGGTTAAAAGAAAAAACAAAAAACACAGTAGAATTTATAGCACAGCCATGTGTTAATGAGTTGCTACAATAGAAAAGGTAAAATGAATAACTTTTGGCTAAATCTATGCGTAGATATTATGGGAGAGACGATTGATTACCATTGGGGCGATTCATCTTCTATGAGTCGCTTTAGAGAACTATCCGATCATGCTACCTCAATAATAAAATATGCATATACAAATCACACTCACAATTTATCTCCTTATGACAATCTAGTGATGATATGCAATACCATTGGATACGGATATAGATACGAGGGAGATTATGAATCTAGCTTGGATTACTTTAAGAAAGCTTTATCGTTACAAGATAAAGCTATCGGAAGATACAGTCTGTACCGGTCGACGTTATATTATAATATTGCTTGGGCTTACGATGGATTAGCAAAAGTTGATTCAGCGTTAGAGTGGTATTTAAAAGACTTAGAAATTTGTGAAGCAATATTCGGAAAAGAGTCAACAATTACCGCACATGTGTACAATAGTCTGGGAATTATATATATGAAGGGTAATAACTACCGAAAATCATATGACTACTACAAAAGAGCTCTTTATATTTTTAAAATGCATTTTGGGGAATATAACCCTAATGTTGGCGTGGTATGTAACAATATTTCAGAAATGTATGCAAAAAAACATATGTATAAGCAATCGCTATATTGGCAAGAAAAGGATATATTTATTAGTGAATTAACTTTAGGTTTAAATCATCCAGATACCGCTACATCATATAATAATCTCGGTTTGATACATTATGAGATGGGAAATCCGAAAAAGGCACTCACCTGGTATAAAAAATCTTTAAAAATAAGATTTCATTATTTTGGAAAAGAAAATGAAATTTATACAAAAACTATACATAATGCTAAATTAGCATATTATGCACTTCATAATTCATATACGGGATTTGATTTATGGGTTTTAAGTGCAACTGGTAATATTGATAAACTGTAAAAAATTTGTTTTACAATTGTGTCTAAAACGAGCGTACCGTAAAATTATTCATTTTCAAAACAAAAAAGGTAAGGAAAAAATATAACCTTACCTTTCGTATATATCTTTAATCAACTGTATAACTTATAAAAAACAAAAATCCGAACGTATCACCATTGATGATAATGTTCGGATTATTTGCGCTTGGTGGGAGAAGGTGGATTCGAACCACCGAAGTCACTGACAACAGATTTACAGTCTGCCCCCTTTGGCCACTCGGGAATTCTCCCATATGAAAGACCTGCTTTATTAAGCAGGTCTTTGTTTTTGGAGCTGGTGGACGGACTTGAACCCCCGACCTGCTGATTACAAATCAGCTGCTCTACCAACTGAGCTACACCAGCGAAGTGCTCAATTAATATAACACTTTTCTCACCCAATGTCAACACTTTTTTCAAATTTTTTTGAAAATTATTTATATTTTCATTTCAAAATAATCTGTGTTCACTTTTTTATTCTGTAGCATACGGTCGGCACCCTGAATTTTTTCTGACAAAAGCATTATCTGCGTTCATTCTTCAAGGCATCAGCTACCATATCTATAATCTTTGCATCTACCCGTTCATCAAATTTGCGTGCAAACATACAAGGCGAAGACATCAGTTCTTCAAAATCCTCACTTCGGAAAACATAGGGTTTACCCCTTTCCCAGTCAATCATTCGCATTGAACCATTAACCAGACTGCTTGCATCATACAAGCGTTCTGCAAAAGGCGAGCTCATGGCAATTGTCTGCAATACCATTTCATCGGGAGCTTTTGCTTTGGAAAACATTTTTGCAATCTCTTGTTCACAAGAAAGCAAATATCTTGCAAACTCATCTGTAATAGAAAACCATTGCCATCCGTCGTAAAATTTCACTCCGCATTTATGAGCCTTACGGTTCTTTCCGCCTATTCCGAGATTATAAAAAAACATCTGAACAGATGCAAAGCCCTCTGATATATATCTGAGAAGCTTGGTTTTGCGATATGACTTGAGCCCAAGCAAGGGATATCTGCACATAACATGCCTGAGATTATATTTTGACTCAACAGGCACAATCCCGATAAATTCACAGTTTTTATCCGAAAAGAAGCTATGAATCTCGTCTTGTGTTTTTATGGGCAGATCCATTCCGCTAAGTAAGTGATAGTAGCTGTACTCATCTGCTTGTGTTGCACAAGAAAGAAGTGTAAGCTCAGCTTCAACCTGCGAAAAATGAGCCCATCGAACCGACACTCTCGGAACAACATATAATTTCGAAGCCGTTGTAATCGAGTCAAAAACATCCATAGGAAAATCAGCATCTTTGTCAATGTGGACAAAAATATCATTACGAGAATCGTCAAGCAATTTAATCAGTTTAATTAACTGCTCCGGATTATTATATGCCATAATCAAATACGCATGTCTGCCCATTATTTCATCATCCTTGCTGTTTTCAAGAGATTTATTACATCAATTATAAGTTTAACAAAAAAGCCGAAAAGTGTCAATCAATGCTATATCGAAAAATCACCTTAAGACAAATTAATCAGCAACCATAAAAAACTTGTCAATCTTTATATTTGTGATATACTGAGTTTGAGGTGATTATTATGAAAAGCAACACAAACTTAAAAAGCTTTTTGCTTAAACTCTATTCTCTTTTTATGTGCTTTACTCTTCTTTTGGCACTTGTGCCTTTTTCCGCCTTTGCACAGGAGGCTGAAAGCTCAGACATTATAATTCTATACGAAAACGATATGCATTGTGCCATTGACGGCTACTCAAAAATCTCCGCACTTAAATCAGAACTACTCAACACATATAATTATGTCGGAGTTGTGTCCTCAGGTGATTTTGTGCAGGGAGATACCTTGGGAGCTATCTCCAAGGGCGAATACATCGTTAACACAATGAATATGGTAGGCTACGATGCCATAGCTCTCGGCAACCACGAGTTTGACTACAAATTTGACAGGCTGAAGGAAATTGCACGGAGTCTTAACACAACCCCTGTTTGCAGTAACTTCTTCAAAAACAACGAAGCCGCACCCGTATTTCAGCCATACACAATAAAATCCTATGGCGATATTGACATCGCTTACATAGGTGTTACTACTCCCGATACCTTAACGTCCTCCTCTCCTGCGCAGTTTATGGACGAAAACGGTAACTACATCTGCAATTTCTCTGGCACAAATCTGAGTCAAGCAGTTCAGACTGCCATTGACAGTGCAAAAAGTGAAGGTGCTGATTATATTATCGGAATTACTCACCTTGGCACAGAGGATGTATATGAGCAGTGGAGTGTTCAGGCCCTTATAAATAACACCGAGGGCTTTGATGTTGTCCTTGACGGTCACTCCCACAGCGTGGTTGAAAAACTGGAGGTTGCAGATAAAAGCGGTAATATCGTTGCCGTATCTTCAACAGGCTCAAAATTTGCAAACCTCGGCAAGCTTACAATCTCAGAGGGAAGCTTCAAAACCGAGCTTATTCCCACAGACTCCCTCACAAAAACCGACCCCCAGATTGATGAATACATAGAAAGCATCCGTGAGGAATACAGCACCTTGGGAAACAGAGTTGTAGGCAAGTCGGAAGTCGAGCTGCTTTATCAGGATGAAAACGGCAACCGCCTTATCCGCAACACACAAACCAATCTGGGTGATTTCTGTGCCGATGCTTTTAGAGTTGTAACTGGTGCCGACATTGGTGTTATCAACGGAGGAGGAATACGCGCACAGCTGGGCAAGGGTGAAATCACATTCAATGAGCTTCTGAGCGTTTATCCCTACAACAACACCGTCTGTGTTGTAGAGGTTACAGGTCAGCAGATACTTGACTTCTTAGAACTGAGTGTGAGTGCATATCCCGAAGAAAACGGTTCCTTCCAACACGTTTCGGGTCTTACCTATACTCTGAAGTCCTACCTTCCCTCCCCTGTTGTATTTAACGAAAATATGGCTTTTGAAAGTGTAAAGGGCGAACGCCGAGTTTGCAACGTAAAGGTTCTCAACAGCAAAACCACTCTTTACGAGCCTATTGACGAAAACAAAACCTATACTCTTTCTTCTCACAACTACTTGCTTCTTGACCACGGTGATGGTGCCACAATGCTGGACAATTCAAATATAATACTCAATAGCGGTATGCTTGATGTTGAGCTTCTGGAGGTTTACATCAACGAACACCTTGGCGGTATAATCACAAAGGAATACGAAAACGCGCAAGGCAGAGTTACAGTTCTCACAGCTCCATACACCGAACCTGAAACAAGCACACCCGATAAAGATGCTGACACTTCTCAAATCTCACCTCAAACAGGCGATTACCGCCATTTTTACGGCGTTACTGCTATTCTTCTTTGCACATCTGCAATTATTATAGCAAAGCGCAAAAAGGCTCAATAAACATTTTATTTGGAGGTTACTATGGCAAACTTACTATCATACATATTTTTTCTCATTCCCCTTGCTTTCTTTGTATTCTTTGCAGTCAGCCTCATACTGTTTCTGGTTGCAAAAGCAAAAAACAAAAAAGCTCCCGACACATATTCAAAAGCTCAGATTAAAACCCGCAAAATCCTGCTCATTATCTCAGGTGTAATCGCAGGAATATTGCTTGCGGTTATAACTGCTCTGGTGCTTCTGCTATATATGGCTGTTGCCTATATGTAAGGCGAGGATTTTATGAAAACAAAGACATTCAATATAATACTCATAGCACTTGTATCTTTGTGCCTTGTGTGCACGGTTGCACACGTAGTTTATGCTATTTCTGCTTATCAGCATTGCTCCATAATTCACTTTATAGGAGAGGAGCTGTGGTAATATGAAAAGCAAAACTCTTCTTGTCAAACAGCTTCTTGCCCTGTTGCTGATACTTGTACTGTTTCTTGCTTTCAACGGCAGTATTTATATGCTCCTGACAAAGCGTCTTGCAAACAATTTCAGCTCTGCTTCTCAATCCAAGATGATAGATGTAAAACAATACCTGCCTTTTGAAGCCTCATCCAACCTTGCAAAGGTAGACTCTTCTCTGAAGCTTTCAGACAATCTGCCGGTTTTAGACGGTGCGGCGGCTCTGGTGCCCGTTTATGCTTCAATCATTCACAACGTTTATCCCGAAGGCTCGGTTACCTTTGAGGGAGGTGCTTTTTCTGATGATAACTTCTATGGAGAAAACTTTGCTTCAGACAGCAAGATGCAGTACAAAAACACAGTCAGAGGCTACACCGCTATTGTAGACGGTGAAACAGACATTCTTTTCTGTGCCGCTCCCTCGGATGAGCAAAAGCAATATGCCCTTGAAAAAGGTGTTGAGCTTGTATATGTTCCTGTGGGACTGGAAGCCTTTGTATTCTTTGTAAACAGTCAAAATCCAGTGGATAACCTAAGCTCAGAACAAATCAAAGGCATATACTCCGGACAGTACACAAACTGGGCAGAGCTTGGGGGAGCAAACCGAATTATAAACCCCATAACCCGACTCGAAGGAAGCGGAAGTCAGTCCGCTATGAACGCCTTTATGAAGGGCGAGGAAATCGCTCCCAAATCACCTCTTGCCATAACCGGTGCATCAATCGGCTTTTCTTTCCGCTACTATATGGACGGTATGGTTGCAAACAAGGGAGTCAAGATGCTTTCTATGAACGGCGTCTACCCCAGTGCAGAAAACATCCGAAACGGCTCCTACCCTGTGATTGCTCAGTTTTACGCAATCTACCGTGCCGACAACACAAACGAAAACATCCCCATACTAATCGACTGGCTTCTCTCAGAGGAAGGACAAACCCTCATTGAAAAAAGCGGATATGTAAGAATAAACTGATTATTTTAAGAGCTCTGTGTGACAGGGCTCTTTCTTATTCGTTATTAAGTATGTTTTTTGCCTGTTTTATGCCTTAAGAATTATAGGATAAGCCAATAGAAAACATACATATTTTGTGCTATACTATCAAATTGTGTACGATAATAAATAAAAGGAGATGCACAAAGTATGGCACAGAGCGTTGCTCTCAAAAGAAAACACAGTTCATACGTAGGCAAAGCATTCAAAGCTCTGCTTGATTTCACCAAAAGCAACGTTGTACTTATGGTAGCATTCTGTGCCGCAGGTATCACAAGCATCTTTGTGCCTGTAGACTCACAATATCTCTCTTACTTTGACTTCAAAACCCTCACCTGTCTTTTTTGTGTGCTGGCTGTGGTGTGTGCCCTTAAAAACATCCGCTTCTTCTACACCCTTGCACAAAAGATTGTTCAGAGCTTTCGCACCATTCGCCTGAGCGTGCTCGCCCTTGTATACATCACCTTCATAGGCTCCATGCTCATTGCAAACGATATGGCACTGCTCACCTTTCTGCCTCTGGGATATTTTGTTTTAAGCTCCACAGGCAAGGGTAAATATATGGCTTTCACCTTTATTATGCAGAACATCGCCGCAAACCTAGGCGGAATGCTCACACCCTTCGGCAATCCACAGAACCTTTATCTTTACTCCAAATTTAACATTCCCACCTTGGAGTTTATGAGCATTATGTCAATCCCCTTTGTGCTTGCAATCGCACTTATTACCCTGTGCTGTATCGTCTTTGTAAAGCCCGAGCCCCTTGAGTTCAAAGGCGAGGTAAAGGCACTTCCCAAGAAAAAAACTGCAGTCTACCTTGTGCTCTTTGCACTTTCCATTGCCATTGTTTTCCGCGGTATTCCCTATTGGATAGGACTTATCGTTATCCCTGCGGTTCTTATGTTTATGGACAGAAAAGCTCTCAAAATGGTAGACTATCCCTTACTTCTCACCTTTGTTTTCTTCTTCATTTTTGCCGGCAATATGGCTCGTATTGATATTGTCCGCGATGTACTCTCCTACCTTTGCGAAAAAAGCACTCTGCTCTTTTCGGTGATGTCCTGCCAGTGTATCAGCAACGTTCCCTCTGCTGTGCTTCTTTCTCAGTTTACGGACAATTATGCTGATTTGCTTGTAGGCGTCAACATCGGCGGCACAGGTACACTCATCGCTTCTCTTGCAAGCCTTATTACCTACCGCGAATACACAAAGCACAACCCCAAGGAGTCCGACCGATATATGAAGTTTTTCTCCGCTTTCAACTTCGGTTTTCTCTTTATTCTCACAGCCTTTATGTTTGTTCTTAAAGCTGTGGGTTTATACTGATAAATTATGCAAAGAATACTACAGTCTGCAAAACGCAGGCTGTTTTTGTTTACTGATAAATTGACAATTTTTTCACAAAAAGCTATAATTCATTTGGATTCTATTAAATATCAGAGTAGGTTTGGTATGATTGATTTTAAACCCATAAGCATGCACGACAAAGAAAAATACGAAAAGTATCTGCCCTTTACAAAAGAGCGCGGTTGCGAATACAGCTTTGCTAACCTTATTATGTGGGGTGAGCAGAAAATCGCCGAGGTTCATAATGTGCTCGTAAGACTTTCCTTCTATGAAGGGCACTATTCCTATGCTTTTCCCATAGGAAAGGGCGACAAGGAAGAAGCACTCAAAGAGATTGTGCAGGATGCAAGCGAAAGAAATATTCCTCTTTCTTTCTTCGGAGTTTACAAGGAAGATGCCGAGCTTCTTGAAAAGCTCTACCCCGAAAATTTCGCCTTTATCAAAGCACGTGACGGCTTCGACTACGTGTACGATATAAACTCTCTTGCTTACCTTCACGGCAGAAAATACCACAGCAAGCGAAACCACCTGCACCGCTTCAAGGAAAGCTTTCCCGATTACACCTGCATTCCCCTTAGCAAAGACAACCTGCACCTTGCAAAAGAGCTTTCAGACAAATGGTACGAGGAAAAGCTTGCCGAAAATCCCGAAAACGACTATTCCTTAGAGCAGACCGCCCTTGAGAGAGCATTTGAGAATTATACTGAGCTTTCTATGGAGGGCTTACTCCTTGAGCACAAGGGGATAATCCTTGCTTTCACAATGGGAAGCAAAATGAATGATAACACCTTTGACGTGCACTTTGAAAAAGCCATTACCCCTAATGCCTATGTTGCTATAAATAAAGAGTTTGCAAGCTATTTAAGAAATAAACATCCTGAAGCTAAGTTCCTTGACCGAGAAGAAGATATGGGACTTGCAGGACTGCGCAAAGCTAAGGAAAGCTACCGCCCTGCTTTTCTTACAGAAAAATACAGAGCGGTGTTTATTAACGAATACTTAAAGCCTGTCTGCCCTGATGAAAGCTGCAAAGACAGTCTTTTTACACTTTGGCAGGAAGCCTTTGGCGACAGCGAAGCTTTTCTGAACACATTTTGGCAAACTGCCTTTGCCTCTCACAGATGCAGATGCATAATAAAGGATAACGAAGCACTCGTTGCTCTCTACATCTTCGATTGTCTTTATAAAGGCAAAAAGCTAGCCTACATCTACGCGGTGGCAACTGCAAAGGCACACCGTGGCAAGGGACTGTGTACCCTTCTTATGGCAGATACTCACAGATACCTGATAAAGAAAGGCTACGCGGGTGCCATCCTTGTACCGGCTAAAGAAGCTCTTTTTGCTTTCTACGAGAACATGGGTTACAAAAACTGCTCCTATGTAAATGAGTACGAAGTAACACCATCCGTTGACACTATCCCCTTAACAGAAATAAATTGCGATGAGTATGCCACCCTTAGAAGAGAACATCTTGACGAAGGTGCTGTGCTTCAGGAAGGAGAAAACCTGAGCTTTCTCAGCACCTATGCTAAATTCTACAAAGGTGAGGACTTTATCTTTTGCACATATATTGAGGATACAAAACTCAACTGCCTTGAAATCCTCGGAAACACAGAAAAGTGTGCAGAAATTGTAAAAACTTTGAACTGTGAAAAAGGAGTCTTCCGCACAAAAGGCAAAGACAAACCTTTTGCAATGTATTATCCACTCTCTGATACCTTCATCGAGATGCCATCATATTTAGGTTTTGCCTTTGACTAAGCAATACTGCTGTCATTATCTGACAGCAGTTTTTTGTTGCTAACTCTACCCTCATATGCTATAATTATTCTATAATTCTACAAAATCTGCAGGGAGGGATTGCTATGGAAGAGAACAAAAAGCTTTATGTGATGATTTCAAAAACCCACACACGTATTGGCAAAGCAATCCGCAAATTCTCCCGCTTCCCCTACAATCACGTTGCAATGACCTTAGACTCTGATTTTCGCAACTGGGTTTCCTTTGCAAGGTACAGAAAAGACACCCCCCTATACGGCGGATTTGTTGTTGAGCCTGTAGAAAGATATTTTGCAGACAGCAAGGAAGCCTCAGTAGAGGTAAGAATTTTTGCTCCGGATATAACAGACGAGCATTACAAGAACCTCTCTGAGCTTTTCTCCTATGCAGGCAAGCTTGACAGCGGTATGGTCTACAATCTGTTTGATATTATAGCTGCTACCATTGGTGCAAAAATCCCCATAGCAAACGCATACACCTGCTTGGGCTTTGCCAGAGCAGTGCTTGAGAAAGACTACCGCTCCATCCGTGCTCTTGACAAAGATTTGTACTCACACTTGATTTTTGAGGGATCGTTGTCTGACTTAGCCTGTGACAGCGGTGACAGAAGTGATATATACTTCACCAAGCTGGGCTTTATTAAAGGTACAGGCAAAACCCTCAAAACCTTTGCAAGACTCACCTTACGTGCAGTCAAAGGTAAAACCAATGACAAGCTACCATCTGATTTCACCAAAGAATAAGTCTTTATCTCACCTTGCACCGCACTAATCGCCTACATCACCATCAGCGAGGTTGCAGACGTTTTCGCAAGCAACCAGAAAACCGAATGATACAAACACATCACCGCATCCGTAAAAAGATGCGGTTTTTGTTTGACATTTAAATGGAAAAATTAATATTTTTGTAGAAAATCAATTATATTTATGTTATAATGCTTTTATAAATGTTGTCTTGTCAACATATACACCAACTGTCAGCCTTTCATCTTAGCCTGCTGTGACTTTCACGGCTATTGCGGAGGAATAAAGATGAGTGAAACAACCACAAATAAAAAAGAAAAAACTAAAAAAGACAAGGCCAAAAAGAAGAAGTGGATGAAGCTTCGCCACCGAATCGTGAGAAACCTTGCGTACATGGTGCTTTACCCATATTCAAAGATTAAATACGGCATCACAATCGAGAAGAACAAGGATACAAAACACAGCCAGTATCTGATTTTGATGAATCATCAGACTGCCTTTGACCAGTTCTTCCTTGGTATGGCATTTAAGGAAACCATCTACTACGTGGCAAGCGAGGACCTTTTCTCAAACGGTTTTGTATCAAAGCTTATTACATATATCGTGGCACCGATTCCCATCAAGAAGCAGACCACCGATGTTCACGCCATACTCAACTGTATGCGAGTAGCCAAGGAAGGCGGAAGCATTGCCATTGCCCCCGAGGGCAACCGCACCTATGCAGGCGAAAATGTATACATAAACCCTGCCATTGCAAAGCTTGCTAAAAAGCTCGGTCTTCCTGTTGCCTTCTATCGTCTTGAGGGCGGCTACGGTGTGCATCCAAGATGGAGTGACGTTATCCGCAAGGGCAAAATGCGGGGTTACGTTTCACGCGTGCTCACACCTGACGAGCTGAAGTCTATGCCCGATGATGAGCTAAATGCACTTATCAGAGAAGAACTTTATCAAAACGACTGCACTCTCAAAGGCGAATTCAAGCACAAAAAGTCCGCCGAATATATGGAGCGTGCCTTTTATGTGTGCCCCGATTGCGGTTTAACGGAGTTTGAGAGCTGCGGTGACATTGTAAAATGCAAAAAGTGCGAAAAAGAAATCCGCTACCTGCCTGATTTGAAGCTTCAGGGTGTAGGCTTTGATTTTCCCTTTGAGCACACCTGTGACTGGTATTCATACCAATGCGACTTTGTAAATAAGCTTGACACAAGAGAATATACTGAAAAGCCTCTCTTTGAGGACAACGGTGTGAAATTCTCAGAGGTTATTCTTTACAAAAACAAGAAACTCATCAGTAAAAATGCCTCAATAAAGCTTTTCGGCGACAAAGTGCTTATTGAAGCTGTGAACAACCAAAGCCTTACCATTCCCTTTGAAGAAGCTTCAGCTTTTGTTGTTCTTGGCAAAAACAAGCTTAACATATACTATAACGGCAAGGTTTATCAGCTTAAGGGCAGTAATCGGTTCAATGCCCTCAAATACGTAAACCTCTGCTACAGACACAAAAATATAAGTGAGGAAAAATCTGATGACAAATTTTTGGGACTCTGATGTCTGGGGCTTTATGCTCATAGTTGGCGTACTTTTACTGAGCTTGCTTGTGGCAAATATGCTCAAGCGCTCAATAAAATTCCTTAAGTATTCGCTTATCCCCACCTCGGTGCTTGGCGGTGCGATACTTCTTGTTATCACATCTGTTTACGAGCTGATAACCAAAGACGTGCTCTTTAACACAGAGTTTTTCGGCTCAAAGGGTATGGCTACCTTGGAGCAGATAACCTACCACGCACTGGCACTCGGCTTTATTGCCTCCACATTCAAATCAGGGGGCGGTAAACTTTCCAAACAGCGCACCACAGAAATTGTAAACACAGGCGTGACTACTGTTTCAACCTATCTGTTGCAGGCAGTTGTAGGCTTTGTCATCACAATTATTGCCTCTCTTGTAATCAAGGACTTCTTCCCTGCTGCAGGTATACTTCTGCCCTTCGGCTACGGTCAGGGCACAGGTCAAGCTATGAACTACGGCAACATCTACGAAACTGACTTTGGCTTCACTGGAGGCAAATCCTTCGGTCTGACAGTTGCGGCTTTAGGATTCCTTTCAGCTTCTATCGGCGGTGTTGTTCATCTTAACATTCTCAAGAAAAAGAACAAAATCAAGCTTACAAATGCAGATGACTCCACAGCAAAAGCTGAAAATGTAGAGGGCGACAACGAAATCCCCATGCAGGGCAGTATGGATAAGCTGACGGTTCAGCTTGCCTTTGTGCTTTCTGCTTATCTGCTCACCTATGTACTGATGTATGTGTTGGGATTACTTCTTCCCGGTATGAAAGCCACAATTTACGGTTTCAATTTCCTTTTGGGTGTTCTCACAGCTACACTTATTAAATTCGTTGTTGATAAATGCCGTATCAAAAAGGTTATCAACAGACAGTATATAAACGACTTCCTCATGACTCGTGTGAGCAACTTCTTCTTTGACATTATGGTTGTTGCAGGTATTGCCGCAATCCGTCTGACCCTGCTCAAAGATTACTGGGGTATTCTCCTTATCCTTGGTGTTGTTGGTCTGTTCATCACGTATTTCTACAACCTGTGGATTGCAAAAACCTTGTTTAAAGAATATGAGCAAGAGCAGTTCCTGATGATGTACGGTATGCTTACAGGTACCGCCAGCACCGGTATCATCCTCCTTCGTGAGATTGACGGTGAGTTCAGAACTCCCGCTGCTGACAATATGGTTTATCAGAACTTCCCTGCCATTGCGCTGGGCTTTCCTATGATGCTGCTGGCAACCTTGGCACCAGTAAAGCCCATACTCACTATGATAATCCTTGTTGTTTACTTCTTGGTGCTGAACATTGTTCTTTTCCGCTCAAAGATTTTCAAGAAGAAAAAGAAGTGATAAAAACCAATACATAGCCGATATGTATTGACTTTAAAGCCAAAACGTGCTAAAATTTTTACACAAATAATTGATGGAGGTTTCGTTATGGAGCATATCAAGACAATTGAAACCCGCAATCTTTGCGAGAGTGCTAAGAACGGCGGTTGCGGCGAGTGCCAGACATCCTGCCAGTCCGCTTGTAAAACAAGCTGCGGTATCGCAAATCAGGAGTGCGAGAACAAGAACGAGAGCAAGTAATTGCTAACCTAAATGCCGCCTGCAAAAGGGCGGCATTTTTATCTATATACTCTTATTGGAGGTATCGTTATGATACATCAGTACAAGATGGGCGGATACAACATTGTGCTTGATATCTGCTCCGGTTCTATCCACGTTGTTGACGAAGTAGCCTATGATATCATCGGTATGTATGAAAGCAGTACCCGTGAGGATATCATAAATGCAATGAATGATAAATACGCAGACAGAGAGGACATCACCCCTGCAGATATCGAAGAATGCTTCAATCAGGTTGAAGCACTCAAGGAAGCAGGCAAGCTCTTCACACCCGACACCTTTGAGCCTATGGCAGACAAGCTGAAGGCTAAAACCGCAGGTGTTGTGAAGGCACTTTGTATGCATATTGCCCACACCTGCAACCTTAACTGTTCCTACTGCTTTGCAAGCCAGGGCAAGTACCACGGTGACAGAGCGGTTATGAGCTTTGAGGTAGGTAAGCGTGCCCTTGACTTCCTTGTGGAGAATTCAGGAACAAGACGCAACTTAGAGGTCGATTTCTTTGGCGGCGAGCCTCTGATGAACTTCGAGGTTGTAAAACAGCTTGTAGAATATGCCAGAAGCATTGAAAAGGAAAAAGGCAAGAACTTCCGCTTTACTCTTACCACCAACGGTTTGCTTATTGACGATGATGTAATCGACTTTGCAAACAAGGAAATGAGCAATGTGGTTTTAAGCCTTGACGGCAGAAAGGAAATCCACGACCGCTACCGTGTTGACTATGCAGGCAACGGAAGTTGGGAAAGAATTGTTCCAAAGTTCCAGAAGCTTGTAGATGCACGCGGCGGTAAAAATTATTATATGAGGGGCACCTTTACCCACGCAAATCCCGACTTCCTAGAGGATATTAAGCAAATGCTTGATTTGGGATTCTCCGAACTCAGTATGGAGCCTGTTGTGTGTGCACCCGGCGACAAAGAGGAGCTAACACAGGAGGATTTACCCGTTGTGCTGGAGCAGTATGAAAAACTGGCCGAGCTTATGTTAAAGCACGACAAAGAAGGCAAACCCTTCACCTTCTACCACTATATGATTGACCTCACAGGAGGCCCCTGTATTTACAAGCGAATCTCAGGCTGCGGTTCAGGCACAGAATATATGGCGGTTACACCTTGGGGTGACCTTTATCCCTGTCACCAGTTTGTAGGCGAAGAGAAATTCAAATTAGGTGATATATGGCAAGGTGTTACAAACACAGAAATTCAAAAAGAATTTGCTTCCTGCAACGTATATGCACGCCCCGACTGCAGTGATTGTTGGGCAAAGCTTTACTGCTCAGGCGGATGCGCCGCCAATGCATACCACTCCACAGGCTCAGTTACAGGCGTTTACAAGTACGGCTGTGAGCTTTTCCGCAAGAGAATGGAATGTGCCATTATGGTAGCAATCGCCAGAGCCTTCGGAGATAACAAGTAATGAACACACCTATTTATGATTTCTGTAGAAAATACGCAGACACCAAAGCTTTAAGGCTTCATATGCCCGGACACAAAGGAATGGGAGTGCTGGGGTGCGAAGAGCTTGACTTAACCGAAATCGAGGGTGCGGACAGCCTTTTTGAGGCTGAGGGCATTATCCGCGAAAGTGAGCAAAACGCAAGCTCACTCTTCGGCTGCAGAACCTTTTACAGCACAGAGGGCTCTTCTCTATGCATCCGTGCAATGCTGTATCTTGCAAGTCTTTACGCAAAGGAAAAAGGTGAAAAGCCACTGATACTTGCAGGCAGAAACGCTCACAAAACCTTCATCTCTGCCTGTGCTCTCATTGATTTTCAAATTGAATGGATTTATCCCGAAGAGGGAGAATCCTATCTTTCCTGCACAATAAATCCCGAAAGGCTTGACCGAATCCTTACTGCTTCAAAAGCAAAGCCCACAGCGGTTTATGTGACAAGTCCCGATTATCTCGGAAACATTCAGGATATAAAGGGCATCTCACAGATTTGCAAAAAACACAACGTGCTCCTCTTGGTTGACAATGCCCACGGAGCATATCTGAAATTCCTTGAAAAATCACAGCATCCTATGGATTTGGGTGCTGATATGTGCTGCGATTCAGCTCACAAAACCCTGCCTGTGCTCACAGGTGGCGCATATCTTCATATAAGCAAAGAGGCTCCCTTGTTTTTTTCTGAGAGAGCAAAACTTGCTCTTTCGCTCTTTGCCTCCACAAGTCCCTCCTACCTTATACTCCAATCCCTTGATTTGGCTAACATATTCATAAGCGAGAAGTACAGCCAAAAGCTTAACTCTTTTATTGCTGAGGTTGATAAGCTCAAAGAAGCATTAAAGAATCACGGCTATCACCTCAAAGGCGAAGAGCCTCTCAAGGTTACAATCAATGCAAAGGATTTCGGATACACAGGCTGTGAGCTTTCGCAAATTCTTGCAAAAAATCACATTTTCTGTGAGTTTGCCGACCCTGACTTTATAGTTTTTATGCTGACACAAGAAAACACTAAGGATGAGCTTGCAAAGCTTTTGTCCGTACTCTGTAGTATTCCTGAGCTTCCCCCAATAATAACAGCTTCTCCCTCTTTTCACATTCCCGAAAGAGTATTATCCCCCAGAGAAGCCGTCTTCTCTCAAAACGAAGTCATAAATGCACAGGACTCTTTGGGCAGAATTCTGGCAGGTACTAATGTAGGCTGTCCTCCGGCGGTACCCCTTATTGCCTGCGGAGAGAGAATAGACAAAAACACTATCGCTCTCTTTGAATACTACCACGTAAAAAACTGCATAGTTACTAAATAATTAAAACCCTTTAGCTACACGGCTAAAGGGTTTTATTGTTACAGCAAAGGCTTACGGAGGGGTGGAAGAACCGTAAGCCTTTGATATATAAAACACAGATTTTGTGTTTTATATCATATTGTTTTTTGCTTCTTTATATCTTAATTTGGTATTACTCATCTGGATGCTGAAGCTATTATAACTAAACAGCCAAAGAAAACTCAATAAAATTTGCAAATTTGACATTGTTTTTGTAAAAACGACATTTTATATTGCCGCTCTTTGCAGCATAACCGTAGTGCGGAATTTTTTATCTTCTGTATACTGGGCAAGCATCTCCCCTGAATACTTCTGCGCTGTATGCCTGATGCTGTAAAGTCCTACTCCGTGATACTTGCCCTTCTTTGAACTCACAAAGCCGTTTCTATTGCTCACAGGCATTTCATCACAGGAATTAATAAACTCCAGAAAACAAAAGCAGTTGTTCTCAGATGGATAAAACGAAACCTTGACGAATTTGTCCGTGCTTTTCTCGGCAGCCTCAATAGCGTTATCCATAGCATTAGATACAATCGCACACAAATCAAAGTCACTCACAAAGCTCAAATCAGTATTGTTATGCTCAAACGTAAACTCTATGCCCTTTTTCTGACACAAAACACGTTTCTGAGAAATCACCGTGTCTGCAATTTTATTGCCGCTTAGCAAAACAGGAACATCAAAATAAGGAGCCTCCTGAATAGAGTCTATATAGTTAGCAATATCACTGTCACCGTTTTCCCGTGCCATACATCTTATTAAATTCAAATGATGCTTTATGTCGTGAATAACTACCCTCAATTCCTTTCTGTTTTCTTCAAGCATACCATAACGCTCGTAATCGAGCTCTCTTCTCTGCTCTGAAATCCGCATTTCCGTAAGCTCCTGTTCTTTCTTCAGCATATACTCATAAATATTGAAAACGACCAAATTAGAAGCAAAAAGAAGTGTCGACGAAATACAGGTTAATATATTCTCAGCAAAGCTTAACTTAAGCCGTGTACTTTGATTAAACATTATCAGCATACAAAGCAAAGACACAACCGGAACAACAAACAGCAAAACCATCCATTTGTCAATTATTCTGTCCTTCAAAGAAAGTATACATATAAACTTGCATACAACAAAAAGTAGAGTTTTTGAAGTTATTCTGACAAACACCGTCACAAGCGGAGTATTAACACTTTCAGCATTCACATCAAAAAACATATTAAAAAGAAAAATCACAAGTGTTTCACAAGCAATCAGCAGCATCGACATCACCGTAGAATGAAACAGAACCTTCATCCAGCTTACAGAACAAACAAGCTTACCCAACACCACCATAACAAGCAAATTACATATCAGATTCACAGATGAGTTATCCAGCAGAAAAACCAAAAACAGCAAAGAAAATCCCACAGCGTATAAAACGAAACGGAATAAAGCTGGCTTACCTCTCGGCTCAAACATTGCACTGAAATATATACAAGTTATATAACCATCCATCAGATAACTCAAATATATAATAATATTAATAAGCAAGTTCAAAACTTACACCTCATTACTGTTGCAAACTCATTTCTAAATTTGTTTATTCTGCGTTGGGAGGCTTCAATTCTGATAACAGTTCCATTTTTTAGCTTAATCAATATGTCTTTTCCGTCAATGCGGATAACATACTTCATATTGACTATGTAGCTGTAGTGCGGGTGAGAATAGCAGGGAATGTTTTCAGTCCTCCTCAACCACTCTTTCATACTCTGTATGGTTGGATAACGCACCCCCATATCCGTAAGCACATAGGTTTTTCTTTCAAAAGAATAAATGCAAGCTATCTCTCTTTCTCTCAAAGTCACCGGTAGATGCTCAGATACAAAGGTAATCTTTGAAGATTGCTCAGTAATAATATCAAGTGCAGAAAAAAGCCTTTCCTTATCCACAGGCTTTTCAAGGAACCTAAATACTCCTAAATCCATAGCTTCATCAAGATACTCTGAGTGACTTGTAATAATAAAAATCACCACGTCGGGATTTCGTTTTATCAAGGAATAGCCTGTCTGGATACCGCTGAGATTTTTCATCTCCACATCCAGAAACGCAATGTCTGTTATCCCACTGTAACGCGAAAGCTCCTCTCCGCTGGAAAAAGCCCTGAGAGTACATTCCATGTTTTTCTCTGTAAAGTAAGCGAGGATAAGCTTCTCCATCTTATCTCTCATAAATTGCTCATCATCACAGATAGAAATGCTATACATAAATTCCTCCTGTGCTCACACAGACAGCAAACGATTAACACTCAGTTATTCATTTGTTGCTTGTGTGTTTTTTTCACAATAATATTGTACCACAAAATATTATTGATTTCTACATTTTCCGCTCATCACACGCTACCAGGAACAATATTCTACCATTTGCACAAAATAAAAAGTCAGCAACTTTTTTTAGTTGCTGACTTTAACCTACCATTTTGGATAGTTTAACTATCTTTTCTCTGTAGTATAACAGTCTTTGTACCGTCTGTACTCTTAACATGCATTATGGAGCCCTCTAACGCAACCGTTCCCTTAAAGCTCACACTTTCAGAAAGACCTGTGTATTCAAAATCACCTGTCTGCTCATCATAAGCATATCTGCACACAGTTGTAAATCTCTGTCCTGAGTAAGCCTGAGTAATGTGCAAGGTTTCCTCAGAATTGAGAAGCCACTCAATCTCATCGTCTGTAGAAACCACTTGCCATCTACCTGCCAAAGGTGACTCGTCTGCAGTTGCACCACTGGCATCTGTGTTTCCTTTGTCAGTATTGTCACAACCACAGAAAACACCTAAAGACAAAAGCATAATAACTGCCAATGTAAAGCTGAGTATTTTCTTCATAACACACCTCTTGTTATTTAATATCAAGGAGCCTTGCTCCGTTTTTCCAAAGTATTTTTTCTCTTTCATCATCAGAAAGGGGCACGCTCATAAATCGTTCAAGCTCCTCCTTGCTGTCCCACATAGGAAAGTCTGTACCAAAGAGAAGTCTGTCTGCACCATAAGCCTTAATCATACGCTCAAACATCCCCTCCTCCATCAAAGCAGAGGAGCTGGAGGTATCCATCATACAATCCAGAGGCTTTAAATATTCATAAGCTTCTTCCCAAACAGAATAACCGCCGAAGTGAGCACCGATTACAGTAAGACGAGGAAACATTTTGCAGATATTTGCAATTCTGCGAGGATGAGAATAATCATAGCGGTAGTCACCGCAATGGAAAAGCACGGGAGCCTTATCCTGCAGATAGTCGTATACCTCCAGCATACGCTCATCATCCGCATTGAACATCTGTGTATCGGGATGAAGCTTAATCCCTTTAAGTCCCATTTTAAGACATCTTTCAACCTCTTCAAGCTTATTTTCATAATCCTGATGCATAGTGCCAAAGCCTGAGAGCTTATCGGGATGAGCTGTCACCGACTCAAAAATAAAGTCGTTGATTCGCTCCACCTGATGGGAACTTGTTGCTACAGAGTGCACCACACATCTGTCAATTCCCGCACGCTGAGAGTATTTGAGAAGTCCGTCAAGAGAGCCTACTCTGTCCATCTCTATATCATAGAATTTACCGATAGCATCTGTCGCCTTCTCGGCAATCTTATCGGGATAAATATGTGTGTGAAAGTCAATAATATTCATAATACCATCTCTTTGAGAAATTACTAAACTGCCTAGTATTATAGCAAAGAAAAAAGCAGTAGTCAAATACTATATGAAAACATCAGCCATTCCACTCAGAAATAAACTCATCAATAAACTCACGCATAAACTGTTCTCTATGCTCTGCAATAGCCCTTGCCGACTCGGTATTCATCATATTCTTGAGCAAAAACAACTTCTCATAGAAATGATTGATTGTGGTACCTTGTGATGCAAAATAATCCTGCTCATTCATCATAAGGTTCGGCTTCACATCAGGGTTATGCATTGCTCTGCGATGCGCACCGCCGTAGGCAAATGCCCGAGCAATCCCCACAGCCCCCAGAGCATCAAGCCTGTCTGCATCCTGCACACACTTGCCTTCTATGGTATCAGGCACGACTGTGTCTGTGCCCTTAAAGGAAATCTGCTTGATTATTGTGCAGATTTTTTCTTCTGTATCCTCATCAACACCCTGCTCTTTCATAAAGGCTCTTGCGTTTGTGAGGTTTGGGCTGGTTTCAGGCGAAAGCTTTATATCATCAACATCATGAAGCAAAGCTGAAAGCTGAACTGTAAAAGGGTCAGCTCCCTCTGCGTGTGCAAGCTCCGTCGCCATTCTGTATACCCTCATACTATGCTCGAAGTCGTGCCCTGTAAAATCTAAAGCAAAGAAGCTTTTTATATATTCAATTGCATTGTTAATGATACTCTTGTTCACACATACACCCCGTTCTATATCTCAGTAAAAGCCAATTTAATGTATTCAAAAACAAATTTCAAAATTAATAAACTATTACTTATCATCCGGTTGCTGTCCGTCGTGCGCCAACCATTTACATTCCGTAATTTCCATATTTGTGAAAGTTGCTTTGAATGATGAGTCTTCAGGACTGCACGCATAAACACCAAATCGGATTGTTCCGTTACCCCTTATCATATGACACACACGCATTTGCTTGAATGTCAGACCATCTTCTGAGCATTCGATGCAATAATCATCATCTCTGCGACTAAATCTATACCACATTGATTTTATGCTCGCGTCAATTTCAGTAGTTGCCCAATCAGAATAACCGCTGTTTGTAACAACACTTCCTAAGTGCTGAAAGCGGTTGTTTTCATATTCAACAGAAGCTTTAATCCAATTATCGGAGTCAAGATACATTACAATTCCGCATTGGTCAAATCTGTGTTTGCTATAAAACTGAGTCTTCACAGTAAACGAGAAGAATTTTTCATCAGTTTGCATCTGTAAAACAGGTGCACTGTCATTTCTGAAATGATAATAGGTTCTTTGCCACAAATCGGTATACGGCTCCGTAATAATTTCAATTTTATCATCAGAGATTGCGTAGTCTGCCGGCTCTCTTATCCATTGCAAATTGTTTATATCAAAGTTCATAATAACACCTCTGCAAAACTCGCTTATTGATATAATTATACATCAAGAAAAATCCTCTTGCAACGATATTATGCATAAGCAAAGATAAGCCGATAACTACACATTTGAGGGTTCGAGTCCCGGTATGGTTTGTTTTACCTGTTAGCAAGATTCTCCCTGCAAACTTTTGTAAAGAAAAAACACAGTACCCGATGGGTACTGTGTTTGGCGCGCTGCGGGGGACGTGGTCTTTCAATGAAAGCCCACCACCCTCGGCGACCCAATGCTTCGCATTCGGTACCCGCCTCACGCTTCGTGCCTAAAAACAGTCCACCGGACTGTTTTCTTAACGGCACTTACCCTCTCAGGGTTCGAGTCCCGGTATGGTTTGTTTTACCTGTTAGCAAGATTCTACCTGCAAACTTTTATAAAGAAAAAACACAGTACCCGATGGGTACTGTGTTTGGCGCGCTGCGGGGGACTCGAACCCTCGACCTACTGGTTCGTAGCCAGTTACTCTATCCAGCTGAGCTAGCAGCGCATATCGTTTTTACGACCATAATATATTAACACACATTTTTAAAAAAAGCAAGTATAAATATGATTATTTATTGAGATATTCTTTATTTAATATTGTTCAAAACACCGAAAAGATTTCTTGTATGACTTGGAACAGAAGCAAGTCACTATCTATGTACTCAATTATGACTACAACGACACTGACACAACAGCAATCCCCTACGTCATCTTTGCTACTACGCCTTTGCACAAAGGTGTTAAATATGTAAAAATCGGTCTTTCACCAAAGTGAAAGACCGATAATTACTGCTTGATATTAAGTTTCAGTAGTAAGGATATACCTTAGGTGCTGAATTACTCGTTGATAGCGATAACTGCGCCTGAACCAACTGTTCTACCACCCTCACGGATAGCGAAACGCAGACCAACCTCGATAGCGATAGGTGTGATGAGCTCTACGTCCATCTCAACGTTATCGCCGGGCATGCACATCTCTGTGCCCTCGGGAAGGCTGATTGTACCTGTAACGTCTGTTGTTCTGAAGTAGAACTGGGGACGATAGTTGTTGAAGAAAGGTGTATGACGACCACCCTCGTCCTTAGTCAGAACGTAAACCTGACCACGGAACTTTGTGTGGGGGTTGATTGAACCGGGCTTTGCAAGAACCTGACCACGCTCGATCTCGGATCTCTGAACACCACGGAGGAGAACACCAACGTTCTCACCAGCCTCAGCAAAGTCAAGAGTCTTTCTGAACATCTCAAGACCGGTAACAACTACCTTACGTCTCTCGTCTGTAAGACCAACGATCTCAACTTCTTCCTGAGTCTTAACTGTACCTCTCTCAACTCTACCTGTAGCAACAGTACCACGACCTGTGATTGTGAATACGTCCTCTACGGGCATGAGGAAGGGAAGGTCAGCCTTACGCTCGGGTGTGGGGATAAAGCTGTCAACAGCATCCATGAGCTCATGGATGCAAGCATACTCAGGAGCAGCAGGATCCTTGGAAGCGCTGTCGAGAGCCTGGAATGCAGAACCCTTGATGATAGGTGTATCGTCGCCGGGGAACTCGTACTCGTTGAGAAGGTCACGGATCTCCATCTCTACGAGCTCGAGGAGCTCCTCATCGTCAACCTGATCACACTTGTTCATGAATACAACGATGTAAGGAACGCCAACCTGACGGGAGAGAAGGATGTGCTCTCTTGTCTGGGGCATAGGACCGTCAGCAGCGGAAACTACGAGGATAGCGCCGTCCATCTGAGCAGCACCTGTGATCATGTTCTTAACGTAGTCAGCATGGCCGGGGCAGTCAACGTGTGCATAGTGACGAGCCGCTGTCTGATACTCAACGTGAGCTGTGTTGATTGTGATACCACGCTCTCTCTCTTCGGGAGCCTTATCGATGTTAGCGTAGTCAACGAACTCTGCGTCACCACCGAGGTTGAGAACCTTTGTGATAGCAGCAGTAAGAGTTGTCTTACCGTGGTCAACGTGACCGATAGTACCAATGTTAATATGGGGCTTACTTCTTTCAAATTTTTCTCTTGCCATTTTGAAATTTCCTCCTTAAATAAAGTTAATTAGGGTCTAAGACAAAATCATTGTAACAATTTTAACAGAAAATTGCAATAGATTTATGAAAATTTATAGGCTAAAAGCCAAAATAAAGACTATAAATTAGTCTTCCTTCTTTGATGTGAGCTTCTCAGCGATGCTCTTGGGTACCTCAGCATAGTGGCTGGGCTCCATTACGTACTGACCACGGCCCTGTGTCTTGGAACGAAGGTCTGTTGCGTAACCAAACATCTCAGAAAGAGGAACGTTAGCTGTCACGCGTGTAACGCCGTTGTCAGACTCTGTACCTGAAGGAATACCACGACGGGAGTTGATATCACCGATAACGTTACCAAGGTAATCATCGGGAACGATAACAACAACCTTCATAATAGGCTCAAGGAGTACGGGGTCTGCCTTCCTCATAGCCTCTTTGAATGCCATTGAACCGGCAATCTTAAATGCCATTTCAGAGGAGTCAACCTCATGATATGAACCATCATAAAGCTCAACCTTAACGTCAACTACGTTGTAACCGGCAATAACACCGGTCTGCATTGCACCCTGAATACCCTGATCAACAGCAGGAATATACTCCTTGGGAACAACACCGCCAACGATAGCGTTAACAAACTCGTAACCCTTTGTGGGGTTGGGATATACTCTGATCTTAACGTGACCGTACTGGCCCTTACCACCGGACTGACGAGCATACTTGGTGTCAACCTGTGCTTCTGCACGGATTGTTTCCTTGTAAGCAACCTGAGGCTTACCGATGTTAGCTTCTACCTTAAACTCACGGAGAAGTCTGTCAACGATAATCTCAAGGTGAAGCTCACCCATACCTGCGATAATTGTCTGACCAGTGTCAGCATCTGTATATGCTCTGAAGGTGGGGTCTTCTTCTGCAAGCTTTGCAAGAGCGATGCCCATCTTCTCCTGACCAGCCTTAGTCTTGGGCTCAATAGCAACACGGATAACAGGCTCGGGGAACTCCATAGACTCCAGAATTACAGGAGCCTTTTCGTCGCAGAGTGTGTCACCTGTTGTTGTGTTCTTCAGACCAACAGCAGCAGCGATATCACCTGCGTAGCAGCACTCGATATCCTTTCTGTCGTTAGCGTGCATCTGAAGAATACGGCCCATACGCTCACGGTTGTCCTTGGTAGAGTTGTAAACAGTAGAACCTGCCTCAACCTTACCGGAGTAAACTCTGAAGAAGCAGAGCTTACCAACGAAGGGGTCTGTTGCAATCTTGAATGCGAGAGCTGCAAAGGGCTCATCGTCAGAAGAATGACGAACACACTCTTCCTCTGTGTCGCAATCAATACCCTTAATGTCGGGAACGTCTGTGGGAGCGGGCATATAGTCTACGATTGCATCGAGAAGCTTTTGAACGCCCTTGTTACGGTAAGAAGTACCGCAGCAAACGGGAACCATCTCGTTAGCGATAGTTGCCTTACGGATAGCAGCCTTAATCTCATCAGTTGTGATTTCCTCGCCGCCGAAGTATTTCTCCATGAGCTCGTCATCTGTGCTTGCAACAGCTTCGATGAGGTTAGCACGGTACTCCTCTGCAAGGTCCATCAAATCAGCAGGGATTTCTTCTTCTCTCATATCTTTGCCGAGGTCATCGTAGTAAACCTCAGCCTTCATCTCTACCAGGTCAACGATACCCTTGAAGGTATCCTCAACGCCGATAGGAAGCTGGATGGGAACAGCATTACACTTAAGTCTGTCCTTCATCATCTGCAGAACTCTGTAGAAGTCTGCACCCATGATGTCCATCTTATTAACGTATACCATTCTGGGAACGCCGTAGTTGTCAGCCTGACGCCAAACAGTTTCAGACTGAGGCTCAACGCCGCCCTTAGCGCAAAGAACGGTAACGGAACCATCGAGAACTCTCAGTGAACGCTCAACCTCAACTGTGAAGTCAACGTGACCGGGGGTATCGATGATGTTAACTCTGTGATTCTTCCAATAACAGGTGGTAGCAGCAGAAGTAATGGTGATACCTCTCTCCTGCTCCTGAGCCATCCAGTCCATGGTAGCAGCACCGTCGTGTGTTTCGCCGAGCTTGTGGCTAACACCGGTGTAGTACAGAATACGCTCTGTAGTTGTAGTTTTACCGGCATCGATGTGAGCCATGATACCGATGTTTCTTGTCATTTCAAGAGATACTTGCCTAGGCATAAAATCCTCCTATTAGTTTAAACGTAGAAAATTTATTACCATCTGTAATGTGCAAAAGCCTTGTTTGCCTCTGCCATCTTGTGTGTATCCTCACGCTTCTTAGCGGCGCCGCCTGCACCGTTAACAGCATCGAGAATTTCGTTGGCAAGTCTTTCCTTCATAGTTCTCTCACTACGAAGACGAGAATAGTTGGTGAGCCAACGCAGACCAAGGGTCTGACGTCTCTCAGGTCTTACCTCGATAGGAACCTGGTAAGTAGAGCCACCTACACGGCGAGCCTTAACCTCCAGAACGGGCATAATGTTCTCCATTGCTGCCTCGAAAGTCTCGAGGGGATCTTTACCTGTCTTCTCAGAAATAATATCAAATGCACCGTATACGATCTTCTGGGCAACACCCTTCTTACCGTCAAGCATGATATTGTTGATAAGACGTGTAACTAATTTGGATCTGTAAATAGGATCCGGCAAAACATCACGTTTTGCGATTGAACCTCTTCTTGGCACTTTACTTCCCTCCTTCACAATATTTGATGATCTCATAGGTACTCGAAAGCGACAAACTCCCGTACGCCAATACAGAGGCTTCTATATATAAAGCTCTGTATCAGATACAGAAACGAAATTAACTTGAAAAAAATAAGTTTTCGTTTAGTTGTCTTAGTCTTTCTTATTTACCCTTCTTCGGACGCTTAGCGCCGTACTTGGAACGTGCCTGATTACGGTTGGCAACACCCTGAGTATCGAGTGTACCTCTGATGATGTGGTAACGCACACCGGGGAGGTCCTTAACTCTACCGCCTCTGATAAGAACAACAGAGTGCTCCTGCAGGTTGTGGCCTACGCCGGGAATGTAGGAACTAACCTCGATTCCGTTTGAAAGACGAACTCTTGCGATTTTACGAAGAGCTGAGTTAGGCTTCTTAGGTGTAGCAGTCTTAACAGCTGTGCACACACCACGCTTCTGAGGGGAGTTCTGGTTGATAGCTCTGTTTTTCTTAGAGTTCCAGCCCTTCAAAAGTGCAGGAGCCTTAGCCTTTTTCTCGGAAACTTCTCTTCCCTTACGAACCAACTGGTTAAAGGTAGGCATTTTTAGCATTTCTCCTTTCCTGAAAAATTTTATGTTAACGGGCAAAAAGTATTATAGCCCGAAAAACAACTGATATGCAGTTATTGGTAAAACCCACAAAACAAGCAGTAAAAAAGCGGATTTTGTAAGTATTATTACCAAGGCAGAAACGCATTTTTACGCATTATCCGACAATTACTAACTATACCAAATCAAAAGGAATTTGTCAACTGATTTTTTCAAGATTTTGTGCATAAAAAAGGGAGGGCATCTGCCCCCCCTTAATTTTTATCTGTCAATATTCAAGCCCTGCAATAGACTTCTGAATTGCGGTGGCATCCTTTACGTTCCGCTCTCCGTCACGGTTGAAGTCGGAAACATACAAGGGTACATTTTCTTTGTCTGAGTACACTAAGTCATATCTTTCCACATAATCGTCTTTGTCAAAGACTTCAAGTCCTGCGAGGCATTTTTGGATATGTGTTGCATCCTTTACGGTGAGTTTTCTGTCCTTATCCATATCGCCTACAAGGATTCCAAGACCTGCTTCTGTGAAGATGTTTTCTATTCCTTCAATATTATTTTTATCGTAAACCTGCCAAAGAGCATATCCAACGTTTTCTTCAGGTACATAAATGCACTTTCCGAAAGGATAAGGCGTTTTTGTGCTCGGCTTATCAATCATGATATAATCTCCGAAAAGCATAGTTGATTGAGCTTCCAGATACATATTAGAATATAAAGTTATAAGCACATAGTCGGGAGTAGCTTCATCACCTGTTGCAGAATTACTTGATGAATAATATTCATAATCCTCTTCGTAGCACATGAGTTCCTCGACAAAACCCCACCAATCCAGAAGCATAGGTATTACTTTATCTGCATGTTTGCAATCCTTATTTATTTTTACACAGTTAGGAGAATTCATATTTTTAACAGGTGTCAAATCAGTAAGTACTCCGATTTCGTATGCTTGTTCAAGAGTATATATCTCATCTCCGCTGCTTACATACACACCAAGGTCATAAGGATATTGTGTATAACCCGTGTAAACACACCCATCACCGATAAATTTACAAACGGGAACAGGTTCACTTCCAATCCACGGACAAATGCCTTTAAAAATTACTACTCCATCAATTTTCTTTACGTTAGAAACACGCACATTGTCCCCCTCGGAAGGCTTCATATCTTCGGGTAAAACTTCAAGGCAGTAATTATAAAACTTCTGCTGAAGCTCTGTGTCAGTTTCCGCCGCACCCACGGTAGCACAAACACCGAAAACTAGCATAAGCATCAATGTAAAACTCAATATCTTTTTCATAGAATCACCTCGTATTCCTTGAAGCTTTTATCCACACTCAATATTCAAGTCCAGCAATGTGTTTCTGAATTGCGGTGGCGTCCTTGATATTTCTCTCATAGTCGCGGTTAAAGTCAGAGATATACAACAAGGGAGGATTTTTACCCTGACGAAGGTCTGCTTCAAATGCCTCAATCTTGTCATAATATTCAAATTTTTCAAGACCTGCAATGCACTTCTGTATATACGTGGCATCTCTTACAGTAAGCTTTCTGTCCTTATCCATATCACCAATCAAGTCACCTATTCCGCCCTGTGTAAAAACATTGTAAATACCTTCGATTTCATTTTCAAGGGCATCTGTTAATCCAATCACTTCACCGCTTTCCGTCAGATAGATGCAATAGCAATACTTAAACGGGCGATTGATACTGTAGTTGCAAAACACATAATCGCCGTACACGTCAGCAACAGGCATGGGTAATACCATATTTGTAGCTGTATTAATAAGAACATAATCCGGCGTAGCTTCATCGACTGTTTCACAATCGCCCTCTGCGCACCACTCATATATTTCACCGTAAAACTCAACTTCCTCACTAGTATAAACTAAAGGAAGAACTTTTTCTGCATACTTATTACTCCCTGTAAGTCTGATTTCCTGATCCTGCCATGTAATGTACTCTGCAGAAGAAACAGGAAACATACATAAGCCCACAATCAAAATCATCACCAATGTACAGCTTACTATTTTTTTCATACAAATCACCTCAAAATTAGACTTGTTGTTAAAGACTACCTAAATAATTCTGAATCGCAGTAACATCTTTAATATTAACAACTCCATCTCTATTATAATCTGCCAGATAAAATTGCATATTATTAAGTTCTTCAAATTCACCAAGATGCTTCTGTATTGCTGTTGCATCATTAATTGTTATATTTCCATCCAGAGTTGTATCTCCTCTACGGTAGTTAATATCTTCAAGCACCCACATTCTATATGTGTTTATCACAGGAGCAGTTGTAGAACGAATAAATATACCTGTTGAAGAAGTGTAAGACAAGATGTTATTACCGCCTCCGCTTGTTGATGTAAATATATGTGCATCAGGTTCAAGGGTTGTATCCGATTCCCATGATTTTAATGAGAGGTTAAGGTCACTTGTTCCTAATACTGCTTTGTAGTATGGATTTGTTCCAACCTGTGCACCAAAATTGAGTTTTTCGCCAACACTTCCGTAGGCTGGCAAGATCTCGTAATCTCCTTGTGTACCTTTCAGAACCCACATCTGAGGCTGTCTGCCTACAGAGGTTGATGCAAAATACTGCAGGGTAGTTTCATCGGTAGCTGTATCATGAGTAAGATATTTATCTGTTAGATAGTTTCGGATGTAATAGATGCCTTCATCAGTTGGAGGTTCCATAACCATCTCATCTAAACTATATGCATATCCATATCTGACTGTTCCTGTATAACTGGTGGTAGCCTTATTTATTTTTATCTCATAATCCCAATTTGTATTATTTACATTAAAATATGCCATTTCAGTTGAGCTGTGTTCCAAATTGGATGAACCAACCTGTGTTCCGTTTCTAAACACAGAAAGATTCAGGTTAACCGCTGTTCCTGCTTGTAACGTACTGGTAGTATGATTGGGATCTGTCAATGCGTTGCCTTGTTTATCAACGAAAGTTCCTTCTCTCAACCATGTTAAGCTGACATTCATATTAGAAGCTCCGTAGCTGGGCATTACAAATCTTCTTACGGTTTGAGTGTTAGTCCCTTTGATTCGACCTACACCATATGTTCCGTTACATACTATGCTTGCCATGGTCCAGAAATCGGGAGCTCCTGCACCCTGACGTTCGGTAATACCCTGATACATTGTTTCATAAACCTCATCATTAGTGGCAGGTAAAACCTTGCGGTGGCAAGATGCCAAAACAATAGCTTTTATAGCTTGGGGATACGTAGATATCGAGGGTTTCAATTGTATCAACAAAGCAACAAGACCAGTCAAAACCGGAGCTGACGAACTTGTACCTCCACTCAGTATAGATTTTGTAACAATAACATCAGGTTTTTCTACTCCCGATGAGGCTTCATTTCCGTTACTATTTATATACATATTGTCTTTCCATAATATATCATCTTCTAAGTCAACAGTTCCTCCGTCACCAAACGCACCAACACCAATTACATTATGTCCCATTGCAGGTGATAACACTCTAAAGTAAGTCGTATTAGGATAATTTCCAACAGAAGCGATTACTGTTACATTATGCTTTGATACTATGTGATCGACCCATCGGTCCTTGGCACTATATGAGAAAACACTGTCTGATTCATTACCGGCAAATAACCAGCCAAAGCTTACATTGATTAAACTTACACCAGCAGTAACTAAGGCTTCTATATCTGCATAATCAACATCTGCACAGTATAATTCCGCATCAGGTGCGAATCCATTTTGTTTACCAACAATAATTCGTATTGAATTAGTGGCGTGGTCATAAGGCCAAGCTCCACCAACGTTATGAATTTTATCATATTGCAGTTCGTCACAAGAAGGTAAAGGATAACCCCCTGTTTCAAACAGTCCGATTTTTACACCTTCACCAGTTAACACATACTTTTCTGAAACTTTATTCACCCCCATATGCTCCTTTATGGTATCAATTTCAGCACATAGTTGTTCTGTTGGTTCTGTATGTAACAAAAGAGTTTCAACACAATCATTATGACTTAACCTTTCCACCTCATGTTTTGTAAACTCTGCTAAAATCATAGGTGCGTACTGGCTTTGGAAGGTAATGTCTTCTGATTTGATGTCAATGTCCTTAATCAGCTTTGCTGATTTTTCATTGTACTTTTCTCGTGAAAACTCACGACGTGTCATTATGTACTCGTCGGTGCGTTCTCTTTCAAGTTTTCTCAGGCTTTCTGTACGTTTGAGATATGCCTGCATTTCATCCGCAGCACCTGCTTCTTCTTTTTCAAGAGAAGCAAGGAGCTCGGTTGAGGGCATCTCGTAGGCAACTGCCACATCATCCCGAGTAAAGCCCACCTTCTGAGCGGTAAGCTTATCTATATTATCTTGGCTACATCAGAGTACCAGATAGCTACGGGGATTTTCTCGTTGTGAGAAGCTTCTGCCATTTTCTCTCTGAGTACAGAGTCTATTTTATTTTGGTTTGAAGTTGTAACAGTATCAAGGGCACCGATGGGTATGGAAACCGACAGGGCTACTAACAGCACAGCCATCAGTACAGATGTGACTGCACACAAGGTTTTTGTACGTTTCATAAATGTTACCTCCAGTATTTAATTCAATAAAACTTGAAAAATCTTCGAGGGTATTTGAGCAGTACATCGGTTTCACATCCTTTGCAAATATTTGCGCACAAAGTATATCTTTGAGTTCAATACTTTGTCCACTGTAATTATATCACAGAGATATAATTCAGGTCAACAAATTATTGTGTCCCTTGCCAGATTTTGTCTTGTTGCACAATGGGGCACACTTTCTTTATTGCAGTTTAACGAAACAAAACAGGCTGTGTGACTTGTAAAAATCACACAGCCTGTGGCTTTATTCAGAGTATATTATTCCTCTTCGAATGCCTGAGGTGCCTGAGGAATGAAGTTTTCCTCCAGCTCAACGTTAGTATAACGGCGCATACCTGTACCTGCGGGTACCAGCTTACCGATGATAACGTTTTCCTTAAGACCGATGAGGGGGTCAACCTTACCCTTGATAGCAGCATCGGTGAGAACTCTTGTTGTTTCCTGGAAGGAAGCTGCAGACAGGAAGCTGTCTGTTGCAAGAGAAGCCTTGGTGATACCGAGGAGGAGCTGAGTCCACTCAGCCTCCTTGAGGCCTTCCTCGCCTGCTTCGATACGCTTGCAAATCTGCTTGTTAGCATAGAGAACTTCGCTCTTGTCGTACATCTGACCGCCGAGGAACTCGGTTGAACCGGGCTCGTCAACGCGAACTTTACGCATCATCTGACGAACGATAACCTCAATGTGCTTATCGTTGATATCAACACCCTGCAGACGGTAGGTGCTCTGTACCTCGCTGATGAGGTAATCCTGAACTGCCTGTGCACCGAGGATTGCAAGAATATCGTGGGGATTAACAGCACCGTCGGTAATCTTGTCACCAGCCTTGATAACGTCGCCCTCCTGAACCTTAACGCGGAAGCCGAAGGGAATCAGGTACTGCTTCTCGTCACCTGTTTCTTTATTGAATACAACAGCGTGACGGTTGTTCTTGATTGTATCAAAGCGAACCTCACCGTCAATCTCACTGATAATAGCAAGACTCTTGGGCTTTCTGCTTTCGAAGAGTTCTTCAACACGGGGAAGACCCTGTGTGATATCTTCTGCGGAAGCAACACCGCCGGTATGGAAGGTTCTCATTGTAAGCTGTGTACCGGGCTCACCGATGGACTGTGCGGCAATGATACCAACAGCCTCACCGACTGTTACAGGCTGACCGTTTGCAAGGTTAGCACCGTAGCACTTGCGGCAAACACCATGCTTTGCGTGGCAGCCGAGTACAGAGCGGATTGTAATCTTCTTGGTGCCTGAATTACAGATAACGTCTGCATCAGCGGCATCCATAAGCTTATCCTTGGAAACAAGAACGTTGCCCTCAGCATCCTTGAAGTCTTCAACAAGGTATCTGCCGATAAGACGCTCATGCATCTCTTCGATAACGTGCTTACCTGACATAATATCGAAGATTTCTAAGCCTTCTGTGGTGTGGCAATCATCCTCGCGGATAATAACCTCCTGAGAAACATCAACAAGACGACGTGTAAGGTAACCTGAGTCAGCAGTACGAAGCGCTGTATCAGCAAGACCCTTACGAGCACCACGGGAGGAAATGAAGTATTCCAGAATATTCAGACCTTCACGGTAGTTAGCACGAATGGGAATTTCGATAGTTTTACCTGATGTATTTGCAATCAGACCACGCATACCTGCAAGCTGACGAATCTGGCTCATAGAGCCTCGAGCACCTGAGTCTGCCATCATAAAGATGGGGTTGTAACGGTCAAGACCGCCCTGAAGTGCAGCGGTAACATCGTTAGTAGCCTTTTCCCAGATTTTGAGGACTTCGTTGTATCTGTCCTCTTCTGAGCGAAGACCCATCATAAACTCGTCACGAACTGCGTCAACATCCTGCTCTGCCTGTGCGAGGATTGCTTTCTTCTCCTGAGGAATAATAGCATCGCAAACAGCAACGGTGATAGCACCGCGAGTAGAGTATTTGTAGCCCTGAGCCTTAACATCGTCAAGAACCTGAGCTGTAACCTCTGCACCGTGAACACGGATACAAGCATCGATAATCTTACCAAGCTGCTTTTTGCCAACGAGGAAGTCAATCTCGTACTTGAAGTAATTTTCGGGCTTGGTTCTGTCAACAAAGCCCAAGTCCTGAGGAATGGGACCGTTGAAGATAATCTTACCCATTGTTGTGTCAACAAGTGCAGACTTCTCTACACCATCAACAACAGCGGTTCTGCGAACCTTAATCTTGGAATGAAGCTTGATAACACCTGTGGAGTAAGCCATCATTGCCTCGTCGGTATCTCTGAACACCTTACCCTCGCCGGGCTCGCCATCCTTATCGAGAGTCAGATAGTATGAACCCAGAACCATATCCTGAGTAGGAACAACTACGGGGTGGCCGTCAGAGGGCTTCAAAAGGTTGCCTGCAGCAAGCATAAGGAATCTTGCCTCAGCCTGTGCCTCTGCAGAAAGAGGTACGTGAACAGCCATCTGGTCGCCGTCGAAGTCAGCGTTGTAAGCTGTACATACAAGGGGATGGAGCTTCAAAGCTCTACCCTCAACAAGTACAGGCTCGAATGCCTGAATACCAAGACGGTGAAGTGTTGGAGCACGGTTGAGGAGAACAGGGTGGCCCTTGATTACAACCTCCAGTGCATCCCAAACCTCGGGCTTTGCACGTTCAACAGCCTTTCTGGCTGCCTTAATATTCTGAGCAGCCTTAGTTTCAACAAGACGCTTCATAACGAAGGGCTTGAAGAGCTCCAGAGCCATCTCCTTGGGAAGACCGCACTGGTACATCTTCAGCTCAGGACCAACAACGATAACGGAACGGCCTGAGTAGTCAACACGCTTACCGAGAAGGTTCTGTCTGAAACGGCCCTGCTTACCCTTGAGCATATCGGAAAGGGACTTGAAGGGGCGGTTGTTGGGACCTGTTACAGGTCTGCCGCGTCTGCCGTTGTCAATGAGAGCATCAACTGCTTCCTGAAGCATACGCTTCTCGTTGCGGATGATAATCTCGGGAGCCTCAAGCTCCTGAAGTCTTCTCAGACGATTGTTTCTGTTAATAACTCTACGATACAAATCATTCAGGTCGGAGGTAGCAAAACGACCGCCGTCAAGCTGTACCATAGGACGGATATCGGGAGGAATTACGGGAATAACTTCCATAATCATCCACTCGGGACGGTTACCGGACATACGGAAGCTCTCAACAACCTCCAGACGCTTCTGAACTCTTACCTTCTTCTGACCGGAAGCATCCTCAAGCTGAGAACGAAGCTCAGCGGAAAGCTTGTCAAGGTCAATCTCTTCGAGGAGAGTCTTGATAGCCTCTGCACCCATCTGTGCAGTAAAGTCATTCTCGTATTTTTCCTTGAGCTCTGCATACTCTGTCTCTGTCAGGCAATCGTATTTTTTCAGAAGCTCTCTGCCGTGGTTCTTGTAAAGTCCCTCACCGGGGTCAAGAACGATATAGTTAGCAAAGTAGAGTACCTTCTCCAGATTTCTGGGAGAGATGTCAAGCATCAGAGAAATTCTGGAAGGAATACCCTTAAAGTACCAGATGTGGGAAACAGGAGCAGCAAGCTCGATGTGACCCATTCTCTCACGTCTAACCTTTGCACGTGTAACCTCAACACCGCAACGGTCGCAGACCTTGCCCTTAAAGCGAACTCTCTTGTACTTTCCGCAATGACACTCCCAGTCCTTGGTAGGTCCGAAAATGCGCTCGCAGAACAGACCGTCACGCTCAGGCTTCAAGGTACGATAGTTAATAGTTTCGGGTTTGGTAACCTCACCGTGTGACCAAGCTCTAATTTGTTCAGGAGAGGCCAAGCCGATTTTTATTGAATCAAAAATATTGTTATCCATAAGTCAATTGCCCCTTCCTATTAATATTCGTCACTGCCGTGGTCGTCGTATTCGCCCATATCTTCGATATCCTCATAGATTGAAGACTCAAAGAACTCGTTGCCCTCTTCGGAGTCCTCGTCAAGTCCGAAGCCGTCCATTGTGGTCATAACTTCGTCTTCCTGGAACTCTGTATCAGCAGGCACAACACCCATATCGTCATCCTCGTCGAACTTCTGCTTAAGGTCGATTTCATTGCCGTCGTGGTCAAGAACCTTAACATCAAGAGCAAGTGACTGAAGCTCTTTGATGAGAACCTTGAAGGATTCGGGGATACCGGGCATGGGAATGTTCTGACCCTTAACGATTGCCTCGTAGGTCTTTACACGTCCTGTAACGTCGTCAGACTTAACGGTCAGAATCTCCTGGAGGGTGTATGCAGCACCATAAGCCTCCAGAGCCCAAACTTCCATTTCACCGAAACGCTGGCCGCCAAACTGAGCCTTACCGCCCAGAGGCTGCTGAGTAACCAGAGAGTAGGGACCTGTTGAACGAGCGTGAATCTTATCGTCAACAAGATGATGGAGCTTGAGATAGTACATATATCCGACAGTAACGGGATTATCGAAGTAATCACCTGTTCTGCCGTCTTTAAGCCAAGTCTTGCACTCGGGAGTGATGCCGTGCTGACGTAAGCACTCACCAAAGTCAATACCTGTAATCTGTGAACGTTCGGGGAACTCACCACGGTCAGACTTCTCCTGCATTTCCTTGTATGCATCGAAGATGTCGCCTTCGTGTGCGCCGTCAAATACGGGAGTCATAACCTTGAAGCCCAGAGCCTTTGCAGCGTAGCCCAGGTGAACCTCAAGCACCTGACCGATGTTCATACGGGAAGGAACGCCCAGAGGATTGAGCACGATGTCAAGAGGAGTACCGTCGGGCAGGAAGGGCATATCCTCAACAGGGAGAATTCTGGAAACAACACCCTTGTTACCGTGACGACCTGCCATCTTATCGCCGACGCTGATTTTTCTCTTCTGAGCAAGGTAGCAGCGAACAACCTTGTTAACGCCGGGCTTAAGCTCATCACGGCTGTTTTCGCGTGTGAACACCTTAACGTCAACAACGATACCGCTTTCGCCGTGGGGAACTCTCAGAGATGTATCTCTTACCTCACGTGCCTTCTCACCGAAGATTGCACGAAGGAGTCTTTCCTCAGCAGTAAGCTCGGTTTCACCCTTGGGTGTAACCTTACCTACGAGGATATCGTCAGCGTGAACCTCAGCACCGATGTGAATGATACCGTCTTCGTCAAGGTCTTTGAGCATATCCTCGCCTACATTGGGAATGTCGCGGGTGATTTCCTCGGGACCGAGCTTGGTATCTCTTGCTTCAATTTCGTATTCTTCTATATGGATAGATGTGTAAACATCCTCACGAACAATCTTTTCGCTGATAAGAACAGCATCCTCGTAGTTATAACCTTCCCAAGTCATAAAGCCGATGAGTGCATTCTTACCGAGGGAGATTTCACCGTTCTTTGTAGCAGGACCGTCAGCAAGAACATCTCCTGCCTTTACTCTCTGTCCGCGGCTTACAACGGGAATCTGATTGATACAAGTACCCTGGTTTGAACGCAGGAACTTTATAACTTCATAATCCTTGATTTTGCCATTGTCGTACTGAACACGGATGCGTCTTGCATCAGCACTCATAACAACGCCGTCGTCCTCAGCAAGGATACAAACACCTGAGTCTGTACCTGCCTTGTACTCCATACCTGTGCCGACAATGGGGCTCTGTGTAACAAGGAGGGGAACTGCCTGACGCTGCATGTTAGAGCCCATCAGTGCTCGGTTTGCGTCATCGTTCTCAAGGAAGGGAATCATGGAAGTAGCAACTGACACAACCATTCTGGGAGAAACGTCCATATAGTCAAACTTGGAAGCATCCAAGTCAACGAACTCGTCGCGGTGTCTGCCGACAACTCTGGAGTTGATGAAACGACCGTTCTCGTCAAGGGGTGTGTTAGCCTGTGCAACATAGAACTCGTCTTCCTGATCAGCTGTCATATAAACAACTTCGTCTGTAACAACGCCTCTCTCCTTATCAATCTTTCTGAAAGAAGCCTCAATGAAGCCATATTCGTTGATTCTGGAGAAGGTTGCAAGATAGGAAATCAGACCGATGTTGGGACCTTCAGGAGTTTCGATAGGACACATTCTGCCGTAGTGGCTGTAGTGAACATCTCGAACCTCAAAGCCTGCTCTATCTCTGGAAAGACCGCCGGGACCCAGAGCAGAAAGACGTCTTTTGTGAGTAAGCTCTGCCAAGGGGTTGGTCTGGTCCATAAACTGAGAAAGAGGTGAGGAACCGAAGAATTCCTTAATTGCTGCAGTAACAGGACGGATGTTGATAAGAGTTGCAGGAGAAAGAGTTTCCAAATCCTGAGCCTGAAGTGTCATACGCTCACGGATAACTCTCTCAAGACGGCTAAAGCCGATTCTGAACTGGTTCTGAAGCAGCTCGCCTACACAACGGATACGTCTGTTACCCAGATGGTCGATGTCATCTGTAACACCGATATGCTCTGCAAGGCAGTTCATATAGTTAACAGATGCAAATATATCGTCAATAGTAATGTGATTGGGAATAAGGTCTTCACGGCGGGCCTTGAGCATTTCCTTGAGCTCCTCGTCTGTGGAGCAAGCATCAAGAATTTCGCAAAGCACAGGGAAAGAAACCTTTTCGTTGATACCGCACTCTTCCTTTGCGTCGAAGCTTACATAGCAAGCGATATCAACCATATTGTTGGAGAGAATCTTAACAAGCTTACCGCCGTCAATGCTTACAATAACTTCCTTTACACCTGCGTTTTCAATCTCCATTGCCTTAGCTCTGGAAACTGTGTCGCCACGAAGTGCCAGAACCTCGCCTGTGCGGGGATTGATAACGTTATCAGCAAGCACCTGACCTGAGAGTCTGCCTGATACACCCAGCTTCTTGTTGTACTTGTAACGGCCAACGCGGGACATATCGTAACGTCTGGGGTCAAAGAACAGGTTGTTCAGGTGAGTCTGAGCACTCTCAACTGTGGGAGGCTCGGAGGGACGGAGCTTTCTGTAAACTTCAATAAGACCTTCCTCGATGTTGGTGGTTGTGTCCTTCTCAAGGGTTGCCTTGATTCTGGTATCATCACCGAACACCTCAAGGATTTCGGAGTCTGAGCCCAGACCCAGAGCACGCAGGAAAGCGGTAATGGGAAGCTTACGGTTTTTATCTATACGAACATAGAAAACGTCGTTTATATCGTTCTCATATTCAAGCCAAGCACCGCGGTTAGGAATAACGGTTGAGGAGAACATCTCCTTACCTGTTTTGTCGTGCTCCATCTTGAAATAAACACCGGGGCTACGAACAAGCTGAGAAACAATAACTCGCTCAGCGCCGTTGATAACAAAGGTACCGCTGTCTGTCATCAGGGGGAACTCACCCATGAAAACATTGGATTCTTTGATTTCGCCGGTTTCTTTGTTGAAGAGTCTGGCGGTAACACGAAGTGCTGCTGAGTAAGTTGCATCTCTCTCCTTACACTCGATTACACTGTAGTTGGGTTTGTCCACATCCAGTTTGTAATCAATGAAATCAAGAACGAGGTTGCCGGAATAATCGGTGATACCCGAAACATCCTTAAAGACCTCTCTGAGGCCTTCCTCAAGAAACCACTGGTAGGATTTCTTCTGCACCTCAATGAGATTGGGCATTCCGATGACTTCATCAATTTTAGAGAAGCTCAATCTCTCGGTTTCGCCAAGCTTTACTTGCTTAACATTCTCCATAGGCGTATCTCTCCTTCTGAAAATTCTGTGCCGAGGCACGCTGTGACCTTTCACAGAACAGGAAAAGCCAGCCTCCGCTAAACCAACACAAACCACAAGATTTGCAAACAAGCTGTATCATCCACCCTGTATATTGGGGTGAAGTCCTACAAAAAGAAAGCAAAAAGCAAAAGAAAAAATTACCTCTTGACAATCCCTGCAGGATGTGATAAAGTTAGCGGATTTGATTTTACCTGTTTTTTGCTCGGAGGGTATTACCCCCCATAATGGTACATCTTGATATTATAGAAGCTAAATGTCAATTTGTCAAGAGAATTATGAAAGATTTTCTCAGAATTTTTCGCTTTTGTTTCCAAATAAGCATTATATCCTTCAAATCTGCTGAAAAATGAAAACTTTTTGCAAAGAGAACCAAACCTTCCCCACAGACAACCACAAACTTGAAAATCGCAACAAACACGCGGTGACGTTGACGATATTTACAAAGCAACAAAATAGAGGAATACTACCCAAAAACAAAAAAGGGAGGGCATCTGCCCTCCCTAAAATTTTATCTATTAGTATTCAAGCCCTGCAATGTACTTCTGAATCGCGGTGGCATCCTTTACATTACGCACCCCATCACGGTTGAAATCGGAGATATACAGTGTTTTTTCTTCACTGTAAAGCTCTATTATATCTTCATTTGCAAACTCCTGAAGCTCTGCAATGCACTTCTGAATATATGTGGCGTCTTTTACGGTGAGTGTTCTGTCTTTATCCATATCACCCAAAAGTATGCCTATTCCGCTTTCGGTAAACGCCTTTTCTATGCCGTCAAGTCCCATTTCCCATGCATCAACCAAATCATATATTTTACCCTCCGCCGGAATATACACTCCGTAGTTAAATACAAATGGGTCTGAGCCGCCGTCAATATATAGCACGTAATTTCCAAAAATATTCATACTATCTTTTAAAATTCCTCTGCTGCCCGATATTTCAACCAGAACATAGTCGGGAGTTACCTCGTCACCTGTGGCGGTGCTGTCTTCAGAATAATACTCGTAGATTTCACCGTATACAAGGGTATCGGGAGAAAAAACAGTTTTAAAGGATAAAGCCACAACCTCGTCAATATACTTGGTTTCGCCTACGTACTTGTAAACCTCCATCCCATCGGGCAAAGCAGACACAGATGTGACACACAAAGCAGAAAGCAAAAGTGTTGCGAGTAATAAAGCTAATATTTTCTTCATAACAAAACCTCCTTTGGATCATTTCACTACTTAGACGAAAAAAAGTTAAAAACCTCACACTAAAAACCTAAAAAATCTTAGGCTTCTCTTCAACTTTATTCTAACACTTCCGACTTTGCGTATCAACAAATTGTTATACCACTTGCCAAACTTTGTTACACTGCACAAAAGAAAGCGTCGGATTTACTGCAGTTTAACGAAACAAAAAACCTCTGTGGGTATCACAGAGGTCTGGTTAAAATTTTAAGTTGTTCTTGCTTTGCTATCAGCGGAGTCTGTCAGCAGCATAGGTTGCAAGGCTCTTCTTGGGCTTTTCGGGGCGTACCTTCTTGCCCTTCATTTTCAAAGCAAACTTCCAAGCCTTCTGAAGCTCCTCAGAAAGAAGCGGCTCGAACTTCTCAATGTGCTTTTCGTCAATGCTGTTGAGAAGCACAATGGTGATAATGGAGCGGGTGTCCATATCGCCGTTTGAATACTGGGTGCTTATCATCTGAGCAAGCTTGCTCATCTCGCCCTTAACCCCGCGTGAAAGAAGCTCGTTTACTCTGGGCACTACATATGTGCGGATAAAGTAAACTCCGCGGAAGCTCTCGTAGTTATCCTGCTCGTTTTTAATCTCAGCCTTGAGCTCAGGGAAGTATGTCACAAAACGCTTTGCAAGGAAAAGAGGGTCTGCGTTGCCCTCATCTGAGCTTTTCTTTTTCTTGGTTTTTTGCACACGCTTTACAGCAGATGCGGCATTTACTGCATCTGCAAAATCGTTACCGATGCTCTCTGCCTCTTTGTTTGTGTCGGTTTCGGGATTGAACATCCATGTTGCCATAGACTTCCACTCGTTGTCGGGGCCTTCGTCTGTCATAGTACAGCTTCTGAGAACCACGTGCAATTTCTCTGTGTAATAAATTACAGAGTAGGCTACATTCTCACCTGTGAAAAGTGCAACCATTTCCTTATCGGTAGAGCTTACCTTTTCACGCTTGAAGCCCTGAGAAGACAATGCATCTGCTACCTTATCGGCAATTATACCGAAAGCTTTTTTGATATCGTACATAATATACCTCCATACTGACAAAACAGTAAACATAATTATCCATTTTAATATAACACCATTATACAGGCTACTTCCCTTTTTGTCAAAGGTATTATGAAATATAAATATCAATAATATGTACTTTTTCGCCCCTTGAAACTTACATATAAATATGTTAAAATAACAAGTTAGTAAAGATTGGCGGTGAATTTATGGATGCAAGAAATATGGCAATAGGCGTTTTTGACTCTGGTCTTGGCGGTCTTTCTGCTGTCAAGGAGCTTATGAACGTGCTCCCCTGCGAAGATATTGTGTACTTTGGCGATACAGGCAGGGTTCCCTACGGAAGTCGTAGCCGTGACACAATCATCAAATACGCTCAGCAGGATGTCAATTTTCTTTTAAAGAACAATGTTAAAATAATCATTGCCGCCTGCGGAACGGTAAGCTCTGTTGCCACAGATTTGTACCAAACCGTTCCTGTTCCCTACACAGGAGTTGTGAGCCCCACAGCCGAAGCCGCCGCAAAAGCTACAAAAAACGGCAAGATAGGCGTTATCGGCACCTCGGCAACCATAAGCTCCCACAGCTACAAAGAAAAGCTCTGCTCCATAAATCCTCACATTCAGGTTTTTGAGCAGGATTGCCCTTTGTTTGTGCCCTTGGTTGAAAACGGCTTCACCGACCCTTCAGACATAATAGTAAAAAGTGTAATCGAACACTACACCGCAGAGCTTAAAGCTAAGGGCGTTGACACCCTGATACTGGGATGCACCCACTATCCTCTGCTGTCAAGTGCTATCGGCAAGGCAATGGGCGATGGTGTTACGCTTATTGACTCAGGCAGAGCAACTGCTCTTTATACAGCAGAGCTTCTGCGTAAAAACAATCTTGAAACAACACGCACCGACGAGGGTAGCTACAGCTTCTTTGTAAGCGATACTCCCCACAACTTCGAGTCCAATGCGAGTATGTTTTTGGGCAGAGATGTAAAAAGTCTGGTAAAACAGATTGACATAGAACAATACTGATAAGAGTGAAGAATATGAAAGAGAATTTTCTGATTACCGTCACAGGCACACAGATTATCGACTCCGACAAAGAAACCATAAAGCTTACCACCGCCGGAGAATTCACCTTTGAAGACGGTAAATTTTACATAAGATACAGAGAATACGACAACGAAAACCCAAGCATCTATTTTGACAACACGGTTGAGGTTCAGGGCAATGACATCGTCACAATAATCCGCAAGGGTGTGACAAACTCTCGACTCATCTTGGAGAGGGGCAGACGCCACCAATGCCACTACAACACCATGTTCGGTGATTTGATGGTGGGGGTTTTCACCAATGTCATTGAAAACGACCTGAAAGAAAAAGGCGGAGTTTTGCAAGCAAGCTATACTCTGGATTTCAACGCAGGCTTAGTCAGTAAAAACGAGATTCACATAAAAGTTACAGAAAAAGAGGGAAACACAAATGTCTAAAACTTCCGCAAACGCTGTATTACAGCTTAGAAACGCAATAAACGAAGCTTTTAAGAAAGCTATGAATGATGGACTTCTGCCCACTGCTGAGGCACCTCAGTTCATTATCGAGGCTCCTGCAAACCGTGCAAACGGCGACCTTGCAACCAATGCCGCTATGGCAGGTGCAAGGGTTTTCCGCATGGCACCTATGAAGATTGCACAGGCACTTTGCGACTCCATAAGCCTTGAGGGCACATTCTTTGAGCGTTGTGAAGCCGCAGGTGCAGGTTTTATCAACTTCTTCTTCAAAGCAGAGTACTTTGCATCTGTTGTAAAGGAAATTGAAAATGAAGGCGAAAACTACGGCAACAGCGATTTCGGTCAGAACAAGAAATATATGGTAGAGTTTGTTTCTGCAAACCCCACAGGTCCTATGCACATGGGTAATGCTCGCGGAGGTGCTCTGGGCGACTGCCTTGCCGCCGTACTTCAAAAGGCAGGCTACGATGTATTCAGAGAGTTCTACGTAAACGACGCAGGCAATCAGATTGAAAAATTTGCTTCTTCTCTTGAGGCAAGATACCTGCAGATATACATTCCCGAAACAGAATTCCCCGAGGACGGCTATCAGGGCGGTGACATCACCGATTTGGCAAAGGAATTTGCAGACATTCACTCAGACAGCTTTGTAAACACCGAGAGTGCTGAAAGACGCACCGCTTTAGTTGATTTTTCTCTGCCCAAGAACATAGCAAAAATGCAGGCAGATATGCAGAAATACCGCATAACCTACGACAAATGGTTCTTTGAAAGCGAGCTTCATAACTCAGGCAAGGTTAAAGCTATTGTTGACCTGCTCACAGAAAAGGGTCTTACCTATGAAAAAGAGGGCGCACTCTGGTACAAGAACATTGAGGTTCTCACAAAGAAGTACCTTGAGCAGGGCAAAACTCAGGAGGAGATTGATAAGCTGGAGCTTAAAGACGATGTGCTCATCCGTGCAAACGGAAATCCCACCTACTTTGCCGCCGACATTGCATATCATAAGGACAAGTTCGACCGCGGATTTGACACCTGCATCAACATCTGGGGTGCTGACCACCACGGCCACGTTATGAGAATGAAGGGTGCTATGGATGCTATCGGCTACGACGGCGACAAGCTTGACATAGTGCTGATGCAGCTTGTAAAGCTTCTCTCAGGCGGAAAGCCTGTCAAAATGAGCAAGCGTACAGGCAAAGCAATCCAGCTTTCCGACCTGCTCGACGAGGTCCCCGTTGACAGCACAAGATTTATGTTCAACACAAGAGAGGCAAACACCCAGATGGACTTCGACCTTGATTTGGCTGTTACACAGGATAATCAGAACCCTGTTTATTACGTTCAGTATGCACACGCACGTATCTGCAGTATTTTCCGCAACTTAGAAGCAGACGGAGTAACAAAGCGTGACTGCACATTAGAGGAGCTGACACTTCTCAAAGAAGCAGAGGAAATAGAGCTTATCCACCATCTTGCCGCATATACAGACGAGGTTGTAGCCGCTGCAAAGAACTACGACCCCACACGCATCACAAAGTATGTTACAACTCTTGCAACCCTCTTCCACAAGTTCTACAACGCACACAGAGTTAAGTGTGGCGAAGAGGCTCTCACTCAGGCAAGGCTTGCCCTTTGCGGTGCAATCCGCTCAGTTATCAAGAACGTGCTCGATATGTTCTCTGTATCCTGCCCTGAGAAGATGTAATTTTCATACAAGTAAACACCACATAAAATTAAGGAGCTGTAGGTTTATCTACAGCTCCTGTTTTTGTTATTGCAGTAAATACGCAGAAAGCAAGCTGCTTCCCTGCAAACGAGTTTATCAGCCCTTGAGGCCTGCTTCCTGACGTTCCATATTTTCAATTACCACGTCGTGAATCTCACCCAAGGATGCACAGTATTCAAGCACCTGCCAAGGCTCGTTGGTGTGATAATGAATCTTGATTAAATCCTCGTCACCAACTGCAATAAGGCAATCGCCTTTGATATTCTCACGAATATAGGTGTCGATTGCATCCTCGTTTAATTCTTCTCCTGCAATGAGAAGCTGTGTGTCAAACTTAAATTCAAGCATTTTTAAAACTCCTTTTGATTTTATATTTTATCAGAAAAGTATTTTTTGTGTCCGAAAATAAGTATTGCTGTGCCAGCACCGCCGAAAACTCCTACCGATATCCATTGCACATACACAGGAATCAAAGGAAAACAAGAGAGCACACCGTAGGAAATAACAGCAAGAGAAAGCACCATAATGCCGATGCCGAGAATCCTTGCATAAGGCTCTACGTTATACTCTGCAACCTTCTTTGCATCCTCGCCGTGTACTAAGTCTATCTTCTTACCTGCCCAAACAACTATACCCACAACAAGGAGAAAAACTCCCATTGCAAAAGTTATCCAGCTTATCATTTCTACCTTCATCTTGTTGCCTCCCACAAAGCGTTTGTAAGGGCGGCAAAATCCTCAAGCTTCAACTGCTCTGCTCGAGAGAGAGGATCAAGCTTAGCTTGTTCCATTACTGCCGTTACAGTCCCCTTGTCAATTCCAAGGCTTGATGAAATGGAATTTACCACAGTCTTCCTGCGTTGGGCAAAGGAGGCTTTTATAACCCTGAAGAAAAGCTTTTCGTCACAAAGCTCTACGGAAGGATTTTGCCTTACGTCAAGTCTTATAACCGCAGAGTCCACCTTCGGCGCAGGCATAAAGGAGCCTGCTGAAACCTTGAATAGAAGCTGTGGCTCGCTGTAATACCTCACCGCTGCTGTAACCGCACCGCATTCGCGGGTGCCAAGCTGTGCACAAAGGCGGTCTGCCGCTTCCTTCTGCACCATTACGGTGAGAGCCTTTATAGGAAGCTTTTCTTCCAATAATTTCATTATAACAGGGGAGGTTATATAGTACGGCAAATTTGCACATACTACCACTTCCATACCTTCAAACTCTTCTTGAATAAGCTTGTGCAGGTCAAACTCCATTATGTCCCCGCTGATAATTTTTACATTTCCATGGTCGTGGAGCGTTTTAGCTAAAATCTCGGGCAAACGTTTATCAAGCTCAACTGCAACAACCTTTTTTGCAACCTTGCAAAGCTCATTTGTAAGCACGCCGATACCGGGACCTACTTCCAAAACTCCGCACTCCTTGTCTGCACCGCACATTTCAGCCATGCGGGGACAAACTGAGGGGTTAACAATAAAGTTCTGTCCCAGAGCTTTTGAAAAGCTGAAGCCTGAGCTTTCCATTATTCTCTTAATTTCACCAATGTCAGATAATCTATCCATATCTGCTCCTTATATTTTATAAAAGTCTGAGTCCTTTTGGATACTTGTTTTTTAGTCTGCCTGAGCTTACCTTGCCGAAGCCTGTGATTACACCCTCTACCGCCACGGCAGTGTAGCCCTTAAAGGTATCCTCAACAGGAATTTCCTCGCCTTTCAGAAATCTTGTCACTCGCTCATCGTCAAGACTCAGGTCAACAACCTGTTTCACATTGTTTATATCAGCACTCATAAACAAATGATGCTCTGGCTCAAAGTAATTTTTCTTTATGTTGCCCACGTAAACTCCTGCTCTGAGCACACCTTTACCCTTTATATCGGGACAATCTGCAGGCAAGGCATAAACCTTGTCACCGTGCAAAAGCAGTCTTTCATATGGGGATGTATCGTAAAAAGTACTTTTAAGGAAATCACAAACAAAGGTCGGGATTTGCTTTTTGGGTGTGGGCTGTATAGCTTCTGAATGATAAAAGCCATAAAAGTCTGAGCTTGTCTTTTTCTTAAGCCTTGCTACAAAGTGGCCTTCTCCCCCATCCATAGGGAAAATCCTGCAGGCAAAACCCGAAAGAGTACGTCTGCCGAATTTTTCACCGCAATCCTCAAGCTCAAAATCGGGGTTTTCCGCTAAAAACCTTTCAACAACACCCTCGTTCTCAGCGTAAGAAAAGGTGCAGGTGGAATAAACAAGCACACCGCCCTCTCTGAGAGCTTTCTTTGCGCTTTCAAGAATTTTGAGCTGTCTTGTGGCACAGGAGTCGGAATGCTCTGCACTCCACTCATTTTTTGCGTTTTCGTCACGGCGAAACATTCCCTCACCCGAGCAAGGAGCATCAACAAGCACCTTGTCAAAAAAGCCCTCTAAAGCTTCGCACAAAACCTCGGGATTGCAGGAAGAAACCACCGCATTTTTAACACCGCACCGCTCAATGTTGGAAAGGAGAATGTTAGCACGGCTTTTGACGATTTCGTTGCTCCATAAAAGTCCTGTACCATTTAACATTGAGGCAAGCTGAGTGGATTTACCTCCCGGTGCGGCACACAAATCAAGGACCTTGTCCCCTCTTTGGGGAGCAAGCACCTGTGCCGCCGACATTGCAGAAGGCTCTTGAAAATACACAGCTCCTGCGTGATGCAAAGGATGATTCCCCCCAAAGGTGCAATCTGCAGGAATGTAGAAACCATCCTTGCAAAAAGGTGTCACCTGCTCTGCTTCTATACCGTCAACAAGACCTAAAGGCTTGTCCGCAGAACACTTCAGGGTATTCACGCGGACACCGCGGTATGAAGGCTTTTTATATTCATTTTTAAAAATTTCCAATTCTTCGGGCGAAAGCAAATTGCTTATCCGAGAAAAAAACTCTTCCATTGTATAAACCACCACTAAGCGTAGATACTATAATCAAAAGGGAGGTGTTCACAGTGAACAACAATAACAATTATAACAGCAACAACAATCAGAATAATAATCAGAACAAGAATCAGAACAACAACCAGAACAATAATCAGAACAAAAATCAGAACAACAGCCAGAACAAGAACCAGAATAACAATCAGAACAAAAACAGCTATCAGAACAGATAAGACTTTTGCTTTGGTGACTATCCTCCGACTGCCTCGGAGGATAGTTTTGTTTTATCAGTAGCCTAATTCTTCACCCACAATGATAACCTTGATTCGGTCTTTCTTCCTCTGCTGAGCAGACACTACATAGTTACAGCAAATTCTGCCTGCTCCCTTGCATCCGTCACACATAAAGGGATTTTCCCCTTTGAGCGACATACACTCCCCTGCGTTTTCACAGTAAGAGCTTGTATGCAGACGCTTTGTATTAAGAGGTGCCGCAACGGTTTTTACACGCTCAACCGCTTCATCCAAATTCTCTACAATTTTATTATAACCGCAAACGATAATTACATTTTTGGGGCCGTAAAGCAAAGCCGCAACACGGTTTGAGTTGCCGTCTACGTTGTAAAGCTCACCGTTTACTGTGAGGGCATTGGTGCTCATAAGATAAGCATCAGCACTGAATGCACCGATAAACACCTCTTCAATCTCCTCGGGGGTAATGCCTTCACGGCTTCTGTCAAGGAAGTTGTACTCTCCGCTTTTGAGGAGTGCCTCAACGCCAGTTTCCTTTAAGGTAACAGAACCTCCGCAGGCAATGGTATCACCGCTTTTAAGAAGACTTTTCACAAGAGAGAGGGCATCCTCAGAGCTTTCGCAAAAATAAGGCTTCATATTGTTAGCCTCAAGGTTTTTCATTGTTTTTTCAATAATATGCATATCAGGTTTGCTTGTCATTTTACTTTTCACGTCCTGTAAAAATTATGTAAGTCGGCAGGACGCATCCTGCCCTATAATATATTATACAATAATATTCGGATAAATCAAGGAGCTACAAAGGGAACTCCCAAGTAATCTGCCACACTTTTAGAAAGGGTACGGGCAATACCATCAATATTCTCTCTTATCCACTCAGCATCCGAGGGGTTATCGTGAAACGCTACCTCCACCAACGCTGCAGGCGCCTTTGTACGTCTTACCTCGGCAAGATTTGTGGTAGAAATTGTAGCAACCTTTGAGGGGTCGGGATACAGTCCCTTGTAATTATCTGCAATCACGTTTGCAAGACGCCTGCCGTTTGTACTTGTGGGGTAATAATAAACCTGCACCCCCGTTGCCTTGCCAGCTCTGTCAGCAGAGGATGCATTGGAATGAATTGCAAGGTGTAAATCGTAGTTTCCCATATTGGAATCGTTGATGGTTTTTGTCAGCGAATCCTCGGGGTTATTGCGGACAAAATCAATTCCGCTGGCAGTAAGATACGGTTCCATTGCATCGGCTATAAGGTTCATATAGTATTCCTCGTTACCTCCGCCGTAGTATGGGTTTGACTGTTGCAAAGAGGGGCTTAAATATATTGTGGGCATAATGACACTCCTAAGTAATGTATTTACTGTATTATATGGCAATAAAAAATTTTTGTTACGCTGTTTACAAACTAAAAAAGATATGTTATCATTTTATAAAGAAAACAGTAATCATTACTGATTTAAAACAAATTTAAGGAGATGATATTATGAGCGGTCAGAATTTCAGCAAAAAACGACAGATGATACTGGATACAATAAAATCCACAGACACCCACCCCAGTGCAAAATGGGTGTATGAAACCTTGAAAGATGATGTGCCCGACCTGAGCTTGGGTACTGTGTACCGCAATATCAATCTCTTTAAGGAGCAGGGACTAATAATCCCTGTGGCAAATGTTGACGGAGAAGAACGCATTGACGGTGACACTTCACCTCACGCCCACTTTGTCTGCAAGGAGTGCGGATGTGTGTACGACGTACCTGCCACACAGGCACCCATAAGCAAAGAAGAGTGTGCTCTTGAAGGCTTCTGCACTCACAATACGGTGCTGACTTACTACGGAATATGCGGGGCCTGCACCACAATCTGATAAATTTATTTGCAAAGGAGATTTAATACTATGAAAACTTGGGTTTGCACAATCTGCGGTTATACTCACGAGGGCGACACCCCTCCCGAGGTATGCCCCATCTGCAATCAGCCTGCAGAAAAATTTGCAGAAAAAGAAGAGGAATAATTCTTTATAACACAAACAGCTATCGGGCTTGTAGCTCAGTTGGGAGAGCATACGGTTCGCAACCGTAAGGTCGGGAGTTCAACCCTCCTCAGGTCCACCAAAAGCACTTGCTGAAAGCAGGTGCTTTTTATCTTTATGATATTTTAAAACACCTCACTTTTAACACCGAATTGAAAACACAACCAAAAACTGATATAATCATCTAAACAAGCTTGATTTTTCGAGCATAATCCTGTCCGCTAATCTTAATTTATCTCAAATCAGTTTTATCAGAAAGAGCGATGCTTATGGAATTCAATGAAAAATTACAGGAGCTGAGAAAGCATAAAAAGCTTACCCAAGAAGAGCTTGCTGATGCTCTTTATGTGTCCCGAACCGCAATTTCAAAGTGGGAGTCGGGCAGAGGCTACCCAAATATAGAATCTTTGAAAGCAATAGCTAAATTTTTCGGTGTAACGATTGATGAGCTGTTGTCAAGCAATGAACTGCTTTCCCTTGCAGAAGAAGACAACAAGCAAACAACAAAGCATTTGCACGACCTGATATTTTCATTGCTTGACATTAGCATTGCAATGTTTTTCTTTCTGCCGTTCTTCGGGCAAAAAGCAAACGGTCTGATACAGGAGGTTTCGCTTTTATCACTCAGCGAAATATCAATATGGTTGAAAACAACATATTTTGCTGTTGTAATTGCAATTATTGCATCGGGAATTCTGACTCTCGCATTGCAAAATTTTCAAGGAGCTTTTTGGCTTAAAAACAAAACCACAATTTCCTTAATACTGAATGCAGTCGGTGCCTTTATTTTTATCATAAGCTCACAACCTTACGCGTCAGCTTTTTTATTTATATTCCTTTTAATAAAGGTACTGATGCTCATAAAAAACCGATGACACGAAAAGTATCATCGGTGTGACACCCTGTTTCTTGCACTTGTTCATAAGCCTTGCTTAAAATGTATTCAGGCGAAAGCCGAATACAGAAAGGCAGGTTGAACAAAAAATGAAACATAAGAAACAAAGGAATTTTTACATTGCGGTATCTATGCTTGCATTGTTTACACTGTGGACAGTGTTAGTAAGCTTTGTTGATGTAAAACCAATCGGACCGAATAAATCTTGTGTCGGGTTTGCAACGATTAACGGCTATATTCACAATCTTACAGGTGTGAATATGTCTTTGTATACTGTTACAGATTGGTTAGGACTTGTGCCCTTTTGCTTCGTAACAGGCTTTGCGATACTGGGACTTATACAATGGATTAAGAGAAAAAGCCTGTTTAAGATAGATTTCAGCATTCTTGTTCTCGGCGGATTTTATACCGTTACAATGATGCTGTATTTTCTCTTTGAAATACTTGTTGTAAATTACAGACCTGTCTTGATTAACGGAGTATTAGAGGCATCTTACCCATCATCAACCACAATGCTTGTAATGTGTGTGATGCCGACTGCCATAATGCAGTTTAATTCCCGTATCAAGAACGGTATATTCAAAAAATGTGTTGCTTTTGCAATTATTACATTTATTGCTTTTATGGTAATTCTGAGGTTTGCTTCAGGTGTGCATTGGTTTTCCGATATTGTCGGCGGTGCAATGCTCAGTGCAGGGCTTGTAATGATGTATTACGCTATTATCTGTTCAGAAAAAAGCAAAACTGAATAATCCCGATTTATCAAAAAACGACCGCTTCGTAAATGAAGCGGTCGTTGTGTTTTTTTATACTTGAACCTCTATCAGATAATTCTGATGTTGAGGGTGTCTGTGCCGGAGGTGGGAACAGTCTTGTTGGAGGAAATTACGATTACCAAATCGCCCTTTGTAACAATACCTGTTTCCATAGCCTTCTGCATAGCTTGCTTTGTAATCTCGTCACTTTCTTTGAGTTCCTCGCCGTAAACCGCGGTAACACCCCAGTTAAGGCAGAGCTTGTTGCATACCTCCTTGGAGGTAACAACTGCGATAACATCACAGTCGGGACGGTACTTTGCCATAGCACGGGCTACAGAGCCTGTCTTGCTTTCTACAATGATTGCGGCGGCACCGATACTGTCGGCAATAGTCTTCGCGGCATAGCAGATATTCTCACGGAAGCTACTTTCGTCTGCACAATGTGAGAGTGCATCACGAAGCACGTGAAGCTCTACGTGACGCTCAGCCTCAGTACAGATATCTGCAAGAGTCTGCACACTTTCCACAGGGAATTTACCTGCGGCGGATTCGCCTGAAAGCATAACTGCAGAGGTGCCGTCATATACTGCATTTGCAACGTCGTTGATTTCAGCTCTGGTAGGTCTTGGGCAGGTAGTCATACTCTCCAGCATCTGGGTTGCGGTAACAACAAACTTACCTGCCATTACGCATTTTCTGATAAGTGACTTCTGTATCTCGGGCAGACGGATAAAGGGAATCTCAACACCCATATCTCCGCGGGCAACCATAATGCCGTCGCTGACACGGATGATGTTGTCAATATCAGCCACACCACTCTGGTTCTCAATTTTTGAGATAATCTCAACGTTATCATAGCCTAAGCTGTCAATGAAATCCCTGAGGGTTACTACGTCCTCTGCACTTCTTACAAAGGAAGCCGCAACGTAGGTTACGCCCTGCTCCAAACCAAACTCAATATCCTGTCTGTCGCGGGCACTTACATAGGGCATATTGATGTGATAATCGGGAATGTTGATGCTCTTGCGGTTTGAAAGCTTACCGCCCTGAACAACTGTGCACACAATTCTGTCAGAGTGGGTGGACTTGACCTTCATAATAATTTTGCCGTCGTCAAGAAGAATCTGTCTGCCGATAATGGAGCTGTCGCTCTTAAATATCTGAACAAGTCTGGGGTACGAAAGGCTGACACCCTTCTCGTTGCCCTCCTTCTGCTCCTTATAAAACTCAAAGTCAACACCGTCAGGAAGCTCTACAAAGCCGTTTTCAAAGGTACCGACTCTGACCTCGGGGCCCTTTGTATCAAGCATAATAGCAATCTGCTTTTTGCATTCAGCGGCAACCTCGTTTACCATTGCAATATTCTCTTTTATGTCGTCATAGGTGCCGTGGCTTAGGTTTATTCTTGCCACGTTCATTCCTGCTTCAATCATTTTTTTGAGAGTCTTTTTGTTATTGCAGGCAGGGCCTAAGGTGCAGATAATCTTGGTCTTTCTCATAATCCCACTCCGAAATCAGTATTTAAAGTAAAAGTTAACGAAAAAACAAGGTAAAGCTTCTGTATTTCCTCATAATACAGTTTGGTCTTTTCCTTATTAATTATGATAACACAAGGTAATAAAATTTACAATATTTATTATGCAAACATCCTCAACTGCAGGAAACCACGCCTCATTATTCACATTTTGCCGTCAATATATACAAATCACGACCAAATTTGAAGGTTTTATAAAAAAAATTGCAAAAACCTCTGTTTTTTCTCTTGAAATCCATTTTTTATTGCTGTATAATTCTTATGTTGCTATTAAGCGAAATTTTATGTAGAAGGAGCCGTGAGAAATATGGCACTTACAAACGAGTATCTTCTTGACCTTCTTGAGAGAGTTAAGAAAAGAAATCCCGGCGAGCCTGAGTTCATCCAGACTGTAACAGAGGTTTTCACCTCTATTGAGCCTGTAGTAGAAAAAAGACCCGACCTGGTAGAGGCTGGCGTTCTTGAAAGAATCGTTGAGCCCGAAAGACAGATTTTCTTCCGTGTACCCTGGGTTGACGACAACGGCAAGGTACAGGTTAACCGTGGCTTCAGAGTTCAGTTCAACTCTGCAATCGGTCCTTACAAGGGCGGTATCAGACTTCATCCCTCTGTTAACGCTTCCATTATTAAGTTCCTCGGTTTCGAGCAGACCTTCAAGAACTCCCTGACAACTCTGCCCATGGGCGGCGGCAAGGGCGGTTCTGACTTCGACCCCAGAGGCAAGAGCGACGGCGAGGTTATGCGTTTCTGCCAGAGCTTTATGACAGAGCTTCAGCGCCACATCGGTCCTGACCTTGATGTTCCCGCAGGCGACATCGGCACAGGTGCACGTGAAATCGGCTACATGTTCGGTCAGTACAAAAGACTCAGAAACGAGTTCACAGGTGTTCTCACAGGTAAGGGCCTCCAGTACGGCGGTTCTCTTATCCGTCCCGAGGCAACAGGCTTCGGCGCAGTTTACTATACAGTAGAGATGCTCAAGACTCTCGGTGAGTCCATCGAGGGCAAGACAGTTGCAGTTTCCGGCTTCGGTAACGTTGCTTGGGGTGTTGTTCAGAAGGTAACTGAGCTTGGCGGTAAGGTTGTAACACTTTCCGGTCCTGACGGCTACATCTACGACGAAGACGGCATCAACACAGAAGAGAAGATTAACTTCATGCTTGAGATGCGTGACTCCAGACGTGACAAGGTTCAGGATTATGCTGACAAGTTCGGCGTTCCCTTCTTTGCAGGCCAGAAGCCCTGGGGCGTTAAGGCTGACATCATTATGCCTTGTGCTACTCAGAACGAGGTTTCTATCGTTGAAGCTAAGCAGATTGTTGAAAACGGCGTTAAGTACTATGTTGAGGTTTCCAACATGCCCACAACAAACGAGGCTGTTGACTACCTGAAGGAGAACAATGTTGTAGTTGCTCCCTCCAAGGCAGTAAATGCCGGCGGTGTTGCTGTTTCCGGTCTTGAAATGAGCCAGAACTCCATGCGTTACAGCTGGAGCGCTGAGGAAGTTGACGCAAAGCTCAAGACTATCATGAAGAGCATTTACCAGAACTCCTACGATGCAGCTAAGGAGTACGGCATGGAAGGCGACCTGGTTGCAGGTGCTAACATTGCAGGCTTCCTTAAGGTTGCTGAGGCTATGAAGGCTCAGGGTTGCGTTTAATTAAATATTAAAGTTCAGAAATTTAGTTCCGACTTTTAATACAAAAAACACGGTGAACGTTACTGTTCACCGTGTTTTTCTTTTATTCTTTATAATTTTCAAGAAGCCAATGTGCTACTCCGTCCTCGTCACAGGTACCTATTACCCCTGTGGCAATTTCCTTTAGCTCGTCCACCGCGTTACCGACTGCATAACACTCGTCTGCAGCTTCAAAAAGCTTAATATCGTTATAGCCGTCGCCGAAGGCTACAAGCTTATCTGCACCCAGAAGCTCTTTGAGCCGAAGTGCCGAGTTTGCCTTGGTTGTCTCTTTTGGCATTACCTCTAAAAACCAATTATCCGTATAATTATCAGGCTGGAAAAGGCAGTTACACCTGTCTTTAAGAAAATCATACACAGGCTGTAGTTTCTCTTTCTGCTCCATAAATGTGAAGTAGAAAACATCACCTTTGAGGGTTCCCTCAAAACCACCGCAAACCGCCTTCTGCCTACTGTCGCCCTCACGGGTTTTGATGAATTCATCAACGCTTTTACTGATTACCGCAGGGTCATACACAAACCGCTCTTCGCCGTCAACATAAGCATAAGTTATGGGGCAAAAAGAAAATTTCTTTACTGCTTCATTCACCGCCTGCACCTCTGCCTCAGTCATAAAGTTACTGAGAATTATTCTGTGGGTGGCGTTTTCCATAATAAAGGTGCCTGTGTAAACAATAATGGGAATGTCCCCTTTTAGCCCTTCTGTAACCTTGGATGCTGTTTTTGCCGAGCGAGCGGTAGCGTATGAAAACAGCATTCCCTTTGAGGCAAGCTCATTCAGAGTTTTTCTTGTGAAATCAGAAAGCTCAGCTTTGCTGTTCAGAAGTGTTGAGTCCAAATCGGACACATAAAGAGTTTTCATAATTATCTTCCTTAATTGTCTGTCAAAAGTTTTTCAAGACACTCTTTCGCTGTTTCTGCGTTTGCTTTGCCGCGGCTTTCCCGCATAACAAAGCCTACAAGTGCCATCAAAGCTTTTTCTTTTCCGCCTTTGAAATCAGCCACAGCAGAGGGACTTTGCTCTATTGCTTTTGCACACAGATTTTCAAGCTCTGCTTTAGTAAAACCTTTCAAGTCCTCTGCACTCAAAAAGTCTGTGACATCCTTTCCCGAAAGAAGCATTTTGTCAAGAGTTGTCTTTGCAAGGGATGAGTTAACCTTGCCCGAAGACAGCAAAGCAACAAGCTCTGAAAGCTGAAAGGGCGTAACCTTTACCGAAAACTCCTCTTTCTGGGCTTCTGTAGAAAACAAAGAAAACATCTGACCGATGATAAGCTTTGATGCTGTTTTTGCATCAGAAGTAAGCTTTGCGACCTCATCAAAGAATTCTGAAACACGTCTGTATTTTATAAGGTGCTGTGCATCGGTTTTGCTCAGTCCGAACTCCTTTACATAACGCTCCAGCTTAATGCTTGGCATTTCGGGGAGATTTTCTTTTATTCTCTTTAGCTCTGCTTCTCCAATATGCAAAGGCAACAAATCGGGCTCGCGGAAAAAGCGGTAATCCCTTGCATCCTCCTTGCTTCGCATAGGAGAAGTACTGCCGTCGCTCTCAACAAAACGCAGAGTTTCCTGTGTGATACTCTCTCCTTTTTCAAGAAGCTCAGTCTGGCGTTTATATTCATACTCCAAAGCTTTCACCATATTGGCTACGGAGTTCATATTTTTGATTTCTGTGCGAGTACCCAGCTTGTCGCTGTCGGCAGGTCTTACGGACACATTCACATCGCATCGCATAGAGCCCTCCTGCATTCTGCAATCGGACACCCCTATGTATCTGAGAAGATGCTGAAGCATCTGCACATACTCTCTGACCTCATCGGAAGAAGAAAAATCGGGCTCGGTTACAATCTCAATAAGAGGCACACCGCAACGGTTGTAATCAATGAGAGTTTCATTCTTGTTGTGCACAAGCTTGCCTGCATCCTCTTCAATGTGAATACGGCTAATGCGGATAACCTTGCCCGAGGAAAGCTTAATAAAGCCGTCATAACACAAGGGCACATCGTACTGAGAAATCTGATACGCCTTGGGCAAATCGGGATAAGAATAGTTTTTTCTGTCCATGTAAGACAAGGTGTTTATTTTGCAATTCAAGGCAAGTCCTGCCAATATGGCAAGCTCCACCGCCTGCTTGTTTATTACAGGCAATGAGCCGGGAAGTCCCAAGCATACAGGACAGCAACGGGAGTTTGGTTCTCCTGCAAATTCGGTTTTACAGGAGCAGAACATCTTAGATTTTGTAGAAAGCTCCACGTGGGTTTCAAGCCCTGCCGTCATAAGATACTTCATTGACTCACACCCCACTTTGTGCAAAACTCAAGCTGTGCTTCCTGCTGATATTTATAAGCCATATTAAGCACCAAAGCCTCGCAGAATTTGTTGCCGATAATCTGCACCCCTATGGGCAAACCGGTCTTTGACACTCCACAAGGCAAATTTACCGCAGGCAAGGATGCAAGGTTTGCAGGTATAGCACACGCATCCTCACAAAGAAGCTCCACCGACTCAGCCTTGCGATTGCACTCAAAGGCAGGGGTGGGAGTTGTGGGGGTTATGATAACATCGCATTTTTCAAAAGCACGGGCAAACTGCCTGCAGATATTATCCTTTAGCAATTTCGCCTTGTCGTAGTAATAACTGCATTTGTCACCGCTGAGCACATTGGTGCCCATAAGAATACGGCGTTTTACTTCCTTGCCGAAGGCTTCGCTTCGGCTTCTGCAAATCAGCTCATGAACACTCTGAAAATCCCCCTGTGCTCTGTAGCCGTAGCGTATTCCGTCGTATCGTGCAAGGTTTGAGGAAGCCTCTGCACAAGCAATAATATAGTAAACAGGCACCGCCTGCAAAAGCTCGGGCATGGTAAGCTCAACTACATTGGCACCCATCGCCTCGTAGGTGCAGACTACTTTATTGACAGCCTCTTTCACCTCAGAGGAAATATGCTCACCCTGAGAAAACTCGCGGATAATCCCCACTCTTTTTCCCTTTATGCTGTCATTAAGGTGAGAAAACGTACTCTCCTCATACTCTCTGTTGCAGGTGGAGTCCAGCACATCTTTACCGCTGATTGCATCAAAAACAAGAGAAACATCCTCAACCGATGTTGCCATAGGTCCTATCTGCTCAAGGCTTGACGCGTAAGCTATCAGTCCGTATCTGGACACAGCTCCGAAAGTGGGTTTAAGCCCCACAAGACCGCAAAAAGCCGCAGGCTGACGCACTGAACCGCCTGTGTCGCTTCCCAGAGAATATACCGAAAGATTAGATGACACCGCACAGGCACTTCCCGAGGAAGAGCCTCCTGTAACACGGGACATATCAAAAGGATTTTTGGAGGGAGCGATACAGGAATTTTCGCCCGTGTTGCCCATAGCGAATTCATCCATATTGTTTTTACCCAAGAGTACTGCATCCTGTAATTTCAATCTGCTGTAAGCGGTAGCGTCATAAACAGGGGTGTAGTTCCAAAGCATCTTTGAGCAACAAGTAGTTCTTATTCCTTTTGTAGAGATGTTATCCTTGATTGACATAGGCACACCCGAAAGCATACCTATGCTCTCCCCTTTTGAAAGCTTTTTATCCACCTTATCTGCTGTTTCAAGGGCACAATCCTCCGTGACCGTAACAAAAGCAGAAAGTGTGCTGTTGTCACGCTCTATTGCAGATAAATATTCTTCTGTAAGCTCTCTACAGGAAACCTCCCTGCTGAGAAGCGAGCTGTGTATTCTTTCAATTTTTCCCATAATCAGTCATTCTTTTCCACTTTGAAATAACCGTTTTCACAAAGCCTTGCGTTACTGAGGACATCATTCTTTGACAAAGACTCTGAAACCTCATCCTCTCGCAACGGAGTATACTCAAAGGTTCTGCTTTGCTCAGTTTCAACCGGCGCCTGTGACACTTCATCAGCAAAATCCATCATCTGCTGAAGGTCTGCACAAACCGCGCTGTATTCATCCTCTGCCACATAAAGCTTTGAAAGCAGAGCTATATTTTCAAACTCTTCTCTTGTAATCATTATATCCTCCAAGTCAGGATTTATTATTCAACAGATTTAAGACTTTCCACCATATCAATCTTCTTGAGCCGCAGATGCATAATCATATTCACAAAGCCTGCGAACACAGCAGTCAGCAAAGCTGAAATAACAAATGTGATTGCGTGAATATCTCTGCCGAACATAACCATCTCCAGCTCAATAGTAGTGATAATATAGCCTAAAAGCCACACGCCGAGTACCAATCCTCCTGCAATACCAAAAAGGCACAGCAGAATATTCTCTCTGTAAATATAGGCTGAGGTTTCTCCGTTTTTAAATCCCAACACCTTCAGGGTGGAAATCTCTCGTTTACGCTCTGCAATATTGATGTTTGTCAGATTATACAGCACCACAATGGCAAGGGCAGCGGCACTTACAATCATTACAAGTACTACGTAATTCAAGGAAGATATCATATCCTCAAAGCTTTTTACGGAAGCAGATATAAAGGAAACTCCCAGCACTCCTTCTGTGTCAAGATATTCCCTGCCTACAGCATCCTCATCAAAAGGTGCTTTATCAAAGGCAGTACACATAAACATACTGAATTCGGGTTCCTTTTCAAAGCTCTTTTCATATAACTCAGGGCTTATAAAAACATATCCGTACATATAGTTTTCGCATATACCCAAAACAGTAAAATCAGCTTCCTTTGTTTTTTCAACCACAGTAATCTTATCGCCTGCGGAAACATCCAAACTCTTTGCAAGCTTCTCGGTAACAATTACCCCGTCAGAAGAAAGAGTCAGCTTCTCTCCGGATTTGCGTTCTCTCAGATTTACAATTTGTGTGTAATCCGCTATGTTCTCGGGGATTGCAAGGTATGTATCTGTATTAACCTCCTTATCCCCGTTCTTTGCAGTTATAACAATCTGACTGCAAAGTGCCTTATCTGCAAACCGCTCGTCTGCAAAAATCTTTTCTTTGAGCGATTTATTATACTCTGCGCTGTCGTCAGCAGCAATAATCAAATCATAGGTAAATATCTCGCCAAACTGCTTTCCCATAACATCGTTGATGCTTGCATAAAGACCGAAGGCAGCGAAAATCAAAGCTGTGCAGCCTGCAACACCAATAACCGTCATAAAAAATCTTGCCTTATAGCGAAAAATATTTCTTGCAGTTACCTTGGCAAAAAAGCCCATTTTATTCCACACAAAGCCGATTCGTTCAAGAAAAATCCTCTTGCCTGCTTTGGGAGCTTTTGGTCTGAGCAGAGTTGCAGGCTTGTGTTTCAAAAGTGCATTGCAAGTAAAGAAAGCCACCGCCGTCGTGCACAGCATTGCCACCAAGGTTGCAACAATTGCACCCGACCAATTAAGCTTTAGAACAAGTGACGGCATTGAAGAGTACAGTATTTTGTAGGCGTTGAAAATAACCGTAGGAATCACAGGCACTCCAAAAGCTATACCCACCACAGAGCCTATAACGGTTGCACTCAGAGCATAGGCTATGTACTTGAAGAATATATCCCTTTTTCTGTAGCCGAGGGTTGTAAGTGCGCCAATATCTGCACGTTGCTCCTCTACAAGACGTGAAAGAGTGGTTACGCACACAAGCACAGCAACCAGCATAAAGAACACAGGAAAAACCTTGCCTACAGCGTTTACTCTCTCTACGTTGTCCGCATAGGAGGAATAGCCGGGATTGTCATCACGGGTGTTTATGTACCACACAGGATTTGCAATATTATCAAGCTCTTTCTGAGCTTTTCTCAGCTCCTTGTAAGCCTTTTCAAATTCCTTGTCAGCTTCTTTTTTTCCTTTATCAAGCTCTTCCTGTGCCTTTTGAAGCTCAAGGGTTGCTTCCTGCTCTTTTACTTCGAGTTCTTCCAGTCCCGAGGTGTAATCTTTTTCAGCCTGCACAAGCTCCTGCTCGGCTTTTCCAAACTCTTCCTTTGCAGTAATCTTACCCTTTTCAAGCTCAGTCTTTGCAATTGCGAGCTCTTCCTCTGAAGCCTTTACCTGAGCGTCAGCCTCGGTTAAAGCCTTTACTGCATTTACAAGCTCTGTCTTGCCTGTATCGAGGAAAACTGCAAGCTTTTCGCTTTCAGCAGTAAGCTCGTTGTATCTGATTACAGCTTGTGTGTATTCCTCCACACTCTCTGGGTCTTTACCCGAAATGGAGAACACCGCTTCCATTTCTTTAATAAGAATCTTAAGGGCAAAAGCCTTGCTGTCTACGGAGCTCTTGTAAGCCTTCACAATACCCTCAAGAACATACACATCTGAAACAGAGAGCATATCTCTGTCGCCGTAAAGATAATCAAACTTCTCTCTTGTAATACCCATACCGCTCACAGAAGAGAATATTTCTTCCTTCATCTGAGCCTTTGCCTGAGCGATTTCCTCCTGTGCCAATGCAAGGTCTTTTTCACCCTTAGTTATTTTTTCCTCGGCAAGCTTTGTTCGCTTATCAAACTCTGACTTCTTCTCTTCAAGCTGTACCTTGCCCTCTTCTATCTGTTTCTTTGCGTCGGCAAGGGTAGCCTTGGCATTGTTTATTTCCTGAGCAAGCTGAGCCTTGCCGTCATCAATTTTCTTCTGAGCATCAGAAAGCTCTTTTTCTGTCTTAGCCTTTTCTTTTTCAAAGGTAAGCTTTGCTTCGTCAAGGCTTGCCTGTACCAAGCCAAGCTCATCCTCAGAGAAGGCTTTTTTACGCACCTCGCTTGTAGCTTCAAGCCTTGCTTTCAGAGTTTCTCTTGCGTTGTCGTACTCCTCTGAATAGGGTGAAAAGTCCTCCAAGGCTTCACCTGTTACATAAAGCTCTGTGTATCTGCCTACAGAGAAGCTCTCAGGGGGAATAAACATATAGGCAGAAATCTTGCCCGAGCCAACGTTGGTCACTCCTCTTTCAAAGGAGATATACATTGGTGAATCCACAACACCCACCACGGTAAATTCTGCATAATCAAGTGTTTTTGATAAATCCTCACCCTTTACGGGGGCCTCAAACTTAAGCTTTTTCCCCAAGGAGAAATCATCAAAACCGCCACCGCCTACCACTATTTCATCGGGATTTTCAGGTAGTCTGCCCTCACGCAGTACAAGCTTGTTCACTGTATCACAGCCATTATACGCATTTGGCACAGCATACAAACGCACTACCTCGCCCGAGTCGCCCGAGAGCAACACATCAGTAAAATAAGAGGGCATAACATCCTTTACACCCTCGGTATTTTTCACAGCCTCTACGTCATCTTCTGTAAACCCCACCGTGGAAATCAATCTGAAATCGCAGAGATTTGTTTCCTTGTAATATTCTTTTGCCACCGCATACATTGAAGGAGCGGTGGAGTTTATACCTACAAGAAAGCCTACGCCAAGCATAATAATAAGCATAATAGATATAAAGCGTGCTTTTGTTTTGCTAATGTCACGCAAGGTATTACGAAGCAACATTTTTGACACAGGCTGTCCCTCCTTATCTGTAAAAATTCAGTCTGTTAATTACCACTCAATCTCGTCTACGGAAAGAGGATTTTCATTTACGGTATCGCTTATGATTTTACCGCTACCCATACGGATGACTCTGTCCGCCATAGGAGTTATTGCAGAGTTGTGGGTAATAAGAACAACGGTAATACCATCCTCACGGCATTTACGCTGTAAAAGCTTGAGTATTGTTCTGCCTGTGTTATCATCAAGCGCACCTGTAGGCTCATCACAAAGAAGAAGCTTGGGACGCTTTGCCAATGCTCTTGCAATAGATACACGCTGTTGCTCTCCGCCCGAAAGCTGAGAGGGGAAGTTATTCATTCTGTCCCCAAGGCCAACGCTCATAAGAGCTTCCTGCGCATCCATAGGATTTTTGCAAATCTGAGTTGCAAGCTCTACGTTTTCCTTTGCAGTCAGATTTTGAATCAGGTTATAAAACTGAAACACAAAGCCAATGTCGTAACGACGAAACATTACAAGCTCCTTGTCTGAAAGCCTACTTACATCCCTGCCTGCTACAAGCACAGTTCCTTCGGTGCAGTTATCCATTCCTCCCAAGATGTTCAGAACTGTGGTTTTACCTGCACCCGAGGAACCTACCACAACGGTAAAGCTACCCTCGTCAATGGAGAATGATATTCCGTCAACGGCTTTTATGGTAACCTCACCCATAGTATAGTATTTTTTTACGTCCTTGAATTCTACAAGACTCATGCCTTCACCTGCTGTCACTTTACATATTTATACAGATACAACTATATCACATCGCACCCATTATTTCAATTAACAAAACGTAAACATATAAACAAAAATCCGCCTGCAAAAGTCCTGTGACCTTTGCAAGCGGTGAATTTATTCTTCGGGATTTTTCGGAGTAACATACACGGTGTGCTGGTCGGTATAAATCACTCTGCCTGCAGGGGAACCCTGAGGCTTGGAAACATACTTTACAAGGGTGTAATCCACAGGCACCTGTGAGCTTTCTCTTGCCTTTGAGAAGTAGGCGCAAATCTGTGCAGTTTCGAAGATTGCCTCGTCACTTACCTCTCTGCCTTCTGTCAGAAGAATTGTGTGCGAGCCGGGGATGTCCTTGGTGTGAAACCACAAGTCCGTTTTGCGTGAAAGCTTCAAAGTAAGCATATCATTCTGACGGTTGTTTCTGCCCACCAGCACCTTAAAATCATCAGATACAGTAAACTCTCTGGGAGCAAGCTCTTTTGGTGGCTTCTGCTTGCCCTTCTGAGGCTTTATGTAACCTTCTGAAACAAGCTCCTGTCTTATAGCTGACAGGTCAGATTCATTTTCTGCACGTTCAATTTCATCCAAAACAGTTTCAAGATACTCAAGCTCCTGCCTGCCCTTTTCAATCTGTACGCTGAGGATTTTATCTGCGGTTTTTGCTTTTTGATATTCCTTATAATACCTCTGTGCATTCTGAGCTGGACTCTTAGCAGGGTCAAGCTTTATTCTTAAAGTCCCCATATTCTCATCGTAGAAGTTCTCTACATCAACAAATGGTGAACCTTTTTCTATTCTGTAAAGGTTTGCCTGCAGTAAATCTCCGCAGATTCTGAGGTGCTCCCTATCCTTGCTTTTTGTCTGCTCGGCAACCTGATTGGAAAGCTTCCTTGAAAGCCTTGCAATATTATTTGCCACAAGCTTAGAAAGGTCACGACAGCGCACACGCATACGCTCAATGCTGTCGCGTTTGTGATAGTATTCATCAAGAAGCTCAGAAAAGCCTGCAAAGCTTCTGGACTCTGCCACCTGTGCATACTGAGTAACCTCAAAGAAAGTCAAATCAAAGGGCTTACCGCTAGCATCTCTGAGCATAAAGGGAGTACCTTCACCCTCTCTTGCAAGCTTTGAAAGCTTCTCAAGCTCCTGAATATAGGCTGTTTTTTCAGAGAAGCTCAAATCCTCCACTCTGATATCTGTACTGCCTGTAGCAATGTATGCAAGCTCTCTGCACACAATGGGAGAAACACCCATAACCACAGAAAGCATTGCCTTATCCAAAGTCATATTCTGATTTTCAAAAATCCTCTCTGCCACAGCATCACAAGGCAATTCTAAAAGTGAAACCTTGCCCTGTGAGGGAGGAAGCTCAAACCGAAGCTGCGGAAGCACCAGTCGCTTTGAGGAAAGAGTTAAATCTATTCTTTTAAGGGCATCAATAATCACGCCCTCCGAGTCAATGAGAATACAGTTTGAGTGCTTGCCCATTATCTCCACCGCAAGGGTGAGCTTTTCGCTGTCACCCAAGGTATTGGTGGCATCAAAATCAAGGAAAAGAATTCTCTCCAGCTCAAACTGACGCACAGCTCTGAGTCTTGCACCGCAAAGCTTTTTTCGCATAAGCATACAAAACATAGGCGCAACAGGCGGATTTTCCGCACTATGGTTTGTAAAGCTCACTCTGGGGGAATCCGCACGGGTAGATATAAGCAAACGCTTGTTACCCTGATGAGTGTGAATAGAAATAATAAGCTCGTCACGGTTTGGCTGGTGGACCTGATTTACCTTACCGTCTAATGCAATGTTTTCAATTTCTTTTCCTATATGTCTTAAAAATATGCCGTCAAGTGCCATCGTCCAAACCTCCTTTTAAACTCAAATCATTTATGATATTTGCCGCCTGTCATTATCTGAAATGCACGGTACACCTGCTCGCAGAGCATAACTCTTGCAAGCTGATGAGGAAAGGTCATCCTGCCCATGGAAAGACGGAAATCTCCCCTCTTTTTCACTTCATCTGAAAGCCCGAAGGAGCCTCCGATAACAAAATCTATGGTACTCTTGCCCATTACACCTGCATCGGCAACAAGGTTACTTAATTCCTCAGAAGAAATAATCTTACCTTCAATACACATAGGCACCACAAAGGAATTCTTTGAAATCTTTGAGAGAATTTTTTTGCCCTCTTCCTCAAGACAAATCTTTATCTGAGCCTCTGACGGCTTATCGGGCAAGCGGTATTCGTCTAGCTCTATAATGCTGAATTTGCAGAAGGGAGTAAGGCGTGTGCTGTACTCCTTTATGGCATCTGCAAGATATTTTTCTTTTAATTTTCCGATGCAAATTATATTTACACTCTGCATAATAACCTCTTAAAAAATAACAGCTTTTCCGTTGGTTTCCTTGGGTGCTACCTGCAAGGTAAAGTCCTCTCCCTCTTTCATTCCTGCCTGCAAAAGCGAGCACAGCGAGGTCTGGAAGGCTACGTCGGGAGTGTTGTTTTCTGCGCTTAAATGCCCCAGTATCAGATGCTTTACACCTGAATTTACAAAGTGCGGCAGCTCCTGTGCACAAGCCATATTTGAAAGGTGTCCTTTGTCAGAAAGAATACGTCTTTTTAGCACATAAGGGTAGGGACCCGACATAAGCATATTGACGTCGTGATTTGACTCTATAACAGCCGCATCGCACTCAGATATTGCATTGCGTACCGAGGGAAGCATTATGCCCATATCTGTAGCAACCATCACGCGTTTTCCGTCTGCTGTTGTTACTCTGTAGCCGCAGCTCTCACAAGCATCGTGAGGCGTATTAACCCGTTCTATGAGCATATCTCCCAAGGAAACCTTGCTCTCGATAATATCCGTGTTAAAACGCGAATCAAGCCTGCCTGCTTTTTCAAGCTCCGCCATAGTGCCTGCACTTGAATATACAGTGATACCGTAGCGTGAAGCCAGCACTTTGAGCCCCTGACAATGGTCTGTGTGCTCATGAGTAACAAATATTGCACGGACAGAACGCATATCAAGGTTGTTCGACATCATAGCCTGCTCAATCTGCTTACAGCTTCTGCCTGCATCAATGAGCACAGCTTGCCCCGATGCACCTATGTAATAGCTGTTACCGCTTGAAGAACTGAAAAGTGTAACAAGTTTTGCCAAAGAAAATACCCCTCTGAAATCAACTTCATAAAATTAAAAACAGGGGTACAAGATGTACCCCTGACATTAAACTTAGGATTATGCTGTAACCGCAACGTCCTCATCGGGAACGTACTGTTTCTTAATATCTGCACCTAAAGCACACAGCTTCTCGATAATCTCCTCGTAGCCTCTTTCGATGTAGTGAATAGAGGAAATCTCTGTTGTGCCCGATGCTACAAGACCTGCAATGATAAGTGCCGCACCTGCACGCAAATCGCACGCCTTAACAGGTGCTCCGTGAAGCTTTGAGTTACCGTCAACAATAGCAACTCTGCCCTCAACAGAAATATTTGCACCCATAAGCAGAAGCTCTCTGATATACTGGTAGCGGTTATCCCACACATTCTCTGTAACGATGGATGTGCCGTTTACAGTTGTGAGCATTGCTACAAACTGAGGCTGACAATCTGTGGGGAAACCGGGATGAGGCATTGTCTTGATGTTGCAACGGCGTAAATCCTTGCCTGTAGCATCAATAAGCACCGCCTCGTCAAACTCCTCAACAGAAACACCGATTTCTTCAAGCTTTGCTGTGATGGAATCAAGGTGCTTGGGTGTAACGTTGCGAACCAGAAGTCTGCCCCTTGTTGCCGCAACAGCAGCCATATAGGTACCTGCTTCAATCTGGTCGGGAATGATGGAATATGTTATGCCATGGAGGTATTCCACTCCGCGGATTTTAATAACGTCTGTACCGGCTCCGCGGATGTTTGCACCCATGGAGTTTAAGAAGTTTGCAAGGTCAACAATGTGAGGCTCCCTTGCGGCATTCTCAATGATAGTTTGCCCCTGTGCCTTTACAGCGGCAAGCATAAGATTCATTGTGGTACCAACAGATACCGTATCCATATAAATCTGAGCACCCTTTACCTTACCCTCGCACTTTGCCTCAACAATGGCTCCGCCGATAAGCTCGCACTTAGCACCCATTGCTGCAAATCCCTTCAGATGCTGGTCAATGGGTCTTAGTCCAAAATTACAACCACCAGGAAGTGCAACCTTTGCTTCGTTGAATCTGCCGATAAGAGCACCCAAGAGATAGTAGGAGGCTCTCATACCGCGGACAGAATCATCAATTGCCGCACAGGTGCGTATGGGTCTGGGGTCAATATCCAATGTATGTTTATCAACTCTTGTTACCTTTGCACCAAGATTCTGAAGAATTCTGGCAATAAGGTTAACATCGCTGATGTTGGGAACGTTTTCAATTCGACAAGGCTCATCACAGAGGATTGTCGCGGGGATTATAGCTACTGCGGCATTCTTGGCACCGCTGATGGTAACTTCGCCCATCAGGGGCTTTCCGCCGTTAATTATATATTTTTCCAAATCTGCACACTCCGATAATTAAGTAATCAGGATACACACGGTTTGTAGTTATTGTTTGTATCAAAAAACAAGCTAAGCACAAAGCCGATAAAAATAAGTTGAAAAATCAATCCATTTCAGGTGATTTTTTCGTTTTCGGCTTTGTAAGTATTATACAAAAGAAAAGTTGCGGATTTATATGATTTTACCATTATCTCGCATTCAAATAATAATACAGAACGACGTCAATGTCAACCGATATTTTGAATTGTAACCATTTTTCAGCAAACTTCCTTTGCACCTAGGAACGCACGTTCGGTTTTGGTTGGTTTTTGACAATTCGTTTTACAAAATTTGGCATATCTTTACCTTTTCATGTCCGCCTACCACAATATGTAGATTTAGGTATGTGCAGGTTACACAAAGGTAAAAAAGTTACAAAATCAGAACGTATTCCAATACTTCTTATCAAGTGTGCGGTACTGTACTGCCTCCAACACGTGGTCGGCACGGATTATTTCAGAGGCTTCCAAGTCTGCAATGGTACGACTTACCTTCAGCACTCTGTCATAAGCACGGGCAGAAAGTCCCAACTTGTCAAACGCATCCCGAAGCACCTGCTGTGCCTTATCATCTGTAACACAAACCGAACTTTGTAAATCGGGAGTAAGGCGTGCATTACAGGTAACCGAGGTGCCTTCAAACCTTGCAAGCTGAATTTTTCTTGCCTTGTCTACTCTCTCCTTAATTTTTGCAGAAGGCTCTGCACCCGAGTAGGAGCTGAGTTCCTCATACTCCACAGCGGGCACCTCCACGTGAATGTCGATTCTGTCAAGCAAGGGGCCGGATACCCTGCCGAGATATTTATGAATTGCATTTTCAGAACAGGTGCACTTCTTTCTGGGATGTCCGAAATATCCGCAGGGACAGGGATTCATCGCCGCAATCAGCATAACAGAGCAGGGGTAGCTCACAGTTGAATGCACGCGGGAAACAGTAACCTTTGAATCCTCCATAGGCTGCCTGAGAACCTCCAAGGCTGTGCGTGAAAATTCAGGTAATTCATCAAGGAAAAGCACACCGTTATGTGCAAGGGATACTTCACCCGGTTTGGGAATTGTGCCTCCTCCCGAAAGTCCCACGGATGAAACTGTGTGGTGGGGGTTGCGGAAGGGACGTTCTGTTATCAAGGATTGTCCTTTTGGCAACAGTCCTGCTATGGAATGAATTTTTGAAGCTTCTATTCTTTCCTCAAAGGTCATATCCGGAAGTATTGAAGGAATGCGCTTTGCAAGCATACTTTTGCCTGAACCGGGAGGGCCAATAAGCAGCACGTTGTGTCCGCCTGCGGCGGCAACCTCCAACGCACGCTTTGCCTCATACTGACCTTTTACCTGAGAAAAGTCGGGCATAAACCCGTGGGTTATCACCTCTTGAGGCACAGTTGCAGGAGCGATAAGCTTTTTCCCACACAAATGCTCTACAAGCTCGACAACAGTTCGCACAGGATATACCTCGAGTCCTGCCACCACAGCACCCTCAGCACTATCTTCAAAAGGTACAAATAATTTCTTTATCCCTGCTTCCTTTGCCTTGATTGCCATAGGAAGCACACCGTTTACAGAACGAACCTCTCCCGAAAGAGAAAGCTCACCAATAAAAGCACAGTCAGATATGGGTGCATTAATTTGCGATGTTGCATGCATAATTGAAACAAGTATTGGCAGGTCATAAAGCGGTCCTGCCTTCTTGATATCTGCAGGGGCAAGGTTTACCGTTATTCGCGAAACAGGGAATCCGTAGCCGCAGTTGTGCATTGCAGTGCGTACCCTGTCACGGCTTTCTCTTACTGCCGCATCTGGCAAGCCCACTATATCAAAAGCCGCTATGCCTCCAGACACATCAGCCTCTACCTCTACCATATACCCATCCATTCCAAAGAGTCCAACGCTGTTACATTTAACAACCATGCTTAAACCTCCTGTGCTTTTTTCAGAAAAAAGCTGTATCTTCAGACTACAAGGCTATACATAATCCGACACAAGTTCTGTGTTATTCTTTGATTATACCACCGAATTCCATTATTATCCATACAAAAAATCAAGTTAATATTTAGCTATTTTGTCCAAATCAGGGTAAAAAATAACCAAAAATCACGAATGTTGATTGACTCAATGTTCTTCTTAATGTAAACTAATAATGTATTATAGCGTATGAGAGGTATATCATTGGAAGGGTTCAAAGTGCCACAGGGGCTTACAGCGTGTTCAGACACCGAGCTTGCACAACTGGTCAAAGCAGGAAGTCAACCTGCCTTTGAGGAAATTGCAAGACGATACAAAGGACTTATCGGCTACTTTGCAAAGCAGTACAGTGCCACAGGCACAGAGCCTGCAGACTTTATGCAGGAGGGTCTTTTAGCTCTGCACTCAGCCTGCAAAACCTACGATGAAAGCAAAAAAGCAAGCTTTCGCAATTATGCAGGAGTTTGCATAAATAACCGCTTTATGAGTCTTATACGAAGCCTCCGCACTAAAAGCACAATCCCCAGAGAATCCATTGTTTCCTTTGAGGATATCGACCCCTCTGACCGTAATTTGGGCAATCCGGAAAACTTAATTCTGGAGCAGGAAAGCTCAAAAAATCTTATAGCCCTTATTCAGGACAAGCTTTCCCCTTTAGAAATCAAGGTGCTCAAATCATATCTGCAGGGTCTTTCCTATGTGCAGATTGCAGATAATCTCGCTGTCAGTGCAAAGGCTGTGGACAATGCCATGCAACGCATAAGACGCAAAATCGCAGGCATTCTTGAAACCCTGTAAAACCGTAATTTGTTCCTTTAAGGTGCAAACTTTAAAGGAGTAAAAATATTATTATTTTCCAAAGCGAGGTAAATCCCCATGTACGAAGACAAGACAATCATTTGCAAAGAATGTGGCGAGGAATTCATTTTCTCCGCTGGTGAGCAGGAATTCTACGCAGAAAAAGGACTTGCAAATGAGCCTCAGCGCTGCAAAGCCTGCAGAGCAGCACGTAAGAACGCAGCAAGACCTGCAAGAGAAAGACATCCCATCACATGTGCTGACTGCGGTGCCGAGGATTCCGTTCCCTTCACTCCTATGGAGGGCAAGGACTACTACTGCAGAGCATGTCTGGACAAGAGAAGAGGCACAGACGCAGAATAATTCTTCGGACATAGATTCGGATATATATTTTGTGATGAACTCCCAAGTACACCTTGGGAGTTTTCTGTTTATACGAAGCGCCGAGGTGCGTAGCCTTAAAAAATCAAGTACGACACCTAAATTGCCGAATAGTGAGTAAATGCTGTGCATTTGCTTACAGGCAATTTTGTGGAGTACGATGACTTTTTTAAGAGAAGCGGAGCACTACGAGGCGTGACAAGAAGCGCCGAGGTGCGTAGCCTTAAAAAATCAAGTACGACACCGAAATTGCCGAATAGTGAGTAAATGCTGTGCATTTGCTTACAGGCGATTTTGTGGAGTACGATGACTTTTTTAAGAGAAGCGGAGCACTACGAGGCGTGACAAGAAGCGCCGAGGTGCGTAGCCTTAAAAAATCAAGTACGACACCGAAATTGCCGAAAGTCCAAGGAATTTAAAGCTTTAGCTCCCTTTTCAATTTTCCAATCACAAAGCCTCAAAAAAACTGTGGATTTTTGTAGGATAGAGTGTTATAATTACTTTATATACTGACAAATCAGTTTTTAATTTCATTTTGGAGGTTTTATTATGACAATTACAAAAGATTCCATTATTGGTGACGTTCTGGATATGTATCCCGAAACAGCAGAGCATTTCTTCGCTATCGGCATGCACTGCCTCGGCTGTCCTGCTGCAAGAGGCGAAACCATCGCTGAGGCTTGTCAGGTACACGGCACAAATGCTCAGGAGCTTGTAGACAAGCTCAACGAAGCCATTGGTGCCTGAGTTTATGCAGACCCCCTTTTCTCTTGATTCAAGACTCACACTTTGCGCCGATTTCGTCAGAGTCGGCGCAAAGCTTGCAGATATAGGTACTGACCACGCTTATCTGCCTGTAAAGCTCACCCTTGAAGGCAAGGTTTTGACCGCCATTGCGGCAGATATAAACCCCGAGCCTTTGAGCCGCGGTATGCAGACAATAGAAAAATACAATCTGCAGGATAAGATACAAACTCGTCTTTGTCCCGGACTTGAAGGAATCTGCTCAGACGAGGTAACCGACATTGTCATTGCAGGTATGGGTGCTGACACAATCATCGGTGTTTTATCCGCCGCACCTTGGCTTAAAGACTCCTCAAAGCGACTTATTTTACAGCCTATGACCAAGTGCGAAAGAGTTATAAAATTCCTCTACGACTCGGGCTTTGAAATAACAGAGCAGAAATGCTGTATTGCCGAGGGCAAGCCCTATACTGTTATGTGCGTAGAATACACGGCTCACACAAACCCTTGCACCGAGCTTTTTACATACACAGGAAAGCTCAACCCTGAATTGTATGAAGACAAAGAATTTCTGAAGCTTCAGGCAAAGCTTCTTATGAAACGCTCTGCCGCAGATAAAAAATACAAGCTCCTTGCAGAAATCATCAAAGAGAGGACAGATTCGCAATGATTACTGTAAAAGATATCATAGATTTTACTGAAAGCTTTGCACCTATAAGCTCTGCCGCAGATTTTGACAACAGCGGTCTGCTTGTGGGAAGTGATGAGCAGGAAGTTACAAAAGCTCTGATAACTCTTGATATTACTCCCGAAGCTGTGAAGGAAGCAAGCGCTTTGGGTGCACAGCTTATAATAAGCCACCACCCTGTAATCTTCAATCCTCTTAAAAAACTCAGCACCGACTCTGTGCCCTACCTGCTTGCACAATCGGGTATTACTGCTTTGTGTTTGCACACAAACCTTGACATTGCCGAGGATGACGGAGTAAACGTCTGTCTTGCAAATGCACTGGGACTTTCTGACATAAAAATGTTCCCTGAGGAATTTGTGTGTCTTGGTGTGCTTTCTGAGGCTCTCAGCACAGAGGATTTTGTAAAACTTGTAAAGAGCTCCCTACACGCTGACTGTGTCTGCTATACAAAAGGTGACAAGCTCATTAAAACCGTGGGTATGTGCTCTGGTGCAGGCGGTGATATGTATCACGATGCAATACGCCTTGGAGCAGATGCTTTCCTCACAGGAGAGGCGAAGCACCACGAGTATCTGGAGGCAACTGCCACAGGTATTCCTCTGGTTGTGGCAGGTCACTTTTTTACCGAAGATATAGCAATGCTTCCTCTAAAAAACAAGCTTTCAAAACAGTTCCCTCAAGTGGAATTTATTAAAAGCACAGCCTGCCAAAACCCTTATTTCTGTATCTGATTGGAATGATAAAAAATGCTTACACACAAGGGTACACAAACCATTAAAACCGAAAGACTTGAGCTGAGAAGGTTCACCACTGAGGATGCCAATGCCATGTACGAAAACTGGGCAAAAGACGAACGTGTCACAAAATTCCTCACATGGGAGCCTCACAAGTCACCTGACGCTACCCGAATGCTCCTTGAAAGCTGGTGCACAGACTACGAAAATAAGAATTACTATCAATGGGCAATCGTCTTTGAAGGTAAGGTTGTGGGAAGTATCTCCGTTGTCAGAATTTCCGAAGATAACGACTGTGCGGAAATAGGATATTGCATAGGCTATGATTACTGGGGCAAGGGCATTGTTACCGAAGCTGCAAATGCAGTCATAGGCTTCCTTTTCTCTAAAGTAAACGCAAACAGAGTGGTAATCTGCCACGCAGTTAAAAATCCTGCATCAGGCAAGGTTGCACAAAAATGCGGTCTTAGCTTTGAGGGAACCCACAAAGAAGAATTCAAAGCCCAATGGGGAGAATATCTTGATATCTCTTATTACGCCATTGTCAGAAAAGAATGGGAAATATTAAATAAAAATAACTAAAATGTGCCGTCAGGGATAAGCCTTGGCGGCTTCTTCTTTTCACAATTGTAAATATTATTAAAACATCATAACTTTTTGCGTAAAAACAATTGCAATAAACACTACATTTTGATATAATAATTACTAATTAAGGGTATTTATAATCAAAATATAGTGTTTTATCGGTGATATAATGAGAATGCGTAAAAAGAAATGGGCTGTACCTGAGCTGAACGCTTGTCCGTTCTTCGTTCAAAAGCCTGCTGAATACAAAGGAAACTGGCACAGTTTCTTTAAAAACGATAACCCCATTGAGCTTGAAGTAGGCTGTGGCAAGGGTACGTTCGTTGCTCACAAGGGACTTTTAAATCCCGACACAAACTTCATTGCCGTTGACCTTATCAGCGATATGCTGGCTGTCGGCAGACGCAACATAGTAAGACTCTTTGAAGAAAACCGGAGAGAATGCAAAAACATTGTGCTGACTGCTTACAACGTGGATAAAATCACAGACATTATCGACAAGGCTGACGGCATCTCCCGTATGTATATAAACTTCTGCAACCCTTGGCCAAGAGGTAAGCACAACAAACGTCGTCTTACCCACCCCACCAAGCTTATGCAGTACAGAGAGTTTCTTGCAGACAACGGCGAAATCCACTTTAAAACCGACTCTGACGAGCTCTTTGACGACAGTCTTGAGTACTTCTCTCAGTGCGGATTTGAAATTACATACTTAACCCGCGACCTTCACTCAAGCGATGTTGTGGGCAACATCGTTACAGAGCACGAAAAGATGTTCTCAGACGAGGGCATCCTCATCAAATATCTTGTAGCTGTAAAAAAACAGCTTAGCTAACCCACACTAAACCGCATAACAAGGAGGCGGTAAGACTTGAAAAAGAAAATACTTCTGCTCTTTTTGTCCGCTCTGCTTACTTTTGCACTTTGCGGTTGCGATGCGGTAACCTTCAACGTTACAGAGCTGATGACTCCGCCCAAAGCCACAGGCGAAAAGGCGGCAATTCAAGAGCTTATAGACAAGGAAGCAGGCTCAGGCTACACTTTGAAATATCCTCAAAACGGAAGCTTTCGCTCTGCCATCACAACCGTTGACTATGATGCTGACGGTGTGCAGGAGGCGGTCGCCTTCTATCTGCCTGCAGGCGAAGCTCAGACCATCCATCTGCTTATTATGGACAACATAAACGGTGAGTGGACAACTGTGGGAAACCACACAAGCAAAAGCACCACCGTTGACAGGCTTCTCTTCTCTGATTTAGACGGCGACTCTGTTTCTGAAATTATCGTAGGCTGGAATACCTACAACTCCCTTATAAAGGATTTATCCGTATACCTTACTGCAGAGGGTACAAGTTCCGAGATTATCTGTGAAAGCAACTATTCTGACCTGTTGTGCTCCGACTTTACTTCCTCAGGAAAGGAAGAGCTTTTACTTCTCTCGCTTTTCACAGCAGACAAGCCTGCAACAGCTTCTCTTATCACTCTCAATGACACAAAGAACGGTCTTTATGCTATTAGCGAGGCACCCATTGACGGTGACGTTGTAAGCTTCGCAAAAATTCAGACAGGCAGGGTGTTCTACGGTCAGCAGGGTGCTGTGATAGACGGAATCACCTCTGAGGGTACATATAACACACAGCTGATTTATTACAGCGATTACTTTGCATCTCTGCAAACAGTAAGCTTTGCAGGGGACTCTCCCACAAATCAGGCAAGCAGAAGCTACGCTGTACTTTCCGAGGATATTGACGGCGACGGCATCATCGAAGTCCCCAACACCTTCAAACTCAGAATTGACGATATCCAAACTGAGGCGGTCCCCGCGGCTCTGATTTACTGGTGCGAATACTCCGCCACAGGCAGTATGAATATAGACAAAACTCAGGTCACAAGCCTTGTGTATGGATTAAGATTCACCGTTCCCGAGAAATGGGCAGACAACTACACGGCTTATGTAAACTACTCCTCGGGTGAAATCGCCTTCTATGAGTGGGCAGAGGGTAAACCCTCAGATGTAATTCTTATAATAAGAATGTTCCCCCACGATATTTGGGCTGACGGCATCTCATCAAAGGGATACACAGAGCTTGCAAAAAATGACAGCTACGTATATGCCTTTATCACCCCCGGACTTAACAGCTCAATGATGCTTACAAACGAAGAGGTAAAAGAAGCATTCTCTCTTATCAGCAAATAAATTCCGGCGGTAACACCGCTTTATAAAGCTTATGAATACGTGAAACGGAGGTTTTATTATGAAAAAAATTCTTGTCTGCGAGGATGAAGCCGCAATCCGCGACTTTGTGGTAATCAACTTAAGACGTGCAGGCTATGAGGTTGTAGAGGCAGACTGCGGTGAGGCAGGTCTGCAGAAATACGAAGAACACGGAGGCGACTTTGACGTCGCTATCCTTGACATTATGATGCCCGGTATGGACGGACTTCAGGTTTGCAAGGAGCTTAGAAACAAAAACGGCAACATCGGCATCATTATGCTTTCTGCCCGCACTCAGGAGATGGACAAGGTTACAGGTCTTATGCTGGGTGCTGACGACTATGTTACAAAGCCCTTCTCCCCCAGCGAGCTTACAGCCCGCGTTGACTCACTCTACCGCAGAATCGCACTCGCTCAGCAAAGGGCTGAAAACAACTTCAAGGAAGAAATGAAAAGCGGCATCTTCACCCTTAATCTGCGTAACCGCTCACTCACAAAGAACGGCAAGCAGATTGAGCTTACTCAGGTTGAGTTCCAGATTATGGAATACTTCTTCTCAAACCCCGGCACCGCTTTAGACAGAGTAGATATTCTCAACCACGTGTGGGGTGAGGCTTATGTGGGCGAAGAAAAGATTGTTGACGTTAACATCCGTCGTCTGCGTATGAAGGTAGAAGACGAGCCCTCTAACCCCAAATACATTGTTACTGTTTGGGGACTGGGCTACAAGTGGGATGCATAAACCAAAGCTTCAACTAAAATCAATTTAGCAAAAAGGAGGTCGGACACGTGGTAAAAGGTATTACAAAGCGTTGGGTGCTTAACACCCTGTGCACCATTGTTGCTATCGTCGTTTTTGCAGTAGTTTGTCTTTCATACGTTGTTACGACCTACTACTATTCCTCTGTAGAACAAACCTTAAGTGGCAGAAGTGTGGAGCTTCACAACATTCTCTCTGACTTCAACGCTGACACCGACGTGGGCTTTTCTGCCACTGCCAGAGATTATGTGGAAAACTTCACAGAAAAAGAACATATGGAAATTATCGTTATAAGACGTTCAGGCGACATAATGATAACCTCCACGGGCTTTACTCCGGAAGACAAGGAACCTATGCCGGATTATGAAGCCGCCAAGGAAGGCACCTCAGGCTATGCCAAGTGGACAGGAAAGCTCTCCACAGGAGAAAAGGTTACCGCTGTAACAAGAATTGTAAAGAATTCATCAGGCAACACGGTTTGTGCCATACGCTACGTGTCCTCAATGTCTTCGATAAACAAGCTGGTATTCTCAGCCATTGCGATTTTTACCGCTGTGGGACTTCTGATTATTTCTCTGGTAATTTTCTCGGGCACATACTTTGTCCGCTCTATTGTGCGCCCTGTACGTGTTATTTCCGACACGGCAAAGCAGATTGCACAGGGCGACTTTAATGCACAGATTGACAAGATGTACGACGATGAAATCGGTGATTTGTGCGACTCAATCAACGATATGGCAAGGGAGCTTGGTGCTTCCGAACGACTAAAGAACGACTTTATCTCCAGCGTATCTCACGAGCTGAGAACTCCTCTGACAGCTATCAAGGGCTGGGCGGAAACTATGCAGAGCTGCGGTATTCCCGACCAAGAAACCTTTGACAAGGGTATGGACATTATCGTGAAGGAATCCACACGCCTTACAGGCATTGTTGAGGAGCTTCTGGACTTTTCACGTATGCAGAACGAAAGCATGGTACTCCGTCTTGAAAAGCTTGATATTCTTGCAGAGCTCGAAGAAGTACTCTATATGCTTCGTGACAGAGCAATGAACGAACAAAAGCATTTGCTCTATGACCAGCCGGACATTATGCCTGCAGTTATGGCAGACAGAAACAAACTAAAGCAGGTATTTCTCAACATTATCGACAATGCTCTGAAGTACACCCCCGCGGAAGGCGTTGTGGGAATTCAGGTGCTTTGCGAGGATAAAATTATTAAAATCATTGTTACCGACACGGGCTGCGGTATTGCGCCTGATGACCTGCCTCGTGTCAAGGACAAATTCTTCAAGGCAAACCAGAGTGTCCGCGGCAGCGGAATCGGACTTGCAATTGCAGACGAAATCGTTGCAAAGCACGCAGGTACTCTTGACATAGAAAGCGGAATAGGTGTTGGTACTACTGTTACCATCACTCTTCCCATAGCTTCGGAATAAAAAAACAGGAAGGTATTTTTTAGAAAAGGAAGGTGTTTTAATTGGCTTGTAACAAAAAAGAAAATGTAAAGAAGATTACATCCATCGGCGGCTCCGCACTTATCGAAGGTATCATGATGCGCGGTCCAAAGAACATAAATATTGCAGTACGCACAGGCGAGGACAAAATTGAAACCGAGGAGATTACCGTAAAACCTATCTCCTCAAAGGGTAAGTTCTTCCGTCTGCCTCTTATCCGCGGTGTGGTTGGAATGATTGACTCTTTTACTTTAAGCTACAAATCCCTTATGCTTTCTGCTGACAAGGCGATAAATTCCATTGAAGCAGACGAAGAGGAAATGAGCAAGTTTGAGCGTTGGCTCAACGACAAGCTGGGCGAAAAATTCATGAACGTTATAATGACCATTGCATCCGTCTTGGGTGTTGCTTTGGCACTTGTGCTGTTCTTCTGGCTTCCCACATTCCTCTACAGCTTACTCACAAAACTAACCATTACCCCTGCTGTGGATGCTTTCATTGCAAACGGTGCAACCCAGTCAGCTTTTGAGGTTGTGGTGAAGATGCTTCTTTTCTTCGGCTATATTCTCATTGTATCTCAGATGGAGGATATGAAGAGAGTATTTATGTATCACGGTGCAGAGCACAAAACAATCTTCTGCTATGAATCAGACGAAGAGCTCACCGTCCAGAACATCAGAAAGCACTCTCGCTTTCATCCCAGATGCGGCACAAGCTTCATTGTTATTATGCTTCTCTTAGGCTTCTTCATCGGTTTGTTTGTTCCCCAGTTCCCTCTTCTGGGCGTTTGGGGCACAGTGCTCCGTACAGGCATCAAAATTCTGCTCCTGCCTTTGACCGTAGGAATCGGCTACGAGCTCATTAAGCTGTGCGGAAAATACGACAACTGGTTTACCCGCATCATTGCCGCTCCCGGACTTTGGGCGCAGCGCTTTACTACCCGTGAGCCCGACGACAAAATGCTGGAGGTTGCCATTGCTGCAATCACTCCCGTTATCCCCGATGACGGCTCAGACATTGTAAGTTGTAATTAATATGACACTCAGAAGCTTATACACAAAAGTTACAGAAACCCTTGAGAAGGCAGGAGCTCAAACTCCTGCCTTTGAAGCAATTTGGCTTATAGATGCAGTTTTTCCTTTTGACAGACTCAAGCTTTTGGCAGAGGGCGACAGAGAGGTTGAAGAAGACCTCTGCACCAAAATACAAAGCCTTGCTCAAAGGCGTGCTCAGGGAGAACCCTTGCAGTACATCACAGGTCAATGGGAATTCTTCGGCAGGAAGTATTATGTTGGCGAGGGTGTGCTCATTCCCCGCGACGATACAGAGGTTGTCCTCACCTGCACCTTCCCCTATCTTGACTCTATAAAAAACAAAGCTGAGCTTAAAATACTGGACCTTTGCTCAGGCTCCGGCATTATTGCCATCAGTCTGAAAAAAAGATACGAAAGTGCACAGGTCACAGCGGTGGAGCTGTCAGACAAAGCTCTGCCCTACCTTAAAAAGAACGCAAAGGAAAACAAGGCAGACATAAACATTATCCACGCAGATATTTTTGATTGTGTCGCAGATTTTTCTGACGGTGAATTTGATTTGATTATTTCAAATCCGCCCTACGTTACAGACGAGGATATGAAAAATCTGCAGAGCGAAGTACGCTTCGAGCCTGAGCTTGCCCTAAAAGGCGGCAAAGACGGCTGCGACTTTTACCGCAGGATTGTCCCCTTGTATGCCCCCAAGCTCAAACAGGGCGGTATGCTTGCCTTTGAGTACGATTCCTCTCAGGCAGAGATAATAGAAGCCCTTATGAGGAATGCAGGCTTTGAAAACATCACGGTTTTTGACGATATCGGCGGTGTGCACAGGGCTATAAACGGGACTTTGGTGTGAACTTAGAAAATTTGTTCGAACTTTTTGCACCAAAAATATTGCATTTGTTAATGGGTTAATTTATAATATTAGTGGCATCAAGGGATGCCTTTACTTTGAATAAAGACATAGAAGGAGATTTGAATACTATGGCACTTGATAAAGCAAAAGCACTTGAAACCGCTCTCGGTCAGATTGAAAAGCAGTTTGGTAAGGGCGCAGTTATGCGTCTTGGTCAGAACGAGGCAATGAGCGTGGGTCACGTTTCCACAGGCTCCCTCTCTCTTGACGTTGCACTTGGTATAGGCGGTCTGCCCAGAGGCAGAATCATTGAGATATACGGACCTGAATCTTCAGGTAAAACCACACTTTCCCTTCACTGCATTGCAGAGGGTCAGAAAGACGGCGGCAACGTTGCCTTCATCGACGTTGAGCACGCTCTGGACCCTGTTTACGCCGCCGCTTTGGGCGTTGACGTTGACTCTCTCTTGGTTTCTCAGCCCGACACAGGCGAGGATGCTCTGGAGATTGCAGAAGCTTTAATCCGCTCAGGAGCTATTGACGTTATCGTTATCGACTCTGTTGCCGCTTTGGTTCCCAAGGCAGAAATTGAGGGCGAAATGGGCGACAGCCACGTAGGTCTGCAGGCAAGACTTATGTCACAGGCACTTCGTAAGCTTGCAGGTGCTATTTCCAAATCCAACTGTGTTGCTATCTTTATCAACCAGCTTCGTGAGAAGGTAGGCGTTGTATACGGCAACCCCGAGGTTACTCCCGGCGGTCGTGCTCTCAAGTTCTACTCTTCTGTCCGTATCGACATCCGCCGCGTTGAAACCCTCAAGGCAAACGGTGAGATGATTGGCTCCAGAACAAGAGCAAAGGTTGTTAAGAATAAAATTGCTCCCCCCTTCAAGGAGGCAGAGTTTGACATTATGTACGGTCAGGGCATCTCCCGTGAGGGCGAGCTTCTTGACCTTGCTGTTAAGGCAGACGTAGTTCAGAAATCAGGTGCTTGGTTCAACTACGGCGATATGCGTCTTGGACAGGGCAGAGATAACGTTAAGGAGCTTCTGCGTACAAACAAAGAGCTTGCCGGTGAGATTGAAGCAAAGCTCTGGGAGAATATTGACAAGCTCAACGCACGTTCACCAAAAGCTCCCAAGTCTTCAGCTCCCACAGTAACACCCGTAGCCGCTGCAAAGAAGGCTGATGCCCCAACCAAGGCAGGAGCTAAGCTTGACATACTGGTTGAAGACTGATGACCGTCACAGCAGTTGAACCAAGGAGAAAGTCCCTCTCTGCTCTATATATTGACGGCGAGTACGCTATGAAGCTGGACACCCAGACTCTCCTTGAAAACCGCATTAGTGCAGGAGTAGAGCTTACTGACGAGGATTTGCGAACACTCATTGAGCTTTCAGACACAAGACGCGCCAAGGAAAAGGCATTGTGGCTTATCTCCTATCGGGACCATTCCTCAAAGGAGCTTTACGACAAGCTAAGACGGGACTTTAGCGAGAATGCTGCTAGGAAAGCTCTTGAACGAATGCAGGAATTAAGACTCATTGACGACGAAGCCTTTGCAAGACGCTATGCCGCAGAGCTTCACTCAAAGCATCAGTCACCCTCAACAATCCGCTACAAGCTCATACAAAAAGGCATTGAAAAAGAAATCGCCGAGGAAATTATCGACTCTCTCGATATTAAACCTCAAGCGGAAATCGAAGCTCTGATAGAAAAAAAATATGCCCGCTCTCTTTCCGACGAAAAGGGAGTAAGGCGTACTGTTGCCGCTTTGCAAAGAGCAGGCTACAGATATTCCGACATTAAATCCGTGCTGAATGAATACATTTCTGAGGATTACGAATAACTTTTACTGACAGGTATTTGCTATGGAAAACATAAAGGTTTCAATAGTATCTCTCGGCTGTGCGAAAAACCGCGTGGATGCCGAAATGATGCTTTACAAATTAAAGGAAGCAGGCTATATTCTCACCGATGACCCTGCCAAGGCAGATGTGGCTATTGTCAACACCTGCGGCTTCATCGAGAGTGCCAAGCAGGAAAGCATTGATGAAATCATAGAGCTTGGCAAGCTTAAAGAGGAAGGCACCATCAAACACATTGTGGTAACGGGTTGCCTTGCAGAAAGATACAAAGAAATGATTGCAAAGGAGCTTCCCGAGGCGGATGCCGTCATTGGGCTTGGCGCAAACGGCGACATTGCAAAAGCTGTCAAGGCTGTGCTTGAGGGTAGCCACACGGAAAGCTTCCCCGACAAGGCTTTGCATCCTCTTGACGGCAAGCGTATTCAGTCCACTCCCCTGCACTATGCATATCTGCGAGTTGCGGACGGTTGCGACAACTGCTGTACCTACTGTGCAATTCCTCTTATCCGCGGTCACTTCCGCTCCAGAAAAATGGAGGACATTATTGCCGAGGCAAAGTATCTTGTAGAGGGCGGAGTAAAGGAGCTTAACGTTATTGCTCAGGACACCACCCGTTACGGCGAGGATATCTACGGCAAGCTTATGCTTCCCGAGCTTTTGCGTGAATTGTGCAAAATTGAGGACTTGTGCTGGATTCGTATACTCTACTGCTATCCCGACAGAATCACCGACGAGCTGATTGACACCATAGCACAAGAAGATAAAATCGTAAAATACATTGACCTGCCCTTGCAGCATTGCAACGGCAGAGTTCTCAAAGCTATGAACCGCAAGGGTGACAGGCAGTCCCTTACCGCCCTTATCAATAAAATCCGTGAGCGTATACCCAATGTTGTGCTCAGAACTACTTTGATTGCGGGCTTCCCCACAGAAACCGAAGAGGAGTTTGACGAGGTTGCAGAGTTTGCAAAGGAAATCGGCTTTGAGCGTCTTGGTTGCTTTGCATACTCTCAAGAAGAGGACACCCCTGCCGCAGAGCTTGCACAGGTAGAGGAAGAGGAGCGCAGGTTCCGAGCCAATGCAATAATGGAGCAACAGCAGTACACAATGGAAAGCTTCAACAATTCACGCATTGGCACAACCGTGGAAGTTCTCACCGAAGGCTTCGACCGCTATGCCGAGTGCTACTTCGGCAGAAGCTACGCCGATGCTCCCGAGGTTGACCCCAACGTGTTCTTTATTGCCGACAGGAAGGTACAAGCAGGTGAGTTTGTAAAGGTTAAAATCACCGATGTGCTGGACTGCGACCTTATAGGCGACCTTGCAGAATAATACTTTTAGGACTTGATATTATGAATTTACCTAACAAACTGACCTTACTTCGAATTGCTATCGTTCCTTTTATGATAGCAACTCTGCTTATAGACTTCCCCTTGCACTTCTTTGTATCGGGACTTCTTTTCGGTGCGGCATCCCTTACCGACTACTTTGACGGCAAGATTGCAAGAGAAAAAAACCTGATTACCGACTTCGGCAAATTTGCAGATCCCTTGGCTGACAAGATTCTGGTTATTTCCTGCCTTGTGTGCTTTGTGGCAATGAAGCTGTGCGACCCGGTGCTCGTTATTATCGTGCTTTTCCGCGAGTTTTCAATCACCTCTATCCGCCTTGTAGCCGCTTCCTCGGGCAGAGTTATAGCTGCCAATATGTGGGGCAAGGTTAAAACTGTTACGCAGATTATCGCAATTGTGGCTGTGTTTGTTTTCCAGTTCTTTTTGGAGCTTTGCAAAGTGGGACTCATCCCTATTTCTCAGAGCGTTACCGATATGATTGCCCCTTGGCTTACCCTTGCAGGCGGTGTACTGCTGTGGATAAGCACCGTCTTTGCAATCATCTCAGGCATTATCTACATCAAGGATAACAAGGACTGCATTAAGGAAAGATAAATTTCCCACATTTTCTGCACAAAGAAAACAGTTGCATTTTTGCAAAAGTATATATATAATATTATAGATGTAGGGTTATCCCTCCACCGCCAAGGCGGTCCCCCTCCCTTTAAAGCAAGGGAGTCAAATCAGATGAATAATACAGGCTATGAACGGGAGAAGTACCCGACAGGACTTTCCAGAGAGGGCAGTGTATGCTGAAATCTGCCCAAAGCCCCCATCGGCGAAATGCACCCGTGAGCTCAGTCAGCGAACATCTGCAACTTTGCAGACAAAGTAGTTTTCTGCGGTTGACCCCGTTAAAGGTTAAAGAGGGCTGAGGATTTATCTTCGGCTGAACTCGGGTGGAACCACGATTTACAAGTCGTCCCTTGATTTGGGACGGCTTTTATTTTTTATCACTTTGCTATTATCTCTTAGGAGTTGATATATTGTTTAAGAATCTTATAAACGACCTTGATGCATACCTTGAACGTGACCCTGCCGCAAGAAGCAGGTTTGAGGTTTACTTTCTGTATGCAGGCTTCAAGGCACTGCGGTCTTACCGCAAGGCACACTGGTTTTATAACCACAAGATGAAATTTATTGCCCGTTGGATTTCTCAAAGCTGCAGACGCCGCACAGGTGTTGAAATCCACCCCGGCGCTACCATAGGCAAAGGTCTTGTTATTGACCACGGAATGGGAGTTGTAATCGGTGAAACAACAGTAATCGGTGACAACTGCACTATATATCAGAACGTTACCCTTGGCGGTACAGGTAAAGACCACGGCAAACGTCACCCTACCCTTGGCAACAATGTGCTTGTAGGCTCGGGTGCCAAGGTACTGGGGCCTTTCAACGTAGGCGATAATGCACGAATTGCCGCAGGTGCTGTGGTGCTTTCTGAAGTGCCTGCTGACTCCACCGCTGTGGGCGTGCCTGCAAGGATTGTCCGCATTGCAGGACAAAAGGTGGAGGAGCTTGACCACATCCACGTATCTGACCCTGTTGCTCAGAATCTGTGCAGACTTGAACACGAAATCACCGTTCTCAGAAAAGAATTGGAGGAAATGAAAAAATGATTTTATACAACACTTTAGGACAGAAAAAACAGGAATTTGTAACCCACGAAGCAGGCAAGGTTAATATGTATACCTGCGGACCTACCGTTTATCACTTTGCACACATTGGCAATCTTCGCACCTACATTATGGAGGATGCTCTGGATAAGTTTCTTCGTTATCTCGGCTACGATGTAAACCGCGTTATGAACATCACCGACGTTGGCCACCTTGCAAGCGATGCCGACACAGGCGAGGATAAGATGCTCAAGGGCGCTAAGCGTGAGAAAAAGACAGTTCTTGAAATTGCCGACTTCTACACAAAAGCTTTCTTTGAGGACTGCAAAAAACTCAACATCCGCACTCCCGATGTGGTTATGCCTGCAACCCAGTGCATTCCCGAATTTATCGAAATGGTAAGCACTCTCCTTGAAAAGGGCTATGCCTATGAAGCTGGCGGCAACGTTTATTTCGACACTTCCAAGCTTGATAAATACTACGTTTTCGGCAATCAGACCGAGGAGGATTTGGCAGTCGGTGTTCGCGACAGCGTTGAAGAAGACGAGCACAAGAGAAACAAGACCGACTTTGTTCTGTGGTTTACCAAGTCCAAGTTTGAGGATCAGGAGCTTAAGTGGGAGTCACCTTGGGGCAAGGGTTATCCCGGCTGGCACATCGAGTGCTCTGCTATCAGCATCAAGCACGGCGGCGAATATCTTGACCTGCATTGCGGCGGCGTAGACAATGCCTTCCCCCACCACACCAACGAAATCGCACAGAGCGAGGCTTATCTTGGTCATCAATGGTGCCCTCATTGGTTCCACGTGCTCCATCTCCTTGACTCCACAGGTAAGATGAGTAAATCCAAGGGCGAATTCCTGACAGTTTCTCTCCTTGAAAAGAAGGGCTACAACCCCCTTGTGTACAGAATGTTCTGCCTGCAGAGCCACTACCGCAAGCCCCTTACTTTCACATTCGAGAGCCTTGACAATGCAGTAGTAGCATACAACAAGCTGGTATCACGTATTGCCGCACTCAAGGAAGACGGCGAGGTTGACACCGAAAAAGCACAGGAGTATATCGACAAATTCAAGGAAGCTGTGGGCAATGATTTGAACACATCTCTGGGACTTACCTGTCTTTATGATGTACTGAAGGCTCCCGTCAACGATGCAACAAAGCTCTATCTTATCAAAGACTTTGAGCAGGTGCTCTCTCTGGGACTTATTGAAGCTGCACAGGCACAGACAGAAACAACTCCCGACACAGGAGCTTCTGACGAAGAAGCACAGGAAATCGAAGCATTAATCGCACAGCGTACCGAAGCAAGAAAGGCAAAGGACTGGGCAACAGCCGACAGAATCCGCGATGAGCTTAATGCTCGCGGAGTAGTACTTGAGGATACCCCTCAGGGCATCAAGTGGAAGATTGTCCGCTGATTATTGTTTTTATACACACCGCCGTAACTTGAGAACGGCGGTGTTTTTTGTATATATAGTAATTTGTTGACAACAAATTTTTCGGGTACTATAATAAAATCAAAGTAGGAAATATCGGAGGTTTTTATGAATTGTAGTTTTAAAAAGCTGTTGTCGTTATTCTTTGTGATTCCTCTTATAATCTGCTCTCTTGCAGGAATATCCGTGCTTTCATCAAATGCTCATACGACAGAGCTTTCCCCTGTAGGAATAACCACCTACAATCTAAATGTGGGCGACACAAAACACATCTTCCTTGATGAAAGCGACAAGGCAATACAAAGTGCTGTGTGGACAAGTAATGCACCCTTTGACGTGGAGATTATTTCTCAAGACTCCGTAAGCTGTCAGATAAAAGCAAATAAATACATCAGCACCACAGCTATTATCACCTGCGAATACTACTACCAACAATTCAATTCTCTTACAGGACAAATATGGCTTATAAAAGGTGCAAAAGCCTTTTATGTAAAGGTCAACGAGGAAAGTCAAACGGTTCCTCCTTCAACCCCGACTGTACCCGATACACCCAATAATCCCTCTAAAACTTATGTGTATGACAGAGGCACCTTAGGAATTTATAAATATATTATTAAAACTGACGGTACTGCCGAAATTACAGATTATGAATATAAACTTGAAACATCAATAACAGTTCCGTCTTCAATAAATGGTTATACGGTTACTTCTATCGGCGAAAGCGCTTTTGAATACTGCGGAAAGCTTAAAGGGATAACCATTCCCGAGGGTGTAACTGAGATTAAAAACAACGCTTTTTACTATTGCTATGCAATTGAAAGTGTCACTCTGCCTACAACACTTGTTTCAATTGGCGATAATGCGTTTTTAAACTGCAAAAGCATCGAAAGCATAACCTTTCCGGAAACACTAACCTCTATTGGTGAGTATGCATTTTGCGGTTGCGACGGTTTTAAAAGCGTAAATATTCCTGCAAACTTAACCAGCATAGACTTCAACGCATTTGCCAGCTGTGACTCTCTTGAAAGCATCATTGTTGACGAAGCGAACATCGCTTACACCTCTGTAGACGGAGTACTTTTCAGCAAAGATATGAAAACTCTTGTGCGATATCCTAACGGAAAAGACGATACAAATTATAGCATTCCTGACAGTGTTAACACTATTGCCTCAAATGCATTTTCAAGCTGTGCAAAACTTCAGGCTATAGAGCTTCCTCAGAGCATAAAAAGCATTGGCTCCGCTGCTTTCAACTTGTGCACTAAGCTTTCACAGATAAATATTCCAAAAGGGATAACCGTAATAGAGCGCAGTTCCTTTGCTAACTGCACCGCACTTGAAAGCATCTCAATTCCCGAGGGAGTTAAGGAAATTAAATCAGAGGCTTTCTACGGATGCAAAGCACTCAAAAGCGCATATCTGCCTGAAAGTGCTGAAACCATCAGCTCCATGGCATTTTTAGAGTGCAACAAAAGCACCCTTACTTTTTACGGATATGAGGGCTCTGAATCAGAAACCTTCGCAAACAAATATGGTTTTGGATTTATAGCACTCGCTCCCCCTGTATACGAGCTCGGTGACGCAAACACAGACGGAAACGTAAACATCAAGGATGCCACCGCCATTCAAAAGCATCTTGCAGGAATTGAATTTTTATCTAACCGCGGAAATTCAGTTGCAGATTTTAACAACGACTCCAATATAAATATCAAAGATGCCACCGCAATCCAAAAATTTATTGCTGGAATTCTCTGACATTTTTAAATATAAGCCTTTCCTGTGATAGGAAAGGCTTATATTTTTGCACCTTGCTTCATATATATAACCGAGGTGTCCCCTATGAAAATTTACACTCTGACAAAAAACAAGCTCCTTGTTATTCTATCCTGTGTGCTTCTGGGAGCAATCGCTCTGACGGTTACAATACGCACAACTGCCAGAATCACCACAACCGCCGCCGAGCCTCGGGATATTCCCATCTACTGTGTAGACAGAGATGACAAAAAGGTAGCAATCTCCTTTGATGCCGCTTGGGGCAACGAGCAAACAGAAACCCTGCTGAGTATTCTGGATGAAAAGAGCGTAACTGCCACCTTCTTTCTTGTGGGTGACTGGGTTTCAAAGTATCCCGATTCGGTAAAGTCCATTGCAAACCACGGTCACGATGTGGAAAACCACTCCAACACCCATTCCTATATGACGAAGCTTTCAAAGGAAGAACAGCTCTCTGAAATCAAAAACTGCAATGATAAAATCAAAGAGCTTACAGGCAAAGCCCCTACCCTGTTCAGACCACCTTACGGTGACTACGACAACTCGGTGGTTAAATCCGTCAAGGAAAGCAATATGTATTGTATTCAGTGGGATGTTGATTCTCTGGACTGGAAGGATCCCACACCTGCGCAGATGGTGGAAAGGATAACATCAAAACTCACATCAGGAAGCATTATTCTGATGCACAATGGTGCCAAGAACACCCCCGAGGCTCTGCCTCTGATTATTGATGCAGTGAGAGCCGAGGGCTACGAATTTGTGCCTATCTCAGAAATCATTTTAGAGGGCAACTACACCACCGACCACGAGGGCAGAATGCACCTTTGTGAGTAAAAGAAAAAGCTATGAGAAATTTTTCTTACTCTCATAGCTTTTATTAGTTTTACAAATTGGACTTTTACATTCTGATTTCTGCACGAAAGTATTGTTCTTGAAATGCAACCTGCTTCATAATTTCATCCTTTGTATAGGAACTATTTTCTGGCGCTACAACCCATTTCTCCTCTACATCGTCAAATCTGTGAATAATTGCAATGACTCTCCCAATGAATTCCTTGACAGGTTTATTGATGCCTAAAATGTATGCATCCTGTTCTTCTCCATCGGGCGCCAGAACATCGGGAATATATCCATAGTTAACGGAATAATATATGTCTTTGTGTTTTGGATGGAATGTTCCAAGCGGTCTATCAACGATTACCCTAACAGTACTGCCAATCATCAAGCTTCCTCCGTCAAATTCGTTTCAATTTCTTTCTTGTATTCTTTGCAGTTCAGTTTGAGTTGCTTCTTTTACTTCTCCAAGCTTTAATTCTTCCGGTAAATACAAATTACCTATACGAATTCTGTTCAGTTCCAAAACCTTAGCGCCAAAGCATCCAAACATTCTTTTTATCTGGTGATATCTTCCTTCGGTAATAGTTACATTTGCTGTATGCTCTCCTGTTATTACCAAGTCTGCCGTCTTACATTCTCCATCGTTCAGATTCACACCGTTTTTGAACTCCTCTACCATGGTTGATGTAACGGGAACATCAAGGGTTACTTCATATTCTTTTGATACGTGTTTTCTTGGTGATAATATATTGTGTGCAAATTCTCCGTCATCAGTTATCAGCATAAGCCCTGTGGTGTCTTTATCAAGTCGCCCTGCAGGAAATAAATTTCTGTATTTATATTCTATCGGAATCAGGTCTAATACTGTTTTTTGAGATTCATCTTCTGTTGCTGACACATAACCTTTGGGTTTGTTTAACAGTAAATACAGATGCGTTTTAATCTCTATTTCCTTTCCGTTTATTGTCAGGGATATATCAGTTTCATCATATTTACATTCAGGTCTTTTTACTTCTTCTCCGTTTACATATACTGCCCCTTGAGAAATCAGTTTTTTAATTTCTTTTCTTGTGTAATATGTATGTTCAGATACTATTTTATCTATTCTTTTCATATTCAGTGTATCCCCCACAAGTTCAAAGTTTACTAACAGGAAATTTGCTTTTGGGTTTCACTTCACATATAGTTTCATCTACCGAAAACCACAAACTTTGCCCACTATTATTTATGATAGAGTTGTTGGTTATTTCAACTTTCTCCATAGCTTTTAGATAGTCGATTATTTCAATATTAGTCATCGGAAGAATATCTCCATGCATAGAGATTTCTTTTAATATACTATCAATTCTATCCCACATATTTTCAGTATCAAGGTCATAACTGTGACCTACTATTTGAAACAATGCAAGTTCTTCATCTGTATTCAAAAAATCCTGTGTTAAGCTTTCAAGAGAATCATCAAGATGAAAAACTGTCGCCTTCCATCTATAATAATCTGTTTGAGGCTTGAATGACAAGGTTTCTTCTGAGATTCTTGCATATACAAAGCCACACTTCTTAGCGCATTCTTCAACAAGATCACTGTAATAATCAAAGGGAACTGCAAAGCCTTTGATCTCTCTTTGGAAAAGATTTTCAAGGTTCTTTTTATCCTCTTTGAGCTCAAACATAATCTCTGATTCATTTTTATCCTGAAGATAGGTATGGGTTAAAGTGTGACTTGCAATTTCGTGACCACGATACAGAGATAATACTTTTTCTTTATTCAAACGTTTTACGACACAACCGCTTTCGTGTGTCCATTCAAACTCATTTTCCATAAGTCCTGAATTAAGGTTAAATGTACCTTTGAGATTATAAGAGTTTATCATTTCAACAAACCTTACATCCTGCAAAACACCATCATCGTATGTAACATTAAATGCTTTTACTTTACCAAAGGGATACAGCTTACGAATCATAAGTCACCCCACAAATTCAAGTTTGATGCTTAGATGATACTATATTTATCCTATAAAGTAAAGTGTTTAGTTACTCTCCTTACTTATGCATACCGGAAAGGCACCACCGACCACGATAGCAGGATGAAAAGCACTAAGGATGCACAAGCTTAGCAATAACCAACATAAAAGCGATGAGCGTAATTTCTGCTCATCGCTTTTTATTGCGTATTAAACTGTTGCAGTAACCTTTTCTTCCTCGTTTCGCTCTGCCACTGCAACCTTCTTTGCAGGCAGTATTATCCGCAAGGCTTTGGGAAGCAAGGTTATCTCAGGATTTTCCATCTGATAAATCTCGCCGTCAAAGTTCACGTTAATTGGTGCTTCTGCTTCAAACTTAATCTTCTTGTATCTGCCAAAGGTCACAAAGGGAAGCTTGGGGTTATCAATATGCTCGCCCTTCATATACTTGCCTACGATAGATATAAACTTCAGCACCGACAGAGTATTAACATGGACAAAATCCATAAACCCGTCATCAAGCACAGCTTTGGGTGCTGCCTTGATGCCTCCTCCGTAGTACCTACCGTTGGCAGCTACCGCAAGAAGAGTTGTATTCTTGTAGTCTGCTTTCTCAAAAAGCTTTCCGTCAAGGTAAATTTTCACAGGATGCTTACGCTTTGTAAAAAGGCAATACACAATAGACATTTTATAAGCAAGGCTTCCGCTGACACCGCGAAGCTTTTTGAAGCGGTCTACGTTGTCCGCAACCTCACTGTCAAATCCGACTGAGAAAATATTCATAGAATACTTTCCTTGGCACTCCATAAGGTCTATCTCCTGCTCCTTGCCTTCCACCATAGCCTCTACCGAAAGGAACTCCTCTCTGGTATACGGCTCCATAGCACGGACAAAATCATTGCCTGAGCCAATGGGAATAATGCCGAGAGCACAGTTTTTGTACCCTGCAATACCTGTGAGCACCTCGTTTGCTGTGCCGTCACCTCCGCAGGCATAAACTCGCACCTCATCTCCGCTTTGGGCAATCTGCCTTGCAAGGTGCGCTGCTTCACCTTTGCTTCTGGTCAGGCGTATTTCTACAGGGTCGCAGGTTTTAAGCTTATGTATCTGCTCTCTGATTTCCTTAGTTCTGTCAAACTTTCCTGCTGTTGGATTAATAATAAAAACGTGCTTCATCCTGCCACCCCTTATTCATAACCGAAAGCTTTAAGCTCACGCATAAGCCTTGCCACAGGCAACCCCACAACATTGAAGTAATCGCCCTGTATACCCTTGACAAAAAGGGAGCCTGCACCCTGAATACCGTAGGCACCCGCTTTGTCCATAGGCTCTTTTGTGGCAATATAAGCTTTGATTTCTTCATCTGACAAAGGATAAAACTCAACCTTTGTTTCCTCAGAGAAGGTTTGCACCCTGTCACCCTTTATAAGTGCACAACCTGTAATCACCCTGTGAGTATTTCCGCTTAAATCCGAGAGCTTTGAAAAAGCATCTTCCTCGTCAAAAGGCTTTGAAAGGATTTTGTCATCAAGAATAACCACAGTGTCACAGCCCACCACAAAGTCCTCGCGGTAGTCCCTTGCAACGCTCTGAGCTTTTAAAAAGGCAAAATGCTCAGCAGTTCCAGACGCACTGATACCGTCAGGCAGGATTTCCTCCTCGCCTGACGGCACACAAAGCACATTATCAGAAATAAGCTTTATCAGCTCTCTGCGTCTGGGTGACGCAGAAGCCAGAATCAGTTTTTTCATATATGTTCTTTCTCCCCCTGTGCTTTCTGCCTCTCTCAAAAGGAATGCCCAAGGTATAGTCAATAAGCATTTTCACAATAGCAGAGAGTGCGTAAAAAGCAAAAACAAAAAAGCAAAATGTAATCATATCTATCTCCTCCTTGTATTATATACTACAAGAAAGAGTGTCCCTTAAACAGGACTTTGCTTTATGCTATCAATGGTCAGTATACTTAGAAAGCACAGTATTCAGGTGCTCCTTGTACTTCTCTACCGCCTCACTCGGAGATACAATCTGCACGCTGTCGCCCAAGCCGAAAAGCCAGCCGAAGAACTGAGGACTGAGTGCCACACGTACATCTACGGTGAAGTGATTTTCACCGTCTTCTCTCACAAAGATATTCTTTCCGAAGCGGTCTGCCACCACACCCACCATACTGTTTTCAAAGCGAAGCCGAACCTCGGAAAGCTTTCCGCCAAACATTCCGAAAACGCTCTTGGAATACAACGCCATATCAAACTCGTCAAAAACATCCTTGCCGTCGCGGCTTTCATCTGAAAGCTGTACATGCTCCATCTTATCAACTCTGTAATGGCGGATGTCCTGTGCTTCGCTGTCAAACGCTACAAGGTAGTAGTTTTCATCGTCCCATGTGAGTGCCCAAGGAGAAACACAATACTCCTTGCCGTCTTTTCTGCGGCGCTTGTAAATCTTATCATTACCGCTTCCCAATGCCCATTCAAGGTAAGAAAAGGTAATCTTCTTATCAAGTGATATTGCACGGTGGATATCGTCTACCGCGTAATAAATCGTTTCGCTCTGGTTCTTAACGCGGTTGGTAACGTAAACCTGACGCTGGAGCTGTCTGCCCTCGTGTATGGAGGCAAGGGACTCCACCTTGGTAATAAGCTCATGGGATTTCTTTGCAGTTATAAACTTAGAGCTCTGCACCGAGTCTACCAAAAGCTTCAGCTCTGCAAGCTGAAACTGACGGCTTGCAATATAGTAGATTACGGTGTTGGTTTTCTGCCTTAACAGCTCGTAACCGTACTGCTCGCCGAACTGCTCCAAAACCTCTAAATCATCGTAAACACTCTTACGCTCTGCAGAAATTCCCTTTGCTTCAAGCTGTTCAATAATCTGTGCAACAGTCAGTCCGTGATTTTCGTCAGTCTGCTCCATAAGCATTTTGAGTATATACAGAAGCTTCTGCTTCTGACGAGAGCTTTTAGCCATATCGTTCCCCCCTGCATGCTTTACATATATAATAATTATATCATAGCTTCATACGTCTTTTCAACAAGGAAGTATACAGTATTTTTGCGCTATTGCTTTTCGTACAATTTCACAATGCAAAGGTCTGTAATCTGTAGCAAATGACAAAGCACCCCTAAAAAATAACCAAAACAACAACCTTTTTTATGGTAGCAATGCATATAAACTTGATTTTCTAAAGGGTTAATTTGTCGCAATAGCCGAAATTTGTCTTTTCCCTTTGACAACAAAAAAAGAGAATTATATAATAGGAAGCGTAAGCAATAGGGCTTGCAATCTAACCTAAGTGAAAATTTCGAAAGAGGTATATTATTATGGCAGAGAAAAAGACAACAGCAGCAAAGACAACTAAGGCTGCAGCAAAGACAACAACAAAGAAGACAACTACTAAGGCTCAGAAGGCAGAGGAAACAAAGGCAGTAGAGGCAACAGCAGTTGCTGAAACAAAGCCCGCTGAGAAGAAGGCTCCTGCTAAGAAGACAACTACAAAGAAGACAACAACAAAGAAGGTTGCTTCTAAGGTTGAAATGTTCATCGAGTTTGCCGGCGTTCAGGTTTCTGTTGACGAAATCATTGAGAACGTTAAGAAGGTTAACGGCAAGGACGCTAAGAACTACACAATCTATCTCAAGCCCGAAGACAGCAAGGCATACTTCGTAGCTGACGGCGAAGAGAAGGAAATGGACGTATTCTTCGCTTAATCAATATTAAGTATCCATTGCACCCGACACTTTTGTGTCGGGTGTTTTTTATGTCCTCTCCACATCAGAAATATACAAAGCCGTCTGCTTCTTAACCTTGTCTGACAAGGCTATGAGAGCATATACGTTTGGAATTGCCAAAAGCGCATTGCACAAATCCGCCATTGACCACACCAAATCAAATTTAATCACAGGTGCTATAAGAACAGCAAGCACCCAAAATACTCTGTATGCCTTGCACCCCTTTTCTCCTAAGAGATAGCCCGCACATTTCTCCCCTGTGTAACACCAACCCAGTATGGTGGAAAAAGCAAAGATAACCATTGACCCTACAAGCAAGCCTTCACCTGCAACAGGAATAAGCGAAAATGCCTTGTAGCACAAGACACCCCCCTCAGTCTGAGATACATTGATGCTGTTATCAGAAAGCATGGTGCTGACCACTACAAGTCCTGTTATAAGACACATAACCACCGTATCCCAGAAGGTTGCAGTCATTGCAACCAAGCCCTGATATACAGGGTTAGGGGTAAGTGCAGAGGCACTCACCACCGAAGATGTGCCCAAGCCTGCTTCATTGGAAAAAAGTCCGCGAGCCACTCCGTATCTGCAGGAAAGAAGCAAAGCTCCTCCTGCCACTCCGCCAGATGCACTTCTGAGGGTAAAGGCGCTATGCAGGATTTCTTTTACAGCATCATAAAGAAACTCTCTGTTTATAAACAGAATCAAAACACAGCAAATTGTATAGCCAAGTGCCATAAAGGGCACAAAGAAACTGCAGACCCTTGAGATTGCGCCAAGTCCGCCAAATACCACCAAGGCTGTGAGCAATGCCATAACAAATCCTGTAACAAGACCTGTAATGGACACTTCTTTTTGAAAAACAAAAACGCTTCTGTCTACCCCGTGCATACTTTCTTTAATTATTTCTGTAATAGCATTTGACTGAATTGCCGCCCCTGTAAGAAGTCCGCTCACTCCGGCAAGAAAAGCATATACAACACCTAAGGCCCTGCTTTTAAGCCCTCTTTCCAGAACATACATAGGGCCTCCCGAGTAGGAGCCTTTCTCACTCTTAACGCGGTACATAACCGCAAGCAGACTCTCTGCATATTGGGTAGCCATACCGAGAACTCCTGTAAGCCAACACCAGAACACCGCCCCTGCTCCGCCGAGCGCCACCGCTGTTCCGACCCCCACAATATTGCCGGTTCCAAGGGTTGAAGCAAGGCTGGTAGCAAGGGTACGAAAGGGGCTTATATCACCCTTTGCACAGTTGGGAGCTTTAACCGACAGCTTTACCGCCTTAATGATTTTACGCTGCACGAATCCTGTTTTTACACTCATAAGGATGTGCGTCAAAAACAAAAAGGCTATCATGGGAAAGCCCCAAAGATAGCCGTTTAGTGTCTGAATGATTGAAGCCATAGTCGCCTTCCGAATATGTGATACTTTATCATTCCATATTGTTTTTTATAAGCTCTGTCGCTTCGTCTAAATCAGAAACAGAAGCAAATATAAGCTTTGTAAGTTCCTCGTCAGGGCCTGACAAATCAGGCACCATAACCGTAACACAGCCTGCAGAGGATGCTGAACGGACACCGTTTGGTGAGTCCTCAAAAGCCATACACTCTGAAGGAGAAAGACCTAAAAGAGCGGCTGCCGCCAGATACACATCAGGGGCAGGCTTGCCGTTTTTAATATTCGCCGCACTCTGCACCTTGTCAAAATAATGCCAGAGTCCCAAGGAGGTTAAGTACTCCTGTGCTATATCAAGAGGGGTGCTTGTGGCAAGGGCAATTGAAAGCCCCTGCTCCTTTGCAAACTTCAGTATAGTGTCTGCACCCTTTTTCATTGGCACTCCGTACTTATCTATATGCTCGTTCATATAAACATAATGCTTAGCAAAAGAATCTGTGAAGTCAAAATCTTCGCCAAAATATCCTTTGAACTTTTCCTCGCATTTGGGAATCGGCAGACTTCTTATGCCCAGAAACTGCTCCAGAGTAAGCTCAAAGCCACGCTCCCTGCAGTCACGGACCAAAGCCTCAAAGGACAGCTTTTCCGTGTCTATCAGCAAGCCGTCCATATCAAAAATAAGACCTTTGATAACCATAAAACACCTTATCTGTCAGAAAGCTTCTTATACTCTCGCTCCTGAGCTACGCTCATATATGCAGGACGGATAATCTTAGAAGCGTTAATCAGCTCCTCCATACGGTGAGCAGACCAGCCTGCAATACGTGCAATAGCAAACAAGGGTGTATAAAGCTCTGTGGGAAGTCCCAGCATTGTATACATAAATCCGCTGTAGAAGTCAATGTTTGCAGAAACGCCCTTGTAAATACGCTTCTCCTCAGCGATAACAGAGGGTGCAAGGCGCTCAACGCGTGCATAAAGGTCAAACTCATCGTGCATACCCTTTTCCTCTGCAAGACGCTCAACATAGCCCTTGAGCACCTTTGCTCTGGGGTCGGAAATAGAGTAAACTGCATGGCCCATACCATAGATAAGACCGGCCTTGTCGTATGCTTCCTTGTGAAGAATCTTTCTCAGGAAGTTAGCAATTGCATCTTCATCGTTCCAGTCCTTAACTTCATTTTTAAGTTCATTGAACATACCAACAACCTTTGCGTTTGCACCGCCGTGCTTGGGGCCCTTCAGAGAAGAAAGTGCCGCACCGATTGCGGAGTAGGTATCTGTACCGGAGGATGTAACAACTCTTGTTGTGAAGGTGGAGTTGTTACCGCCGCCGTGCTCAGCGTGGAGCACCAGAGCTACGTCAAGTACCTGTGCCTCCAAGGCTGTGTACTTTTTGTCGGGACGCAGAAGCATAAGGATATTCTCTGCAGTTGAAAGCTCGGGTTTGGGGTTGTGGATGTAAAGGCTCTTGCCTAAGTGATAATGTCTGTATGCGTTGTAGCCGTATACTGACAGCAAGGGGAACACCGAAATAAGCTGTAAGCATTGACGCAGTACGTTTGTGAGTGTTATGTCATTTGCATTTGTGTCATAGCAGAAGAGCGTCATAATGCTTCGTGCCAGAGTGTTCATCATATCGTCGGAGGGAGCCTTCATTACAACGTCACGAACAAAGTTTTTGGGCAAGGTGCGGTAAGATGCAAGAAGCTCCTTAAAATCCTCAAGCTCCTGTGTGTTGGGCAAATCACCGAAAAGAAGAAGGTATACAGTTTCCTCAAAGCCGAATCTTCCGTCTGCGGCAAAACCTGAAATCAGGTCGTTAATATTGATACCGCGATAAAAAAGCTTACCGTCTGTAGGAACTGTTTCTCCGTTTACAATCTTATTCTGGCGGATTTCAGAAATTTCTGTAAGTCCTGTCAAAACACCTTTTCCGTTGAGGTCACGCAGTCCGCGCTTTACATCAAACTTTGCATAAAGGTCAGCGTCAATGGAAGATGTGCTGATGCATTTTGCGCACAGCTCTTCGATAACAGGGGAGTTCTGGGAATAAGCGTTAAAGTTAGTTGTCAATTTAATCACTGCCTTTCTAAATTCTTTAAATTCCTATACTTATTGTAACACTCTTTGCAGACGCTTTAACAAACATTCTGTAAACAATATGTGTATTTAACACTAAAAATTACGCACCCGAGTCAAAAGCTCAGACCAACGGCATCTGCACAAATTACATATATGGATTATTATACCACAACATATTGCAAAATATCAAGTAATTTTTCTTAATACGAACTAATCTATTTAAATTATGAATTTTTCTTTTATAAATTATGCAAAATCAGCAATAATCACTATGTTTTTCTTCGGTTTTATAATATATATGAAGCTAATCGCTTTTTAATGCAGAGGTCCGACCCAAAGTATTACACTCTGAGTCGGACCTCCTTTGCCACGATTTACTTTGTAAGCTCCTCTATACGCTTTCTCTCGTCTTCTGCATTTGTAATCCTGCTAAGCAGAGTTTGTGCCGCAGGAAAAAGACCAGAATAGAGGTTTGTTGCCTGTGCATTCTGCGAAAGATTCATCAGCATCTGTGCAGGCACGTTTTCTTTATCTTTATCCTTCATATTCTCACCCTATGTATTGTTTGCAAAAAGTAAAAAAGTATAAAATGTAACAATCGGAATTTTTGCTTTTTATTGTAAAAAATTAATGCCTGCGATTTCTCACAGGCATTTAATACTCATTCTGTTTCTGCGGTTGAAGCTGTGCTTCTCACTTCCTGCAGGAATTTAGTCATCATTGACTTTATATCCTCTTCAAGCTCTGTGCGGTATCTTGCTTTGAGAGCTTCAAGACGTTCTACTTCCTGTTCTGCTTCCATCTGTCTGGCTGTGCTTTCCATAATGATTTTTTCAGCCTCGTTCTTTGCCTTTGCCACAATCTGCTCGGAAAGCTGCTTCACCATAACAAGTGCCTGAGCAATAGACTCCTCACGCTGTTCAAGCTCGCGGATACGCTCCTTCTTCTCAGAAAGCTCGCAGAGGGTATCGTCAGCATCGTTTGCAATCTCCTGCAAAAATGCATCCACCTGAGCTTTGTCGTAGTATTTTCCTTTTTTAACAGGTAAAAGATAGCCTTCAATCTTAGAACGGGATATGCTCACAAAAAAACCTCCTCAGCCTGCACAGAAGCTTTGGTGCAAAGCGGAAATTCTGAATACGGAGTTCACAAATAGTTTTATACTTTAAAAGTATACCATATATATTGTGGTTTGTAAACCTTTTTTGTCAATATATCAGACATCATCATGCAAAACCTCTGTGTTTGTCTTAGATGGTAATAAATAATAATGTACTTTTAGGGTAAGATGTGCTAAAATCCTCTTATAAAAAGTATAAACAAATTCAAAGGAGGTAATACTATGGCTAAAACAAAAACCCGTAAGCAAAAGCTGATACGGGGCTTAGCGGTGAGCCTTGTGGTTATACTTATCTTCGCCCTTATGAATTTTGTGGCGGCAATAATTATATACGACTCCCTTTTCCCTCGGTTTGATTACAGCAGTTACGACCTTGCCCTTAACATTGACTACGAAGAAATAAAAGAAGAATATCCTCGCAGGGAAATCGGATTTTACAACGACATCCGACTTCAGGGTTATCTTTACGGCGAAGGCAACAAAGGAATTGTTGTTGTGGCACCGGGGCTTCAGAGCGGTGCCGATGATTATCTTTCTCTCATAACAGGTCTTGTGGATATGGGCTGGAGGGTTTTCTCCTTTGACACTACAGGAAGCTTCAGAAGCGAAGGCGGAAATTCCATTGGATTTTGTCAGGAAACCGAAGACCTGCTTGCAGGTCTTAAAATACTGACACACGACCCTGAGCTTGAAGGTTTGCCCCTTTTCCTTATAGGTCATTCCCGTGGAGGATATGCAGTTGCTTGTGCCCTTGAGTCCGAATACGATATAAAGGGCATTGCCACCATAAGCGGAGCAAACTCCCCTATGGAGGTTACCATTGACACCTCAAAGAATTATGTTGGCCCCCTTGCATATATGGGATATCCCTTCCTGTATGCATATCAGGCAATGAAATTCGGCACAGATATGACATCCCAGAAGGCATCTGAAACTATCAGCGAAAGCACCACACCCACGCTGATAATCCAAGGCACACAGGACACCGTGACACCTACCGATACCTGCTCAATCTATGCTCACAAGGAAGAGATTTCAAACCCCAACGTTGAGTACCTTGTGTATTCCGAAGAGCTTCAAAACGGACACACAAGCCTGCTTTACTCCAAGGATGCGGTAGTTTACTGTGAAAAGGTAGACAAGCAGTATGATGCCCTCAACGATAAATATCCCGACGGCATTCCTGAGAACATTGCAGAGGAGTTCTACAGCTCCATCGACAGCGAAAAAGCAAACGAAGCAAACAAGGATTTGATTATAAAAATCAACAGCTTCTTTGAAAACATTTTGAAATAAACTAATCCCCTGACATCAAATCGAAGTCAGGGGATTTTTGATTCATCAGATATATGCTCCTATCTTGGAGTCTGCAGACATAAGCCCCACAAGATACTTCTGGATAGCTGTTGCATCCTTAATGCTTACCTTGCTGTCCAAATCCGCATCCGCGCAAAGCTTTCCGTCATCCCCCAGAGTAATCAAAGAAGCAAGATACTTTTGGATTTCGGTGGCATCCTTAACGTTAACTTTATTATCAAGGTTTGCATCCCCCAGCATCAGACCTGAGCTGTCCTTAGCTCTGTATCTGTAAGTAACCTGTGCGGCACCGGGCTCTACCGCCGATGTCCAGTCACCTGTGCTTGTATAGGAATAGTAGTCCGCCTTCACCTTGTCCTGATACTGACTTGACTTGTACCAGTAGTAGGTACGGTTGCCGTGGGCACCGTAAGCACCGTCACAGGAAACACCTGAGCTGCAGTATGCATCCCCGCCTGTTTTCCATGCAAGGTGATAATACTTATATCTTGCATCGTCATAATCGTTATGCACGCTCAGCTCAACCACATTATCCTTAGGAAGGCTGTCGTAATGAGGATATTCCGATGTAGAGGTGAAGTTTGCGTTATTACCGTTTGAGCCACCACAGTAGTGATAGTAAATATAATTGAGAAGAACTCTTGTGTCTGATGTAGAAAGCTCAATCTCAGACCAATAAGGCTCGCCCTTGTTCTCAAGCTTTGTTTCAACAAACTCACCCTTTGTCCAGCCGTTACCTAAATCCTCAGAGGAAACTTTTTCAAAAGTATGCTTGCGCTGTATTTCGTACCTTGCACTTGTCACATCGGCAGGAAGAGTGTCAGAATATATCCAACCGCCCTGTATATCAACAGCAGGATTTACAGTAAAGCTGATTTCGTCGGAATCCGTCACGGCACCTGAGGGTGAATAAGCAGAGAGCACCGCCGTATATTCTCCTGCAGAAAGTACAAGCAAGTAAGATGTAAGGTTTTTATTAATTTCATAAACTGTAGAGAAGGTGCCGTTTGTCTTCTTGACACTAAGCATATATGCATTTGTATTCTCTGTTTTATCCCAGCTAAATGTTGTGGCAGATACAGATGTTCCTCCCTTTGCATTCAGCACAGGCTTGCCTGCACTTTTTTCAACAGTCAAATACACCGTATCGGTAACACTGCCCTCACCCGCCTGTGAGCCGACAGGCGTTGCAGAAACTGCAATGTAGTACTGTCCTTCTTCTGATACAGTAAAGGAGTATGAAGTAATATTATCGAGTCGCTGGCTGACAAGAGTAGCGTTCGAGGGTGTAACGATATGAATCCAGTAATGAGAAATAGGTGAATTGGGAGAAGATGCAGGCCACGAAACATTTACGGTATCTCCCATCTGGTAACTTGGCTTATCTGTAGAAATTGTGGGCTTTGTAAGAGGCTCGTTATCAACAGAAACTCCAAGATAAACATAGCCGTAAAAAGCACCTGTCTGACTGTTACCTGCCTGTAAAGCAGCAACAGAAGTAGTAGTAATATGACAGTGACCATACTGTGCATTTGCACTGCCTTGAACTCCACCCTCGCTTATTGTAACAACATCGCCGTCTACACGCTCAACAACTGTTACGTGGTTTTCAAAACAGGCAAGTGCCTTTGCACGGATTGTGCTTCCTCTTGAAAAACCTAAAGAAGCATACTGATTATAATACCAGCTGTATCCTGAATATATGTTGGAGCCCTTTCCTGTAAGCTCCTTTACTCTTGATGATGCAAACCATGCACAACCCGATGTGGTATATGCCCACTGTCCCCAATTGGGGATGCTTGCATAGTTAGTATAAGGATAACCCAAAATGTCGATATAAATTCCGTTTGTTCCGTTGTTCTTAATAGGTCCTCTCGCCGCCGCGGCACTTGTGCTTACAGTTGAAAACGCAACCACAGACATCATCATCAGCAGGCTGAGAGCGAAGCTTGCAATTCGCTTTAACATAAAATAACCTCCTTCAGAATATATAATAATTATAAAAAGTGTTATATTAAAAGTCAATAAACAACAAATCAAAAAAAAGACCGTGAAGCCTTCAAAACTTCACGGTCTTTTCACTATTACATCCAATGCATGGAACTTATTGATTGTTTTTTGAAGAATGCTACCGCAACGGCACCGGGACCAACGTGAGTGCCGATGATACCGCCGATAAGTGCATAGGGCAGATCCTCTGCGTAGTCTTTCCACAAATCACGGCTATCCTCAATATACTTATGAAGGAGAGTAGACTCCAAGCCGGTGTATCCCAAAAGCACAGGCTTTTCAAAATCCACTCCGCCTGCATTTTCAATCTCTTTTACAAGGAGATTATTGCCCTGCTTTGAGCCTCTTGCCTTACCGAGAAGGTTAACCTCTCCGTTTACTATATTCACAACGGGCTTAATGGAAAGCATCTCTCCTGCAAAAGCAACGGTCTTTGAAATTCTTCCGCCCTTTTTCAGATATTCAAGAGTATTGAGCAAAGCTATAACTCGGATATTTTCTCTTTCTTTTGTGAGTACTTCTGCAATCTCATTGGCGTTTTTGCCCTCTTCCATAAGCTCAACTGCACGCTCTGCAAGTATACCCTCTCCAACTGCAACAGAAAGGCTGTCCACAACATAAATATTGTCTGCACCTACCTCATCCTTTGCAATCAAAGCACTCTGATATGTGCCCGAAAGCTTGGAGGAAAGTGTGATTACAATCACGTCCTCACCCTTTGAGAGAGCCTGTTTGTAAGCCTGCTCAAAGGCAAGGGGCATAATCTGACTTGTAGTGGGAAGAGCGTCGCTCTCTATGAGTTTTTCGTAAAATTCATGCTTTGTTATGGTAACACCGTCTGTATACTCTGTTTCACCAAATCTGAGAGTCATAGGAAGGGTTGTAACTTTATCTTTTATATTCTCTGCCACATCTGCCGCAGAGTCCACAATGATTCTGACTTTATTATTCATTAGTTTCACCTATTCCTTATTATTACAAAAAGCAAAGGAAAAATACCAAAGCTTATTCAGGCAAGCCTTTTTTGCAAACCTCTCTGAGGTTTGCGGCGATTGATTCCAATGCGGCGTAGAACTTTTCAATCTCCTGCTCATCAAGCCCTACACAGCCTACTGCAGAAATCGCCCTTTGAGCTACGTATTCTGCAATTTCTCTGCCCTTTTCTGTAAGCACTATTGCCGCACGATATAAATTGTCACCTGTTGCAAGTCGTGACACAAGAGTTTTTGCCTCCAACTCTGCCACAGCTCGGGAAACTGCCGCCTTATCCTTCATGCACATTTCGCTGAGTTGAGAAACGGTGAGTCCACTCTCATATCTTTTCAGTACCGCAAGATACTGTGCATAAGAGCCTTTGAGCCCATGCTTTTCCATTACATCTGCTTCAATCTTCTGAATACAACGGGTAATACCTGAAACACAAGAAGTAAAATGCTCGTAGCGATAGTCCATACCAAAATTCCTTTCTGTTTACTCTGCCAAATACAGATGTTGAGTTGTCAACTTCTGTATTATACACCTGTATTGTTGACTTGTCAACAATACACTTTGATGTTCAACACATTGCTGAAAAAACAGATGATAAAACGGCAGAAAGCATTATAATTGCCTTCTGCCGCATAGTGTTTTTTCAAAACATTCTTATTCTTTACCGATTCGCTTTCTGATGTCCTTAATATATCCATCCGCTTGACGGCTGTATTTTTGCGAAAAGGCACAGTAGTTTGAAAAGTGCTCACAGTTATTACGAACGAAGTGATAGTCCCCTTCACCTAGCATACCGCGTGCTGTTTCCACAATTACCTCGGATGAATTCAGCATAGCCTTTTCCTCTTCAGAGTACACACGCACCTGTAAAACTCCGCCTTGAAGGAATTCTTCAAGAGAGGTTTCGTGGACTATGTTGTTTTCTGAGTTTAGCATATCTGCCTGTGGGTCGCCCTCGCCAAAATGCACCACACCATCTCCTGTGCAAACTCCGTGATGATAGTAAAAGCTTCGTTTAACTCTCAGCTGTGCACCAAAGTATGGCTCCACACACTCCCACTTTTCTTCAAAATCTTCAAGAGATTTAAGCTTTGGCATTTATACAACCCTCAATAATATCAGCAACCTCGCCGACTGTTACACAATCAGACGCCTCCTTAACAGGAAGCTCTATGGAAAACTCCTCTTCAATAGCAATAACTAACATAAGCATTGAGATGCTGTTTAAGCACACATCCTCCACAAGCCTGCTGTCGCGGTTAATCTCGTCAAAATTAATATCTGCAGTACCTGCCATAATGGCTTCGGTAAGCTTTTTGAGTCTTTCTAATATCATACCTGCACCTGATTTCTGATAATTTTCATTGCGCCGTTTCTGGGGAAATCCTCTTCTCTGAGGGTAACCTTTGCCACTCTCATATATGTTGGAACAGATGCATTGAACTTATCTACGGCACCCTGAATGAGAGCCTGTGCATCCTCACACTTCATAGCCTCCAGAGCCTTCATTGCAGGGAATACCTGCACTGCGATAACAGACTTTCCTGCTGCGTTCTTATCCTCGTATGCCATACAAGCCTGAATAAAGGGAAGCTCGCAGAGTCTGTCCTCAATAGCTTCAGGAGATACGTTCTCGCCGTTGTCAAGGATAATAACATTCTTGGTACGACCTACAATAAAGAGGTTGCCGTCCTTGTCAAACTCTACAAGGTCACCTGTCTTGAACCAACCGTCACAGAAAGCCTCGGCATTAGCCTCGGGGTTATTGTAGTAACCCAGCATAATATTCTCGCCCTTGAGCCACAGCTCACCGTCTACAACCTTTGCCTGCTGATAAGCGTAAAGCTGACCAACACTGCCGGGGGTGTTTTTGGGGTCTACGTTACCTGTTACAAGGTTTGAAGACTCTGTCAAACCATAGCCGGGATGGAGTGACACACCAAACTGAGCAAGTCTGTCTACAAGCTTCTGGGGTACTGCCGCCGCACCGCAAATAATAACCTCAAGCTGACCGCCGACTGCCTCCTTGCCGCGCTGTGCCATAATGCTCCACATAAGCTCGGCAAGACCGGGAACAAGAATAAGATATGTAGGCTTTGCAACGGGTAAATCCTTGAAGATATTCTTCATATCCTCGCACATAAACAGATAACTGCCTGTGTAGAAAGCGGCAAGACCTGAGCGAATAAGTCCGAAAACGTGAGTAAAGGGAATGATTGCATAGTAACGTGCACCGAAACCATTGCGTGTGCCGTAAGCTGAGCTTACTGTACCTCTCATAAGGTTTCCGTGAGAAAGAAGCACACCCTTGGACTTGCCTGTGGTACCGCCTGTGAAAATAATGGTTGCAGGAGTGTCGGGGGTAATGTCTGCACACTTTTCTGCCTTCTCTGTACCAACTGCCTCATCCTGAGAGAAAACAGGAATTGCAAAATTCATAGCTTTAAATGCACCGCCGAAAACTCTGCTGTGAACAAAAAGCTTTGCATCAAAGCCTGCACAGAGGTAGGGTACATTCTCCACAGGAGTCTGCATAGGTACAAGCACAGCCACACAGCCCATAGTAACCACTGCCATATACATACGCATAAAGTCGTATTCATTCTTCAGCATAATGCCTACGTGGTCACCCTTTTTTATTCCCTGTGCCTTAAGGAAACCGCGTGTTAGTGCAATCTCCTCGTAAAACTCCTTATTTGTAACGGTTTTATCTCCGCTTGTTATGGAAGTAATATCGCCGTATTCATTGAGCATATGCTCAAGCAACGCATCCAGCGTTCTGATTTCCACACACTTTGCGAGCTCTTCCTTTGACATTCTGTCGGTATAATAACTGCTATACATTTCATTACCTCTTTCCTAAGACAAATAATATATTAAGTGATATACTCACTTTGTTACTGCTTCCTTATGTTGCTCTTCAATAACAGAAGCTCTGTTTTTTGAAAACTTCGTTCTGAAGTTTTCCACACCGTTTCTCTGCTTTTCAGTCATTGCTGCAAAAAGCTTTTCTTTGAGAGCACACATTCTGTCATAAAGCACATCTGTGCCCTTTGCGATTTCTGCGGCGGTAGCAGGTGTCGAGAAACAGTTGCTTAAATCCACGGCATCTCCAACCATCACCTGCAAATGGCCGAACAAACGATAATCACCCGATAGATAAACAGGCACCACCTTTGCTCCTGTCTGAGATGAGATAAGAGAAACTCCTGCCTTGAAAGGGAGCATATCCTCCTCAAAGCTCATCATTCCTTCGGGAAAAATTCCCACTCTGTCGCCCTCTCTGACTCTGGCGGCACACTCACGCAGGCAAACCAAATCCATGGTTGTTCTGTCAACCGGTATACAACCCAAGCCTCTGAGCAGACCTCCCTTGAAGCCTTCAAGAACTTCCTTTGCAGCTACTACAGAAATCTTGCTTGTGGGCGATATCACATAAAAAATAAGGGGATCATACCAATAGCAATGGTTACTTATAATCACCAAGGGTTCTTTGGTTTTGAGCAAATCCCTAGCTTCTTTACTTTCATAGCGGACTTTCGGCATCCATATAAGACGGAACCCGTTTTTCAGAATAAACACTCCCGTAAAACGGACAAAGTTCTGCCAACGAGCTTTTGCTTTGGAGGGTTTCTTCACTTCACTCCTCCTCCCTTCTCATAAAGGTCGCGAAGAGATTTTATTTTATTTTCAAGAAGTAGCGTAAGCTCTGCTATTTTCTCATCATCGGGAGTAGACGTATCGCAAAGCTGACACAGATTAATTCTGTCGCCCACCATAACTCCCACTCTTTTTCCCAAGCCGTATTTGTGGGTGTGATACACGGGGATGATGTCAACTCCGGTACGCAATGCCATCATAACTGCAGAGCTTTTGAAGGGCAGGATTGTACCGTCACGGGATAGTCTGCCCTCAGGGAAAATAAGCACTACACCTTTTTTCCTCAGATGCTTAGTAGCTTCAAAGAAGAAGTTCATACCAAAGGAAAACCTATCCACCTTAATCGAACCCAAAAGATTCATCATAAGTGTCATAAACTTACTGCTCTCGTAAAGAGTTTTACCTACAATGCAACGCACATATCTGAATGCAAAAAGATAAAACATAAGTATGAAATCTATAAAATGGTTGTGGTTTGTAACAATAATTGCCGGTCCTTTGAAAGCAAAGGTTGACCTTCTGTTTTCTTTACTTTCGTGTCGGATTTTCGGCAAAAAGAAAAGCCACATCGACCAAAGCCCTGTGGCTTTGACAAATATTCTAAACAATCTTTTCATATATCCACCCGTTACAATCAGTTGTTCTTTTTTCTTCAACAAAATGTGATAATATACATATTAAGAATATCACAATCAAACTCCATAGTCAACATACTGTATCACGTTGCTGTGCTAAATTTTCCTTTTTCTGTTTAGTTTATATCTGCCGCTCAGAAGTATAAAAACATATTATTGCAAAAAGGGTGAAAATCCTTTATAATTTACAATGATAATATGTAAAAATGAGGAACAAGATGGACACAGTTATAATGATACCCGCCTTTAAGCCCTGTGCATATATGGTAAATACCGTCAGAGAGCTTAAAAACGCAGGCTTCGATATTCTGATTATCGATGACGGCTCAGGGGATGAATACAAGGAAATATTTGATAGTGTCAAGGAGGATGCCACAGTCATCTCCTATGAAAAAAACAAAGGCAAGGGCTATGCGATGAAGTACGGAATGGCACGGCTTTGCGAGCTTTTCCCCCAATGCAAATACTTTATCACCGCAGATGCAGACGGACAGCACTCCACCCACGATATACTGAACATAAACAAGGAGCTTCACTCGGGGAGGGACTTTGTTTTAGGTACAAGAACACTTACAAAAGATGCTCCCTTGCGCTCACGCTTCGGCAACAGCCTCTCCCGATTTATTTTCACTATTGCCTCGGGATGTTACTTAAGCGACAATCAAACAGGACTGAGAGGTTTTTCCACCGAGCATATTGAATGGATGGTACGCATAGGCGGAAACCGCTACGAATACGAAATGAATATGCTGATTTTCGCGGTAAAACAGAGGATAAAAATCCACACCATACCCATTGAGGCAATCTACATTGACGACAACAGCTCCTCCCACTTCAATCCTGTTCTGGATACCCTGAGAATTCACAAAAGGATTTTTGTTTCCTCCTTTGCAAGCATCATTGCCTTCTTTGTTTCTTTGCATATAATCCTCACCGCGAATCTTTTCACAGGCTGGGAGCACTGGGCTTTTATCGTTTATACCGCCTGTGTTCAGGGGGCTATGGTAAGCTGGTTTATGAACAGATTTGTATGGTACCACGGCTTTAAGTTTCGCAGTGAAAGACGGCTGTTCTTCTTATCTGCAATACGCTTTGTGCTGTATGAGCTTTTTATACTGGCAATACACACCCTGCTACCTGTGCCATTGGTTGTTGCCTTCCTCTTGGCGGTATTAATCGTTGTTTTTGCAGAATACTTTATGCTCAAAGCCATAGACTCTATGTAAATGAAAGGTCGATTTATATGATTACCTACCCCAAGGAATTGCTCGAATCCCTCCAAAACACCTGCGCAATTGCAAATAGCTTCGGTTATGACATAACTTTGAAGCCTGTCCCCGATAAAAACGGCACATGCATAGACCCCAGAGAAAAGGAAATATATCTCAAGAGAATAAACTCAAACCATCGTATTGCCCAAACCTTGCAGGACCACCGTGACGACACAGGCTTTGAGGGCTTGAGTCTTAACACCAAAACAGTACTTACAGACAAACTCACCTTAAACTGTGACGGCTATGATTTTACCGTCTGGGAATACCGACTCCGCCGCACAAATCGCAAAGGGGATGCTCCTGCGCTTCTCTATATTCACGGAGGAAGCTTCTTTGCAGGAAGCGCTCAGTTTATGGAGCATCTTTGCAAGTACATCTGCGAAAAAGCAGACTGCGTGGTATATAACATTGAATACTCTCTGGCTCCCGAGCGTCCCTTCCCCCTAGGACTCAACGATTGCCTTTGTACTCTGGATTATGTGTATGAAAATGCAGAGAGTTTAGGCATTGATAAGAATAAAATCTGCATATCAGGCGACAGCGCTGGTGCAGGCATTGCCGCCTCAGTTGCCTTTAACAAGGGTAAAAGCAAAATCGCCTACACAGCTCTTTTGTACCCCTGTGTGCTCCTTGATGTAGAGGGACCCTTTGAGTGGAAAGAGGAAGATTTCCTCATTTTAGATGACGAAAAGGAGCTTGTTCTTCCCCGACTTAACTTAGGGCGTATTGACGGCAAGGCGGACTTGAGCTTTATGACAAATATCGGTCATATGTATATGTCAAGTGTCGGTGACCAACGCTTAAACCCCGAGGTAAGCCCTATCTATGCCGACTTCTCAGATGTTCCCAAAACTACAATTATCACCGCGGATTATGACGGCTTGCGTCCTCAGGGCGAGTATCTGCATGCAAAAATGAAAAAGGCAGGTGCAGATGTAGAATGCATACGCTACTGCGGTGTATTTCACGCCTTTGCCGAAAAAACAGGCTACGTACCTCAAGCACAGGATGCACTCAATGAGATTGCAAAGAATATCAAAGCCTTATGATATACAGAATAATTGACCTTAAAGAAAGCCTTTACGATGAAAAGCTTTTTAAGAAGGCATACAAGGAAATGTCATCACAAAGGCAAGAAAAAGCCGACAGATACAAACAGGAGTCCGACCGCAAAGCCTGTGTCTTTGCAGATATGCTCCTTCGGCAAATGCTCAAGGAAGCAGGCTACACACAAACGCCTGTTTTTTATAAAGACGAAAAAGGCAAGCCCCACCTTGAAAACGACGAGCTTTATTTCAGCATCAGCCATTCGGGTGAGTTTGTTGCCTGTGCAGTAAGCCGCCACCCCGTAGGAATTGACATTGAGAAAAAACGGTTGGTTGACCTGCCCCTTATAAAGAGAGTCTGCACCGAAGAAGAGCTTTCCTTTGTGCTCTCAGGTTCAACCGACATAACCGAAGGCGGTTGCGAGCGGTTTCTGACCTTGTGGTGCTTAAAGGAAGCCTATCTGAAATACACAGGTGAGGGGCTTGTTGGAGGACTGAAAAGCATCAGCTTTGCAGACAACGGAAAAATAAAAGAAAATCCTCTGCCACACATTAAAGCAGAAAGCCTTAGGACAGAGGAATATATATGTGCTGTTATAAGCGAAAAAAACAAAGTCAGTGAGTTATGATACCCACTGACTTTTTCTTTATATTACTTGCACTTGGTTTTAATAATCTTTGCGAGGATTTCCTGCTCCTTCTCCAGACCCTTAGTGCACTTTCTGCCAAAGTAAAAGGCTGCAACCAAGCCGGGGCCGATACCTACACCGCAGGACTGACCAACTGTAGTCATAATAATCTCCTTGGGATTGAGCTCCTCCTGAATTCTCTTTCTAAGCTCCTCTGCCTCTTTCTCTCTGAGTGTCTGTGCAATGAAGATAATCTGGCTTTCAGGATTGATGATTGTTGCCTTCATATACTCAACACAAGCTGTGTATGCATTGTTGTAGCCTCTTGTCTTACCGATAACATGGCTCTTGCCGTACTCGTTGAAGTCTGCCATAGCCTTGATACCAACAAGGGTACCCATTACAGCGGCAAGGTTTGAAACTCTACCCATACGCTTGCAGAAGAAAAGGTCGTCCATCCAACCAATCTGATGGATGCACTCCTTATTATCCTCTACCCACTGTGCAACCTCTTCGATGGACTTACCCATATTGCGAAGACCTGCAGCAAACACACACAAAAGTGCCAAGGATGTGGAATATCTCAGAGAGTCAACTACAATGATTTTTCTGTCGGGATATTTTTCCTGCAGCTCTCTCTGTGCATTTACAAACACACCGTAGGTACTGCTGATACCTGTGGAAAGAACAATAGCGAGAACGTCCTGTCCCTGAGAAAGATATTTTTCAAAAACATCCATTGTATTGGGAATACTGGGAGTACCTGAAGAAAATACCTTCTTCTTGTCGCTCATTAAAGTGAAGTACTCTTCAGATGACACTTCACCCCAATCAAGGTCTGCCGGACTGTCAGTTCCATCAGGCCAAACAACTCTGCCGGGAACATAATCTGCTATACCGAAACGGTCACGAAGCTCTTTATTAAGGTCGCAACCGGAGTCAGAAATAATAACGAAATTTTTATTCATTAGCTCCACCTCATTTTTTGATGTTGTAATAATTATAACAACATCCGACAGTATTTTCAACAGTTTTATTTTTCTTTACATTATTCTCCATAATATTTTCTTTTCATATTTCTCTGTGATTATTTACTTTGAGGAAAGTTTATACTATATTTATATGTGAATTAAAACATCACAAGGAGGAATCACTATGCCTTTATGGGGTTATATATTAATCGGCGTTGTTGATTTTATAATTATATCTCTTGCAGTAATGTATCTGATTACATACAAAATCACTTACAACGTATTCAAGGACCAGCTTGTCCGCACATCCCCTGATAAATGGAAGCGTGAGTGCAGCTGCCTGACAAACGAAGAACACGTGAGGATGTTTAACATCGGACTTCAGTGGGGAGAAGAAAACAAAGCACACAAAACCGAGGTTACCATAACCAATGACGGACTGAAGCTCTGTGGCGAATACTTTGACTTCGGATTTTCAAAATGCGTACTCATTGAGCAAGGCAGAGCGGAATCTCTGCTATATGACTACTACTTTGCAAAGCCCTACAAGGATGCAGGCTGTAACGTGCTGGTTATAGACACCCGAGCAAACGGCAACAGCGAAGGTGAGTTTGTGAGTGCAGGTATTTACGAAAGCCGCGACATCCCCGTTTGGATAAACCTTATTACACAAAAATATCCCCACAACAAGGAGTTCTACATACACGGCATCTGCATCGGCTCTGCAGCGGCAATACTTGCAGCTGCAAAGGAGGATTTTCCAAAATGCGTCAAGGGTATTATTGCAGAGGGAACCTTCCACTCCTTCTACGAAAGCTTCCGCGAGCATCTGGTAGAGCTTAATAAGCCTCTATACCCCATGCTGTGGCAGATTCGACTTATCTGTAAGCTCCATATGGGTGTGGACATCAAAAAGCAAGCCCCCATTACATATATAGATAAGATTAAAGTACCTTTTCTGTTACTCTGCGGTAAGAAGGATATTTACTCTCTGCCCGAAAAATGCCAGTCACTTTTTGACAAGTGCTCTTCCGAGCACAAGCGTATGGTGTGGTTTGACGAGGGTGCCCACTCTCATCTGCGTATTAACGCACAGGAAAAATACGATGCTGAGATTATAAAATTTATTTCAGAAATCAGCGAAACATAATCGCGGGAGGAGCAAGCCCTTCCCTTATGGAGAATGATAAACAATGAAAATAGAAGCGTTACAAAAACTGACTCTTTTGGATTTCCCGCAAAAAATGGCATGCACTATATTCACCCACGGATGCAATATGCGCTGTCCTTTCTGCCACAATGCTCTGCTTGTAACAGAAAGCCAGCAGACATTTATATCAGAAGAAGAAATCATCACCTTCCTTGAAAGCAGAAAAGGCAAGCTTGAAGGTGTATGCATTACAGGGGGTGAGCCTCTGTTGCAAGAAGGTATCGAAGACTTCATAAGAAAAATCAAGGCTATGGGCTTTCTTGTAAAGCTTGATACAAACGGCACTTATCCGAGCAAACTCAAAGCTCTCTGCAAAGAAGGTCTTATTGACTTTGTGGCAATGGACATAAAGAATTCACAGAAGAAGTACGCACAGACCGCAGGCAAGAAGCTTCTTAATTTGAGTGCCATAAACGAAAGTGTGGCTTTTCTGATAGGCGGTAATGTTCCTTATGAATTCCGCACAACGGTTACAAGGGATTTTCACACCATTGAGGATTTGCTTGACATTGCAAAGTGGATTTCAGGGTGCGATGCATACTTCCTGCAACAGTTTGTGGACTCCGGCAACCTTATCGACTCACAGGTTTCGGGCTATTCAAACGATGAGCTGAGAGAAATGCACTCCGTTGTGAAAAAGCACCTGCCCTGCACACAGCTCAGAGGGATATAAAACACTGTAATCCAAATTTAGTGTTTACAACAACCCCTCCTGCCTTGTTATCGCAAGACTTCCTCCCTTTACACAAGGGAGGCTTTTTTCTACATATCCGCAAAAGATTTAGCACATTAACGCAATTCTTGTGTTAACCACAAGATATACCACAATATATCGGTGTGATGAGTTTACACCACAAAATATTGTGGTTACAGTCTTTAAACCATCCAAACTCCGATATACACTGGGTTTTCAAGCATTAAGGGGTGCTTTTTAATTCTTAACTGCAATTAAGAATAACAAAACTGTCACAATATATTGTGGTTTGTCTATTGACAAACCACAATTTTTTGTGTATTATTGTGTAGCAACGTGAAATTAAAGAAAAGGAGAGAACACATTATGTATAAGGTTATTAAACGTGACAACAAAATTGTTGATTTCGATCTTTCCAAAATTACCGAAGCTATCAAGATGGCTTTTGAGGCTACAAAAAAGGACTATCACCCCTCTGTTATAGACCTGCTCGCTCTCAAGGTTACAGCTGATTTTGCTCCCAAGGTAACAGACGGCAAGATTGCAGTTGAAGACATTCAGGACTCCGTTGAGGATGTGCTCATTCAGACAGGCTACGGCGACGTTGCCAAGGCTTACATCCTTTACAGACGTCAGAGAGAAAAATTAAGAAGAGTTAAGTCAACAATCCTTGACTACAAAGAGATTGTTGACAATTACGTTAACATCAACGACTGGCGTGTTAAAGAAAACTCCACTGTTACCTACTCCGTAGGCGGTCTTATCCTCTCAAACTCAGGCGCTATCACAGCTAACTACTGGCTTTCCGAGGTTTACGACGATGAGATTGCAAACGCTCACCGCCGTGCAGATATTCACATCCACGACCTTTCAATGCTTACAGGCTACTGTGCAGGCTGGTCCTTAAAGCAGCTCATCCAGCAGGGCTTGGGCGGTATCACAGGCAAGGTTACATCCTCACCTGCAAGCCACCTTGCAACCCTTTGCAACCAGATGGTTAACTTCCTCGGTATTATGCAGAACGAGTGGGCAGGCGCACAGGCTTTCTCCTCCTTCGATACATACCTTGCTCCCTTTGTAAAGGTTGACAACCTTACCTACGAGCAGACAAAGAAGGCTCTTGAGTCCTTTATCTTCGGTGTAAACACTCCCTCCAGATGGGGCACACAGGCTCCCTTCTCCAACATTACTCTTGACTGGGTAGTTCCTCCGGATTTGGCAGAGCTTCCTGCAATCGTTGGCGGTAAGGAGATGGACTTCAAGTACAAGGATTGTAAGAAAGAGATGGATATGATTAACAAAGCCTTCATCGAGATTATGATTGAGGGCGATGCTAACGGCAGAGGCTTCCAGTATCCCATCCCCACCTACTCCATCACACGCGACTTTGACTGGTCAGATACAGAAAACAACCGTCTTCTCTTTGAGATGGCTTCCAAATACGGCACACCCTATTTCTCAAACTACATCAACTCCGATATGGAGCCTAACGATGTACGTTCAATGTGCTGCAGACTCCGTCTTGATTTAAGAGAGCTTCGAAAGAAATCCGGCGGTTTCTTCGGCTCAGGCGAAAGCACAGGTTCTATCGGCGTTGTTACCATCAATATGCCCAGAATTGCACACGTTGCAAAGGACGAGGCTGACTTCTACAAGCAGCTCGACCGTATGATGGACATTGCTGCACGTTCTCTGAAAATCAAGCGTGACGTTATCACAAAGCTTATGGACGAGGGACTTTACCCCTACACCAAGCACTACCTCGGCACCTTCAACAACCACTTCTCCACAATTGGTCTGGTTGGTATGAACGAAGCAGGTCTGAATGCAAAGTGGATAGGTAAGGATATGACTCATCCCGAGTGCCAGAACTTTACAGAGAGAGTTCTCAATCATATGAGAGAGCGTCTTTCCGACTATCAGGAGATGTACGGCGACCTTTATAACCTTGAAGCAACACCTGCAGAGAGTACAGCATTCCGTCTTGCAAAGCACGACCTGAAGTATTATCCCGACATTATCACAGCTAATCAAGAGTCAGGTGTTCCCTATTATACAAACTCCTCTCACCTGCCTGTTGGCTACACAGAGGACATCTTCTCTGCTCTTGATATTCAGGATAACCTCCAGACTCTGTATACCTCAGGTACTGTTTTCCACGCTTTCCTCGGTGAGAAGCTTCCCACTTGGCAGAGTGCCGCAAAGCTTGTTCGCTCAATCGCAGAAAACTACAAGCTTCCTTACTTCACACTTTCCCCCACATACTCTGTATGTAAGAACCACGGCTACATTGTAGGTGAGCACTACACCTGTCCCGAGTGCGGAGAAAGCGCAGAGGTTTACAGCCGTATCACAGGCTACTACCGCCCTGTTCAGAACTTCAACGATGGTAAGGCTCAGGAGTTCAAGGACAGAAAGGTTTACAACATCGAAAACTCTGTTCTTCGCAGAGATGGCGTTTCCAAAACCATCGCAGTAGAGGAAGAAACCTCCGCTGTGCTTGCAGACGGCGTTTACCTCTTTGCTACAAAGAGCTGTCCCAACTGCAAGGCTATGGCTCAGCTTCTGGACCGTGCAGGCATCAGCTTTGAGAAAATCTACGTTGAGGACAACGAGGATTTAGCAAGAGAGCTTGGTCTTCGTCAGGCTCCCACTCTTGTAGAGGTTAATGCTGGCAATGCTGAGAAGTTCGTAAACGTTGTAGCAATCAAAAGCTACATTCAGAATAAAGCTCAGCAGACAGGCTAAACTATAATCACAAACAGCATCCGCCGCAAGGTATCTTTCCTTGCGGCGGCATTGGATTTTATAAAAGGAGAGTTCCTATGCTTGACATAGTAATTATCGGCGGAGGCCCCGCGGGGCTTACAGCCGCCACCTATGCCTGCCGTGCAGGCAAATCTGTCTTGGTGCTTGAAAAAGCAGGCTTCGGCGGACAGATTACCTATTCTCACAAAATTGAAAACTTTCCCTCTGCCACCACAATCAGCGGTACAGAGCTTGCCGACAAAATGGTTGAGCAGGCAATATCTCAAGGTGCACAGGTGGAGCTTGAAGAAGCACAGAGCCTTACAAAGAAGGATGACGGCACATTCAACATAAAAACCGACTTCTCTGAGTATGATGCCAAGGCTGTAATCATCGCCACAGGTGCCAAGCACCGTACCCTCGGTGTAGAGGGCGAAGAAAGCTTCATCGGTGCAGGCATATCCTTCTGTGCCGTTTGTGACGGTGCTTTCTATCAGGGGCAGGAGGTTGCTGTAATCGGCGGCGGAAACTCCGCTTTGGTTGAAGCTTCACTTCTTGCAGAAATCTGCAAAAAGGTTACCATTGTGCAGAATCTCTCTTACCTTACAGGCGAGCAGAAGCTCATTGATGCACTCTCTGCCCGTGACAATGTAGAGATTATTCTCAACACTACCGTAGAGTCCTTCAAAGGTGAAAATGAGCTTGAAGCAGTTGTGCTGAAAAACACAGACGGCACAACAACCGAACTTCATCCTCAGGGCGTATTTGTTGCCATTGGTCTTGCACCTGACAACAAGGCTTTTGAGGCCTTCACAGCTCTTGACAAATGGGGTTATGTAGTAGCTGACGAAAGGTGTCTGACAGATACGGAAGGCCTTTTTGTAGCCGGCGACTGCAGAACAAAGCAAATCCGCCAGATTACCACCGCCGCTGCAGACGGAGCTGTTTCCGCCCTTGCCGCCTGCTCTTACATCGACAGTAAAAAATAAAATCTCTGAGTTTTCTCACAGACGGACGACCAAAATCGTCCGTCTGTTTTTGTTTGCCATTATGGTATCCGTCATTGGTTTGCTCAACTTTTTTCTTGAAAACTGTCTACATTATTTTTTAAAAAACCGCAAATGCTGAACATTAGCACATATTAACGTGAAATTCGTGCTAAAGTCAAGAAAATGTTGAACTTTAGCACACATCTCAAAGGATGAAAGCAATGAAGATATATGACTTTAACGGAAGAAAAAACTTATGTGGCAGCAAGGTACGCAAAGCAAGGAAAGAGCGCAAGCTCTCTCAAAGTGAGCTTGCTGCACAGCTTCAGCTTAACGGGGTAATTCTTGAGCGTGACAGCATAAGCCGTATTGAGGCAGGTACGCGGTTTGTAACAGATTATGAACTCATAATGTTGGCTAAGGTGCTCAAGGTCGACCTGAACTCACTTATATCTTTAAGTGATATAAGTTGAACTGATTTCAAAGGAGGAAAACCATGTCAAAAACAAAACCAACCATAGCCGCAAAAGGCTATAGCCTGTCTGCTCTGAGCACTACCAGAGATTTGCTCTTTGGTCTTGCAACACTTATGATTATTATCTTTCACTCTTATGTAAACATTAATACCGCAATGCCCAACCATCCGGTCTTAGCAGGTATACTCAGCCTCATCAGATATCACGGTAACAAGGGTGTGGATATGTTCCTTTTTATGTCTGGTATCGGACTTTACTACTCTATGAGCAGTAACCCGAGGCTCCGTGATTTTTACAAAAAGCGTGCAACGCGTATTCTTCCTGCGGTTTTCATTGTTTCCTTTATATGGTTTGCCTTTGATACTCCTGCAGGCATCAACGGATACTTCGAGGACGTCTTCTTTGTATCCTTCTTCACCCGTGGTGTGCGTAATTTCTGGTATTTCATACTGATGATTTTCCTTTACGCGATTTATCCTCTTATACATAAATTCTTCAAATCCACAGGCGTTATCGGTGCGATAACATCGGTAGTGGTCGTGGTTGCTTTAAACTTTGTGCTGATGGAAACCGCACCCCTCTTCTACTCAAGAATCGAGATTGCACTCACCCGAATTCCCGTGTTCCTGCTCGGAGCATTCGCAGGAAAGTATGTTAAGGAAGGCAAAAAGATTTCTTGGGCTTGGATTGTGCTTTCAGCCATAGGTATTATAGGAATCTATATTTTCTATCACTTTGAGCCTTTCGTAGAATTAGTTTACTTATACAGATACATCGGCGGTGTGTTTGCTATCTGTCACCTGTTCCTCTTCTCTGCAATCTTCTCAAAATGGAGAATGGGTGCACTGGGAACCTTCCTTGTGTGGCTTGGCGGATACTCAATGGAGATTTATCTCATCCACGAAAAAGCCGCAGTTATCTTCAACAAATCCTTCCACACAAGTGACTCCTCAGGCATTGTTTATTACATTGCAATATTCTTCATAACAGTAATTTTCGCAATGGCTCTCAAAGCAATCTGCCAAAACCTTGACAAAAACCTGTTCTACAAAAACGACAGCAAAAAAGCAAAAAAGACAAACTGATGAAAAAATCACAAAAGACGTATCCGAAATCGGATACGTCTTTTTTCATCAAATTAAAAAAGCACAAGGGCATTGACGAAATCGCCAATGCCCTTTTCTACAAGCATTTATGCCTTTATAACTGAAATCTTAACTTTGCCTGAAGACTGCTCGTAATAATACTGGAAGGTATACACACCGTCTTCTGTTGCGTTTAGTCCGCAGTTTACAGTACCTGTATCAGTAAATGTCCAGTCCTTATCGCCGGGATTCATTGTGCTGGTGTTACCAAGCCACTGACTTGTATCGGCATTATAGAACTTAAACTCATACTTACCTGCTTTAAGCTCATAAGAGATGGAATACTTACCATCAGAGCCCTTGTTCATATATTCAAGGCCGGGATTACCGTTACCCCAGTCATTGAAGGAGCCTCTGATTGCATAGGCACCAGTTGAAGGCTTAGTCTTAAGACCATCAACGGAAGAAGCATTTTTTGTTGTACCTGTAGGCAGAGTGCTTGAACCTGTACCTGCATCAACATGGTTGGGGTTATTCTTCTTCATTTTTTCGTAGTTTGTAAGAGCTGTGTTAACTGCTGTGTATGCAGCATTAACATCAGTTGCACCATCCTTGTATGCATAGTAAGCCTTCTTGAGGTTTGCATAAGCTATGTAAGAAGCATAGTAGTTCTCGTTTGTCAGAGTCTTCTTCACAGAATTCAGAAGATTTGTAAGCTCTGTGCTTGTTGCACCTACCTGTGCAACCTCAGCCTTTGCATTTTCAACGGGGAACACATCAATAAGCTCAGCAACGAACTTCTGAATATATGTTGCATCTCTTACGTTTACTGCCTTGTCACCACTTACGTTAGCCTGAGTAAGTGCTACGCCCTCAAGCACTGCACCTTCAATAGAAGCTGTGTACTTCTGAATCAAAGTTGCGTCCTTAACAGTAACCTTTGAGTCCATATCTGCATCGCCGTAGATGTAAACTACAGGGTCTGTGGGAGCCTGTGTGGGCTTCTCTGTAGGAGCCTGTGTGGGAGGCTCTGTAGGTGCCTGTGTGGGAGGCTCTGTGGGTGCCTGTGTGGGAGGCTCTGTAGGTGCCTGTGTGGGAGGCTCTGTGGGGTCTTCAGGTACATCGTAATCATAAGTGGTAACATCCCACTTGTTTGAGCCTGTGGATGCGCCAATCTGGAAGCATATATCATCACTGAAAGTTACAATAATCTCTGTTCTGCGGTTTGTTGTAGAGCCGTCAGCAAACTTGATTGTGTTGATATCCGCAGGAACTTCACCTGCATAAATCTGATTTCCGTTTGCATCAGTTTCAACAAAGGTCATAAGGTTACCGGGATAGGCATTGGACCAGAGCTTATCCATATTTGTACCATCGCCGTAATAAGCATAGATATATGCTTTTTCCCAATTTGTGGGCTTTACAAAGTAAACTTTAATCATCTCAACAGGCTCTGTGGGAGGCGCTGTGGTGGGCTCTTCTGTGGGAAGAGTTGTAATCTCGCCATCGCCGTCGGTCAGAGTATAACTACCCTCAATTTCTGCAACAACATAGGGCTTAATATCAAGGTCAGCAGTCTGTGAAGAACCGTTGTTGAAGATAATCATATTGGGGTTAACGCCGCCGGGAAGCAGAATAACATAGGAACCGTCGGTATCCTTTGCCATTGCGGTGCCAGGCCACTCGCCTGTGTTCTGGTTAGATGCTGTATTCCATGCATAAGCGTTAACAGTTGTCCAGCCTGTGCAGCTTGCATTGTTCTTGTCCTTAATATCGGCAAGGTTAACCTTAACCTTTGTACCGCCGAGAACAACCTTACAGTTTGCAACGGTGTATTCGCCTGATGTACTGCCGTTTACAACGAACTTCATCTTTGTAAACTGAGTGGAAACTTTTGCAACAAATGTGCCGTCAGCAGTCTTTGCCATAGTAACATCTTCGGTGAGCATCTCATCATCTGCACCGTAAAGTCTAACCTTAACGGATGAAGGATTCTCAGAAAGTGCCTTTACGTCAACCTCTACCTGTACCTTATCGTAGGTTACAACAGGCTTGTCGGGCATATCGTTTTCAATAAGCTTCTCGCCTGTGTAATCAATCATATATGTATACATAGGCAGAATCTCGTTTTTAACAAGGTCTGTGCCGTTTACAACAACATAGTCCTCATACATATCAACAAAGTAACCCTGTGAGCTGTCAGGACTCATTATGTAGTCGGTTGTACCTGTGCTTAAGTTAGGATGAGTTGTGGAAGTTGTGGAAGGAATGTGAACTGTGTAACAGGTTGTTCCATCCATGTTGCTGATGTTATAGTTATACTTAAAATCAATATGGCTGTGACCTGAGAACCAGATTACATTCTTGTTTGCCTCAAGAAGGCTCATAAATCTCTTAACATCGTCAAACTCGGGGTTAAGCGCACCGCCGTAGAAGGGATTTACAAGATCGTCGCCAGCACCATAGCCTTTAATAAGAGCATGCTGGAAAATAATAATCTTATGTCCGTCGTTCTTATACTTGTTAAGAAGGCCTTCAAGCCAGTTGAGCTGTTCATCAGAGAACTCTGAGTACTCGTTGGGAGAACCGCTCTTTTCAAGAGTCATAAAAAGGAAGTGGTCGCCGTTAATTGTCTTCTCATAGTAAGTGGTGCCGGGCATTGTGCCTGTTTCAACGTTAAGACCTGAACCGATTTTGTAGATGTTATGGTCCTGAGTCTGTGCCTGTTTGTCACCGTTACCCTTGATTTCGTGGTTACCGTTTGTTTCAAAAACAGGGTTTACAAAGCTTGACTCTGCAAGAATCTGCAGATACATAGGCCACTCCTTCTGGAGGTTAGCGTATCCGTAACCGTTAACCTGGTCACCGCAAACCGCTATGAACTCAGCATCTCTCTTTGCTGCAACCTCCAAAGCGTTTGCCCAATGCTCCTTGGAGTGTACCCAATAAGAGTCATCGTGCTGGATATGAATATCGGAGAGAGCCTGGAAATCGTACTGCTTCTGAGTGCTCTTGGCAGCGAACTGCTTTGCTGCAGGAATATCAAAAACAGCAGCAGCGGCTGCAACAGTTTTTGTTGCAGGAGCTGATGTGCTCTTAATAGCAATAACCTTTGTAGCATCTGCAGGAATTGCAGTGAACTCACCAAGCTCAGCAAAATTGTGAGCTGCACCCAGTGTGAATGATTTGATAGGTGCATATCCGTCAAGGGCCTTTGTATTGTCAGCCCAGTAGAGATAATATGTACCGTAATCCGCAGAAGAATTTGCAGTCAGGGTAATTCTGCCCTCTGCATAGCCTGCGTTAGCATACTTAAAGTCATAAGTAAGCTTAGGACCGCTTGCCGCTGAAACAGCAGAAATACCCAGAGCCGCTACAGACATAAGCATTGTGATTACCAGAATAACCGAAAGAAGCATTCTGGCACGGCTTTTAATTTTCATAAAAATTCCTCCTGTTCTCCCTGAAAAGACTTCGGCTTTTCAAAGGATAATTTTACATATATAGAATACCACAAAATCAATGTATTTTTCAATTATCATTTTACCTATTATTGAAGTGAATTATCTGTGCAATTTGCCCTCACAAGTTTTCCTCACTGTCAAATTCGGAAAGCTCCTCCAAGCTCTCTTCTGTTACATCAGGTATCTCCTGAGAAGGTGTGTCAGCTTTCAACTCTTTCAAAAGAGCTTTCTTCTTTGCCCTTGCTCTGCTTACAAAACACAAAAGCAAAAACAGCACCACACCGCAAAGCGTCACACAGATTCCCGTTTTCAGTCCGGGAGTGAAAAACTCAAGCTCTATCACATGCTCGCCCTTTGAAAGCTCAAAAGCAATTAAGCTGTCTGCAACAGGGGTAATCTCAACCTCTTTACCGTCTACATACGCTTTGAAGCCCTCTGTATACAGCACAGATGTGTAGAAAAGACCGTCTTCCTCCACATTGATTGTGCCCTTAAGTCCTCTGTCAGTCCATTCCTCGGTTTTCATTGAAGCAGCAGAAAGCTTCTCAACACCTGCTTCAAAGACCTCCTTATCAAGCTTTACAAAGTATGTGGAAACACTGGATTTTTTACCCTCTTTACAAGGGATCCTCGCAGTGAGCTTATCGCCCTTTTTGTACTCACCCAAAGCTGCAATACGGGCAAAGCTCTGGTTGAAGCTCAGAGGATTTTCCTCGTCGCCGTTTACAACAAGCTCTGTTTCCTTTGCTGTGGAGGAATAGAAGCAACCGTAGTAAGCACCATCCTCGGGCACCACATAATCAATAGTAAGGGTTGATTCTTCCTTTGCATCTGTAAAATCACAAATATATTTATGGGCAAAGCCCTCTCTGCGTGTTATATTCTCTGTAAGCTCTATATCTCTTTCGGGTTCGATTTCTACAAGCACAGGCTCCTCAATGCCTGTTGCAAGTCGGAATATATCATTTTGACACAAAATTGATAAATATGATGTATCGTGAAGCTTATACTCAAGCATAGCCTTGTCTGCCATAAAGCCCATAGGCACATACGCTGTGTTTTCATACAGTGTGCACTCGTCGGCAGTTGCCACCACCTCTAAATACTCAGGACACAAAACCTCGTCTTCACCTCTGTTAATCATATATTTCACATTGAGGAAAAGGTTTGCTATGGGAGTATTTTCAAACAATGCATATCTGTTGTTTGCTTTGGAGGAAGCCAGACCGAACTCAGAAAGAAAATCCGCATAAGAGGAATCCACCATAGAATTGAAGGTACCGATGGTGTAGAGTGAATACACATTGCCGTCGTTGAGAGTTTTGGGAGAGGTAAACTCCGTGCGATAGATTATGTCGTCACCGCTTTTTTCTTTTGCTATCTGCGAAAGCTCCGTTACCTGCTCGTAGCTTTTAGGATAATCCGAAATTTCTGTGGAGCTTACTATAGTTGCCCCGTAGTAAGCCGAAAGCCCCGATTCACAAACCACAAACAAACACAATAGCAAGGAAAGCAGACGTTTTTTCATTTTTCCTGCCCTGTATAGCATAAAGCCTGTAATAATCACCACAGCCCCTGCAAGGGTTATCGCAACAGAAAGCTTCCTCTGCAGGAAAAAGGCACAGCCTAGATACACCACAAGTAAAGCCGATGAAAAAATAAAGGTTTTCTTTGAGAAGCTGTCAATGAGAGTATAGGCTCTGTAAGCCAGCACAATAAGCACAAAAGAGAATATAAAGCTCCAGCGGTAATAAACCATAGCAGGAGTGCTCATACCGTGCCAGATGTAATTAAGCTGATTTATAACGAAGCTCAGCAAAAAGAACACAAGCAGACAAAGACTTACGATTTTCTCTTTTAGCTTGATTTTCTTTGTGAAGAAGTAGAAAACAGCCAGCACAAGGCTTAGTACTCCGCATGCAATATTTGGAAGACCGCCTTTCAGAATAATGGGTTTCGTGTATGCCAGCAGATTTGTTGCTGTGCGTGCAAGTGCCGAAAGAGTATGCACTAGGGTGTTTTCCGAGCCGTAGCCGTAAGCATAGTTTATTTTGTACGCAAAGGAAAAATCGCTCACCGAGCCTGAGCTGTCAGAGGTCTGCAACGCCATAAACGAAGGGATTGTTACCACAGCAGTTAGCATAAAAGCTATAAGAGTATATATAAGCATTCTGCCTGCATTTTTCAAAGAATGCTTAAAGCTTACAAAGGAAACTATGGTGTAACACACACAGACAATAAGCACAAAGAGGCACACCATATATCCGATGTAAAAGCTGAACACTACAGACAAAGCAAGGGAAATTATATAAAGGGAAAATCGGTTTTCCTTCAGCACAGCTATAGCTCCTGCTATAACCAAGGGCATAATTGCCACCGTATCAAGCCACATCATATTCCAGTAGTAGCCCAGAATGTAGGAGCACAAAGCGTACATCAGCGAAAAGGTCACCAAGGATAAGTCGTTTTTCTTAAAGACCTTGCGAAGAAAAACAGCAAAGGACATTCCTGCTATTCCGATTCTGAACACCACCGTTGCCGCCATAAAGGTCTGAAGCCAAGGGGAGCCCGAGGGTATAAACACCGAAAGCAGGTATAGGGGGCTTGCCACATAGTTTGCAATTACTCCAAAAAAGTTTGCTCCTCCCCCTGTGTTCCACGAATACAGTATGGAAGCGCCTTCCTTGAGCATACGTTGATACTCATAAAGGAAAGGATAATACTGATGCCATGCATCGGATACAAGTATCATCCTGTCGCCAAAGGGATAATAATTTTTCACCGCAAATACCAACGACATTATTGCCGCAGGTATCAGAAAAGCAAGTAATATGTAGATGTTTCTCTTAAAAAAGGCACAGACTCTGTTGTCTGCAGCTTTGCTCAACCTCATAGCTTCGCCTCCCATATAAAATCACAGCTTAATTATACATTGAACATATAGCAATGTCAAAGAATATCAGCGTTAATAAAGTTTAATATTGACCTCTTCCCGAGGAATGATATAATTAAAGCAGAAGGCATTCACAAATAAACCCAAAAGGAGAATATACAATGAAAAAAACCATACTCAGAGATTATGCAAAGCTCCTTGCAAAAAAAGGAGTCAATGTTCAGAAGGGTCAGGAGGTTATTATTGTAGCCGAGCTTGACCAGCCCGAATTTGTAAAGATGCTCGTTGAAGAATGCTACCGTGCAGGTGCAGGCAAGGTAACCGTTGAGTGGACCTATCAGCCCTTGAGAAAGCTTGACGTAAGATACCAGAAGGAAAAGGTGCTCTCCCGTGTTGAGGATTGGGAGGTTGAAAAGATAAAGCACAGAGTCAAGACTCTGCCTGCAATGATTTACCTTGAAAGCGAAGACCCAGACGGACTCAAGGGCATCAATCAGAAGAAAATGGCAAAATGCCTCGGCATCCGCCGCGGTGTGTTCAAGCCCTACCGCGACGAAATGGATAACAAATACCAGTGGTGCATTGCCGCTGTTGCAGGCAAAGACTGGGCAAAGAAGGTGTTCCCCGGCGAGCGCGCATCCGTTGCCGTTGAAAAGCTGTGGGAGGCAATCCTTTACACCTCACGTGCACAAGGTGACGGCATAAAGAACTGGGAAGAGCACAACCAAGACCTTAAAAACAGATACGAATACTTAAACTCTCTCGGCATCACAGAGCTTCACTACACCTCAGAAAACGGCACAGACCTGAGAGTAGGTCTTCTGCCTCAGAGCAGATTTATGGGCGGAAGCGACGTGCTTCTGGGTTCAGATGTAGAATATAACGCAAACATCCCCTCCGAGGAGGTCTTTACATCTCCTGACAGAAACCGTGCAGAAGGTGTTGTGTATGCCTCTATGCCCCTTTCCTATCAGGGTGCACTCATTGAGAACTTCTACTTCAGATTTGAAAAAGGTAAAATCGTTGAAGCTCACGCAGAAAAAGGCGAAGAGCTCTTAAACTCCATTCTTGACACAGACGAGGGTGCACGCTACTTGGGCGAATGTGCTCTTGTACCCTACGACTCCCCCATCAGAAATTCAGGTATACTTTTCTACAACACTCTCTTTGACGAAAACGCCGCCTGTCACTTAGCTTTCGGTGAAGGCTTCAGCTCCTGCGTAAAGGATTACGAAAAATACACCTTGGAGGAAATCCGCGAGCTTGGTATCAACAACAGCATTGTTCACGTAGACTTTATGATTGGCACCAAGGACCTTTCAATCACCGCCAAAACAACAGACGGCAAAGAGGTTGCAATCTTCAAAGACGGCAACTGGGCATTCTGATAAACACGCCAAAAATATTTAGGAGGTAGCAAAATGAAAATTGCAAAAAGACTAACAACCTTAACGCTTGCTTTGCTTCTCGTTATCAGCACAGGCTTTTCTGCTTTTTCTGCACCAACTCCGCCTGTTGTCAATATGACTGTTTTGGGCGACTCCATTGCATCAGGCTACGGGCTTGAGGACCTCCTCGACAGCTACGGTGCTCTGATTGCAAAAGAAAAACGCTACAACCTTACAAACAACGCTGTCCCCGGTCACAAGACCACAGACCTTTTATGGGTAGTTTGCCACGAGGAAACCGCAATCAACAACATCAAGGAAGCAAGCCTTATAAGCATCTCTATAGGCGGAAATGATCTTTTGAATCTTCTTTCCGATGCAGACATAAGTATTCTTCTTGACATTGCACAAAAAGGTGAAAACTCAGAGTATATAAAAACCGCTCTGAACACCGCCAAGGAAAATCTTATTAATGTTTGCACGGAAATCCGCTCTCTTAACCCTGATGCACCGATTATACTCCAGACCCTGTATAATCCCATATATGCACACCCCACATACAACAGTTTCGCTCCTATGCTGGACAAGCTTGCTCCTTCCTTGCTTTTGATGCTTCAGTCTGTTTCACAGCAGTTTGATAACATCTTTATTGCAGATATATACTCTGCTTTTGCAAGCTACTACGAAGAAACCTCAGACTTGAGCGTTATTCAAAGCGACGGAATCCACCCCTCAGAAAAGGGCCATCAGCTCATTGCACAGGTTATCACAGAAGAGATTGACAAATTGGAAGAGGCAGGACTTATCCACAAGGTGGCAGATGCATATTACCTTTTGGGAGATACCGACAATTCGGGCTCAATCACCATAAGCGATGCAACAGTAATACAAAAAAGCTTGGCAGGACTTATTGTCTTCAACAATAGCATTGCACGTCTTTGTGCAGATGCAGACACCGACGGCTCGGTTACAATCAAGGATGCCACCGCCGTGCAAAAGTACCTTGCCTCGCTTCTTACCGATACACAAATCAACACATATATGCCTGTATATAACTAAATCAAAAGCCATACCGTTGAGGCAAGGCACCTCAATGGTATGGCTTTTCTTTTATAGTATAAGCATCATTAATGGCATTGTGGCAACACTCAGGATTGTGCCAAGAAGCACACAGCTTCCTGCCGCGTCCTGTCCCTTGCCTGCAAGCTCAGAGAAATTCAGCACATTGCTTGCAACAGGGCAACAGAAAAGTATAAAGGCAAGCTGCTTTATAAAGGCATCCACAGGCAGAAAGTACATAAATGCAAAAACCACAAGGGGCACCGCCATCTGCTTTATAAGGATAACAACATATTGCTCCCATCTGCAAAATACAGCCTTTGCTTTTGCCACGCCTAATCTCATTCCCAGAATTGTCATACACAATGGAGTGGAAATTTTACCGCCCAAGGAAACCGCTTCAGACAAAAGGGAAGGAAGCTTTAAGCTCAGCACAAAAAGCACAAATGCCACAGCAAAGGAAATGGTGGAGGGATTTAAGAGAAGCCTTTTGGCTTTTATATACTTTTTGTCCCTTGTAATTATGTAAAGCACCAAGGTCCAGCACAAAAGGTTAAAAGCAAGAGTAAACACAAGGCAATAAACCGCCGCATCAGAGCGCTCGGGAAACAGTCTTTCCACAACGGGAATTCCGAAGAATCCGCAGTTTCCCAGCACCATGGCAATGTTATACACCCTGTAGTTTATATTCTCTTTAGCGGGTTTTCTGAGGATAAAATAAAAGAGCATCAAAAAGCCCAGCTGGAAAACAAGTGCCACAAGGAAGAATATAAAAAGATTCAAAAGCAAATCCGCTGAAAAATCCGCCTTGTCAAATGAATAAAAAGTAAGGCAGGGCTGACAAACATAAAGAAGAACCTTAGCAAAAGCAGGTATAGACTCCTTTTTCACAAGCTTTGTTTTCATCAGCAGAAACCCCGGCAGAGCATACATCAAAAGAAGCACCACCGAAGAAAGAGTGGTTGTAAATATCATAAAATCACCGCCTTGTATTGTACCACGGATTATATTTATAAACAACAGGAAAATTATCCGTAAATACTGTTAAAACACATAAATATATGGTAAAATTAAAAATATCAGAAAATTTTTAATTTTTTTGCAACCAAACGAAATAATTGTTGTCATTAATAATGACGGCGAACACAAGGAGCACAAAATGGACGACAGCAAGATACTTGAGCTGTTTGAGGCACGAGATGAAAAAGCCATTGAGTACACCGCCTCAAAATACGGCAAGTACTGTATGAAGATATCGTTTAACATTCTTTCAGACCTTTCTGACAGCGAAGAAAACGTAAACGATACATATATGCAGGCGTGGAATTCCATCCCGCCCAACCGTCCTCAATCCCTTATGGCATATCTGGGAAAACTTGCAAGAAACTCAGCACTCAATAAGCTGAAGGCTCAGAACGCACTCAAGCGCACAGCTCAAAGCACAAGTCTTTCCTTTGATGAGCTTTCCCTTTGTACCCCGTCCTCTGTTCACATTGAAAACGAAGCAGAAATGGCAGAGCTAAGCCGCAGCATCTCAGTTTTTCTAAAGTCACAAAAGGAAGATGTGAGAAACGTTTTCGTGTGCAGATACTTCTACTGCTACAGCGTAGAGGATATCGCAGAGAAGTTCTCTTTCTCAGAAAGTAAGGTTAAATCCATGCTGCTCAGAGCAAGAGGCAAGCTGAGAGCACATCTTGAAAAGGAGGGATACAACTATGGTTAATGAAGTAATGGCAAGAGCTGTCACAGGGATTGACGACGAGCTGATTACAGATGCCTATACTGCATCTGCCAAAAAGAAAAGCCGAAAGCCCTTATATGCTTTAGTTTCCATAGCGGCGTGTCTTGTGCTTGTATTCACAGCGGTTTTACTGTCTGCACCAAACCGCACACAGGTTTACCTTCAAGGCGAAAAGATAACCCACAAGCCTGTTTTGGTATCTTCACCTTTATCCGAGGCTTTCATAAGCCCGAGGGTATCACCCGAGCTTACAATCAGCCTTACCTTGGATTTAGGCAAAGCAGAAACGAGGATTTACACCTCAGAGGGCAAATTCACTCTGTGCAGTATCAATCAGGACACTTTGTTTTACGAAGGAAATGATTACATTGCTGACAAAAGCACAGCAAAAAAAGAGTGCTCACTTTACTGGACTATCGAAAACCCTGACTCTGAAAACACCTACACCCTCACCTTAGAGGACAAAGAAACACGGATTCTCCGCCTTAAATATGACGAGAATCAGCAAAACTGGATGATTTTTATTGAAAAATAAAAATATATAAACTTTTTAAAACAAAAGGAGAAAAACATCATGAAAAGAATTTTCGCAGTACTTATGGCAGCTATGCTTATGCTCTCACTTGTAGCTTGCACAGGCTCAAACGGCGGCACAGAAAGCACAATCGCTACTCCCGTTGAGCTTCTCAACACAGTATGGGCAGCTTATGCAGGCGAGAAGTTCCCTGTAGCAGGCGGCGACATGACAGAGGCTAACATGAATATGGAAGGCCCCGGCGTATACGGCATTGAGGACACAGAAGGTCTTGACGCTACTCTCGGTTTCCCCGCAGCATCTGTTGCAAAAATTGACAGTGCAGCTTCTCTTATGCACATGATGAACGCTAACACCTTTACCTGCGGTGCTTACCACCTCGTAAATGCTGACGACAAAGACGCTTTGGTTTCCGAAATCAAGGACAATATCAAGAACAGACAGTGGATGTGCGGTTTCCCCGACAAGCTCATCATCGTTTCTGTTGAGGATTACGTTGTTTCCTACTTCGGCAACGGTGAGATTGTTGACAACTTCACCAACGCTCTCACAACTTCTTACACTCAGGCAACAGTTGTTTGCGAGGAACCCCTCGTATAATCAACGCTTAAAGGCCACAAACTAAATTAAAAATTAGAGCGGAGCAAAACCATGTTATTCTCAAGCATTCCATTTCTCTTTTACTTTTTACCAATTGTAATACTGCTTTACTTTGCAGTACCAAAAAAGCTTAAGAATCTTGTTTTGCTCCTCTCAAGCCTGTTTTTCTACGGCTGGGGTGAGCCCAGATTTTTAGTCTTTATGATTGTATCCATATTACAGGGATATATATTCGGACTACTCATAGAAAAACACCAAGGCACGAAGCGGTCAAAAGTGTTTTTGACCGCTTCTGTTGTTTTTTCCCTTGCCCTTCTGGGCTACTGCAAATATGCAGACTTTTTCATCGAAAACTTCAACGCCGTAACCGGTTTGTCTGTTCCCCTGCTGGGCATTGCTCTGCCCATCGGCATCAGCTTCTATACCTTCCAGATTTTAAGCTATGCTGTAGATATTTACCGAGGTACAGTTAAGGCACAGCGTAGCTTAATCAACTTAGGTGCATACATCGCTATGTTCCCTCAGCTCATTGCAGGTCCCATTGTAAGATACGAGGATATAGCCAACCAGCTCGAAAACCGCACCCACAGTTTAGAAAAAATCTCATTGGGTATAAGACGCTTCGTGCTTGGTCTTTCCAAAAAAATCCTTGTGGCAAACATCTTAGGCGAGCTGGTTGCAACCTTCAAGGCATCTGACGACAAATCCATACTTTTTTACTGGGTTTATGCCTTTGCATATCTTTTCCACGTTTATTTCGACTTCTCAGGCTACAGCGATATGGCAATCGGTCTGGGAAAAATCTTCGGATTCGATTTTATGGAAAACTTCAACTATCCCTTTATTTCCAAAAGCATCACCGAGTTCTGGAGAAGATGGCATATCTCCCTTGGAACTTGGTTTCGCGATTATCTTTACATCCCCTTGGGAGGCAACCGAGTTTCCACACCCCGCCACATTTTCAACATCCTTGTGGTATGGATGGCAACAGGCTTCTGGCACGGTGCCGCGTGGACCTTCATACTCTGGGGACTTATGTTTGCAATACTTCTGATTGTAGAAAAGTTCTTCCTTGCAAAAGCACTCAAAAAGCTTCCCGTACTCAACCACATTTACGTTATGTTCTTTGTAATCCTCAGCTTTGTGCTTTTCGATGCACCAAGCGTCAAGGATGCTTTTATAAACATCTCCTCTCTCTTTGGTGCAGGAAGCCTTGCGCTTGTATCAGGCGAGGCATTGTATTATCTTAAGAGCTACGTGCTTATTCTTTTAATCGGTGCTGTAGGCTCAACTCCCCTTTGCACCTTCCTTGTAAACAAAGCCAAAGAAACCAAGGCAGGCTCCCTTCTTGTCAACATCGCAGAGCCTGTAGTAATTCTGACACTTCTCGCAGTTTGCACTGCGTTTCTCATAGACGGCTCCTTCAATCCGTTCTTGTATTTCAGATTCTGAGGAGGGATACTGTATGTCAAAAAAGCTAAAAAACATCATACTCATTGTACTGAGCACAGTATTCATCTTCGGATTTTTTATATGGGGACTCATTGCCCCCGACCTTGAAATATCAACAAGCGAACGCCGACCTCTTGAAAAATTCCCAAAGCTCAGCATAAGCACCATTATGTCGGGTGAATTTATGACGGATTTTGAGTCCTACACTCTGGACCACTTCCCCTTAAGGGACAAATTCCGCACACTTAAATCCGTAACTGCGTTCTATGTATTCGGGCAAAAAGACAACAACGACATCTTCATTGCCGAGGGACACGCCTCAAAGCTCGATTACCCCTTAAATAAGGACTCCGTAAACCATGCAACAGACCGCTTTCAGTATGTGTACGACACATATCTCAAAGACAACGCAGGTGATATTTACCTGTCTGTAATACCCGATAAAAACTACTTCTTGGCAGAAAAGAACAAATACCCCTCGGTGGACTATAAAGCAATGATTTCTCAGGTGAGAGAAAATATGCCTTATGCACAGTATATCGACATAACCGATAAACTGGAGATTTCGGATTACTACACCACCGACTCCCATTGGAAGCAGGAGGAAATCCTGCCTGTGGCACAGCACCTTGCAGAGAATATGGGTGTAAGCCTAAATGCCGAATACACACAAACCAAGGCTTTGACTCCTTTTTACGGTGTGTATGCAGGTCAGTCTGCTCTGCCTCTTAAGCCCGACACCATAACCTACCTTGAAAACGAGCACACCAAGAGTTTGCAGGTATATGACTTTGAAACCGACTCCTACATTCCTGTTTATGACACACAGAAGCTTCAAAGCAACGACCCATACGAGATGTATCTCGGAGGGCCAAAATCCCTGCTTGTAATTGAAAACCCTAAGGCAGAAACAGACAAGGAACTGGTAATTTTCAGAGATTCCTTTGCAAGCTCACTTACACCTCTCATCAGCGAGGGATACTCAAAAATAACCTTGGTAGACATTCGCTACCTTGCCCCCGAAATGCTCAAAAACTTCATAACTGTTGAAGGGCAAGACGTGCTGTTTCTCTACAGCACCTCAGTTATGAACAACAGCGTAACAATCAAATAAAGCACAACGGCTCAGCCTCCCAAAAGGAAACTGAGCCGTTTATTTATTCACTTCTGCCTACAAGGTAATCTAATGAAACTTCGTATAAATCTGCAATACGCACAAGAATTTCCAGCTTTGGTTCTCTGGTCATAAGCTCGTAGTTTTGGTATGCCTTTTCGGTTATATCACACAAGGTTGCAACCTGTATCTGTGTTAACCCCTTCTTCTTTCTGCATTCCTTCAAACGCTGTGCTAATATCTCTTTCATTTCAATCACCTATCGAGAAACTGAGCCGTTTGTATTTTTATTTATCACTCAATCACAAGCTCCACAGGACAATGGTCAGAGCCGAAAATATCGGAGTGGATTTTTGCACTTCTGAGTCGGTCTTTCATAGAAGCTGAGGTAACAAAGTAGTCAATACGCCAGCCTGCGTTTTTCTCTCTTGCGTGGAAGCGGTAAGACCACCAAGAATACGCTCCCTCCAAGTCGGGATAAAAATGACGGAAGGTGTCGATATAGCCTGCCTTCAAAACATCAGAGAACTTTCCTCTCTCCTCGTCTGTGAAGCCTGCGTTTTTACGGTTTGTCTTGGGGTTTTTTAGGTCGATTTCCTTGTGTGCAACATTAAGGTCGCCGCAATACACCACGGGCTTTTTCTCCTGCAGAGAGTTTATATATGAGAGGAAGTCATCCTCCCACTTCATTCGGTAATCGAGGCGTTTGAGTCCGTCCTGAGAATTCGGCACATACACAGTAATAAAGTAAAAATCCTCAAACTCCAAGGTGATGAGTCTTCCCTCGTGGTCGTGCTCATCAATCCCCATTCCGTAGGTTACACCCAGAGGCTCTCGCTTTGTAAATATCGCTGTGCCCGAATATCCCTTCTTGTCTGCATAGTTCCAATAGCTGTGATAGCCCTCGAAAGCTAAGTCAATCTGACCTTCCTGAAGCTTTGTTTCCTGCAGACAGAAAACATCCGCATCAAGATTTTTAAAAATATCCTCAAAGCCTTTGGTCATTACCGCTCTGAGTCCGTTTACGTTCCAAGATATGAATTTCATAAGTTACTCCTTTTCATCCGCCGTAGGCACTATAAAGTCCGCTGTAAATCCCCTGCTTTTCCATAAGCTCTTGGTGGGTGCCCTCTTCGGCAATGCCGTCCTTGGTAATTACCAAAATGCGGTCTGCGTTCTTAATGGTTGTAAGTCTGTGGGCAACTGTGATGGTTGTTCTGCCTTGTGACAGCTTCTGCAAAGAATTCTGCACAAGAAACTCGCTTTCGTTATCAAGTGCCGAGGTTGCCTCGTCAAGCAGAAGTATGGGAGGATTTTTGAGGAAAACTCGTGCAATGGAAATTCTCTGCTTCTGTCCGCCCGAGAGCTTCACACCTCTCTCGCCTACGTAGGTATCGTATCCGTTGGGAAGCTCCATAATAAAATCGTGCGCACCCGAAAGCTTTGCCGCCTCGATAATCTGCTCTTTTGTGGCACCGGGGGCACCGTATTCAATGTTATCGTACACACTGCCCGAGAAAAGATAAACGTCCTGTTGAACAACGCCCACCTTTGAGCGAAGTGATTTGAGAGTAACCTTGCGGATATCGTTACCGTCAACGGTAATCCTGCCCGAGTCAGCCTCATAAAATCTGGGAATAAGGGAACATATTGTGGTTTTGCCGCCGCCCGAAGGGCCCACAAGTGCCACGTTTTCGCCTGCTTTAACCTTAAAGCTTACATTCTGGAGCACATCCTCGTTATCCTCGCAATAGCTGAAGGTGACATCACAGAATTCAATCTCGCCTTTAACGTTTTCAAGCTCTGTTGCATCCTCTGCGTCTTTGATTTCAGGCTCTGTGTCCATAACCTCAAAGAAGCGGTCGATGCCTGTCATACCCCTCTGGAACTGCTCTGCAAACTCTACAATTCTGCGCACAGTTGCAAAGAGCGTGGTTACATACAGCAGATATGCCACAAAATCAGGTGCAGATATAGCGTTACCCTTCAAAAAGAACAGCGCACCTGCAACTACAACCACAATATACATAAAACCTTCAAAAAATCTGGTTGTTGACGCAAATCCACCCATATATTTATAATTCTTGGCTTTAATGTTCAGAAATCTCAGGTTGCCCTCTCTGAACTTTTTCTCTTCCATATCTTCGTTTGCAAAGGAGCGTACAACCCTCACACCAAGCAAGCTATCCTCAACCTGAGCGTTAAGCTCTCCAAGCTCCTCTCTCTGCTTTCTAAAGCCCTCACGCATACGCTTGTTGAAGTAATAAAGCACGAATGCCATAGGAGGAATTACCGCAAACACAATAAGAGTCAAAGGCACGTTCATTGTGCAGAGAATAGCAAAGGAAACTATAATCTTGATGCCTGCAATGAAGAATTCCTCGGGGCAATGGTGAGCAAACTCCGTCACATCAAACAGGTCGTTTGTAATGCGTGACATCAGAGTTCCCACCTTGGTATTGTCGTAATACTTAAAGGGCAGAAGCTGAAGGTGAGAGAACAAATCTCTTCGCATATCCGTTTCTATCTTTGTGCCCATTACATGGCCTGTGCTTGCCATATAGTAATAGGCGGCAGAGTCAATAATACGCAAAACAAGATAAGTCGCGCCTAAAATCAATATGTAGTTAACTGTAAGCTGCACTCCGTCGCCGCCCATACGGGTAGTAAGCTCGCGAACAATCAACGGCAGTATAAGCTCGCAAATTGTTGTAAGGGATGCACACAGCAAATCCTTTATCATTATGCCCTTGTACTTGCCGTAATAGGGCACAAAGCGTCTGAGCCTTGATGGCTTTTTCTTCTTATTTTTCATATCTACCTCTTCATTTTTCGTTTTTTGTATTCTTATTTTCTGCTTTCTTTTTCTCAAAGCGGTAAGAGAAAAACGCCATCAACCCCAGTAGCAATGCCAAAAGCAAAAATCCAAAGCCAAAGTACAAATCCCTGCACACAAAGCCAAGCACTGCAATTGCTACACACACCACAGCCAGAAAAACCGTGTAGGCGTTAACGCCCTTTTCGGAGTGTTGCTTTCTTTCTCCTTGTTTTTCCTTGAAGCTGTCAAGCTCTTTGCTACTGTTCATCATTTGTCTGAACTTTTCTTTCATATACCTCTCTCTTTTCCGATTATGTCATAAATTCATATCACTGTGCATATACATTATTATGTTACTACAACCAACAGAGAATTTCAAGACTTGGGCACAGCTCAAAATCTGCCACAATTCTCTGCAAAAAAGCTCCATACACGCAAAGGCATCAGGAATTTTTACATATTCTTTTTACTAAATTGAAAACAAACTTTAGCTAAACTGCAAAAAATTACCCTGCAGTCTTGTTTTTTGCAGTATGATAGTGTATAATTCCATACAACAGTTCAGAAAACTTAACTTGAACTGACAAATATTTGGGAGAATGATTATGGAAAATATGAATAACAATGTATATTGCGAGCCTGTATCTGCGTACAACGCAACCTCACCTGCACAGGATAACTCCAAAAAGACACTTATTTTTGGTATCCTTTCTGTGGCTCTCGGCGAGCTTGGCATCTTGGGTCTTATCTTTGCAATCCTCGGCAAAAAGGAAGCTAAGAAATATGAGGCTTCATTTAGTCAGCTTTCCGGCAAGGCTAAGGTAGGCTCTATACTCAGCACAGTTGGCTTAATCCTTTCTATCGCAATGATTGTATTCTATGTGCTTTGCTTCTGTATCGGCATTATTATGGGTCTTGCCGCCACAAACTTCGCATTATACTACTAAGGTAAGTTTACTCCTTAGGTCCTTCTGACAGACCAAGGTGTTTACTATAAAAATTCCTGCAAAAAACAAGCGCCCTTGCATCTTTACCTGCAAGGGCGTTGTGTTATGTAAAAATCATTTTTGCTCGAAAAAATCTGTTGAGTCAAGGCTTCTGTTGTTAACTCGCAGAATTGCCTTGCCCTGCTCCAGATAAAGCTCCTGCTGAAAAGGAGTGAGAGCACGGAAAACACGCAAAAGGTCGTCTTCCTTGTGAGAGCTTGCTTTGCCCCAGCGGAAATCCAGAAGGTAATCCACCGACACCTCAAAGTACTGTGCAAGCCGTCTGAGAGTATCAAAGTCGGGCTCGCTGGTGCCCTGCACATATCCACCCAAGGTAGACACCGCAATGTGCAAATCCTTTGCAAGCTGCTTCTGGGTAATGCCCCTCTCCTCAATAAGCAATCTTAAAATATCCGAAAAAGTCATTCAAATCAACTCCGATATTATTTTAGCCTTGCCCGCAGAAAAAATCAAGTGCCGCCTTACAGGAACGGCTCATTTCAACGCTGAATTCACCGTTGTGCTTGCGAGCACAGAACTTTTCTGCCCAGGAGTGTAATTCATCAAATGAACCAAAGCTCTGACGCGAGGCAATCATTTCATCCATATTCATCGCCTTTGAATCATCATAAGCGTTCTCAAAAACTATGTCCTCCACCTTAAAGCGTGGGGGCTTTTCTCTGTTTTTCTGTTGCTCTGTGGGATAGCCGAAAACCAGCATACACACAGGAACTACGTGTGAAGGCAGGTTAAAAAGCTCTCTGTGACGCTCAAAGTTCTCTGAAATATCGCCAATGTAGCAGGAGCCGATACCTAAGCTCTCTGCACAGACCACGCAGTTGTGAGCCGCAATTACAGCATCCACCGTTGCAAGCTGCAAATCACCCAAGGAGGGCTTTCTGACCTCATCGCAATGACGGCAGAAAAACTCATACCAGCGGTGAAAATCAGCACAAAAAACAAGCACCAAGGGAGCTTTTGCAATGAAAGGCTGATTGTCGCAGGTAACACTCAGAGTATCCTTGAGGCTTTGCTCGGTAACATCAAGGATGGTGTAAAGAGTCATATTACCTGCCGAGGGTGCTTGTAAAGCCGACTCAAATATAAGTCTTTTATCCTCTGCAGGAATGTCTTTATCTTCAAAGACTCTCACAGATTTTCTGTTGTGAAGGGATTTAATTATCTCGTTCATAACCCCACCCCATTCGGTGTACTTTAATAATATTATACATTAAAACATCAGCCGTGTAAATCATAAAAAACACCCCTGCAAAAACAGGGGTGTTTATCATTGTATTTGTATTCATCTTAACCGAAGAGCTTTTTGGCATAGTAGGAATATATTATAGCCGCCTGAGAAACGCTCTGAGCATCGCAAGTCTTCTCTGCATTGTGCTTTAAGAAGTCAGCTACGCTATAGGATACAACACCTGTGCACTGTGCTTCGCCGTTTACTGTGTAAACAACCGAAACGTAAACTGTGCTATCCAAATCCTTAGCAGAAACACCGTCAAGGCTTGCCTTGTAAGCACCGTCACGGCCCTTTTCCATAGTAATAATGCCTGTCGCATTATTTACAGAGAGTGTACCTGCCTTCAGGTAAGATGCCTCATCCCAGTAATAAAGCTTAGCCTCGCCTATTACCCCGCCTGCAATAAGTCCAAAGCTCAGTTCAAAGCTTTCGCTCATTGCAACTGTGGGGTAAACAAGCGCGTTCACCGCTGTCTTATCAAAGTTTCCGAGTTTTCCTTCTTCTGCCTTTGTACTGTCATTTACCATAGAAGCGTTGTACTTCTTAACCAACGCTCTGTCAACTGCTTCAAGGCCTGCGTTTGCAAGGCTTGCTGTGTTGTAGCCGTAGTAAAGCTGTGCCTGTGCACCAAAGTTGAGCAAGGAAACCATCAATGCTTTTTCATCTTTTGAAGAAATAGGATTTCTGAGAATGTTATGAGCTGACTCAACTACATTCAATGTAAGCATCTTGCTGTATACATAAGAGCCGTCAGAAAGAACAGCATAAACCTTTGCGTATATATTGTCAGTCATACGCTCTGCGCTTACTGCAGGTGAGCTTACCACAAGGTAGCTGCCCTCTGTGCGTGCGCCCTCGATAAATACATCTGCTGTCTGTGAGCTTTCGTCAGCAAAGATTGCAATACCCATATCCTTGCTTGCAACCGTGTCCATATTGCTCACCTTGAAGTAAACATCAAATCGTATGTCCTCTTCGCAGTTAAGTTTTGTGTACTTGGGTGCAACCTCAGGTGTAGGGAGCTTCTTTGACACGTAGCTGAGAGTAAAGGTATCGTTACCGTTGTTTACAAGAGTAAATGTAACCTCTGTATTACCGGGTACAAAAAGCTTATCAGCATCAATACCCACAGCTGTGCTGTAAAGGGTAGCAATGTGAGCATTGAAGCCTAACCAACCGTTGGTCATATACCAATCGGAGTTGTCGGCAGTTTTAACTGCTACGTAGCTGTCCTCGTTAAAGGTAACCGTCAGCTTGCCGTCTGTAAACTTATAAGCACCTGTGTATTGTGCGTTTTCCTCGCAGGCATAATTTTCGCCATTGATAAAGCCAAAGAGATACATATCCTTTTCGGGCTTACTCTCTTTACATACTGTGCACTTGCCTGCCTCGTAGGTATGCTCTGTATCTGCATTACAAACAGTACACTTACCGAGAGCATTGTGCTTGTGGTGTTCACAGCTTAAAACCTCTGTAATAAGTGCAAGGGTGTCGTTTTTGCCTGTGAACAAAGTCAGGTTCAAGGTTGTGCCGCCGGGAAGCAGGAAAAGACCTGTCTGCTTACCGCTTGCAAGGTTATACAAAGTAGCAGATACACCCTGTGCATCGCCCTGTGGCATATAAATATTCTTGTTCTGTGCAGTCTTTACAAATACGTAGCTATCCTCGTAAAGAGTAACGGTGAGTTCTCCGCCTATAAATCCGAAGTCACCCATCTGATTGTAATTCTCATCACAGCCTACACACTCGCCGTTGATATATCCGCCAAGGAAGAATTCTCCTGATGCACAGTTTGTGCACTCTCCATCCTCGAAGCTATGCTCACATACATAGGAGCAATTTGTGCAGACACCGTTGTAGAAGGTATGCACACACACAAGAGCACACTTTGTGCAGATGCCGTTTTTGAAGCTATGCTCGCACAAAGTCTTACACTGAGTGCAGACACCGTCTTCGAAGGTGTGAACACATACATAGGAGCAGATTGTGCATTTACCATCTGTGAATTCATGTGTGCATTCAAGTCCGCAGTTTGTGCAATATTCATCAAAGAAGTTGTGCTCACACACAAGTGCACACTTTGTGCAGCTACCGTCCATGAAATGATGCTTACAAATCTTGTTACAATGTGTGCAGACACCGTCTATCCACTCATGCTCGCACTCAAATCCGCAGTTTGTGCAGATGCCGCTTGTAAAGCTATGCTTACAATGGAGGTCACATACTGAACACACACCATCTTTATAAATGTGCTCTACCTGTGCACCGCAGACATTACAAATTGCATCTGTGCTGTGCTCTGTGTGCTCGCAGGGAGCCGCCACATAATAGAGTGTGAAGGTATCGTTTCCGTTGTCAATAAGGGTAAAGGTAATCTCTCTGCCCTTAGGCACGAAGAGCTTATCGCCCTTGTCCGAAAGAATTTCAGAGTTATAAAGAACCGCCAGATTTACGTTATCACCCTGATATCCGTTTGTCATATAGAAGCTTTCGTTGTCGCCGTCCTTAACAGCTACATAGCTGTTTTCTGTGAAGGTAGCAACAAGCTGTCCGTTCTCAAACTCATAGGTTCCGATATTTTCAATATCCTCACCGAAGCCATACTCCTCGCCGTTTATAAAACCGCAGAGATAGAGAGGAGCTCTGAGCTTTGAGCATACAGCACAGACGCCGTCAACATAGCTGTGCTTTGAACAAACCTGTCCGCAATTTGTGCACTCGCTGTCTTCCCATGTATGGTCGCAATGGGTTCCGCAGACTGTGCAGCTGCCATCTGTAAACTGATGCTCACAATGAAGGGCACAGATTGTGCAGGCTCCGTCTTTCCAAGTGTGAACGCATTCGTAGGAACAGTTTGTGCAAACGCCATCCTCGAAGGTGTGCTTACACCTGAGTGCACAGACGGTACACTTGCCGTCTTCCCACTTATGCTCGCAGGCAAGGTGACAGTCCTTGCAGACACCTGCCACCCAGTTATGCTTGCATTCATACTCGCAGACAGTACACTTGCCGTCTTCGAAGGTATGCTTGCACTCGTAAGAGCAGACGGTACACTTACCGTTTTCAAAGGTGTGCTCACATACAAGACCGCAAACTGTGCAATGTCCGTTGCTCCATTTATGAACACATTCCTTGTGACAAACAGTACAACTGCCGTTTACAAAATCGTGGTTACAGATTTTTGAGCAGACGGTACATTTGCCGTCTTCCCAAGTGTGCTCACAAACAAAGGAACAAATTGTGCATTTGCCGTCTTTGAAGGAGTGAGTGCACTGAAGCTGACAGATTGTGCACTGGCAGTCTTTCCAATTATGAGTACAAGGGGTACCGCACACGGTACAGCTTCCCTGTGAGTAATTGTGATTACAGCTTGTTCCGCAGGTGGAGCATCTGCCCTCGTACCAATGCTCATGCTTACAAACAAGGGAGCAAATCTGGCAGACACCGTTTACAAAGTTATGGGGTGAACAAGGGCTCTGACATATTGTACAGTAGCCGTCGTGGTAATCGTGTTCACACTGAAGCTTACAGGTATCGCAGACACCGTCTGTCCATGTGTGGTCACACTTGACACCGCAGAGGAAACAGCTTCCCTCTGACCAGTAGTGGTTACAAATCTTACCGCAGACATAGCATCCGCCCAAGTGCCATTTATGGTCACATTTGAGTGAACAAATTGTGCAGACGCTGTCTACCCATTCGTGATTACAAGCCGCACCGCAGTATGAGCAGAAGCCGTCTTCGAACACATGCTCACCCAGAGTTGCTGTGCTGTAACGATAGAGTGTACGGGTTTCTACCTTTCTGGTAGAAGATGCGGTAACCGGTGTATCGCTCCAAGCTGACCAGTCACTCCACTTTGAATGAGTATACTGCATTGTATAGTCGGTGTAAGTCTGCTTATAAACGGGTACATTGTAGTACCAATAGGAGTCTATACAAACGCTGGGAGTAGAACGGATGATACTTCCGTCAGAAGCTGTTCTGTCTGTAACAGAAGGATCAACAGTATCAAAGAAAGCGTGGAAGCCTATGTAATAATCGGTCTTAACCTTACTTGTTGTACGGTTCCAAGGACCACCTGCTATCTGTTCATCAGAACACCAGTGGTAATAAAGGTAACCCGAAATCGCCTCGGAATTAACCTCGGTTTTTGTAGTTGTTCCTGTATTAGTGGTTTTGGGCGTTTTGTTGTATTTTGTGTAAAGAGAATGGGTAGTATCAAAACCCTCAGGCCAAGTCTTGACGCACTCCTGAGTTTTCTGGCCCTGACTCTGCCACTCGGATTTTACAAGAGTGTAACCGTCCATAGAAGACTGGTTGTTCTTAACCTCTGTGTAATCTGAGTAGCGGTACTGAGTCTTTGTTTCATAGAGCTTTTCCGGAATGCCGTCGGGCAGGTTTTCTACCCAATCCGAGGCATTATCCTCTGTAAGATAGGTTTTGTAGTTATCTCCGCAGTTTTTACAGGAGTAGAGAGCGTGCTCATAATCAAGACAGTTTGAAGGAACTGTTGTAACTTCATAATTATGTCCCTTGGCAGGAACAGTAGTCTGTGTAGCGAACACCTCACCGCAAGCTGAACAGTAAGAGCCTGCTGTCAAGCCTGTTTCCGTACAGGTTGCTTCCTTTGCAGGCTGAATAACCATAATGTGGGAGCAAACTGTTTCGCTGGGAGCCTCGATGGCAGCATTATCTACTGTGTAGGGAGCAGTCCATACCACCACGTTCTCTGTTTTACTTGCCAGAGTTGTTGCATCTGTTGCATAGTAGTTCTTTGCATCTACAGAAACCTCGTAGGTATAGTAGCCTCTGGGCTGAGAACCAAACTTGAGTCCGTAGTCGACCTCACTCTTATAGAGGGAGTATTCCTTGGAGTTGGGGCTATAGCTGCTTGTGAGAGCTGGTGTTTCCTGAGTATTCTCACCCGAATAAACTTTTGCATAAACAGTAGTAAGGTTATTGTACTTGGAGGTAAGCTCACCCTGAATGTAATAGCCCTTACCCAAAGCAAGGTTTGATGCCATAGCTGGATTTCTGATTGCGATATCATTATACAGATATTCCTTTACCTGAACGTCGGTAGAGTAAACATAGCCTGTTTTTCCGTTTCTTTCAACCTGATACCACAGGTTGCCGTAGGCATTCTTGTAAAGTCCAGTTACGTGAAGAGATGTACCGGCAGGTATTGTTTCAAGCAGAGTATAATCTGATGAGGGATATTCCCTTACAGAAGATTCTACTGTAGTTGCAACTGTAAGGTTTGAGGGATAATAGGTACACTTTGAAAGGTAAGAGGTATCGCTTGAGCCTGTACCGGGAAGCTCTACGTACATCTTGTTACAGTCAACGTCACCGGACATTCCGTTAAAGCGACCTACCCACGAATACTGCCAAAGCCACAAGCCGCCGGGATAGTTTGTGTATCCGCTCTTAATCTCTGCAACCCATGTGGGGATTGTTTTGTAATAAGAGTCAGAGAAGGTACTGCTTCTGAGAAGCCACTGATAGGTGTAAATACCGGGCTGATAACCTGCAGCGTAAATCGTATCACAGAAGGTCTTTACAACCTCCTGCTGGAGCGATGCGCTCAGGTTCATCTGGATTTCATCCTCGAAATCCAAGAAAATCGGCAGATCAAGGTCGTAGCCGTCTACAAGAGAGAGCACGTACTCCGCCTCGCCCTTTGCCTCTGCTGCATTCTCAGCGTATGAGTAAACATATACGCCGAAGGGAATGCCGTTCTGAACACAACCATTTGCATTTGTGTAGAACTTGGTATCTGCGGTTTCTTCCCAAGAAGCACGCAGAATTGCAAAGTCAATCTGACTCTTTACCGTTGCCCAGTCAATGTTGCCGTTCCATACAGAAACGTCAATACCATTGTGTAGAACCGGATTTGGGTTAGCACTTGTGGTAACAACGCAGAGCTTTGTCTGGAGTACTACCTCTGTCTTAGAGGTTGCAAACGCGCCCTTATCGTTGATATAATAGCTGACTGCCTCGGCAAGCACCGCATAGGTGTATGAGCCTGTGGCAAGGTTGCCGAAGTACATCTTGTCATCCACGGCACTGCCGTCAAGAACATACTTTTTGCCGTTAACCTCTGCACTTGACTGCAATGCAGGGGTTCTGCTCAGGTTGTTGCTCTTATACATTGCAACGGTAACCTTTCCCAGGTCGTTTAAGGTAGATGTGATTGTACCTCTGACAGGGAATGAGCCGCCGTATGTAAGAGATGCAGGAGAATGGAGGCTTTCAGCCTTTACATCACCTGTAAGGTGGTCAACCATAGTTGTTGCTGTGGCATCCACATACAGGGTTTTGCTGTAATAAAGCACCTCGTACCAATACTTTCCTGCTGTGTCCTTGTGGAGCTTCTTTACAGTCAGCATTGTACCTGAGGGGACTGTATGCTCTGTATAAGCAGACTCCGCTGAGGGGTATTTCATAAGACTTGTAATCTTAGTTGTTTTGACCGAAAGGTTTGAAGCATAGCTTGTAGCTATGAAATCACTTGCAGATGCCGCGAAAACCTCAACAGGGATTATGCTCAGCACCGACAACACCATAAACAGACAAAGAACCAGACACAAGCTTTTTTTCATAAACTTCATATTGCCTTTTTTGCAAGGTGTAGCCTTGTGAGCACACCTTGCTCTCCCTTCTTAATATTTTTAGGTGTTAAAAATCAATACAGGTTATTAAAGGGTCTTGCTTAGTTGTCAAAGCATTTCTTGGCATAGTAGCCGTAAACGATTGCTGCCTGTGCAAGAGGCTGAATATCAGCGCTGTTGTTCTCTGCGTAAAGCTTGCAAAAATCTGCAACGCTGTAAGAAACAACTCCTGTGCATAAGGTTTCACCCTGTGATGTGTATACCACGCACACATAGATAGTCTTATCTATGTCCTTCGCTGAGATATCCTTAACCTGTGCGGTGTAAATTCCCTGTGAATCCTTGGTCATTGCTACAACAGCGGTGGCATTGCCTGTTGTAAGCTCATCTGCACCAAGGTAAGCATCCTCTGTCCAATAATACAGCTTAACCTCATCCTGTGCATCAGGTAAAACGAGGTTATAATTTACTGCAAAGAGCTCTGTATCAAAGCCGACAGTAGGATAAAGCATAGCCTTCTTGGCTGTTTTTGTGAAGTTTACTGTTTTTGAGGCAGAGGCAACCTCGGTTTTGTCTGCCATATCTGCAGAATAGGCCTTAGCAAGTGCCTTCTGAGCTGCAGTCAAACCTGCGTTTGCAAGGCTTGAGGTCTTGTATCCGTAACAAACCTGTGCCTCGGCACCAAAGTTCAAAAGAGATACCATCAGTGCCTTGAGCTCCTTGGAAGCTGCAGGATTTTGGAGCACGTTTTGTGCATAATCTGCGGCATTCTCGCTGAGCATATCGCTGTAAATATAAGTACCGTCAGAAAGAACAGCGTAAACCTTGAAGTAAACTGTGTCGCCCAGAGTCTTGGGATTGATAATATCGGTGGATGCCACCAGATATCTGCCGTCTTCACAAACTCCTGCCAGATACTCGTAAGCCTCGGTTGCATCTTCTGACTCAAAGAGCGCAAGTCCCATATCCGAGTAAGGAACCAAGCCTAAATTCTCAGCCTTGAAGCAAACCTCGTAAGCCACTCCGTCCTCAAGAGAAAGTCGTGTAAACTTAGGTGTAAGCTCAGGCTTTGCTTGCGTTGCCGTGTAGCTTATTGTAATTGTATCAAAGCTGCTTACGTTGATTGTAAAGGTGACCTCTGAATTTCCGGGCACAAAGAGCATCTTTGCATCAATTCCGTAAACAAGAGTGTTGAACAGAACGGTTGCAGGAACCTGACCCTGATCGCCGTCTGTCATAAACCAGCTCATATTGTCACCTGTCTTGACACCGATGTAGCTGTCCTCCTCAAAGGTAACCGTAAGCTTTCCGTTCTTGAATTTATAATTTCCGAGGGTGTCGGCATCTTCTTCACAGCCGTAAGCCTCGCCGTTGATAATGCCAAAGAGATAGTAGCTTGTTTCTACAAGTGAGCACACTGTGCACTTACCATCCTCGTATGTATGCTCAACCTCAGCAGAGCAAACAGAGCAAAGTCCGTCTGTTCTGTGGCTTGTGTGCTGACAATCTGAAAGCTCATAGGAAAGCACAAGCTTGCCGTTTTCGTTGCTGCTGAGTGTAAACTCAGCTACAACACCTGCAGGAATATGGAGCATATCGGAGCTTTCTGCTCCTCTTGCATTGCAAAGCTCTACAGAAGTGCCTACTGTGGTGCCGTCAGGCAGATACCAGTCGGAGGAATCTGCAGTCTTGACTGCAACTGCACTTGCCTGAGCAAACTCGATTGTCACATTGCCCTCGGTGAAGCTGTAGGGACCTGTAAGCTCTGCATTTTCCTCACAGCCGATGTTTTCGCCGTTAATGTAACCTACCAGATAGAACTCTGCGGTGTAGTTGCAAGCTGTGCAGGTATTATCCTTGAAGCTGTGCTCACATTCACTATGGCAAATTGTGCAAACTCTGCCCTCAAAGCTGTGCTCACAAGCAACTAAGCACTCTGTGCACTTACCGTTCTTGTATGTGTGAGCGCATACATAACCGCAGTCCATGCATCTTCCGTTTTCAAAGCTGTGACTGCAATTGTAACCGCAGACTGTGCATACATAATCTTTAAATTTATGCTCACAAGTCAGACCGCAGTATTCGCACTCGCCGTGGCTATAGCTGTGCTCACAAGCAAGGTGACACACAGTGCATCTGCCGTCTTCGAAGTTATGAACGCAAACAAGCTTACATTCTGTGCACTTGTTGTTTTCAAAGCTGTGCTTACATTCAAAGGAGCACTTCTTACAAATACCGTTTCTGAAAGAATGAGCACATACATCTGAGCAGATTACACATTCGCCGTCTTCGTAGGAATGAGTGCAGACCGTACCGCAGCTTGTGCAGATGCCGTCTGTAAAGCTGTGGGGACAAGCATATCCGCAAAGTACACAGGAAGCATCAATCCAGATGTGGTTGCAGCCGTGCTCACAAACTACGCACTTGCCGTTGTGCCAATAGTGCTGACACTTAAGTGCACATCCGGAGCATATACCTTCCTTGTACGTATGCTCAACAACCTCACCGCAGGTGGTACACTCTCCTGAGGTGCTGTGAGTCACATGCAAGCAGGGTGCCGCTGTGTAAGAAAGAGTAAGGGTATCGTCTGCTCCCCTTACAACAGTAAAGGTGATAAGCCTTCCCTTGGGTACAAAGAGTCTGTCCGGCTCGGCTATTCCTGAATCTGTGTTATAGAGAGTAACTGAGGTTTTATCGTTCTGATAGCCCTCGGTCATATACCAGTCTTCGTTATCCTCGGTCTTTACCGAAACATAGCTGTTCTCAGTAAATACTACAACCAGCTTACCCTTTGAGAATTTGTAGATGCCCATATTCTCTGCATCCTCTTCGCAGGCATAATTCTCGCCGTTGATAAATCCAAAGAGATAGAAGTCAGGGGCAGTTCTTCCGCAAATTGTGCAGGAATCATTCTCATAGGTATGGTCTACCTTTTCTGCACAAGCAAGGCAGCTTCCGTCTTTGTCGTGCTTGTGGTGTTCACAGGAAAGGATTTCATAAGACAGAGTGATTACTCCGTCCTGAGCACAGGAAAGTGTAAACTCAACCTCCACACCTGAGGGGATATAGAACATATCTGTGCCCTTGCCTGTGGCTACATTGTAGAACTGTGCAGAAACACCCTGAGTATTACTTTCTGTAAGGAAGCGTTCGCCCTCCTCCGTTCTGATTGCAATGTAGCTGTTTTGCGTAAATTTAACGCTAAGTGTTTCGTCTTTGAAGCGGTAATCGCTGCCGTCATATTGCTCGCCGTCAATAAAGCCGTAGAGGTAATATACAGGCTGAATCATACCGCAGTTAATACAAACTCCGTTTACATAATCGTGGTCACAGATGTGTCCGCATACTATGCAGACTCCGTCAACCTTTGTATGCTCTACCTGTGCATCACACTTGGTACAGATACCCTCAAGGCTGTGCTCCTTGTGTTCGCATTCCTTAATATCAAGATAAAGAGTAATGCTCAGGTCATCGTTCTCAACAAGTGTTACTGTAATCTCTCTGCCCTTGGGAACATAGAGCTTATCTGCATTATTACCCAGCTGTGTGCTGTCATACATAGGAGCAATCGTGCAGCTTTCACCTAAATAACCGTTGGTCATATAGGTAACGCCTTCGCTGCTCTTAACAGCAAGATAGCTGTAATCATCAAAGGTTGTTGTAAGCTGATTGCCGTCAAACTTAAAATCTTCGGAATAGAAATCTCTGCCGTTGATAAAGCCTACAAGATAATAGTAGGGCTTTTCTTTTCCGCAGATTGTGCAGACTCCATCCTCAAATTTGTGGTTGCAGTTGTATCCGCAAACAGTGCAGACACCGTTTTCATTTACGTGACCTACCTCTTCACCGCACTGTGAACAGATTCCGTTAATATCGTGAGTTTCGTGGGGACACTCTGCAGCAACATAGCTGAGCGTAAAGCTTCCGTTTCCGTTATCCGTAAGGGTAAAGGTGATTTCTCTGCCCTTGGGGATGAAGAGCTTGTTTGCGTTATCGCCAAGCTTTTCTGCATTGTAGAACACAGCAGAGGTATATTCCTTACCTTTATATCCGTCTGTGTTGTACCATTCTGAATTATCTCCTGTTTTAAAAGCAACGTAGCTGTTCTCGGTAAAGGTAGCTGTAAGCTTTCCGTCAACAAACTTGTAATCTCCGATTGTATCAGAGTCATCTGCGATGCCGTAGTCAGCACCGTTGATAAAGCCTACCAGATAGTATGTGGGCTTTGCCTTTGAGCAAACCGAGCAGATACCGTCGACGTAAGTGTGCTGTACCTCAGCAGAGCAGGCGGTACACTTGCCATCGGGAGTGTGGTTATCGTGAGTACAGGCACCTGCAAGGTAGCTGAGCTTCAGAGTGCCGTCACTGTTCTTTGTAAGGCTAAAGACAACCTCTCTGCCTCCGGGAACAAACAGCTTATCGGCATTTATGCCTGTGTTTACATTATAAAGGGTTGCAGAAGTAACACCTTCGCCCTGATATCCATCAGTCATATACCAGCTCTGGTTGTCACCCGTCTTGACAGCAACGTAGCTGTTCTCTGTAAACTTAACCTTAAGAACTCCGTCTGTGAACTTGTAGATACCGATGTTCTCTCTGTCAGCTTCACAGCCGTAATCAGCACCGTTAATGAAACCGAAGAGATAGTAGGAAGGTTCTGCCTTTGAGCAAACGGAGCATACTCCGTTTACGTAGTTGTGGTCTTCAAGCTGACCGGAGCTCTTTACTCTGTAAAGAGTGCGTGTCTGAACCTTCTTGTTCCAAGCTTCTGTTGCCTCTGTATCACTCCAATCAGAATAATCTGACCAAATTGAGTGAGTGTATGTAAGCTTATAATCGGTGTAGGTCTGTCTTGTAACAGGAACCGCACAGAACCACGCTGAGTTACTGCAACAGCTGTTTGATGTCTTGTAGCTCATATCAAACGTATCGCAGGTGTAGTTTTCGGGATTTGTGGTGTCGTAATAAGCATGGAAGGTAGTGTACTGGTCTGTCTTGTACTCCCAAGAGGAGCCGGAGCTTGAGTAGCACCAGTGGTAATACAGATATCCGTACTGTTTAGTGGAGTCAATCACTCTCTTATCTGTTGCATTTTCATAAGCTGTGAGAGGTGACACGTTGTACTTTGTATAAAGGCTGCTGGTTTTATCGAAGCCCCCTGCACCCCAAGAGGTAACATAATCGTGAGTCTTCTGTCCCTGACTCTTCCAATCACTGCCTACGAGAGTGTAGCCCTCAAGAGAAGGCTCATAGCTTTCAATTGTCTTGTACTCCGAGTAGCTGTACTGAGTTTTTGTTTCGATGAGGTCATCAGAAATTCCCACAGGCTTTTCTGTCTGCCATTCGGAGGGTGCATCCTTATACTCGGAATATGTGTGTCCGCACTCTGTACAGGTGTAGAGTGTTTTTGCGTAATCTATACAGGTTGCCTTCAAATCTGAGCTTGCATAGTTATGACCGCCGTTAGTGAGCACCTGTGTTTCTGTATCCTTACAAAGGGAGCAGGTGCGGGTTTTTGAGCCGGGCTTTGTGCAGGTAGGCTCAACTGTTACCCACTCTCCCCATTTGTGAGCACCTGTTGTAGTAGTAACCTTACCCATAAGACCGCAGGTGGTACAAGCCTCAACGCTCTTACCTGCCTGAGTACAGGTGCTTTCGGTGATTGTGTACTTTTTATTTGTATGACTGCAGGAGCTCTGTGAAACTGAGGATGAAATTACCATAAAATAATCCTCAGCCAATAGCATCGTGCCTGTGTTGGTTTTCAAAGTTGTGTCGTTGACAACGTAGCAGTTTCTGTAATCTACCTTTATGGCCAGAGTGAAGTTACCCGGAGCCATAACACCCATCAGAACGTTGTTATCAACGGTACTGCCTGCCAGAGTGTACGAATGAGCATCGGAAAGAGTCACCTTGTGACCTGTTGCGGTACCGCCTGAAGTACCAAATCCGTTATGAACATAAGCCGAAACTGAAGTAAGTCCGTTATAGGCTGAGCTGATGTTACCGCTCACTACGTAGCCTGTACCTGTAACGTGACCATTAGGAGGAGTGTGGCCTGTAATCTTAATGTCATTGAGAAGCTCCTGCTTGTATTCCATATATGCCGCACGGACATAAGCTGAGCCGCCTGATGAAGTAAGCACCTGATACCAGTATTCACCCTCTGTGTTCTTTACAAGACCTGTGCACTCCAGCTCATCCCCTGAGTTGAACTGAGAAAGAGCTACGGTCGAAGAGTCTGTGGAAGCGTAGCAGGGCAGAGTTCTTGTCCATACGTCTGTGCCTGTGCACTTGAGCTTGCCGTGAGCAGGATACATAGTACACTTGGAAAGATAGTCAACAATAGTTGCTCCTGCTGCGTTCTTGGCTGCAGTTGACTTTGCTGTGATATTTGTAAGAGCTGTGGAATTATACAGCGAGCCCAGAGAACCTGTGCCGTACTTGGTTCCCGAGGGATTTGACAAAGCCAGCTGACGGTCTACAACATAGTAGCCCTTGTATGTACCGGTTGTGCCCCAAGTGTTGAGTATTTTGCTTGACCATGAAATCCATGGATTCCATGTAATACCTGTAATAGCTTTTACGAATCCGTTGAATTCGTTGCTGGAGTCGTTACCGTAGCCGATAACCTGACAACCCTCGGACCAAGCCCAACCCAGAGCACTACCGCCGCCGTAGCTTGTGGAACGGGTATGGATATTGATACCGCTTGCACCCGCCTTATAACCGTTAAGGTTCTGAGTGGGTGTGTAGTAGCACAGTCCACTGCTGTTTGCAAGGTTAATCTGGAAAGCAGCATAGGGACCTGTGTGATTCCATGTATAGAAAGAATATGTGCCGTCCATCAGAGTAGTGGAGCCTGAGTACGCAACACCGTTGGTACACCAAGTGGGCTCACTGGGTATGGAGGAGCTGTTCTCGCAGTAATAAGCAATGTAAGCATTACCGCTTGAATTCTTCTTTACAACAATACAAACCGCCTGAGTACGGGTATTGTAAGCACCGTTGTAATAAGTTGTGCCGTTCCAATAGTTGTCAGAACCACCCTCAAACATAAACACAACGGAGTTGCCGTTATCAAGAGTAGACTGCAATGTGGAGCTTGAGTTGATGTAATACTTCATCATTGCATCAATGTAGGTACGGGCTGTGGAATTGGAAATAAAGCCCGAACAAGTGAGGGAGTTGACACCGCTGACCGCTTCCGTATCGGCAAGCTGAAGTCCCATCGGCAACAAAGATAGTGTCATAAGCAGACATAGCATCAGGCTCATAACACGTCTTAAGAATTTGTACTTCATAAGAAACCTCCTGAAGTCAGAATTTGCACGAATCAAACTGTGCATTTCACGCATTGATACATAATAAATATACACCATTCCATTGGCAAAATCAAGTAAAACTCCCACAAGATAAATAAATTTTATCAGAATATATAAATAATTTATATAATATTGTATAAAAACACGAAAAACTCAAACTTAAATGTTGTTTTACAGATAAACTGCTCTCAACTTTGTTGTGTTTTTCCTCTGTTCATTTATAATATAAGTGTGACCAATTGGAATAAATTACGTTTATATAAGTGAAAGGACCAAAAAAGTGAGGTGTTATTGTGGAGGAAAAAAAGATATTAGAGCTTTATGAAAATCGAAGCGAAGAAGCTATAACTCAAACAAAGGCAAAATACGGAGCCTATTGCCTGAGCATAGCAATGAGAATACTGCAAAACCGCGAGGATGCCTGTGAATGTGAAAATGATACATATATGAAGGCATGGAACACCATACCGCCAAAAAAGCCATCTCCCCTGTCCTCTTATCTGGGAACAATCACAAGAACTCTTTCTCTAGACCGACTGAGAAGAAAAAACGCTATGAAGCGTTCTGAATTAGTGTGGGTATCCTTTGAGGAGCTGGAGGAATGTATTCCGTCGGACAAATCCATACAGGAAGAGCTGGAGGCAAAGGAGCTGGCAGAGTACATCAGCACTTTCCTTCAAAGTCTTCCCAAGCACGAAGCCAATGTATTTCTCAACCGCTACTGGTATTTTCTCTCCATAAAGGAAATCTCAGAAAAATACGGGTTTACTCAGAGCAAGGTTAAAATGATGCTTTCAAGAACAAGAAGCAAGCTTTCCGACTATCTTTCAAAGGAGGGAATATTTATATGAAATTAGACAAGCTTCTCGACGCAATAGGAATGGTGGATGCAGAGCTTATAGAACGCGCCCGCATAACTCCTGCCAAAAAATCCAAAAAAAGGCACATCAGATGGACCGTACCCGTTGCCGCCTGCCTTGCGGTAATCATCGGTCTTAGTGTGTTCTTCTCGCTAAAAGGAAACACAAGTCCAATGATTCTTAACACCTATGCCATAGCACAGGCACAGTATCCCGAAACAGCAAAATACCCCACCTCTATCGGAGGATTGATTTACTCCGAAGCGGATTACGACAAATGGCGCGAAGATGTGGCAAAAAGACGCAGTTATATGGGACAGGGAGAAAATCTCGACCTTTTCTTCAAACACACCGCCTCAGAGTTTCTCAAAAACTGCGAGTCAGACAATCTGGTTTACTCACCCTTGAACGTATATATGGCACTTGCTATGCTCGCAGAAACCTCGGAGGGCGAAACTCGTCAGCAGATTCTCGATTTGCTTGGAGCAAAAAGCATAGCCGCGCTTAGAGAACAGGCACATGCAATATGGAACGCAAACTACTGCGATGACGGAGCCGTTACAAGTATTTTGGGTAGCTCCTTGTGGCTTGATGAGGACTTCGACTACAACAAGGAAGTAGTCAGTACCTTAGCCGAAAACTACTACGCTTCGGTCTTCAGGGGCAAAATGGGCAGCAAAAGTTATAACAAAACATATTCTGAGTGGCTCAACAGTCAGACAGGCGGTATTCTCAAAGAATACACAGAGAAAGCCGAGATGTCCCCCGAAACCTTACTGAACCTTGTCACAACTATATATTTTCAGGCAAAGTGGGATGGCGAGTTTCACAAAGAGAACAACACAACAAATGCTTTTCACAAGGCAACAGGCGACGTAAACTGTGAGTTTATGAATCAAAAAATCACCTACGGCAATTACTACTGGGGCGAAAAATTCTCAGCCACAAGCAAAAGCCTCAAAAACAGCGGCAGTATGTGGTTTATACTGCCCGACGAGGGGGTAACTCCGCAAGATTTGCTAAAAAACGAAGAGGCCCTATCCTTTATGACAGACCCCCTCGACTGGGAACAAAGCAGAAGCCTTAAGGTAAATCTTTCCGTGCCAAAGTTTGATGTAAGCTCCAGAATCAACTTGACAAACGGACTCCAACGCCTAGGGGTTACAGATTGCTTTGATTTCACCGCTTCGGATTTTTCGCCCTTGGTTGGAAACTCTCAGCCTGCCGAAATTTCCGCAGCAGAGCACACCGCACGGGTAATCATTGACGAAGAAGGTGTTACCGCTGCGGCTTACACAGAGCTCAGGCTCGCAGGTGCCGCCGCACCTCCCGAAGATGAGATTGACTTTGTCCTAGACCGTCCCTTCATCTTTGTAATCACAGGCGAGGATGCTCTCCCCTTATTCATCGGAGTTGTAAACAACCCTTAACACAAAACGCACCCTGCGACAAAAATCGCAGGGTGCATTTTTTCAGAAAAACTATATTATATTGCATTTCAAAACAATAGCATCAATTTAAGCTATCTGCTTTGAAGCGTTCAAAGGTACCGTCTGACAAGGAATACACAAGACAATCATAGCCTGTGCAAACCTCAGACCATCGGTCATGCTCACCGTCACAATGAGGATAGTTATCTACATAGTCCACAATGGAGAAATACAGGTATATCTTTCCGCTAGCCGCCTTGCAGTATGCGCTATCGTGCATCCCGTTTTTTGTATCCGGTGTCATCACTGCCTCTGCAAGCTTTGCACGCAGCTCACTCTCAAAGGTAATTTCTCCTGTTTTAAGCACAGTCACATAAAGCTTTTCGTTTTCAAAGAAAATCTCTGTGTCCTCAATATGACCGTAAAACCCCGGCAGAGCTTTAACGCCCGAACTTGTCATATACACCATTTTTTCCATACCGACACCTACTTTCCGAATTCAGTATAACATAAGTGCAGAGCATTTTCAATGCAGCTTTCACTAAAAGCACAAAAGCCTATAATCTCAACACATATTTTTTAGTAAAGCAACAAACGAATCATAACATTTGCAAAACACCGCAATGGTTGATATAATAAAACAAGACATAATGCTGAATGGCAGAAGGAGATTTTAAATTATGAAAAAACTGTTTGCTTTTATTATGTGCTGTGTAATCACCTTGTCTTTTGGTGCCTGCTCAAGGGGCAACAACGGCACAACAGAACCTACACAAACAACGCCCGCACCAACTGAACCCACACAGGAAGTAACTCTGGCACTCAGTGATGACGTAAAAAAAGAAATCGAAGACGTGCTTGAGGATTTTGAGGGCATTGTTTACCTTACTCAAAACGGAAACCTTATTTACAGCAAGGCTACAGGCAAAGACGAAAACGGTGCGGACTTAACCGTAGAATCGCCAATGTATATAGGCTCTGTGTCAAAGCAGTTTTGTGCAACAGCAATTATGCTCCTCAAAGAACAGGGCAAGCTCAGTGTTGACGATACTCTGGATAAGTACTTCCCCGAATACGAGCTGGGCAAATATGTAACTATTAAAAATCTTCTCAGTATGCGTTCAGGAATCCCTGAGATGCTTGCAGGAATCAAGGGACATTCCGCCGACAAAACAGAGAGCGAAAACATCGCTATTATCAAGGACTGGATTTTTGAGCAGGACTTTGAAAACTATGACCCTGATACATATATGGAATATTCCAACACCAACTATTTCTTGCTCGGACTTATTGTTGAGATGGTATCCGGTCAACATTACAATGATTTTGTCAGAGAAAACATTTTTGAACCGCTCTCAATGGACCACACAGGCTTTGTAAACGAAGTAAAAGACAACCCCTTCTTTTCAAAGAGCCTCACCTACAATACATTTACTAACGGCGAGGATGCAGAGGGTCTGACTAAAGGTGCGGGGGATGTTGTGTCAACCGCCGTTGACATGGACAAATGGATGACAGCTTTAAGAAGCGGAAAAATTGTATCCGAAGAAAGCTACAACGAAATGATAACAAACCACTCCCCGGGTTACGGAGAGCCCTACGGTTACGGCTTGATGGGAATGCATAAAAACGGCACAGGTCACACCGGCGGTATTGGAGACTATGTATCAGTCAACTACTTTAATGAAGAATACGGATACAACCTCTTTGCAGTCACTACCGAATCTCCGGATGTAGTTGTTTCTCTGCCTTATGAGCTTATTAACATTCTGGTCGGCGACTGATGATTCGATAAAGAAACCACATAGAATCCTATAAACAACAAAGTTAAATAAAGAAGGTGTTTTTATGAATCTCATAAACTGCACAGTTACGCACAAAGTCTTTGGCAAAGGAACTATTGTTGAACATAACGATAACATTATATCAGTAAGATTTGCGACAAAAGAAGTAAACTTCATATCCCCTGACGCCTTTTGCGATTTTTTGATTTGTGAAGATAAAGAATTGCAAAAAGCTCTTGAATCTGCATACACAGAGAAAAAAGAAGCTGAAAAAAGAAAAGCTCAGGAACAACAAGAGGCAAAACAAAAGGCTGAATCAGAAGCCAAAAGAAGACTTGAAGAAGCCAAAGCCAAGGCTGTTGTGTATAGCCGACACGCTGATGAAAACAACCTTGCGTTCAAATGCAATTTTTGCGACGGCGGTCACTCTGCAGATTGTCTTGGCTTCAAAGGAGTATGCACAGATGCTCAAATTCGCTACAACATAGAAAAGAAAAAACGAGCATGGTGTTGTGACAAAAACGATTCTTATTGCTATAAATATTACAACCACTTAATTTCGCGAGAAGAGCTTGACCAATATTACAACACAACAGGTTACGTTTGTTATGAATCTAAAATGTTAATTGATTGGACAGCAGAAGCAGGTGAAAACCGCAACGGAGTAACCGAGTCAAGAGCACGGCGAATAGCCAATGCATCAAGAAACAGTTTAGCAGTACTCACAACCGAACTGCCGGATATGGAAGGCGGTAAAGAGCGGGTAATTTTCGGCGTGTTTATCACGGGTGTTGTTGATGAGGGTGATGATATTCAAGCTGGGTATGTTAAGGCTCAGGGTGATTACTACGTTGAACTCACTCCCAAAGAAGCTAAAAAAATGAAATTCTGGCACTATCACAAAAACGCAAATAATCCAAGCTTAACACAATGGGGCACTGGACTTTATCGTTATATGAAAGATAGCGCATGTGCCCGTATTCTTCTTGATATTATATCAGTAAAAAAAGACGCATCTGAAAAAGCTCATGTCCAAAAAATGCTTGAGTACTACTGCCAAGTTAAAAACATTGATATTAACAACATTCCAAAAGCTGATGGAGCAATATAAAAATTTTTAAATACTACAAGCGTTGCATATGAGAGGTAGCATCAATATATATCCTCAAACTGCAACGCTTGTTTTTATTTTTGGCTTATTTACTTATCTTTTCGCTATAAATTAACGATAAAACAGCGATCCCTCTATTGACACTTTTGTATCAATAGAGGGATCACGATTTGGCACGTCGCACCGATTTAGATATCATTTTTTAATAAAAATAATATTATTAAAAAAGTCGGAAAACGCTTTCTTTTGTCGAAAAGTGTGGTATAATGACTAAATACTACGAAAAATACATATTAACTTACAGGAGCGTAATAGAATATGACGGATAAATCTTGTTACAATTTAAGTCTCTCGCAAGACGTGGCATATTTGCAATGCAAGTACAGTTTATATAAAAGAGTGATCAACATCCTTTCCTCCATCACCATTGATGAGGAAATGGATTTCGAGCTTATGGATCAGGCTTTCAAGCTTCTGGTTAAACGAAATGACTGCCTCAGAATTAGGTTCTTCAAAAAGAGGGGAGAGCTGATGCAGTACTTTGGTGACTCCGGAAAGAATATCAAGAAGGTGCCTGTTTTGTCCTTTGAAACCAAAGAACAGCAAGACGCCTTTATCGATAAGGTTAGAAAAAAAACCATTGGCTATATGCACGGCGTTGTCATCGAACCTTATTTTATTCACACCTATGACAATCGTTACATGGTGTTTTTCAAGATTTGTCATCTGGTTGCTGACCTTTATGGTATCAACGTCTTATATATGGATCTTATAAACGTGTATAATGCTCTGAAGAAGGGCGAATCGTTGCCTCCCGCCCCTGAAAGTTTCGAGGAGATTATCAAAAAGGATATCGAAAAGAACTCCAAAGGCAAGTTGTCGGAGAAACACTTGGAGTACTTCACAAATCTACTCACCAATAATCCCGAGCCATTCTATGCCGGTATTCACGGTCCCAATAATCCCATTTGGCAGAAGCAACTCAAAAAACACCATCGGAGCATGCCTATTTTCCTTGTCCGCAACAACACTCAGACCTACCGTCACAAGATTGACAAGGATTTGGTAGAAAAGGTGCTGGACTATTGTCAGAACAATCATTGTTCACCTGCGAATTTACTTTTCTACACAAACTCTATAGCCTTGGCTAAGCTAAACGGAAACCTCAAGAACATAATGCCCATAGGTCTTTATAATTGCCGCAACACCTCACAGGAAAAGCGCTGTGCAGGCCCTAAGGTGCAAAGTGCTGCTTGTTATACCAAGATTGATTACTCCCTTTCCTTTGAGGATAATCTGAAGGCATTCTCAATTGCGCAGAATGGTCTTTATAGACATGACAAGTTTAAAGATAGAGATTTTGAAACCTTAATGCACAACATCTACCGTTCTTCACCTCTTCTGATCTACTATTCGATTGCCTACTCACTCATACCCATTGATATGCCCGAGGATGTGGAGTTTAATTTGTATACCAACGGTAATGGCGCTCTTCCTGCCTATGTCATTCAGGTTTTGAATACCAAGGCCAAAGAAATTGATATGGCTTACGATGTGCAGACCAAAATCACCAGTGAAGATGATGTCAGCAACTTCCACACCTACTATCTGAATGTACTAAAACAGGTACTGGACGATCCCGGTATCAAAGTTGCAGATATTCAGCTTTCGATGTAATTACATATTTTCAAAAAGCATTCATATATGAACAGCCCCCAAAAGCTAAACACTCTTTGGGGGCTGTTATTTTTATCAAGTGGATTTATAAAATCTACCTTCTAGTTAAATTTTGCATTATTCTATTAAAATTGGTAATAATCACGTCACCGGTTAAATTCTCCCATTCTTATATGGCTTTGGCAGAATTATACACTAAATTACTGTGCAATTCATTCGGATAATATTTCAATCTTTTAACGATAACCCTATAATGAGCGTAGGTTTGGGGGATTTGGCGGGAAAGCCGAAAAATTTCATAGTTTACACAACAAAAAAGCGTTGCGGATGAGGGATAACATCAATATATGTCCTAAAACTGCAACGCTTGTTTTTTATTTTGGCACACAACAGTAGATAAAGTTATTGTAAATACAGACGGAAGTGTTGTGTTCAGCTTCAAGAACGGGAGTGAGATAGAGGTGTAAAAGATATTAAGTTTATATTGATATCATTTTATTTGTTGTGCTATAATCAACTCGATAAACTTGAATTTGATGGGGAGATAGTATGAATCAGAAAGTAAGAATTTTTGAAGAACGAATTTCAGCAGAAGAATATATAGACTTTTTGAAAAGAACGGACTTGGGCTCCCAATATCCAAAAGAGCGATTCGAAAATCGAA
>JAFQQF010000023.1 GCA_017411385.1 Ruminococcus sp.
ATTCGCCTTGTTGCTGATATTTCTGAGATAGGTCAGACAGATGAAACCGAGTCTAAGCCTAAGTCTGTAAGGGAAAGAAAGCACAGACGCAAGAAGCATCAGAGTAACGATGACCACAATGATGATGGCGGTATGCAGATGAGTATGTAATTTGTCTGGATATTCTCAAAAGTTTGCAGTAAAAACACCGCATAAACAAGATTAGGTTTATGCGGTGTGAAGATATGGGTTTATTAGTTTGCATTGAATAGCTCGTATAACATTTCAGATTCTTTTTCGTTAAGACCTTTTTCTTCTATAATATACTCAAGATTGTCTATTCCGTCGTAGTCTATATCTTCGGAATTAAGCTTTGATTTGATGTCCAGAAGCATATCAAGTGTTTCAGTGTGTGCTCCGTCACCAAACGGTTTGAATTTGCTATAATCAAATTTAAAATTCTTCTTATTATTGGTAGCGAACTCTATACTGACTTCCCAATAGCTTCTGGAATACTTACCACCTAAGTGATAATATGCTTTGAGTGTTGTGGACTCAATTTCATCAATGGTGTATTCGGATTTTTTGACATTTACGATATTGTATTGTTGTATGGTAACATCATCTGTAAGACATTTTCTTCCGCAAAATGAAAAGCCCAATGGAATAAGAGTTAATACAAGTATCCCTAAAATTAAGATACACTTTGTTTTACGCCATCGTTTTTCGGAAGGCTTTACATATACTTCAGGCTTGTTTCTCATGAAAAGAGGATATTTTGCTTTGTACATTGGCGGTCCGTATGTAATTCCCTTTTTGCCAAAGATAGGTGTTTTTGAATACATACAGCTCGAAAGTGATATGAATCCAAAAAGCAGAATGAATATCAGGAAGGGCAAAAACAAAAGATCTGCGATTGTTCCTTCGTATGCAATAACTGTCTTGTCAGAGAAAGCAATCAGGTGTTTGATTACATCGAGCAGAACTCCAAGGATAAAACAAGCGATGAAGCTTATAACCATAAGAGTGATATAAATGAATCTATCTAATGTAGATAAAGGCGGCATTGGTGCCTTGTGTTTTTTCTCCTTTTTTCTTTGTTTAGCCATAGTGATACCTCCAATATATTCCATTATATCACTATTTAGGTGTTTTGTCTATTAGGTTTATTGTCTGGATATTAGTGAAAAGTTGTGATATGTTGTGTGCTTGAAAAGGAGATGATATGAAATGTCAGTAAGACGAATAAAGACAAATGGTAATATACATCAGAGAAAAGACACAGGAGATTACATAGGTGTGGTCTGGTATGTGGATGATGATGGTAAGGATAAGCGAAAGAGTTTCTCGGCAAAGACCAAGTCTGAAGTACAGCAGAAGATAACTAACTACATAGCAGAGTTCAATCAGTCAGTTGAAGAAAGCGATGAGTCAAGGAAGAAACTAAAGGACAGTATGCAAAGCTGGCTTGAGGTTTTCAAGTTTCCTTCGGTTGAAAGAACTACCTACGACAGACTTGAAAGCACCGCAAGAATCCATGTGTACCCTGCTCTTGGGGACAAGATTGTCAGCACTATAAAGGCAGCTGACATCAAAAAGCTTCTCAATGATAAGATGAATGATGGTTACGCTTACAGTACGGTCAAGAAAATTCATGGAATCATAGGCGAGTATTTCAAGTTCCTCATCGAGCAAGAGTACATAGAAAAGAACCCTATGCGTAGTGTGCCTATGATAAAGAAACCGAACTTCATGGCAGCTCAGGGCAAAAAGAATCTCCCCACCTGTGACACAGTAGTGGTGTTCACAGATGAGGAGATACAAAAGTTTAAAGAAGAATGTGTCAGGACATGGGGAACAGGCAAGAGGATGTATCAGCAGTCAGCGGCATACATCCTTATGCTGAACACAGGGTTGAGGACAGGAGAATTACTCGGACTTCTGAACAGTGACATCGACCTTGAAAACAGAGTTCTGCATATAAACCAAGCTGTGAAAGAGGTGCAGAAAAGAGATGGTGTAGAGTTTGAATCAGGTAGAGAGATTGAGGTTGGCAAGCCTAAGACTGCTACGAGTAAGAGAACAGTACCTCTTAACAACACCGCTGTTGAGGCAATAAAAGAGCTCAGAGCAGAGTTTTATTTCGGTGAGGACAGTCCCCTGGTCTGTGACAGTAAGGGCAACTACACGAAACCAAGCAACCTCAGAAAGAGGTATTACCGAATACTTGAAGCAGCAGGTATTGAACAAAAGGGTTTGCATTCACTCAGACATACCTTCGCAACCAATCTTGTGAATGGTGTCAAACAACCTGACGGTACAATAAAGTGCCTCACACCAAGACAAGCAGGTGACCTTCTCGGACACAGTACCTCGCAGATAACCGAAATGTATTATGTGAAAAGAGATAACTCAAGGCTTGTGGGTATAACGGATAGTTTTGAGATATAGTTCGCCATGGTAGGGTTCCTTGAAAATAGTATTGTATTGTGCTAAAATGAACTGAGAATTATTCAGGAGTGTAGGCTGTGGATATTTTAAGCAGAGTATATGATTTGATAACAGCATATAGAAATGGTTTACTTGGCGGAGAGAAAATGCCCGAGGATGAGAATCCCAATCTTGAAAGAAGCAGTAAAGAGAATTATATGTATTTTACCCTTCCTATGGCTCTTAACTATCAGAGAAACTCTTATACCCTTTGGGAATGTACCAATAAAATGTATTCCGATAATAACGCCAGGGCTGTATTTGACAGTAAATCGGTTCTTAAAATGAGTGATGATGAACTTAGAGAGTACCTTATAAAATATAGGGTGGCATTGCAACCTAATAAGCAACCAATAATTTGGAGAAAGATTTGTGAAACTGTAGAAGATAAGCTTGGTGGAGATATTCGGAATTTGTTTGCGATGAACGGATATTCTGTGTCAGCGGTAAAAGAGTATATCGCTAAAAATAAGAAAAATTTTCCTTACCTTGGCGGTAACAAAATCTGTAATTACTGGCTCTATGTTATGGAGCAGTATACTGATGTTGAGTTTACCGATAGAGAAAATATCACTGTTGCACCTGATACTCATGTTGTACAGGCAAGTGTGAAATTGGGAGTAATATCAGAGAATGAAGCAAAGCTTTCGAATGTGCAGATTTTAGTTGCTGAGCGTTGGAAAGAAATACTTAAAGATACTGACCTTGTGCCTATTGATGTACATACTCCTATGTGGCTTTGGAGTAGAGGAAAGTTTACAGTGGATATCTAGATTTTAGTAAGGAAGTTGTGTTGAAATGAACGAGAAAAAGTTTGATTCTAAGGGTGGTGTGTATGTGAAAGGCAGACCTGCATACCCTGAGAAGATGTTTGAATATTTGCTTGATAAAAAGGTCATAACTCCTAATACAATTGTAGCTGATGTCGGTTCAGGAACAGGTATATTTACCTCACAGATAGCTCCATTGGTAAGCAAAGTTTTTGCAATAGAACCTAACGCGGATATGCGAACAAAGGCAGAAATGTGCTTCGGTGAGTATGCAAATATAACTTCTGTAAATGGTACTGCCGAAAATACAACCCTTAATAAAAACTCGGTTGATTTGATAACAGTTGCCCAGGCTTTCCATTGGTTTGATAGAGTTTCCTTTAAGAGTGAATGCAAAAGCATACTAAATGGCACAGGCAAAGTGTTCCTTGTTTGGAATGACAGAGATACTAATGCTCAAGTTATCAAAGATAATTTTGAAGTAAACAAGAGATACTGTCCCAACTTCAAAGGCTCATCAAACGGCATTGATTTCTCAAAGGATGGATTCAAGGACTTTTTTGAAGGGGACTTTGAGCTTATAGAATTTGAGAATAACTTTGTGTATGATAAAGAAGCTTTTGTATTGCGTAATCTGTCATCGTCTTATGCACCGAAGGTGGGGGATGAATGTTACGATGATTATGTAAAAGCAATCACAGAAGTTTTTGATAAGCATAGCGTAAATGGAGTAGTGGATTATCCATACATAACTCGTTGTTACATTGGTAAAGTATAAATACATTTTTCATTCCCCTGCTAAACTCCTGCTGCAGAGCGGTATACAAACAGTATGATGTGTTTTATATTAATATATAGTCACAGTATGGGATAAATCCGAATAGAAACAATGAAAGCCGTTTTAACGAGAGTTAAAGCGGCTTTTGACATAAAAGAAACAGGACACCACGAAATGTGATGTCCTGTGTTTTGGCAGGGGCAGAAGGACACAAATCCGCTTTTTGGCGGATTTGCACTGCTTGACGACCAAAATCTTGTGGATTTTGGTACCCGTCTTCGCACCTTGCACCTAAAAAACAGTCCCCCGGACTATTTTTTTGACGGTGCAAGCCCACTTTGGGTTCAAGTCCTTCAATATTCCAAGTGAAAATAAAAACGACCATCCGTGTGGATGGTCATCTTTATTTTGGCAGGGGCAGAAGGACTTGAACCCTCGGCACGCGGTTTTGGAGACCGCTGCTCTACCAACTGAGCTATACCCCTATGTATGATTTGTGTGGTACAAGCCGTGACTTTTGTTATCTGCCGACTTGCGACTAGATTATATTATCACGAAGTGGAGTGTGTGTCAAGAGTTTTCTTTGTGTTCTTCAGAAATTCGTCAGGAATAAATACTCGTAACGAATGGTGTTGATGTTTGAAACGTGAACAATATTCACAGCCTCTTCAAATAGAGAGGCGTTCTTATTTGTTTGAGTTGGGTGGGTTTTGGATGTATAAACAAGAAAGGTTTATTGTTTTGACGTGGTCCTATGCACACTTTTGTTTAGCTTGCTTGTTTTTGAGAGCTTTTATATGGTTTGGTGATGAAAGTGTGGTATGCAGAATTTGTTATTTGCTGATTTTTACTTTTGATGTTTGCAGGGGATGAGAATTGCTCTTAGTGGGGGCTAATATGTATGCTGAAAAGAATGAGAAGTAATTGGATGGTTTGTTTGCTGACTTGCTTTAAGCTGTTTTCATTATGTATTCTTAATCAATTCTTAATCTTTTTGCATCTTTATTCTTAATCGGCTATGGTTTATAATTATTGCTGAAAGGGGATGCATTAATTTTGACTTATAACATTCTGATTTGTGATGACGAGCAGGATATTATCAATGCTCTTAAAATATATCTTTCAAGCGGTAATTATGAATTCTTTGAGGCTCATACCGGGGTTGAAGCGTTGGGTGTGTTGGAAGCTCAGGAAATTCACATTGTGCTTTTGGATGTAATGATGCCTGTGCTTGACGGGATTTCTACATTATCGCAGATTCGCAAGGTTAGCAATGTTCCTGTTATTCTGCTTACTGCAAAAAGCGAGGATGCGGATATTATTTTGGGGCTTGACGTTGGGGCGGATGACTACATAACAAAGCCCTTCAGTCCTGTGGAGGTTGCGGCTCGGGTTCGGTCCCAGCTGAGAAGATATATGCACCTTGGAGGCAGTGAGGTGCATTCCGATAAATATATTGTTGGTGGAATCGAGCTTGATGACCGTACTAAGGTTGTGACTCTTGACGGAGATGCGGTGGCGCTGACTCCTAAGGAATACGAAATCCTGAAGCTTCTTATTTCCAATCCCGACAAGGTTTTTTCTCCAAAGGAAATCTATACAAGTGTGTGGAAGGAAGCATGTGTGGGAACAAGTGAAAATACTGTGGCGGTGCACATCAGGCATCTTCGCGAGAAGCTGGAAATTAACCCTGCACAGCCCAGATATCTGAAGGTTGTGTTCGGTCAAGGATATAAAATGGAAAGGGGTAAAGGTGTATGAAAAATAGCGAAAGTCAGCTTCGGATAATAGATATGTCCAAGGAAAACAAATCGGAGAAAAAACGCAAGGGCTTTTCAATTACAAACAGTATGATAGCCAAAGTTGTAGCATTCTTGCTTGCGATTATATTGTTTCTTACTCTTGCGGTGTGTGTAGTGTCTGCGATGCTGATGGCAAAGACGGAACTGTATTCCACTCCGAAGGCAGTTCTGCTCAGAGCAAACTTCACTTCTATGGCAAAGGCGGAGTGTGAGAAGCTTATTCCGAGCTTTTTGGGGTTGAGTGGTGGATACAACAGCAGAGAAGAAGCTCAGCGTTATGCAGAAAACTACTGTGAAGGCAGCAGTATAGTGTTTGCAAGGTTCACGGACTCCAAAACCGAAGAGGTTGTGTGGGAATATGTGCCTCAGAATAATGTTGAATACACCGATGCAACGGAGATATCCTTTGTGTGGTATGGGTACGACTATGCATCGTATGATACAGAAACAGGAGAAATGATTGATGACACCTATACTGAGATTAATGTAGATTTGATAATCAGCACAGAATACGGAATTCAAGACGGGTTTTATACTGTTCAAAGGTTGTTTGACTTTTTGTATGCAATGCTTTATTGGATTTATGTTGTCGGTGCGATTTCCCTTGTTCTCTTTATTGCTTGTGTGGTGTTTTTGTTGTGCTCGGCAGGACATCGTGCGGGGTGTGATGAAGTAAAGGCAGGGTGGGGTACAAGGGTTCCTTTTGATGTTCTCACAGTGTTGACAGCAGGATTTTCTGTTTCTTTTATTTATCTTTTCTTTGTTGTTGCAAATGAGCTCCTTTATTACGGAGAGTTTGCCTCTGTATTTGCAGGAATCCTTGTTACTGTTGCGGTTATGGCAATAATAGCTTCTGTCTGCCTTGGGTGGTTGATGAGCTTTGCGCTTCGGATAAAGCTCGGCAAGTGGTGGAGAAACACTGTGATTTTCTATGTACTGAGAGCTTTATGGCGATTTGCGAAGTTTATTGTTAAGGTGATGAGGGGCATTCCTGTTATATGGAGAACCTTTCTGTCTGTTGCGGGAGTGACTGTTCTGGAGTTGATTATCATACTCTGCTGTTGGCATGAGCCGGATAATTACCTTTCCTTCTGGATAATCGAAAAGCTTGTGCTTGTACCGATTGTGCTCAAGTGTGCTTTTGCGATGAAGAAGCTTCACAAGGGTGCGAAAGCACTATCACAGGGAGAAGTGAGCTATCAGGTTAACACGGAGAAGATGAGGGGTGACTTTAAGAATCACGGAGAGTACCTCAACAACATTGCCGAGGGAATGACTGTTGCGGTGGAGGAACGGATGAAGAGCGAGAGAATGAAAACCGAGCTTATTACCAACGTTTCTCACGATATCAAAACGCCGCTTACATCCATAATCAACTACACGGACCTTATTTCCAGAGAGCCTTGCGAAAACGCAAAAATTACGGAATACGCAAAGGTGCTCACTCGTTCCTCTGAAAGACTCAAAAGACTTATTGAGGATTTAGTGGAAGCCTCCAAAGCGTCTACGGGTAATCTTGATGTGCTGTTAGCACCTTGCGACGCTGACATATTGTTGACTCAGGTTGCAGGCGAGTATGGCGACAGATTAAAGGAGGCTAAGCTGGAGCTGATAGTTTCACAGCCTTCTGAAAAAGTGATGATAATGGCAGACGGCAGAAGACTCTGGAGAGTTTTTGATAATATTTTCAGTAATGTGTGTAAGTATGCACAGGAGTTTACCCGCGTGTACTTATCTCTTGAAAGGGTAGGAGAGGAGGCGGTAATCACTCTGAAGAACACCTCAAAAATGGCACTTAATATCTCTGAGGAGGAGCTTATGGAGAGATTTGTCCGAGGGGATAAATCCAGAAGCACAGAAGGAAACGGTCTGGGGCTATCCATTGCACGGAGTCTGACACAGCTCCAAAACGGTGACCTTCAGGTATCCATAGACGGAGATTTGTTCAAGGTGACTGTGAGGTTTCCTGTGATGGAATAAAACTAAAAGGACTGTATCGGTTGATACAGTCCTTTTGTGCTTTGATAAGAGGTTTTTACATTGATTTGATAATATCTGCGATAACTTCTCTTTCGTCAAGGTGGTATTTAACACCCTTGATTTCCTGATAATCCTCATGTCCTTTGCCTGCAAGAACGATGATGTCGCCGTCCTGAGCGTTCTCAATGCAATAACGGATAGCATCTACACGGTTAGGTACGATTACATACTTGCCGTCAGTTTTGTCAATGCCAACCTTAATGTCAGCGATAATATCGTTTACATCCTCGAAGCGGGAGTTGTCCTCGGTGATAACTGTAAGGTCGGAGAGCTTACCGGAAACTTCACCCATTTCATAACGTCTTACCTTGGGGCGGTTACCGCCTGCACCGAACATTGTAATAAGCCTTGTGGGCTTGTATTCTCTCAGGGTTGTGAGAACATTTTCCATAGATACTGCGTTGTGAGCGTAATCAATGAGAAGGGTGTAGTTGCCGGGTACAGGGTAGGTTTCAACTCTGCCCTTAACCTTAACGGTGTCAAGACCCTTGAGGAGAGCTTCGTCTGTGACACCAAAGTGACGGCATACGGAAATCGCCGCAAGAGCATTGTATGCACTGAATCTGCCGGGGATTGCAACGTCAACGCTGAGCTCCTTTACACCCTTTGTGTTGAAGTGAACACCGATGTAGCCTGCACGGGCAAGGAGAGTATCGCCGAAGCCTGTAAGGTCTGCATCCTCAGAGAAGCCGTAGGTTTCTACCTCGCAGGTACTGTCTTTGAGAAGCTCTGTGTAATTTTCGTCATCAATATTAATGAGTCCCAGCTTACTCTGTTTGAAAAGTAGAGCCTTGCAGGAAAGATATTCCTCCATATCCTTGTGCTCGTTTTCGCCGATATGGTCGTGTGAGAAGTTGGTGAATACTGCGTAGTCGAAGAGGATGTTGTCTGTACGATGCTGCTTCAGACCGATGGAGGAAACCTCCATAACCACAGCCTTACAGCCCATATTAACCATTTTTCTCATAGCCTGCTGGATTTCGTAGGACTCGGGGGTTGTGTTGTTGGTCTTGAATATGTTGTTATCAATGATGATTCCTAACGTACCGATTGTGCCTGTCTTGATGCCTGCACATTCAAGGATGGAGCGAATCATTGAAACGGTAGTGGTTTTTCCCTTGGTGCCTGTAACGGCTATAGTGGTGAGCTCCTTTGCAGGATGGTGGAAATACTCTGTGCTCATTGCGGAGAGGGCAACTCGTGCATCTGCTACTTTGATAACGGTAACCTCAGCAGGTACGTCAACATCATCGGTGACGATGAGTACGGTTGCTCCTTTTTCCACTGCGTCGGCGGCATATTTGTGTCCGTCTGTGGCGTAGCCCTTGATGCAGACAAAAGCACACCCTCCTACTACCTTGCGGGAATCATAGATAACATCACAGACATCTTGTGTGTCTGTGCCTTGAATAAGCGTATATTCAACCGAGCTTAAAAGGTCTTTTATTTTCATAACCTGTTGTACCTCCGTATATATATAATATAGATTGTATGTCCCATATGCTAAATTTACAACTTTTCGCTTTGCTTGTCAATCGAAAGATATGGGGTGGAATTGTCATATATTGAGAATAGAATGTGTACTTTTGTTAAAAATACCCTATAAATTGTGATTTTGCTTGTGAGAGCGTAGAGCTTTGGTGATTTTTTCATTGAAAATCAAAAATTTTGGCAAAAACTCCTCATATAGATAAAAAGAGTGTGACATATTGCACAAAAGGAGTGTGGTGGTACTAACCAAAAAACCAAGATAATTATTATGCAAAAATAACAAAACTAGAATAATGTGTTGTTAATTTAACCAAAAACAGACTTGAAAATTATTCTTTTAGATAAAAAGTACAAAGGGAGTTGAAAAAACAGAAGGATTTGTGGTATTATTACTTTAGTGAAAACGCGTATTTATTGTGGTAAAGGATAAGTGCGCGGCACTGGGCATATCTGTAAGTATGCCGATTAAAATATTTTATTACAAAGGAGTTTTTTACCATGAAGACAAGAAAGATTCTTGCTCTGCTTCTTGCTGTTCTGATGACAATCGGTTGTCTTGCAGCATGTACCGGTAACGGCGGCGAACAGACAGATCCCGCTGGCAGCCAGACAGAAACACAGGGTACTGTTGACAACGACGCAGCAGCTGCAGCAGCAAACGCATTCAACGCTGATTTTATCAGCGAGTGGGGCCAGTTCGTAGCTGACAACGAAGGCACAGAAATCAACCTCAGAATTTGGGCTCCCAACCTTGCTCAGGACGTAGTTAAGGCAGAGGCAGCAAAGTTTGCTGAGATGTTCAAGGATTACTTCACAACTAACATTACTGTTGAGATTCAGGAAGAGGGCGACACAGCAAGCCAGGTTATCAATGACCCCAAGAAGGCTGCTGACGTTTATTCCTTCCCCTCAGACCAGCTCAACAAGCTCGTTAACGCTGAGGCTATTGCTTCCGTAGCATTCTCTGACGAGGTTGCAGTTCTTAACACAGCAAACTCCGTTTCCGCTGCTACAATCGACGGCACACTTTATGCTTACCCCTCCACAGTTAACAGCTACTTCCTCGCTTATGATAAGAGAGTTATCACAGACGAGGACGCTAAGACACTTGAGGGTCTTCTCGCAGCATGTAAGGCAGCAGACAAGAAGTTCACATTCGATTCCGGTAACAGCTACTTTGCTTGCACATACCTCTACACCGGCGGTCTTCAGACTCTCGGCTATCAGGAGGATGGTCTTACTCAGAAGTTCAACGAGTATGACATCGACGAAGTAACAAACACAGTTAAGGCTTTTGCTGACCTCTTCAAGTCCTACAAGGGCACATTTGAGAGCGTTTCCACAACAGGCTTTGCTGACGGTGTTAAGGTTGATCCTACAACAGTTGCAGCAGGTGTTGTTGGTAGCTGGGACGTTGCTTCCATCAACCAGATTCTTGGCGACAACGTAGGTTATGCAATCCTTCCCACAATCAACGTTAACGGTACTGACAAGCCCATGATCAACATGTTCGGTTACAAGTACTTCGGTGTTAACAGCCAGTCCGCAGCTCCCTATGCAGCTCAGCTTCTCTCATACTGGCTCACAGGTGAGGAGTGCCAGATCGACAGAGCTAAGCAGCTTGATTGGGGTCCCCTCAACATCAAGGCTCAGGAAATCGACGAGGTTAAGAATGATGCTGCTATGACAGCTGTTCTTGCACAGTCTGAGAACTCCATGCCTCAGGTTAGCCTTGCACAGACCTTCTGGACTCCCCTTGACGGTCTTGGCAAGTACGTTGCTGACGATTCCAAGTCCTTCTCATTCGAAGAGGTTAAGGAGCAGGTAGAGGCTTGTATCGTAAACATTCTTGACGAGTAATTTTGTCGGAAGATACAAAACTAATTTAAACTAATAATTGGAGTAGCTCGGGCTTTACAGGGCGCGGGCTGCTCCTTTGTTAACTCAATTGTCAGATTTATCTAATTAGTTAGATAAAGGAGAGTGATGCAGGAATGAAATATACCGAATATATGGCGCTCAATCCTCTGCAGCGCTTCTGGTATAATTTTAAAAACTTTATAGTTTCAATTCCCAGAGGCATCGGCAATTTCTTCAAGGCTATCGGCAACGGAATTGTCAATTTCTTTAAGGGGCTCGGTAAAGGCATTACAGAATTCGTAATGGGCTTTATCCGCGGTGATATCTTCACCAAAATTTCTTATTTTATTATGGGCTTCGGCAACATTTGCCGCGGTCAGGTTATTAAGGGTATTATGTTCCTCCTCATTGAGGTAGGCTACATATTCTTTATGGTTTTCTTCGGTGCAGACTACTTAAGCATGTTCACAACTCTCCGCGCTGTACGCGGTGAGCCTGTAGAAACCATTCTGCCCGGTGGCAAGGTAGACGTAAGACCCGGTGAAATCGAGGTATACAGCTACCAGATTCTCCTCTTCGGTATCCTTGCTATCTTAGTTACAGTTGCATTTATTGCACTTTATTTTGTAAGCACAAAGTCTGCAAGAACTGTAGATGCTATGGTTAAGAACGGCGAGAAAGTTCCCAAGTTCCGCGATGAGCTCAAGGACCTTCTTGATTCCAAGTTCCACGCAACTCTTCTTGCAACTCCTATTGTTCTTATCTGTGTGTTTGTTTTGCTTCCCTTGCTGTTTATGATTGTAATGGCATTCACAGGATTCTCAGGCGCAGAGAAGAGCTATGTTGACTTCGGTTGGGTAGGCTTCCAGCAGTTTGCTGAAATCTTCAAGACTTCAGAAACCGGTGCTTCCATGGGTTCAACCTTTGCTAAGGTTACCGGCTGGACACTTATCTGGGCAGTTTGTGCTACATTCTCTAACTATATCCTTGGTATGGTTATTGCTCTTATGATTAACAAGAAGGGTATCAAGCTCAAGAAGCTGTGGAGAACAATGTTCGTTATGACAGTTGCTGTTCCTCAGTTCGTTACACTTCTGCTTATGGCTCAGATTCTCGGACCTTATGATTACAGCCCGATGAACCTGATTTTTGCAAAGCTGTTCGGTTCAACAGAAGCCATCGACTTCTTGGGTTCAACCGTAAACAACGGTTTGCTCCCCAGAATTATGGTTATTGTTGTTAACTGTTGGGTTGGTATTCCTTACACAATCCTGATGACATCAGGTATTCTTATGAACATTCCCGAAGACCTGTATGAAAGTGCACGTATCGACGGTGCTGGCCCTGTTAAGAGCTTCACCAAGATTACACTTCCCTACATGCTCTTCGTTACTACACCCTACCTTATCACTCAGTTTATCGGCAACGTAAATAACTTCAACGTTATCTTCCTGTTGACAAACGGTGGTCCTGTAAACAACCTTCAGTACAGAAAAGGTATGGGACATACGGACTTGCTGATTACCTTGCTTTACAAGCTGTCAATCAACGACAAGCTGTACGGTATGGGTGCCGCAATCGGTATTCTGGTATTTATTGTTTGTGCAACACTTTCTCTTGTAACATTCAATATGACCAAGTCGGCAAAGAATGAGGAGGAGTTCTCATGATAAAAAGCTACAAACTCAGAAGAGGTATCGCTAATACCTTTATCTATGTGGTTCTCGCAGTATTGAGCCTTGTATGGATTTTCCCCTTGGTTTGGCTCGTGCTCCACTCTTTCCGAATCAATCCAATTGATCCCACGATTGCACCTGTAATCAACTATCATGGTATTTTTCCCAAGTTCAACGAATTAGGCTTTGATAACTATATCAGCCTTTTCAGAGATACAGAGTATCTTGTATGGTTCAAGAACACATTCATTGTTGCTGTGTTCAGCTGTATCATCTCAACACTTTCTGTTCTGATGGTAGCATACGCATTCAGCCGTCTGAGATTTAAGGCTCGTAAGCCCTTCATCAATGTTGGTATGATTATGGGTATGTTCCCCGGCTTTATGACCACTATCGCTCTGTATCACATCCTTGACATCTTAGGTCTTGGCAGAACACACGTTGGTCTTGTTCTCTGTTATAGTGGTGGTGCAGGTCTTGGTTATCTTGTTGCTAAGGGCTTCTTCGATACTATTCCCAGAGCTCTTGACGAGGCTGCAACCATTGACGGTGCTAATAAGAACCAGATTTTCTGGAAGATTATTCTTCCTATGTCCAAGCCTATCGTTATTTACACAGTTCTCACATCCTTCATCGGTCCTTGGTGTGACTTCATTCTCGTAGATATCCTTATGGGTAACGAGCGTCAGCTGTGGACAGTTTCAAGAGGTCTGAGAGAATGGACTAACTATCAGAATATGTCTAACGGCTCATTCAGATGGTTCCTGTCCGGTTCAGTTGTTGTTGCTATTCCTATCACAGCACTGTTCCTGTATATGCAGAAGTACTACGTTGAAGGCGTTACAGCCGGTGGCGTTAAGGGTTAATTCCCTGTACTTCGGTGCTCTCTTTCGAGCATCACTAACCTTTAACAATAAGGCGGCTGCCGCGTGGCGGCCGCCCTTTTGTTTGATAAACTCTGAAAATTATGAGCATTGCCGTATTAGTGCATTTGTTTTAACTGCTCTTAATAATATAAAACTTACAGGAGGCATGAAAATGAAAAGAGTAATTTCATTACTTCTAGTTCTGGTTTTATCATTAAGCTGTGTTTTGCTTACAGCTTGTGAGGACAACAAGGGCTACAAGGACCCCACAGAGAAGCTTGCTAAAATCCCCTCTGAGGATAAGTACAGAAACTATTACCACATCTGGGTTTGTTCCTTTAATGATTCAAACGGTGACGAAACAGGTGACCTGCAGGGTATTATAGATAAGCTTGACTACATCAACGACGGTAATCCCGAAACAGACACGGATATGGGCTTTGATGCAATCTGGCTTTCTCCCATTATGCCTTCTGATTCCTACCATAAGTATGATGTAGATAACTATATGGACATAGATCCCGAGTTTGGTGATCTGGAAACCTTTGATAAGCTCATTGAAGAATGCGATAAGCGTGGTATTGCCGTTATTCTTGACTTGGTGCTTAACCATTGCGGAACAGGTCACGAGTTCTGGAAGAAGGCTCTTGCTGAGGCTAAGGATGGCAATCTTGATGATTATGCAAAGTACTACAGATTCCAGTACGGACTTCCCGGTGTTGAGGGTTGGCGTCAGGTATTTGGCTCCGCAGGCCTTTGGTATGAGGGTCAGTTCAGCCCCGAGATGCCTGAGTGGAACTTGGAATTTCAGGGTACAAGAGATTACTTTGAAGAGGTTGCAAAGTTTTGGCTAGACCGTGGTGTTGCAGGCTTCAGACTTGATGCTGTAATGTATATGGAAGACGAAGTAACCGACAGAAACGAGTTTCTTAATTGGTTCTACACCACAGCACAGAAGTACAATCCCGATGTGTATATGGTAGGTGAGAACTGGCAGGGCAACTCTTTCCTTTACGATTGCTATGAGTCAGGCATTGACAGCCAGTTTGCTTTTTCATTCGGAACCTCAGGCGGTAACTTTGCCAGCGCTGTTAACGGTTCAAACGGAGCACAGCTTGCATCTCAGCTTAAAAAGTTCGATAACAACTCTGTTGAGGCTAATGAGAATGTGATATCAGCAATGTTCCTTTCTAACCATGATATGGTAAGATGCGGAAACTATTTCCCCAGCGGCTTAAGCACTCAGAAGATGGCGGCTGCCGCATACCTGCTTTCTCCCGGTAATACCTTCACCTACTATGGTGAGGAAATCGGTATGCAGGTTCCCGGCGGATACAAGGATAACGATGCTTATTATCGCGGACCTATGATTTGGGATAATGATGTTGAGCCTGACATTTGGTGCACGGCGAATGCGTTTTCTGACTGTCCTTACGGCGGTGTTGCTCAGCAGACTGACGATGAGAACTCCCTCTTAAGCTTCTATCGCAGAGCAATAAAGATTAAAAATCAGAACCCCGAGATTGCACGCGGACATATTACAGAAACCTATGATTTTGACAATAAGGCAATCTGTGCATATAAGGTAGAGTACGAGGGCAAGGCACTTCTGATTATCCACAATATGGATAAAGACGAGGCCCACACCCTTACACTCACAGACGATATGATGAAGGATGCCGTAATCCGCGGCGACCTGTACTGTCAAAACACAACACCCGACACTACAGGTGAAACTGTTACTACAACCGGTGAAGACACCGCAGCTCCTGTTTATGCAAGTCTTGACGGCGAAACTCTGGTGCTTCCTGCACAGTCCTCTGTGGTTATTGGTTGCGACGATTAAAAACTGAATTAAACATAAAAACAAAAGGCAGACGTGATGTCTGCCTTTTTTCGTTGAGTATCCCAGCCTTTTACAAAAGAACTTAAAAAAGCTCATTCAAACACCGACAAAACAAAAACACAACTGCAACTATAATGAAAGCAGAAGAGAACAGAACTTGTTTTCGGGAATCTGAACGAACAGGACGGAAAAAGTTATGGATGCAACAAAATCGGTTAAAAAGAAGCAAGCGCAGGAGTTTCATTTTTCTTCTCTTGCAAAGGAGCTAATTATTCAAGGTGTATACTTTCTTTTAGGAGTGCTGATTTCTCGCGGTGCGGTGCTGTCAAATCTTTCGCCTTTTGGCGCTTCCTATGTTTCGGCGGTATCCTTGAGGTATACATGGGCATCGCTATTTGGAAGCGCGTTGGGATATATTCTTTTATCCGGAGTTGATTCCTTCCGCTACATCGCGGTTATTCTTGCAATTGGTGCGTTGAAGTGGTTACTAAGCGATATAAGCAGGATTACTAAGAGCAGACTTTTTGCGCCTGTGGTTGCCTTTGTGCCGATGCTTCTCACGGGGGTAGCCCTTATGTTTGTGAGCACAAGCAGGATGTCTGAGTTTGGAATGTGTCTTGTGGAAGCTCTTATATCTGCCACGGGAGCGTATTTTATATCCCGAAGTGCTCAGCTCAGTCTTTCATCTCGAGGGCTTTCAAGCTTTTCACAGCAGGAAGTGGCAACCCTTACTGTAGCTTTGTGCATACTTATGCTTTCCCTAGGCTCTCTGAGCCTTTGGGGAATCTCAGTCGGCAGGGTAATGGCGGTTATAACCGTGCTTATGTGTGCACGATACTCCGGAGTAACGGGAGGAAGCATCAGCGGCATTGCAACGGGTGTGGTATTCAGCTTGGGTTCTACGGATATGGCATTCCTTGCAGGAGGTTATGCCTTTGGAGGTCTTGCGGGAGGGTTGTTTGCAACCTTTGGCAAGCTACCTGTAGGTGCGGTGTTTACTCTGTGCAGTACGGTGATGTCCTTTGCAAGCGATGACAAGCGTTTGGTGTTATCTCTTTTTATAGAGTGTATGCTCTCAACAGGTCTGTTTATGCTTATTCCCTCAGATTTCGGCAATACTATTCGCTCAGCGTTCCTGCCTTCTCCTCAAAGGGGCAAATCCGAGGCATTGCAGAGAAATGTAACAATGCGCCTTGACCACGCGGCACACGCTTTGGAGGGAGTTAACGAGTGCGTCAGCGAGGTTTCAAAGAAGCTCAAAAGACAGCTTGACCCTGATTCGGATATGCAGATTTATGAGAACGCGGTAAAGTCTACCTGTGCATCTTGCGGACTTAAGGTGTACTGCTGGGACAAGCAGAAGGGACTTACTCAGGATGATTTTTCGAGGCTTACCGAGATACTTCGGTACTCGGGCTTTGTCAGCGAAAAAGACGTAAACGACAGGTTTACCAAGAAATGCTGTAAACAGAGGGAGCTTGCAGAAAACATCAACGAAAGCTACAAGGAGTACCTTTCTGAGCTTTCGGCACAGCGGAGAATTACTCAGGTGCGGTCGGTGGTGGCAGGGCAGTTTACGGGACTTAGCGATATGCTCTGGGATTTAAGCGAGGAGCTTCAGAGCTTTGACGATTATGATACGGATTCATCAGAGCGGATTACAGAAGCACTTAAGAATATCGGAGCTGTGGTGATAGACTGCAGCTGCAGAGTACACAAATCCTACGGAATGACGGTGGAGCTGGAGCTTGCAAAAAGCCACAAAAAGGAGCTTGATATAAAGGAAATTCACCATACTGTTTCAAGGTGCTGCGGCAGAAGATTTGAACTGCCCACAGAGAGTCAGACTCACGACAGACTCCGCCTTGTAATGTCAGAAATCTCTGATTACGATGTGGAAATCGGTTCATCTCAGCACATTGCAGGCAGCTACAGCCTTTGCGGAGATTGCCTTGATTATTTTTTGAGCGGTACAGGCAGTATGGTGGCAATTATCAGCGACGGAATGGGCTCGGGAGGAGCGGCGGCGGTGGACTCCAATATGGCGGTGAGCGTGCTTACAAGACTTCTGAAAGCAGGAATTTCCTATGACTGTGCCCTTTCGGTGGTGAACTCTTCCTTGATGATAAAGTCTGAGGAGGAGTCCTTGGCAACACTTGACATAGCGGATATAAACCTTTTTTCGGGCAAGGTGAATTTGTTCAAAGCCGGTGCACCGGTTACCTATATCCGCAAGGGGGGCAGGGTACACCGCAGGGAGCTTCCCTCCTTGCCTGTGGGAATATTAAACGAAGTGAAGTTCTCGAAGGATGCGGTGACACTTCACGAAGGAGATGCTGTAGTTATGATTTCTGACGGAGCCGTGGTAGGGGACGAGAAATGGCTGGAGGATTTAATCAGAACCTGGAAGGAGGCGTCTTGTCAGGATTTTGCATCCCTTGTAGTAAACGAAGCAATGAAACGCAGAAAAGACACCCACGATGACGACATAACCGCCATAGCAATGAAGCTTGTAGAAAATAATTAAAGAAAGGAGCAGAAGGCAAAAGAACGAGCATACAGAGGGAAACTCTGTATGCTCGTTTTTGTAGTTTATATCAGATTGTTTTGTTGCCCCGATAATCAGTATTCAAGTCCTGCAATGTGCTTCTGAATTGCGGTGGCATCCTTGATGTTTCTCTGACAGTCGCGGTTAAAGTCAGAGATATACAACAGGGGCGGTGTTTCATCCATATTATTCAGTAATGCATCAAAGTGTTCTATTTTGTCATAACGCTCAAACTTTTCAAGTCCTGCAATACACTTCTGAATATACGTGGCATCCCTTACGGTGATTTTTCTGTCCTTGTCCATATCACCAATCAAGTCACCTATTCCGCCCTCAACAAATGCATTTTCAATACCTGCTAAGTTCATTTTCAATGCATTTACCAAGTCGATGTACTCTTTGCTTTCAGGCAAATAAACACAGTAACCGTAGTCAAAGGGATGATTTACACCATAAGCCCAAAGAACATAATCTCCAAACACATCTGCAATAGGCATAGGACTTTCTGCATTTGTTTCAAAATTAACAAGTACATAGTCGGGGGTTGCTTCGTCACCGCTAGCAGGGTTTGAGGATGCATAGTACTCGTAAACCTCGCTGTAATCTACATAATTGCCGATTGCTCTCTTCATAAGCACAGGCAAGAGCTCATCAATGTATCTGTCGCTTTCTTTTGAATTTACAACAGAACATCTGTAAGTGAAATATTTAATCGGTGCTAAATCTGTAATCAAGCCGATTTCGTATGCATCTTCAAGGGTATAGATTTCATCACCGCTGCATACAAACAAACCAAGGTCATAAGGGTAGTATGTTTTGTCAGAATAAAAACGCCAGTTACCGATTGCCTTATATACACTCACAGACTCAGGTTCCTGTTTATTACACCAGCCAAAGAACAGCTCTACTCCTTCAATCTCTTGGGTTTCATCTATGCTGATATCTTTTAAATCTTCGGGCTTCATATCCTCGGACATAACATTTACACAGTAGTCATAAAACTTTTGTTTTAAAGTGGTATCCTCTTGTGCCGCACCCACGGTGGCACAGACACCAAAAAGCAAAACTAACACCATTATAAAGCTTAATATCTTTTTCATAACAAAACCTCCTTTGGATTATTTCACTATTTAGACGTATAAAAAGCGAAAACCTCACACTAAATGCAGATATTTTCGCATCGATATTTTGTCTAATGTAATTGTATCATCCCGGAATAAGCTACGTCAATAATTCATTATGCCTCTTGATAAATTTTGTCTTATTGCACAAGAGGACACACCTTCTTTATTGCAGTTTAACGAAACAAAACCGCCGTCAGAAAGAGGATTTACTCTCTGACGGCGGTGTGCTTTATGATTTGATTTTAAATTACTTAGTGCGGACAATTGCAAAGGAAGAAGCGCAGACTGTAGCCTCTTTTTCTGTAAACAGAACCTTGCCGATAGTGTAAACTGTTTCTTTGATTTCCTCTGCAAAGGGGATGGTTTCGTCTTTATCGGAGGGGTTTACAAAGATAACATAGTCGCCTCTGCGGTATACAAAGGGATATTTTTCTTTCTCGGCATACACAACCTCAAAGTCGGAGCCGTTGCCAAGCTGAGGAATTTCGTGGCGAAGCTTGATGATATCGGTTACAACCTTGTAGATTGAGTCTTCTTTGTCCTTCTGATTCTCAACGGTGGGAGCACCCTCCTGTGAGTCAACAGGCAGATAGAGCTTATCTGCATCTGCTGTGGAGAAGCCCATATTTTTGGAGGAATCCCACTGCATGGGAGTACGTGAGCCTGTGCGGGAGAATCCGCCTTCCTTGCTCACAAGCTCGCCTTGATAACGCATACCAAGCTCGTCACCGTAGTAGAGGAAGGGAACACCGGGCATGGTGAAAATCATAGCGTGAGAAAGCTTGATTGTTTCCTTGTCCATATAGTGGGTGGCTCTGGGCATATCGTGGTTGTTGGTCATAAATGAGATGTAGCCTGTGTCCTTTGTAAGGTTGTAAGCAGGTACATACTCGTCAAGGAAAGCTGTAATATCGCCCTTACCGCTCTTGTGGAAGAATGCGTGGTTTACGCCCTTTTCGTCAAGGTAACGGAAAAGCTTTGAGTAGCCGTTGCCGTAGTGGTCAAGGTAGAAGTCCATATGGAAACCGCCGTCAATAATTGCACGCTCGGGATAGCACCACTCAGCAACAAAGGCAGCCTCGGGGTAATCCTTATCAAGCATATCTCTTACATCACGCCAGATTTTTGCGGTAGCCTTTTTGTCCTTGTCATTCTTAACAAGGGAGTCTGCCATATCAACGCGGAAGCCGTCGGCACCCATATCAAGCCAAAAGCGGATGATGTCCTTGAGTGCTTCGGCAGATGCCTTTGCGTCAGGGTGGTCAGCAGGTAACTGCCAGTCGGGATGAGTGACCTCTGCAAAGCCGTAGTTTAAAGCAGGCTGAGAGGAGAAGTAGTTTACAAGGTAGTTTCCGTCACGCTCGCAGATACCGCACATTAAGCGGTACTCAGAGGGTGCATCCCATACGCTGTTTGTGAAAATATAGCGGTTGGAGTATTCGCTCTTCTTGGCTTTTTTAGCCTCCTGAAACCAAGGGTGAGTATCGGATGTGTGACCGGGAACTAAGTCAAGCAGAACCTTGATGCCCATGCTGTGAGCAGTATCCAGCAGTCGCTTCATATCCTCGTTTGTGCCGTAACGCTCTGCTACCTGCTTGTGGTTTCTTACGTCGTAGCCTGCATCCATAAAGGGAGAGTCGTAGCAGGGGTTGAGCCACAAGGCATTACAGCCTAAGGATTTAACATAGGGGAGCTTCTCAATAATACCCTGCAAATCACCGATACCGTCACCGTTGGTATCGTAGTAGCTTTGGGGGTAAATTTCATAAAAAACAGCAGTTTCAAGCCATTTTGGCATAATTTATTCCTCCTTGGATTTTGATAAAATTATCTGTTATTAGTGTATCACGTGAAGAACTTTATTTCAACCGGAAAGTTATAAATTTACATCCAAAAACTTTGCATTGCAAAGTACAGCCTGTATGAATATTATGTTATATAGGTACCACTTGAATAAGTATAAGGAGGATAGGGCAATGACCATTGAACAGCTTGATGCTCACAAGGTTTTGATTTCTTTGTGCAATGAAGATATGGAGAGCTTTTCGCTCAGATTCAACACCCTGAGCTTCTGCGACGAACACTCGCGGAAGGTGCTTGTGCGTCTTACACAGCTTGCCTGTGTCAAAACAGGGCTTCAGCTTAATAAGTCGGCTGTGCTTATGGAGGCTCTGCCTCATCAGAGCGGGTGTCTTTTATTGCTGACGGTTTTGGAAAAACCTCATCGCAAGGTTTACAAGGTAAAGCGATATAAGTCTTTTCCTTGCTTTGTGTTTAATAGTGCAGAGGATTTGCTCAGCTGTGCCGAGAGTATAGGGGAGTTTGAATTCCCCTTGCACAGAAACTCTCTGTGGCTCTTTGAGGGTAAGTATTACCTGATATTCGATTACCCCGTACTGCACAAAGCCGCAAAAGGTGTGCTGTGTGAATACAGCAAGGAGTCAGAGCGTACAGCGGTATCCCTCTCACGAATCAAAGAGAGCGGAAAACTTCTGTATAAAGACAGGGCAGTTGAAGGGATTTACAAAGCAATAACCTGCGGATAAATTGAACACAGCTCAGAAGCATAAAAAGGGAGGGCATCTGCCCTCCCTGAATTATTGAAATTTACTTTTATATTCAGCCTTCAATATAGCCGCACTTTACTGTCAGGCTTTCGCTGACATATTCCTGCGCACCTTTATCACGTACATACACTGTAATGATGTGTTCACCGTAATCGTCATTTGTAAGCTCTTCAATCACATACTGATTGTCTTCTGAAAAATCCTGTATTACTTCTCCGTCCCACATAAAGCAATACTCGTACTCTGAGCTTCCCATAATTGCTAATGCGGTCACGGTAATATCGGTGTCTGCCATATCCATATACTGAACATAACTGCCTGTAAAGAACTGCTTGTCATAATACAAAGCGGCAACAACAGGTGTTTCGCTTTCATAAGGTGCTACAACCTCGTAAAGAGAGCGTGATTCATTAACTTCGTTTAAGGGATTGTATACGCGCACAGTTATATAGTAGGCACCTTTTTCTTCAAAAGTATAGGTGAAGGAGTTGTTTTCGGAGCGTTCTGCTACGACCTCATCGTTTACCAGAAATTCATAACTTAAGGGCTCCATATAGCCGTCTGCCAAAGCGGTAAAGGTAACAGGAGTTCCTGCCATAGCCTTGCCCGAATCAAAGTCTGCATACATAGATACACGGTAAACGTTAGTGTATCCCTGCTCTTTGGAAAAGCTGTCAATCAAGCCTGCCACATGTTTCTGTATCATTGTGGCATCCTTTACCGTTACCTGTGAATCATTGTCCACATCTGCCCAATATGCAGCAGCTTCAGATAATTCTGCAAGTGATGCAAGGCTTTTTTGTATAAGGGTTGCATCCTTAACAGTTACCTCGAAATCTGCATCAACATCACCGGGGATATTGGCTTGTGGCATAGCAGATGCGCACAACACAGAAGCTGTGAGCAAAATTCCAAAGCACATTAAAATACATAAAAACTTTTTCATAAAATCAACTCCTAAATTGTTTTTTACTTAGATGTAAATAGTACGAAAAAATCACACTAAATATATTTTTGCAATCAATACTTTGTCTACTGTAATTATATCGCAGGAACATAATCAGGTCAACAAAATGTTGTGTCCCTTGCCAATTTTTGTCTTGTTGCACAATGGGACTCCCTTTCTTTATTGCAGTTTAACCAAATAAAATACGCAACTGCGAAATACTGCAGTTGCGTTTGAAATATTATAGGTTTTATTGTTATGTCACACCTGAGCTGTGATGGCAGGGAATATTGAGTAGGGCAGGGGTTTACTCCTGCCGAATATTATATAGGCTTGCTTACGGTTGGAGCAAGCCTCAACCCTACGCACCTCGGCGCTTCTGTGTCACGCCTCGTTGTGCTCCGCTGTTCTTAAAAAAGTCATCGTACTCCACAAATTCGCCTGTAAGTAAATGCATAGCATTTACTTACTTTTCGGCAAATCCGATGTCGTACTTGATTTTTTAAGGCTACGCACCTCGGCGCTTCTGTGTCACGCCTCGTTGTGCTGCGCTGTTCTTAAAAAAGTCATCGTACTCCACAAATTCGCCTGTAAGTAAATGCATAGCATTTACTCACTTTTCGGCAAATTCGGTGTCGTACTTGATTTTTTAAGGCTACGCACCTCGGTGCTTCTGTGTCACGCCTCGTTGTGCTGCGCTGTTCTTAAAAAAGTCATCGTACTCCACAAATTCGCCTGTAAGTAAATGCATAGCATTTACTTACTTTTCGGCAAATTCGGTGTCGTACTTGATTTTTTAAGGCTACGCACCTCGGCGCTTCTTCTTACTGTTGAGTCTGGCCTTCGTCAGCCATAAGGGTTATGGTGACTTCAAGGGTTTTGCCTGTGTCGTTGCGGTATACGGTGAGCACTACCTTGTCGTTGGGGTTATGCTTTGCTAGGATTGCATATACATCGGAGAAATCATCAATTTCCTCGTCATCAATCTTTGTGATAACGTCGTTTACCTTAAGCTCTGTATTGTCGCAGGGACCGCCTTCTGAGATTTCACCCACAAGGATTCCCTTGGGCAAATCATAGTACTGTTGCATAGCGGAGCTTACTGCCTGACCTGAAATACCAAGGCGAACGCGGTTGCTTACATATCCTTGAGTCATCAGGTCGTCAACAATTTCCTTGACTGTCTGGCTGGGGATTGCAAAGCCCATACCCTCAACGGATTCGGAACTGATTTTTGCAGTAGTAATGCCGATAACCTGACCGTACATATTGGAGAGGGGACCGCCGCTGTTACCGGGGTTGATTGCCGCATCGGTCTGGATGTAGGTTACCTGAGCAGAGAGTCCCAGTTCTCTGTTAAGAGCAGATACAACTCCGCGTGTGAGGGAATTCTGGAAGTCCATTCCGCCGGGGTTGCCCACAGCGATAACGTCAACGCCTACCTCAACAAGGTTGGAATCGCAGAATTCTGCAGGAGTCAGATTCTTTGCATTTACCTTGAGCACAGCAAGGTCGGTTCTGGAATCATATCCCACAACCTTTGCCTCGTAGGTAGTGCCGTCGTTGGTAACAACCTGAACGTTGTACGCACTACGGCTGTCGCCGATTACGTGGCTGTTTGTGGCAATGTAGCCGTCTTCGGTGATGACGATGCCTGTGCCCTGAGAAGCAGGCTCGCCTGTGAAGCCTTTGTCGTAGCAAATAACTCCGATGGTGGATTCTGCTACCTTTTTGTAGGCATACTGGGTTGTGTATTTATCTGTGTTGTTTTTGTCGCGGGGAAGTTCTTTAAGGTCGATGCTTCCCTGTGAGGAGTATTCGTCTTTGTCCTTGTCGGGCAGAGGAATCACACCCTCGGGGGTTTCTTCTTTTTCGCTTGCAGGCTCGGTTTCTTCATTTTTGTCGAACTCTTCAAAGAGTGTAGGTCTTGTGGAACCCGATGAGCCTGCGTGCTGTCCTGCCACATAACCGCAAAGCACAAAGAAGCTAATAGCAAAAACACCGATGATAGAGAAAAGACAAACAAGAAATGCAACGTGTCCTTTTTTCTTTTTTGGTGCTTCGGGAGCTGAGGGTTTTGCAGGACTCTGATAGGGAGCCTGATAGGGAGCCTGATATACAGGCTGTGTGTTTGCAGGTTGGTTGTAATATCTTACAGGCTCAGGATTTGTGTAAACCGGTACATTGGCGGGTGAGTCTGCAGGTGTAGCATCTGTCAAAGTTTCAGCAAAAGCTTCCTGTGAGGTTTCTGTTGCAGTATCGCATACAGAAGCTTCTGTGATTTCTTCTGCAGTATCCTTTACAGCTTCTGTAAATTCCACTGCCTGCTCTGTGAAATCGGTAGAATTGGTTTGAGTAGGTGCTTCGGGAGTTGTGTTTTCAGTGATGTTGTCCTCTGAGGGGTTCAGATAATCATTGTTCATTTTTATTCTCCTTTATATAGTAGGGGAGTTCTTTTTTTATTTTTGCTTCGTCGGGAATCCAAAAGATAAATCTGCAGTATTCTCCGGGTTCGCTTTCGGCTGTTATATCTCCGCCGTGAAGCCTTATTATTGTGCGGACTATGTAAAGTCCCAGTCCCATACTTTTTTTGTTGATGCTTCGGGATTTGTCGGCTTTATAAAATTTATCAAAAATCAGCTTCAGGTCTTCGGGCAGAACACCCTCACCGCTGTTTTCAATGCAAACATAGGTGGAGCCTGCTTTTCTTGAAAATCCGAAACGGATATAGCCGCCTTGATTTGTGAATTTCACGGCATTTTCCACCAGATTGTAAAGCACCTGATGAATAAGGTCTTTGTCGCCAAAGGTTATTATGTCCTCATCGTTGTCCATTCCTTCAATGGAAAGCTCCTTTTTTTCAATTTCACTTTCAAAGCCTAAGAGTACATTAAAGGCGGTTTCCTGAATTACAAAGGGAGCTTTTTTAACGTCGATTTCTCCGCTGTCGATTTTTGAAAGAGAAATCATAGAGGTAACAAGACGAGAGAGCCGCTTGACTTCTTGGGAAACAATTCCCAGATAGTGGTCCTGCTCCTCTTTGGGAATAGTGCCGTCAAGGATACCGTCAATGTAGCCTGCAATGGTGGTCATGGGGGTTTTCAGCTCATGAGAAACATTGGCGATAAAGTTTCTTCTCATACCCTCGGAGGAAGCAAGAGAATCAGCCATTTCGTTGAAAGCCTGAGAAAGCTCGCCGATTTCGTCGTTGGATTTGATGTGTCCTCTGCTTGCAAAGTCGCCTACAGAGAAACGCTTTGCCGCCGCCGCCATTTGCTTTAAGGGCAGGGTAGTGTTGTAGGCATATACCGCAGAGAGTATAAATATAAGAATAGCGGCAACAACCACAAGGAGCACCAGAATACCGAAGATTGTGGGGATATAATCTGCAGTCCACAAGGTAGCCTGAGCAACAATGCAGTAGCCGATAATACTGTTATCCCTTTGGGAGGTTATTTTTATAGCTGAAATATAGAATTGTCGGTTATAGGTGTCGTTAAGAGTTCCGTGTTCAAAGTAAGTGCTGTGCGCAAGCTTTTGCTTCAGCGTGTCGGGCATATTGAGAATTGTGCCTGTAAGCTCCTCCTGTGATGAATACACAACCCTTCCCTGTGTGTCGCAGATTGCGGCGATGGCACGCTGAGAGGATGCATAGGTATTAAGAGAAGCGGTAAAAACCCTTCTTTCCGAAAGCGTTAGAGAGTACAGGTCGTCATACACAACCTCGCTTACAAGCTGAGAAAGGTTATGTGTGTTTTCTTCCAACGTACTTTTTTTTGAATTTTCGATGAATTCGGAAACAGGAAAAGTGATAATTCCGCACACAACAATGATGCAGACAAGAGCCACAGCAAGGCTGAAGTACACGAAACGTCTGAATACGGATTTTGTCATAGTTTACACATTCTCCGTTTGCTTAGAATTTATTCAAAGGTAACGAATTTATAGCCTCTTGCCCAAACTGTGCGAAGCTCCCATTTGTCGGAAGCACCGTCGATTTTTTCGCGGATACGCTTGATATGTACGTCAATGGTTCGGCTCTCTCCGCAGTAGTCAAAGCCCCACACCTCGTCAAGAAGCTGGTCGCGGGAGAACATCTGGTTAGGATTGCTTGCAAGGTGATACAGAAGCTCAAGCTCTTTGGGAGGAGTGCTGATAAGCTCACCCTTTACCTTAAGCTCGTAGTTTGTCAGGTTGATTACAAGGTTATCAAACTTAACCTCTTTAATCTGAGAGCTTTCACCTGTGGAGGTGCGGCGCAAAACGGCACGAACACGTGCTACTACCTCTTTGTTTTCAAAAGGCTTTACTATGTAGTCATCTGCACCAAGCTCAAGTCCCAGAACCTTGTCAAAGGTTTCGCTTTTTGCAGTAATCATAATGATGGGACATTGTGAGGTTTTGCGGATTTCTCGGCACACCTGCCAGCCGTCAAGCTTGGGTAGCATTATGTCCAGCAGAATAAGGTCGGGCTGAGCTTTTTCAAAAACAGACAGAGCCTCTTCGCCGTCATCGGCAGTAAAAACCTCAAAACCCTCTTTTTCCAGATAAAGTCTGAGCAGGGTGGAAATGTTGGTGTCGTCATCTACAACCAGAACCTTATATGTAGTCATAATCATACCTCCAAAGCTTTTATGATTCCTAATTATTTATTATATTATATACCATTTGAGAAATAAATAGTGAACAAATTAGAAACAAACAGGAACTATATCTTAAATTTTGGTGAACAATTGGTGAAAAAAACCGTATTCGGCACAGTGCTTCTTAATAAAACAAACCGCTGCAAAGGGAAGGACTCCCACTGCAGCGGTGATGTGTAATTTGATTACTGCAGCCTGTAAAATTTAGTAAGGCTGAGCCATACACCTGCGGAAGGTGTCGGTGATATACTGAGCATCCTCATCGGTAAGAGTGGTGTTGAGAGGAAGTGTCAGCTGGTTTTTATACATATTGTAGGCATTGGGATAATCCTTGATGTCAAAGCCTAAGTCTTTGTATGCTGTGAGCAGGGGCAGAGGCTTAAAGTGAACGTTGCAGATTACACCGTTTTGAGCCATACGCTTGAAGAAGGTGTTGCGGTAGGTGTCATCTTTGCCTGTAAAGCGTACAAAGTACAAATGTCCGCTTGAACGGTGAGTTTCGTCGGCGTGGTTGAGAACGCTGACGGGCAGGTCAGCAAAAGCCTTGTTGTAACGCTTAATAAGCTCGTGACGGCGGTTTATGGTTTCGTCGTATCTTTCCAGCTGGGCAAGTCCCATTGCGGCTAAGATGTCGGGCATATTGCATTTGTACTGAGTTTTAACCACATCGTATTCCCAGGATGTACCCTTGTTTTTTGCGTAGGTATCCTTGGTCTGTCCGTGAAGTGAGAAGAGCATATACTGGCGGTAAAGGTAGTCGTTGTCGATACCCTTTGTGTTTTTCCAGGTAACAGCACCGCCTTCGCCTGTGGTCAGGTTCTTAACTGCGTGGAAGCTGAAGTTTGTAAAGTCAGCAACCTCACCGCACATTTTGCCATTGCGCTGTGCACCCAGAGCGTGAGCACCGTCGCACATAACGATGATTCTGCCAAAAACTTCCTGAAGCTCGCTTGAAGGCTTGAAGAGATGCTTTTTTCTCTCAACGATTTCATAGATGCGGTCATAGTCGCACATTACACCTGCAAGGTCAACAGGAATGATAACCTTGGTGTTTTCGTTGATGGCGGCTTCAACCTTATCGTAGTCCATCTCGAAGCTGTCAGGTGCACAGTCGATGATTACAGGCTTTGCACCAATGTGGCATACAACAGAGGCTGTAGCCGTGTAGGTGTATGCAGGCACGATAACCTCATCTCCGGGACCTACACCCAGAATACGCAAAGTCATTTCTGCGCAGGCTGTCTGAGAAGAAAGGCAAACAGCTCTTTCTGTGTGACAAAATTCTGAGAGTTTCTGTTCAAATAGCTTTGTTTTAGGACCTGTGGTTATCCAACCTGACTTTAACACGGAAACAACAGCATCAATTTCTGCTTGTGTAATGTCAGGAGGTGAAAAAGGAATGTTTCTCATATTAATTTCTCCGAATTCCTATTTTGACATTCTTAACTATTATAGAATTATACTACATTTGTTACCTTATGTAAAGTTTTTTATTTACAGTTTTTGGCACTTGCAAGCAGAAGATATTTGTTTTTTGTGGCAATTCCGCCCCGAAGATGCCTTTCTGCTTTGTTTTGTTCCAACACTTCCTTTACGCTTTTGTATAATTCCGGACTTAATGTGCGCAGTCGCTGACTCACATCCTTGTGGACTGTTGACTTACTTATTCCGAACTTTTTTGCAGTATATCTGACGGTCGATTTGGTTTTTATTATATATTCAGCAAGCTCCACAGCACGCTCTTCCACATATCCGTTCATAGTGCTTCCTCCCTGTGTATTATTACTCAATTATATGCGGTGAATTTTGAGCTTATAACAGGTGAAAAAACGGCGTTTATATGGAAAGTTTTTGTTTACACGGGTGCTATATTGTGGTATTATATAGAATAGGATTTTAATATCCGTAAGTATGTGATTTTATACTATGGTTTTAGATATTCGGATACCTTATAGCGGGGAAGGATAATGTTACTGTGCCTCAAAACAAACCTGTCAAAATTTGTATGATTACAACTATAGCAAAGTCCTTTGAATGCTTTGTGTCGGATTCAGCAAAGAATCTTGCACAAAAAGGCTTTGATGTGACGATAATGTGCAACGATATGGACAAAGCTTTTCTTGATAAACACGAAAGCTTTGCCCGTTGTATTCCTTTGCCTGCAAAAAGGGGAGTAGACCCTGTATCCCTTGTGAAAAGTGTAAGACTTATGCGTAAAGTCTTCCGCAAGGAGAATTTTGACATAGTGCAGTATTCTACGCCCAATGCAGCTTTTTACTGTGCTTTGTCAGCTCATGCTATGAAAAACAGTTTCAGAGTTTACAATCAATGGGGGCTCAGGTACATAGGTCTTAAGGGCATCAAGCGATTTATTTTCAAGATGATTGAAAAATATACCTGCTTGCGTTCCACTCATGTTATTTCCACAAGCCCCAAGAATATGCAGTTCAATATTGACGAGGGACTGTGCCCCAAGGATAAGATTTCCGTTATAGGCAAGGGCGGTACTATCGGAGTTGATTTTTCCGTTTATGATATAAACAAAAAGGAAGAATACAGACAGCAGGTGCGTCAAGAGTACGGTATCGGGGATAATACCTTTGTCTTTAGCTTTGTGGGCAGAGTTAATGCTGACAAGGGAATAAACGAGCTCATTCGTGCATACAGAACCCTTTCAAACAAATACAGTAACACAAAGCTCATGCTTATCGGTATGGAGGACAATGCAAATCCTCCTGAAAAAAGCCTTATGAACTGGGCAAAGGACAGCGATAAGGTTATTTTAACTGGCGTTGTGCCTTCATTGCGTGTGGCACAGCTGATGGCTGCTTCTGATATGATGGTTCATCCTACATACAGAGAGGGCTTTTCTATGGTTATTCAGGAGGGAATGGCGATGGAGCTGCCTGTGCTGACAACTGATGTACCGGGACCGAATGAGGTAGTTGTTGACGGAGAAACAGGTGTTCTTGTGCCTGCTCACAGCTGTGAGGCACTTCAGCAGGAGATGGAGGCGCTTATGAATGATTCTGAGCGCAGACAAAAGTACACAAAAAACGGCAGACAGCGGGTAGAGCAACATTTTTCTCGGCCTGTTATGCTTGAGAATATTTACGAAAATTACATCAAACTTTTGGGAATTGAGGAAAAACAAATTGAAACTAATGTATCTTACAGCTAATCCTGAGGCAGCAATAATAGCAGAGAATGCCGGTGTTGACAGGATTTTTCTCGACCTTGAAATATTAGGAAAATCACGCCAGATACATCTGAATACCTTTATTTCTCACGCAAGCATTGAGGATGTAAAGAAGCTCAGAGCTGTAGTGAAAAAAGCAGAACTTTTGGTTCGTTGCAATCCTGTGCATAAGGAAATCAAAAGTGAAATAGACCGAATCATTGCAGACGGTGCAGATATTGTTATGCTTCCGTTTTTCAAGACTGCCTGTGAAGTCCGTGCTTTTCTTGATGCTGTAGCAGGCAGAGTCCGCACAGTTCTTCTATTTGAAACCAAAGAGGCGGTGGAGTGCATAGATGAAATACTGTCACTTGAGGGTATTGATGAAGCATATATCGGATTAAACGATTTACATATAAGCTATGGAATGAAGTTTATGTTTGAGCCTCTTGCAGACGGTACCGTGGAGTATCTTTGCAAAAAGTTCAGTGAAAAAGGTCTTCCTTATGGGTTTGGCGGTATTGCCAAGATTGGCGAAGGTCTCCTCAAAAGCGACTACATAATCGGAGAGCATAAGCGTCTAGGTTCTACCAGTGCTATTCTTTCCAGAACCTTTAGAAATGAAGTGGACTTAAGCCGTCCCATTGATGATTTTAAGGGTGAGGTTGAGCTTCTTCGCAGGCGTGAAGAGGAAATTGATTTATGGAATGAAACCGATTTTGAAGAAAACCGAAGAATAGTTTGCGAAGCGGTTGATGCGATTGTCCACAGGATTACGAGGTAACCCCTATGTTTTTCAGTATAATTGTTCCTATGTATAACGTTGAAAAATACATAGGCGAATGTATAGAAAGCTTGCAAAGCCAATCTATGAAAGACTTTGAGCTTATTGTGGTTGATGACGGCTCAGAGGATAAAAGTGCACAGATTGTAAGGAGTTTTGCAGAAAAGGACAGCAGAGTTGTTCTTCTCAAAAAAGAAAACGGCGGACAGTCAACAGCCCGCAACTTCGGTCTAAGACACGCAAAAGGTGAGTTTGTAATTTTCATTGACAGTGATGATTTTATAACCCGTGACGATTACCTGCAGACTCTTTTTGATAAGATTCAGAAAACCGATGCCGATGTGGTAATGTACCGATACAATAAGTTTTACGAAAACCGCAATCCTCAGCTTGAAAAATGCGGATACTCTTTTTTTGGTGTTACGGATATTACAGAGCCGTCACGGCTTATTCCTATGCTGGTGCAGAGGGATGCATACTACGGCTCAGCTTGGACAAAAACAGTCAGACGCTCCCTGCTCCTAAAAAACAACATTGAGTTTGACGAGGAGCTTCGTTGCGAGGACATCGATTGGAGCTACCGCATTATGGAGAAGGCAAAGAGGATTGCCTGTGTTGATAAGGAGTTCCTTGCATACAGACAGCGTGAAGGCTCTGTTACAAAGGTCTGCACTCTGAAGAATGCAGAGGATTTCCTCTTTACCTTGGAAAAATACAAAAAGCGTTATGAGTCCTCGGAAACAGAAATTGACGAAAACCTTCGCAAAGGATTGCTTTCGTCTTTGGCTAAATACTATGCAAACCTGTTTTTAAGCTACGGCAGAGTGAAGAATAAAGAAAAGAAGTATCTCAAAAAACGAATGAAGGCTATTTCATCGTTGCTTGATTATGCAGACAGCTACCGTCCTTTACTTGTGAGGAAATTTTATCGCGTGTTTGGATTTTCTGTTACGCTCAAAACAATGTGTTTGCTTGACAGAATTAAGAACTGATAGGAGTCAGTATGGATAATAAACTGCCCAGAGTTCTGGTGCCCTCTATCAATGTGTGGCAGGACACAGGCTCGGTGAGAACTCTGCCCGAGATTTTTTCATCTTGGGACAGAGAAAAGGTTGCACAGATTTATACAAAGGCGGGGCTTCCCCAAACCTCGGTCTGCAATAGGTTTTTTCGTATTAACGAAAACACCGTTATGAAGAGTGTTTTCAAAAGAAGTGTGAAAACCTCGTCACAAGTTGAAAATACAAAAGGCGGAGGGGATTTTGCACAACAGCAGGAGCTGAATGCAGAAAGCAAGCGTTACAACGGCAGACACGGTGCGTTTTTATCTCTGTGCAGAGAAATGGTCTGGCTTCTGGGAAAATGGAAAACCCCTGAGCTTGACGAGTTTATTGAGGAGTTTGACCCCGAGCTTTTGTTTGTGCCTGTGTACCCTGTTGTGTATATGGCAAGGCTTCAGCTTTATATAATAAAGAAAACCAAGAAGCCTGTGGTGTGCTACCTTTCCGATGATAATTATTCCTACAAGACCTGCGGGGTAAATCCGCTGGCATATATTCACAGGTTTTGGCTTCGACGCGGTGTTAAAAAAATAATGAGGCATTGCGATAAGCTGTTTGTTATTGCTCCCAAGCAAAAGGAGGAATACGACAGGATTTTCAAAACAGACAGCCTTATTCTGACAAGGGCGATTGATACAAAGGAGCTTTTTTGCAAGGAGCAGATTCCCTCTGAGCCTTTGAGAATGGTATACACAGGCAAGCTGTGCATAGGAAGAGATAAGACGGTGGCACAGGTTGCAAAGGCTGTGGCTTCAATTAATAAAGACAAAGAGCGGATTTGCTTTGATGTGTATTCCTCTGACACTCCCAAAGGTGAGCTTGAGAAGCTCCTTTCTTGTAAAGGAAATCGTTATTGCGGCAGTGTGAGTGCAGACAGGATTGAAGAAATACAAAGGCAGTCAGACATTACACTTTTTGCAGAGGCTTTAAAGGGTAGGCACAAGAATGCCGCCAGACTGAGTTTTTCAACAAAGCTTACCGATTATTTCAAAAGCGGTGCTTGTGTGCTGGCAGTAGGCAGCCGTGATATAGCTCCCATAGATTACCTTGTCCGTGAGGATGCGGCGATTGTAGTGACCGATTATGCCGAGCTGGAGCCTGCCTTGAGAAGACTGTGTGACAACCCTGCACTTATTGGTGAATACGGCAAAAAGGCAACAGCTTGCGGAAAACGCAACCACAGCAAGGAAAAGATAGAAAAAACCTTTATAAGCACTATGTGCAGTGTTGCACAGTAAATCAGATTAAAAGAAAGGAGAATCGGCGTGAAAATTCTGCAGATTAATTCCGTGTACGGCGAACGCAGTACAGGCAGAATAGCCTACGAGTTAGCGTGTGCTCAGATAAAAAATTCCATTGACCCATACATCGTAAGCGGTGAAGGAAAGTCCGATTCTCCCAATATACATATAATGAGCGGAAAGCTTTATCTTAAGATGAACATTCTTAAGACAAGGCTTTTCGGCAAGCACGGCTTTTACAGTAAGCTTGCCACAAGAAGAATGCTTAAGTTTGTCAGCAAGGTATCCCCTGATATTATCCACCTTCACAACATCCACGGACACTATTTCAACGTGAAGATGATTTTTGAATATATACACAAGCACAATATACCCGTGGTGTGGACTCTTCACGATTGCTGGGCTTTTACAGGGCATTGTCCTCACTTTGATTATATAGGCTGTGACAGGTGGAAAAGCGGTTGCGGTAATTGTCCTCAGCGCAGAGGCTATCCGGACTCTTGGTTTTTTGACAGGTCAAAGGGTAACCTTAAGGCAAAGAAAAAGCTTTTTACCTTACCTCAAAAAATGCACATTGTCACACCATCTTACTGGCTTTCGTCACTTGCAAAGCAGTCGTTTCTTTCAAAATATCCTGTTACAACCATACACAACGGAATTGATACAGAGAAGTTCTGCCCTGCGGAGTCTGATTTGAAAAAACGACTGGGGATAGATAATAAATTTGTGATTATGGGAATTGTCAGTAACTTAAACAGCACCAAGGGCGGTCAGTATTTTTTAGAGCTTGCAAAGCTTCTTAAGGAGGACGAGCATATTGTGATTCTCTCCTTGGAGAAGGATTTTGAAAAGCTTCCCCAAAATATTACGGCTTTGCCCAGAACAGAAAGTGCCGAGGCTTTGGCAAAGGCTTATTCAGGGGCGGATGTGTTTGTGAATCCTACCTTGCAGGATACCTTTCCGACTGTTAATATTGAGGCACTTTCCTGTGGAACTCCTGTTGTTACCTTTGATACAGGCGGCAGCAGTGAGTCCCTCACACAGGACTGCTCAGTCGTTGTGAAAAAAGGCGACACAAAGGGATTGTACGAAGGTATACAGATTGTTAGAAACGGAGATTTTTCAAGAGAAAAATGCAGGGCAAGAGGTTTGGAATTCACCTCTGAAAACTGCTATTCAAAGTACATTGATATTTACAGAAATATTTAAGTAAGTTAAATTTAGGAGATAAAATGCTGATTTGGATTTTGATGCTTCTGAGCATTGTTTTATTCTGGGTTCTTCTACCGGATGCTCTTGGCAAGAAAAAGAAAAATCTAATATTTTTATGGCTGAGTTTTCTGGTTGTTGTGTTTGTAGTCGGAAGCCGTAGTCCCCATATGATGAACAGCGCTGACCTTGTAAACTATTACAGGATGTACTCCCGTGCGACAAACTGGACTTTGGAGCGATTGCTTACCCATTACGATACAGTCGGAAGCGGATATCTTATCCTTAACAAGGTTCTTTCGTGGATGTTTCCTTGGCCGTACACTATGCAGTATGTGCAAGCTGCATTCTGTACCTTTGTGATGTTCTGGTATATATACCGCAATGCAGACAATGTGTTTTTTGGAGTTATGGTGTATATCTGCATCGGTCCTTGGCAGTTCTTTTTAACAGGCTTTAGGCAGAGTATAGCAGTTTGCATCTGTATGATTGCTTTTGAGTGTATGAAAAAGCGTAAGCTTTGGTGGGATTTGCTGGCTGTGGCAATTACCTTGTTTGCAACCACCATGCACATTACGGCGTGGGTGTTCCTGCTGGCTTTTGTTGTAAGACAGGTTAAGATAACAAAGAAGGTTCTTATATACGCCGTTTGCGTTACACTTGTGCTTTTTGTGTTCCTTGATGATATTCTTGCTCTTGGCAACAGTATAGTGCAAAAGGAATACACAATGAATTATTACGGAAATACCTTTGGCGGTCTTGTTCCCATACTTGTGTATTTGGGAGCTTTGTTGCTGAATTTCTTTATTTGGACAAAGAATAAAAAGCATCTGGAAGAAAACGGCTTTGAAATAGCAATGCTGATTTTCGCCCTGTGCCTGTATGTGCTCAGGTATCAGGTGCACATTATGGAGAGAGTAAGCCTTTACTTTACCCCTGTAAGCTGTATAGTGCTTTCAAACGGCATCACAAGGCAGGAGGGAAAAAGTGGCTTCAGCAAGCAGGTTTTGCCTGTGTTGAGTGTTGTTTTGTTTATAATTTTGTTTATTTACCGTTCTAATGCACAGTATGGTAATTATCATTTCTATTGGGAGTTTTTGGAGAGGGTGATATATATATGACGGTTGCGTTTGTTTCTTGTTTTCTTAATCACCACCAGATACCGCTATGTACCGAATTTGCAAAAAGGTGCGATAAGTTTTATTTTATAGAAACAACTCCTATGCCAAGAGCCAGACGTAAGCTCGGGTACGGCATCGACACCGCAAAGTATGATTTCATTGTGCGTACATACGACTCTTCTGTGGAAGAAAGCTTTGTTTATGAGCTTTTAAGGGATTGCGATGTGGTTGTCTTCGGTTCCTGTCCCAATGAATATATAGAATACAGAATGAGCTTCAATAAGCTTTCTTTCCTGTATTCGGAACGTTTTTTCAAAAAAGGCGTGTGGCGCAGATTTATTCCCAGAACCTACAGGAAGGTATATGACAGGGTCCTCAGGTTTAAGGATAAAGAGCTGTATGCTTTGTGTGCAAGTGCCTATCTTTCTTGGGATTTGAGCCTTTTGGGCTTTGATGCTCAGAAATGCTACAAATGGGGATACTTTCCTCAGACAAATACCTGTGACGTAAGACCAAAGCGTGACAATCCTGTTTGCAGAATTATCTGGGTTGGAAGAATGCTTCCTTTGAAGCGTGCTTCTCTTGCGGTTAAGGCGGCGGCAAAGCTTAAAGCAAATGGACTTGATTTTTCTCTTGATTTTATCGGAATGGGTGAGTGTGAGGAAGAATTAAAGGCTTTGACTTGTAAGCTTAAGCTTGAGGATAAGGTTCACTTTTTGGGTGCAATGCCCCATGAGCAGGTAATAGAACAGATGGAAAGTGCCGACATATTCCTTATGACAAGCAATTTCAGAGAAGGCTGGGGTGCCGTTGTCAATGAGGCAATGAGTACAGGCTGCTGCGCTCTTGTGAGCAGTGCTGTAGGCAGTGCGGCTTACCTTATCGAAGATGAACAGAACGGACTTTTGTATCAATACGGAAACTCTAAGGATTTTGAAAATAAGCTTTGTAAGCTTGTTGAGGATAAGCAGTTAAGAGAAAGGCTTGGACAGAAAGCTTTTGAAACTATCAGATATCATTATTCTGCGGCTGTAGCTGTTGAGCGTCTTTTGGAGTTTATAGAGAGTGAGGGCAAGGTGTCCTATACCTCAGGACCTATGTCAAAGGCTCAGATTATAAAGAATAATTGGTATAAGAGCAAACCTAAAAGATAAATTAACCAAAGCGTATAGCATAACAGTATAATACATACTGTTTCGGGAGTATAAATGGCAAAATCACAGCGTAAATTCGGAATGTTGCTTTCCTACGGAAGTAACCTGCTGCTTGTAGCAGTTAATATATTTATGACTCCTTTCCTGATAAAGTCACTTGGCGATGCGGAGTACGGAGTTTATCAGATGATGGCATCCTTTGCGGGCTATCTGGTTCTGATGAATTTCGGCACAAGCAACGTTATGACAAGGTACGTGTCGATGTACCTGGGAAAAGGAGATAAAAAGGGCGAGCGTAATTACATTGCAATGTGCCTCATAATTACAGGTGTGCTGGCTTTGTTGATTTCAATAGCGGCAACTGTAATGTATTTGTTTCTGGATAATATATTTGCAGGAAGTCTTACTCCTGAGCAGATAGATAAATCCAAGCAGCTATTTATCATTATTGCAATTACCCTTGTGATTACTTTTATAGCTCAGGCTGTTCAAGGCATCGTGGTAGCATACGAAAAGTTCATTTTTTCCAGCGGTTGGGGCGTTGTGCGACCTGTTCTCAAGGCGGTACTGCTTGTTCCCCTTTTTATGCTGAAGGCGGACTCCATAGTCATTGTGCTGGTGGATTTGATTATTTCGGTAGTGTTCTTGGTTGCTTGCTGTGTGTATGCTTTTGGGGTGCTTAAGGCAATCCCGAAGCTGTACAAGTTTGACAAAACTATATTTATATCATCTGCAGTGTTTTCGCTGGCGATTATGCTTCAGGCAGTTGTTAATCAGGTGAATACACGTGCCGATACTACAATTCTCGGCATTATGGTTAGCCCTGAAAGTGTTACACTGTATTCTGTGGCAATGCAGATTTTTCACGTGTTTTCCTCCTTGTCCTCAGCGGCGGCTACTATCTACCTTCCTCAGTTTACAAAGATGGTGGCATCGGGCGAATTTTCAAAGACCGCAATTACAAAAGCAATGATTGCTCCCAGTCGCTTGCAGACCTTGGTTTCGGGTGCAATTACCTTTGGCTTTATTATTTGCGGCAGAGATTTTATACATATGTGGATGGGCGAAGGCTACGAAAAATCCTTTTTGATTGCAGTAATAATAATGGTTCCGAATTTTCTTGTGTATACAAACAGTGTGGTTGAAGCGGTGCTGGATGCAATGCAGAAAAGAATGGTGCGTTCCGTTGTGCTGTGCTGTGTTGCACTGGCGAATATACTTATAAGCATTGTGTTGGTTCACTTCTTCGGTGAAATCGGTGCTCCTGTGGGCACAGCAATAACCACTTTGGCAGGTCCGCTGATTATTATGAATATATATTATCAAAAAGCCATTGGTGTAAGGTTAAAAATGTTATTTACAGAAGTTTTTAAGGGTATTTTGCCCTGCTTGCTTATTGCGACGCTTGTAAGTGCACCCTTAGCCTTTGTGTTGCCTGTAAGTGTATGGGGGCTTTTTGTAAAAGGCGGAGTGTTTGTCCTTGTGCTTGCAGTAGCACTTATGCTTTTCGGTTTAAACAAAAATGAAAAAGAATTGGTTATGCGAGTTATTAAAGGCAAGCAGAATCAATAATGTGCTAAAATTCGAGTGTAGAATTAAGAGAGGGAAAATATGAAAATTCTTGTGACAGGTGCAAAAGGCTTTGTCGGCAAAAACCTTTGTGCCGAGCTTATGAATATTTCAAAGGGTAATTGTTCCTTCGAGGGAATTCCCAAGGGTGTTGAGGTTTTGTGTGCGGATGTGGATACAGATGCTCAGGTTCTCAGAGAATATTGCTTAGATTGTGACTTTGTTTTTCATTTGGCTGGGGTCAACAGACCGCAGAATACCGAGGAGTTTACCGTAGGTAACGTTGACTCTCTGACTCAGGTTGTTACATATCTTAAAGAACAAGGGAATTTCTGTCCTGTAGTGCTGAGCTCTTCCACTCAGGCACAGCTTTTAAACCCTTACGGAGAGAGCAAGCGACAGGCAGAGGCTTTCCTTTTGCAGTATGGTAAAGAAGCTAATGTGAAAACCTATATTTTCCGATTTCCCGGTATCTTCGGCAAGTGGTGCAGACCAAACTATAACAGCGTGGTGGCTACCTTCTGCCACAACACAGCACATAATCTGCCCTTGCGGATTGATGCTCCCGAAAAAGAAATCACTTTGGTGTATATAGACGATGTTGTCCGTTCTCTTCTGATGTGTGTGAATGACTCGGCACAGAGGAATGATGAGGGGTTCTGCACGGTTTCGCCCGAGTACACCCCAAGCCTGCAAAAAATTGCGGACTTGCTTTTGTCCTTCAAAGAGGGCAGAAAAAAGCTTCAGGTGCCTCAGCTTTCCGATTCTTTTACAAGCAAGCTCTATGCAACCTATCTTTCATATCTGCCGAAGGATGAGTTTTCTTATCCTCTTGATACGCATTCTGATTACAGAGGTTCATTTACAGAGATTATAAGAACATCTGACAGAGGTCAGTTTTCCGTTAATATCTCAAAGCCTCACATCACCAAAGGAAATCATTGGCACCACACGAAGAATGAAAAATTCTGTGTGGTTTCAGGTAAAGGTGTTATTCGCTTCAGAAATATCAACGATGATGAAATTATTGAGTATTTTGTAAGCGGTGATAAAATAGAGGTTGTGGACATTCCCACAGGGTATACTCACAACATCGAAAATCTTGGTGACACAGATATGGTCACCTTTATGTGGGCAAGCGAAGCCTTCGAACCCCAGCATCCGGACACGTACTTTTTAGAAGTATAAGATATAAAAAATAAGTAGGATTTTTTATCCGTAGGAGATAGCATTGAATACTATACAAAAGCAACTAATCGACGTGCTAAGGAGCTTTGCAACCGGCACGAAAGTAAAATTGAATATCACCGATGCAGAGAAGGAGCAGCTTTTTGCTTTGTCAAAGAAGCACAGTGTAGCAGGAGTTGTGGCATACACGCTGGGACTTTGCGATACTGCTGTTCAGGGTGAGGTGGAGGTTAAGTTTGCCAGAGAGTACGAGCGTACTGTGATGCAGATGCTTAGCCGAGAGGCTTCAGCCTTGAATATTTGCAAGAAGCTGACCGAGATGGATATTCCCCATATTCTTTTCAAGGGAATGACCGTCAGCGAAGCCTACCCTGTGCCTCAGCTGCGTGCATTCGCAGATGTTGACATTATTGTCAGTAAGTCGTACCTGAGTGATATCCGCCGATATATGGAGGCTAACGGCTTTAAGCATACACTTGCAGACGAGGGTGTTGTAAACGCCTTTAAGCGGGGTAGGGAAAGATACGAGTTTCACAACACTTTAAATGTATTCAATGCTAAGGAAACAGAGTATTTTTCTAATGTATGGGATAATACAGTAGTAATGCAGGGCAAGACTCTAAGGTTTAACCATAATTTTCATTTGTGCTATCTTATTTGCCATTTGGAAAAGCACGTTTACGGAAGCGGTGCAGGTGTAAGAATGTATCTGGATATTGCCTTGTATCTTAAAAAATACAAAGATGATATAGATATAGAATTCGTTCGCGAAACCATGGCGTTTTGCGGATTGGAGCAATTTTTGAATACAATTCTGTATGTTTGCAACCGTTGGTTTGGTTGTGAATTGCCTTCGTGGGTGAAGCCTTTGGAGGAGGAAATATACTCACAGCTGTGTGATTTTGTTTTCTCCGGCGGTGTTTTCGGAAATCAGGATAAGAAAGAGGTCTTTCAGGAGGATTTGCGAAGAGAAATGTCATCAGGCAAAAGGGGTGCAAAGCTCAGGTTTTTTATAAGCAGGGTTTTTCCTACGCCTTCTGAGCTTTACAGGATGTTTCCGAAATTTGAGAAAAAGCCCGTGCTTTTGCCTGTGGCGTGGGCTTGCCATGTTGGCAGCGTAATTAAAAACCGAAAGCTTTCAAACATTAAGACAATTATTTCTGCAGATTCACAAACAGCAGAAAGAAAGAAAGAATTTCTCAGCAGCATCGGTTCACGAAGATAAAAAATAAACTCCGCAGGGTGCAATGATAAGCTTGCACTTTGCGGAGTTTTTTGTATTGATAATTGTGTTAATCAAGAGGCTCTGTAATGATGTTTTGTGCCAGAGCACTGTTTCGGTATCTTTTGTCAAAGGTGACATCTTTAATTATTGTGATGAAATCAGGGATAGGAGGCTTTACGTTTTCGCTTTCAACCTCTATTTCAAGGTATGCTCTGTCGCTCCAAAAAGGGAAAACATCAACCTCGTAAGTAAAGCCCGAAATGCAGAAGCTGTGGCGTTCTTTTGAGATGGGGGAATATTCTTCAGCAATGAACCGGCTTAAATAAGCGAATTCTCTTTCGGTGATTTCTTCCTCGATTTCTATACGTGTCATTTCCGTGAGCTTTCTCTTAAAGGTTTTGATATAGCTTGTGCCTTCTTTGGATTTCACTTTACGGATTCTGCATCGACCGGCTTCGTATTCTGTACCTTTGGGAATATTAAGATACAGTTGCAAAAGCTCATAACAATTGTACTCGGGTTGCAGCTCAAGAATTTTTATATCCGGATATTTTATTAAAAATTTATATTCAATTTCAAGAGAGTTTTTGTTTTTCATAGTAAATCAATAACCATTATTTCAGGAGGGTTATGGAATCTGGGTACGTATTCGGGTGATGAGCCCAGACCCTTGCATACAGCAAGGTGGCCGGTACCGACATCGTAGAAGCCTCCTGCATATTTCGGAAATCTGCCTTGCTCAGGAGCGTGTAAAGCTCCCACAAAGGGAAGTCTTATCATTCCGCCGTGAGTGTGACCGCTTACCATAAGGTCAAAGGAATAGTCCCGAATTCCCCAAAGATACAGCTCAGGATGATGGCACAAAAGCAAGGTGAAGCTGTCGCAGTTTTTGCTGACAAAGTCCTGCATATATGTGTTGGCTTCCTCGTCCCAGGTGCGGTAGTAGCTCAAGCCTCCAAGACGAATTTTACTGCCATTTACTGAAACCTCTTCTGTGGAAAGCTCAAGTAGCTTTGCCCCTGCTGATGTCATAGCTACTTCATACATTTGACGGTATGTGCTGTACCTTTCCTGATTTCCAAGGCAGGAGTAAACAGGAGCTATCTCCGAAAGCGAAGAAATAAGCTCTTCAAGATAAGCACAGGCTTCGTCTGAATCAGCGTTTTTTTCTATTAAATCCCCAACAGTTAAAATCAAGTCAGGGTTCTGCTGTTTTACTTTTTTTATAAGCCTTGCATTATCTTTGCCAAAACTTTTTTGGTGCAAATCAGTAATCACAACAAGTCGTACCTCTGAGGTGATTTTGTCGCTTTGCACAGAGTGCTTGCTTGTGGTTATAAGCGTGTTGCTGACTATAAGGTCGGTAGCAATCCACAAAAGGAAAAGAATGAGTAAAGATAATGCAATATGCTTAATAATTGTAGTTTTATGTTTTCTGTTAGTCATAGTTGTTTTATCAGTAAACACTTGCTCGGTCGAATACCCAATACCAATTTGACGAGCCTGTAATCAGAAACCAGATCCATAGGAAACCATATAGTATAAGAACAGTTGCTTTTACAATGAGTTTTTGATTTTTATCAAACTTATTGACTAAGAACAATAGAGAAAGGGGTATGAATGGTTCGAAGTAAATACCTACGCGGTTTAAGTAGGCACTGTTATGGGTTGCAATAATTGTGGAAGCAGATACAAATATAAATCCCATGTAGAAGTTTTCTTCCCCTGAAAAGGTTCTTTTTTGCAACACCAAAAAGAAGTAGAGAAGTACAGGTGAAAGTGCAATCAATATACGCAGGGGGTTGATTTGCTCCTGATTATATGCACTGTCAGTGAAGCTTGATTCTGTGTCTTTTAACACACCAACTAACTCAAAAAGAAAATCATAAGAGAAAACAAGAGCTACACCTGATGCCATAATGAAAACGATTTTTTTAATATCAAGATTCTCTGTGATAAGGAAGTACATAGGGAGCATTATTAGCGCAGTAACGTGAAAAGAGGCGGCTAAAAAAACGACTATACAAAACTTTATGAATTTTCTTTCATAAATTAGTCTGTGTCCGGCAAAGAGAATGGCAGCCGCCAGATACTGACGAACACCGTTGAAGCATCCGCTCCAGCAGGAGGTGAATATATATAACATAATGACGAAGAAGAAATCATCGGTATGTCTTGCTAAGGTGAATCCAAAAAGGAATACTGTAATGGCGGTGCAGGCAAACATAAAGGCGCCGGGATCATCATAAACAAGGCTTACAATCTTTGCGATAATTGCAATTCCGGGCTCATCCCAGGTCTGAATTCTTTCTATAACGCTATCAGCGTATTTTGCATAGCCGTGATAATATGCACCGTAATCCGTACCTACATAGTATCTGAGTCCGCCGACTGAAGCGAGGATGATAATGCAGATAGTAGCAAACAGGTAGTAGGAGGTCAATTTTTTTGAACCCTGTTTTCCTGTAACAGGGTTAACGGCAAATGCATGATTATACTGTCTGTTTGCAAGGTATGCAAAGAATCCTACTGCAACAGCAGTAATTATCATAACCTGCATATTATTTATTCCTCCTCACATAGATTAGTGTTTTGTTTTTAGTGGTTTATTTTTTTGCTTTTTTAGCTTGGTGCTTTCTGTATGCTAGAACCGCAAAGCTGGGAACCATACTTTTTATGATGAACACAAATACAGGCTTAATGTACCAATGCAGAGGATAGTGCAGAAGCTTGAAGCCGTGTATTGTGATACATAAAATGTGGTATCTGACTTTAATGGTACGTCTTTTGATGGCGTTTATGTCTTCCCTCATTAGATACAAAGGCTCCTGCATATTTACGCCCTTGAAGCCATTGTGGAAAAAACGGAACCACAAATCGTAGTCCTGAGAACGGACAGTCATTTTTGAAACCCTATAACCGCCGCATTTATCATATACGTGTTTATATGTCATTACGGTTGCGTGGTTAAAGGCAACCTCGTTTCGCTGGGTGAATTTGTCGGGAAATTCCGGTTTGCTTAGTATATCGGCAAGGCCCTCATCGCTGAAGCGCTGTACCAGAGAGCTGACAAGGTCAACGTCAGGATGTTCCCTTAAATACCTCACCTGCTTTTCGAAGCGGTCGGGTACAGAAATGTCATCGCCGTCCATACGTGCAATAAACTCACCCTGCGCATATTTTAGGCAATGGTTGAGAGAAAAGGAAAGCTTGGAGTTAACCTCGTTCTGAATAACCTTGAATTTGCCGGGATACTTTGCCTCGTATTCTCTGACAATTTCCAAGGTGTTATCTGTTGAGCAGTCATCACAGATTATAAACTCCCAGTTGGTGTAAGTCTGATTAAGTATGGAATCAATGGATTCTCTCAGGGTGGGAGCACAGTTGTAGACTGCCATTATTATAGAAATTAAATCTTTTTTCATAGTCGTTTACTTTCAAAATTGTTTTACAGATTTTCCTTATACCACTCAATTGCAAGCTTGATGCCTTCTTGGAAACTGTAATCCGGGTCATAGCCCAGAAGCTCTCTTGCTTTTGATATATCTGCATTTGAGTGCTTAATATCTCCTGCTCTGTCAGGACCGAAGTTTGGCTCTACATCCTCTTTGCCCAGAGCTTTTGCAAGTCCGTAGTAAATGTCGATAAGGTATTCTCTGCCTCCAAAGGCGATGTTGAATGCCTCGCCTGCAGCCTCAGAAGGAGCAAGGCAGGCTTTAAGGTTGGCTTCTACTACATTTTCTACATATGTGAAATCGCGGGACTGCTTTCCGTCACCGTTGATGGTGGGGACTTGTCCGTTTAAGAGCTGTTTTATAAATTTAGGGATAACAGCGGCGTATGCTCCGTCAGGGTCCTGACGTCTGCCAAATACATTGAAATATCGCATACCGTAGGTGTCCAGCCCGTAGAGCTTTTTGTAAAGCTTGCCGTATTCCTCGTCAACTCTCTTTGTGAGAGCATAGGGAGAGAGCAGGTTGCCCTCTCTGCCTTCCTTTTTGGGAAGATTGGGCTCGTCACCGTAAACAGAGGAAGAGGATGCATAAACAAATTTTTTGACACCGCATCTTCTTGCTGCTTCCATCATGTTGAGCGTTCCGCCGATATTGATATCTTCGTACAGAAGGGGCATCTCAATGGAGCGGGGAACAGAGCCCCAAGCAGCCTGATTGAGAACGAAATCCACTCCCTCGCAAGCTTTTATACAGGTGTCGAGGTCGCGGATGTCGCCTTCGATAAATGTAAAATCGGGGTTGTCAAAAAACTCATCCATATTGGACTTTTTACCTGTGGAAAGATTATCAAGGCAACGTACCTTGTAGCCCATTTCAAGAATGGCCTGACACAGGTTGGAGCCGATAAAGCCAGCTCCGCCTGTAACTAAAAACGTAGAGTTTTCAGGAAATTGCAGATGTTTATAGCCCATAATTACAGCCTCCAGTAGATGTAGCCTGCGTTTTCGTATTCCTTGCGGGTTAAGAGTCCCTTGATATCAAGGAGCACGGGTGTGTGCTCGCCTGAATAGAATTTGTTCATATCCTCCATAGTGAGAGAAGAGAATTCTTCGTGAGCAACCGAGAGGATTACCGCATCCATATCCTTTACTGTGCTGATATCGGTAAACTGTATACCGTACTCGTGCTTTGCCTCCTCCTTGTCTGCAACAGGGTCTGCAATAACAGGAGTTATGCCGTATTCTTTAAGCTCGTTTACTATATCAATAATTCTTGTGTTTCTTGTGTCGGGGCAGTTTTCCTTGAAGGTAAAGCCCAGAATTGCAACCTTTGCAGACTTCACGTTTACGTCAGCCTGAATAAGCTTTTTAACCAAGGACTCAACAACGTATTTGCCCATATCGTCATTGATGCGTCTGCCCGAAAGGATAATCTGGGAGTGATAGCCCATCTGCTCAGCCTTGTATGTAAGGTAATAAGGGTCAACACCGATGCAGTGTCCGCCTACAAGTCCGGGGAAGAATTTGAGGAAGTTCCACTTGGTGCCTGCGGCTTCAAGAACAGCTTTGGTGTCGATACCCATTTTGTTGAAGATAATGGAAAGCTCGTTCATAAAGGCGATGTTGATGTCACGCTGAGAGTTTTCGATAACCTTTGCAGCTTCTGCAACCTTGATGCTCTCTGCTCTGTGAACGCCTGCCTCAACAACCAGCTCGTAAACCTTTGCAACCTCTTCAAGGGTTTCTTCGTCCATACCCGAAACAATTTTCACGATAGTTTCAAGTCTGTGTACCTTGTCGCCGGGGTTGATACGCTCGGGTGAATAGCCGATTTTGAAGTCCGTACCGCACTTGAGTCCTGATTCAGCCTCAAGGATAGGAACACACACATCCTCGGTAACACCGGGATAAACGGTGGACTCATATACAACGATGGAGCCTTTGGTAAGATGCTTGCCCAAGATATGGCTTGCACCCTCCACAGGAGAAAGGTCGGGTGTGTGGTCAGAGTTTACGGGAGTAGGAACTGCCACAATGTGGAACTTAGCCTCTCTGAGTCTTTCGGGGTCACAGGTGAAGTCTACCGTGCAAGCTTTGATTGCTTCATCACCGACCTCTTTGGTGGGGTCAACACCGCTTTTGTAAAGGTCGATTTTTGCTTTGTTTACATCAAAGCCGATAACATCTACCTTCTTTGAGAAAGAAACGGCAATGGGCATACCAACGTAGCCAAGACCTACAAGGGAGATTTTTTCTTCTCTGTTTACAATTTTCTGATAGAGTGACATTTCAATTCCTCCGTTTTTATATCCGATTAGATTGAGGTTTATTTTTGTATATCTGCACTTTCAATGAGAGCATCCATAAGCTTATCAATGGGGTAACCTACAGCGCCCATCATCATGGGATACATACTTATTGCAGTAAAGCCGGGCAGAGTGTTGATTTCGTTGAATATAACTCTGTTTGTTTCTTTTTCAAGGAAAAAGTCAACTCGGGATAGTCCGTTACAACCCAGAGCCTTGAAGATAGCTTGTGCATATTCCCTGACCTTTTCGTTGACACCTTCGGGAATATCGGGTGTGAGGACTGTTTTTGAGTCGGAGTTGTTGTACTTTGCCTCGTAACTGTAGAATACATCGCCTGCTACAGCTTCGCCTGCATTGGAGCAAACGATGTTACCTTTGCTTTCAAGCACAGCACACTCAAGCTCTCTGCCTGTGATTGCTTCTTCAATGAGTACTTTTGAGTCGTGAGTCAAGGCAAGAGCCACGGCATCGGTAAGTTCGTGTTGATTTTCTGCCTTGGAAACCCCTTGAGAAGAACCTGACTTGCAGGGCTTTACAAACATAGGATAGCCCAGCTTTTCTTCAGCAGTCTTGATGTAACTGTTATCATCGCCTTTTCGGACAAGCACGTAGTCTGCCTGAGGGATGCTATGAAGGCTGTCTACGATGATTTTTGTGTAGGCTTTGTCCATAGATACTCCCGAGGCAACCACACCGCAGCCTACATAAGGGATTTCACAAAGCTCAAATAGGCCTTGAATGGTTCCGTCTTCGCCGTTTTTTCCGTGGAGTACGGGAATTATAACATCAATGGGTATGAGAGTTGTGCTCTCGCCCAAAAGAACAAGTCCCTTTGCCGAAGTGTTCGGCGAAAGCACACAGGGGATGTTGGAGCTTTCCTGTGTCCACTGCCCTGTGGGTATAAGAGCAGTGTCGCCTGTGTAATAAATCCAGTCACCGTTTTTTTTGATGCCTACATAGTGCTTTGTATATTTTTCCTCGGAAATATTGTTTACAAAGCTCATAACCGATTTGCAGGAAACCTCATGCTCTGTTGAGTTTCCGCCGAAAATAATGAGAACGCTTTTTTTGTTCATATATACCTTCCTGAAGCTAAAGTCTGTTTCATAATACTTACGCCGTATTTCTCTGATTTATGTTTTGTTTGAACCAAAGTGGGCAGGATAATACGATATAACCCTATTATAACAGGTTAATTATAGCACAATCTAAAGAAAAATCAATTAAAAATACATAATAAATGTATATAAAATATAAATTAATCTCAAATAACAAAGAATCGCTACAGCAATGAGAAAAAAGCATCGGCGGTTAATGAGCAGAATACATAAAAATTTGCCTGTTATTGTTGACTTTGGTGTCACTTTGTATTATAATTTCAATGAATTATTGTGAGTTACTGTGTGTTTTTTGATATTACACTGCAGAAATGCTGATAAATCGGAGCATAATATGAAGAATTTTAATGCTAAAAAACTAATATTGATGATTGCTGACGCTCTGATAATTGCGGCAACAGGACTTTTCTCAAACCTTATTCTGATGTGGATTGACATCGTCAGAGATGTGGTAGGTGCTGGCAGTTACCATATAGATTGGTCAACCGTTACTCTGGTGATTGCCATTGAGGTTCTGTTCTGCTTCTTTACTTTGAATGTGTCGGGAGCCTATGCTTTCTTTTGGCGGGTGCTGGGTAAGCACGAATATCTCAGCTGTATCTTTGGTGCAGTTGCAGGTTTAGTGCTTTCTACAGGACTTATGGCCTTTTTTGGTGTGTTTGACAACGGAGTCCCCTTACTTCTTTTGGCAATTCAGGCTTTGCTGTCCCTTGGCACGATGCTTTACATAAGAGTTTTTGCAAAGCGTGCAGTGTTAAAACTTACAGAATCAGGCCGTGCAGAGAATTACGAAAGAACCCTTATTGTAGGTGCAGGTCGTGCCGCAATGATGATTCTCACCGATATAGAAAATGCCAAGAAGGACCCCAACAATCCTTCAAGAAACATCTTGCCCGTCGGTCTTGTGGATGATGACAGAAGCAAGCTTGGAAGCAAGATTATGGGTGTGCCTGTTTTGGGCAGTTGTATGGATATTCCCGAGCTTTGCAAGCAAAGCAACATTTCACTTATTGTTTTTGCGATTCCCTCCTGCACAGAGGATGACCGCCAGAGGATACTTGCTCTCTGCTCGGAAACTCAGTGCAAAATTAAAATGGTTCCTTATCTCAGTCAGCTTCTGTTTGATGATTCCAATCCTCAGCTTCTCAATCAGGTGAAGGACATCAGAATCGAAGATTTGCTTGGCAGAGAGCCCATTACCTTTGACAAGGATCAGACAAAGAGCTTTGTTGAGGGAAAGGTGTTTATGGTAACAGGCGGAGGCGGCTCCATAGGCAGCGAGCTTGTGCGCCAGATTGCAAAATATAAACCTCAGCAGATTATTATAGTAGATATTTACGAAAATAACGCATACGATATACAGCAGGAGCTTATGCTGGAGTATGGGGACAGCGTAGATGTTGTGACTTTGATTGCTTCTGTGCGTGATTACGAAAAGATGGACAGCATCTTCTCTAAGTACAGACCTCAGGTTGTGTTCCACGCGGCAGCACACAAGCACGTTCCCCTTATGGAAACAAGTCCTGAAGAAGCTGTTAAGAACAACATCTTTGGTACCTTCAATACAGTAACTCTGGCTGAAAAATACTTAGTTGAAAAGTTTATTATGATTTCCACAGACAAGGCTGTTAACCCCACAAATGTTATGGGAGCTACTAAGCGTGCCTGTGAGATGATTGTTCAGTATAAGGCTCAGCATGCGGATAAAACCGATTTTATTACCACCCGATTTGGCAATGTTCTGGGCTCTAACGGCTCGGTTATCCCTTTGTTCAGACGTCAGATTGAAAGCGGTAAGCCCGTCACGGTTACACACCCTGATATTATCAGGTATTTTATGACCATTCCCGAGGCGGTGTCCTTGGTGCTTCAGGCAGGCGCAATGGCTCACGGAGGCGAGATTTTCGTTCTCGATATGGGTGAGCCTGTGAAGATTACAACCTTGGCTGAAAACCTCATCCGAATGTACGGCAAGGTGCCTTACAGGGATGTGGAGATAAAATTCACAGGGCTTCGCCCCGGTGAAAAACTCTTTGAAGAGCTTCTTATGGACGAAGAAGGACTCAAATCCACAGAGAATAAGAAAATCTTCATCGGCAACCAGATAACTATTGATGAGAACGATTTGCTTGAGAAGCTCTCAAGACTAAGAAAGTTTGCAGATGCAAACGACAGCGAGGGTGTTGTAAAGATGCTTAGTGAAATTGTTCCCACCTTCAATCACAAACTCAATAAATAATCTGGTGTGACAAAAGGATTATTACTGCTTTCTGATGTTTCGGAAGGCTTAGACCTATACTTATTTAAGGAGCATTTTTATGTGCGGAATTGTTGGATATGTTGGAAACAAAGACTGCAGCGAGGTGCTTGTTGATGCACTGAGAAAGCTTGAATACCGCGGATATGACTCTGCAGGTATTGCGGTTTTTGAGAACGGCAAAATTAAAGTGGCAAAAGAAAAGGGCAGACTCGACGATTTGCAGGCAAAGATGAATGCAGAGGGTGTTCCCTTTGGCAACGTAGGCATCGGTCATACCCGTTGGGCGACTCACGGCATTCCTTCTGCGGTGAATTCTCATCCACACAGAGGTGGCGACAAGGTTACTCTGGTACATAACGGTATCATCGAAAACTACAAGGAGCTTAAGGAATACCTTATTTCTCAGGGCAGAGTTTTTGTGAGTGAAACCGACACAGAGGTTGTAGCTCAGCTTCTGGATTTTAACTACGAGGGCGACCCCTTGAAGGCTATTGCAAAGACACTCTCTCAGGTTGAAGGCTCCTTTGCACTTGGTATTCTCTTTGCTGACCGCGACGGCGAGCTCTTTGCCGTAAGACGCGGAAGCCCTCTTATCGTAGGTGTTGCTGAGGGTGAAAGCTTCATCGCATCCGACGTTCCCGCTATTATCAAATATACAAATCAGTATTATCTTTTAGAGCACGACGAGATTGCACATCTGGATTCAGAGGGTGTGTCTTTCTGTGACCTTGAAGGCAATGCAATAGACAAAGAGCTTAATGTGGCTGACTGGGATCAGGAGGCTGCAGAAAAGGGCGGATACGAGCACTTTATGCTCAAGGAAATCCATGAACAGCCCACAGCAGTCAAGACCACCATCACTCCCAGAATTTCTGACGGACTTCCTTGTCTTGAGGAATGCTCAATTACAGTAGACAGCCTAAAGGCTGTAAATCAGATTTATATTGTTGCTTGCGGTACTGCTATGCACGCAGGTATGGTAGGCAAGTATGTTATAGAAAAATTGGCAAAGGTGCCTGTTATTGTTGATATCGCATCTGAGTTCCGTTACCGTGACCCCCTTATTAAAGAGGGTGATTTGGTAATTATCATTTCTCAGTCAGGCGAAACCGCCGACAGCTTAGAGGCTATGCGTCTTGCAAAGAAAATGGGCGCTAAGACTCTTGCTATTGTAAACGCAAAGGGAAGCTCCATCGCCCGCGAAGCTGATATGCTCATCTATACTCACGCAGGTCCCGAGATTGCCGTTGCATCCACAAAAGCTTATATGGTGCAGATTGCGGTTATGTATCTGCTTGGTTTCAAGATGGCACTTTCAAAGGAGCAGATTTCAGAGGATGAATGCCGCAGACTTACAGGGGTCCTCTCATCAATTCCCGAGTACCTTGATAAAACCATCACAGCAGTTGATGCTGTATGTGAGGAGATTGCAACCCATCTCCTTGAGGCTGAAAACCTTCTTTACATCGGTAGAGGTCTTGATTATGCTCTCTCTATGGAAGGCTCACTCAAGCTTAAGGAAATCTCCTATATTCACTCTGAGGCTTACGCCGCAGGTGAGCTCAAGCACGGTACAATCTCCCTCATTACAGACGGTATGCCTGTTATTGCTGTTGCAACTCAGAACACACTCTTTGACAAAACAGTAAGCAACATCAAAGAGGTTAAGGCAAGAGGTGCTATGGTTATCCTTGTTTGCGACGAAGAGGCTGTTGTGGGTGAGGATGTGGCAGATTACATCATCCGTGTGCCCAAAATTGAGGAAAGCCTTGCACCTATGTTGGCAGCAGTTCCTCTTCAGCTTGTGGCTTACTACACCTCTTACAAGCGTGGCAACGATGTTGATAAGCCAAGAAACCTTGCAAAATCCGTTACTGTTGAGTAATACCGATAATTCTCCGTCTGTGGTTACACAGGCGGAGTTTTGGTTTTTTATAAGGAAGTTAACAATAAATACACAGGTCGTTTACAATGCGTAATTATATTACAATATTGTTTGTTGACTTGTGGCTTTGCAGGTAATAATATATCAGTAGGGTGTGAGCTTGCTCTGACCCGATTTGAAAGAATAAAAAGAAAGGTGGTGTGTGTTCTGATGCAGTTTTTTGCGGATGTGGCAGTAGTGGGACTTCGTATTTTGCTTGCTGTTTATGCTGTGTTTATAGTGTATCAGTGCTTTGGCTCGATGCGCCGTCAGAAGCGTCAGGAGGCACCCCTTGTGATGCTTTATAACAAGACAATAAGGGAGAAAATTCCCGTGCTTTGCTGGGAAAACTCCATAGGCAGAAGCAAAGGAAGCGACATTGTGATTTCTGACCCGACTGTGTCCAGAAACCATTGCGTGCTTTTAAGGCGTAAGGACGGTTGGTTTGTTTCCGATTCGGACTCAAAGTCGGGCACAAAAGTAAACGGACGTCCTGTTGCATCACGCCACAGGCTTTCTCTTGACGATGAAATTCAGATAGGCTCTACAACGCTTTGTCTTCGAAGAGCAGATGAATTCCGCGGTGAAGTGCCACATCATTGGTTTTTTTCAAAAGGCTCATCAAAGCCCAGCGTTTCAGCTCCCTTGCTTCTGATACTTGTAAACCTTTTCCACCTGTTTATGGCGGTTGAGGTGTGCATTGCATATCATCAGTTCTGCTTGCAAGCATTTGAGGTATGGCTTGCAATGGTGCTGTTTTCTTGGTTGCTTTATACCTTTTCAAGAGGAGTTTTTCTAAGAAAAAACTTTGAGCTGGAAACCTTGGCGTTGTTTCTCACAGGCACAGGCGCTCTGCTTTTGGTTGAGCAGAACATTATGGACTCGTGGATTCAGATAATTGCCGCTATGGTGGGGGCTGTGGGCTATATGCTTATGCTTTTGTTCATTGCAAACCCCGACCGTATTGTTAAGTGGCGAATGGCGGTAATGATAATTGCCTTGGGATTTCTGGCAATAAACCTTATTTTCGGTGTGGTGGAGTTTGGTGCCGCCAACAGAATTTACATCGGCGGTGTTTCTCTGCAGCCTTCGGAAATCGTAAAGATTGCATATATTTTCGTAGGAGCATCGGCACTTGACCATCTGCAGACAAAGCGTAATCTGTTGGAGTTTATCATTTTCTCTGCACTTTGTGTGGGTGCTTTGGCACTTATGGGTGACTTTGGTACAGCACTTATTTTCTTTGTCACCTTCCTTGTGATTTCTATAATCCGTTCAGGCGACTACAAAACAGTAATTCTGGCAGTAGCAGGAGCCGCCTTTGCGGTGATGCTTATATTGCAGTTCAAGCCCTACATTGCAGACCGTTTTGCAATTTGGGGACACGCTCTGGAGGACCCCTACGATGCAGGCTATCAGCAGTCGGGTGTGCTTACCTACATTTCTTCGGGCGGACTTTTCGGCACAGGCGTTGGCAACGGAATTCTCCGTTACTACGGAGCATCGGAAACAGACCTTGTATTTGGTATTGTTTCAGAGGAAATGGGACTTATCATCGCTTTGGCTATAGCACTTGTAATCTTTGGTCTTGTTATATATTCCCGTGCAATTTCTACCCGAAGCCGCAGTACCTTTTATTCAATTTCTGCCTGCTGTGCCGCAGCTATGATGCTCACGCAAACGGCACTTAATATCTTCGGAAGTACGGACATACTCCCGCTTACAGGTGTTACTTTGCCCTTTGTGAGCGCAGGCGGTTCCAGTATGATTTCCTGTTGGGGACTACTTGCCTTCATAAAGGCGGCGGATGAGCGCACCTATTCAAAGGCAATACTTAACGGAAAAGAGTAATTAAGAGAGGATTTAATATGAAAAGAATTATGTCGCGAAGCATAATATCCCTCGTACTTGCTCTGAGCTTTTTAGCAGGACTGGGGCTCTTATGCTACCGCTATATTGTTGACCACGACCTTTGGGCAAGTCAGACCTACAATCAGTATCTTTCGTCAGGCAAGGGGCTTTCAGAGGCAGGCACAATATATGACCGCAACAAGACAGCTCTTGCGTATTCCGAGGGAGGACAGAGGCTTTACCACGATGACTACAATGTGCGTCTTGGTACCTTGCACGCAGTTGGTGACAGCTCCTACAACATAGCAACCGCCTTGCAGACGCGCTACAGGGCTCAGCTTGTGGGGCACAGCTCAATTTTCGGCTACGGCTTGCCTGAAAGTTTACGCTCAAAGGGCAATATGAGATTGACTCTGGATGCTGATGTGTGCGGTAAGGTTTACGAGGCATTCGGCGGATACAAGGGTGCTTGCTTTGTGTATAATTACAAAACAGGTGATGTGCTTTGCATGGTGAGTGCTCCTTCTTACGACCCTCAGAATGAGCCCGAAACCATTCCCGAGGGTGCCTACCTTAACAATGCAACCTCCAGCACCTACTCGCCGGGTTCAATCTATAAAATCGTGACTGCCATTGCACTTTTGGAGAGCAATCCCGATGCAGAAAATCTCACATTTACCTGTGAGGGTAAAAAAGAATTTGACGGTGACGATGTAACCTGCCTTGAAGAGCACGGTACCTTGAGTTTAAGAGATGCTTTTTCTTATTCCTGCAACATTGCTTTTGCAGAGGGGGCAACCTTGGCAGGGGCGGATAAAATGCAGAAAACATCAGAAAAACTGGGTGTTACAAAAAGCTTTAACATAAGCGGAATTAAAACTGCACAGGGACATTTTGATGTGAAAAACGCAAACGGCAACGAGCTTGCATGGTCGGGTGTAGGACAGTACACAGATATGGTAAATCCTGCCCAGATGGCAATTCTCTGCGGTGCCATTGCAAACGGGGGAGAAGCAAAGCTCCCTACCTATATTGACAATGTATACTCAGGCTCCACAGGCAGACTGATGAGTGCCGACACCGCACAGCGTATGCAGGAGTTTATGCGGTACACAGTAAGCGACCATTACGGCGACACAATGTTCGGCGGACTTACCGTCGGTGCCAAAACAGGTACCGCCGAGGTGGGCGAGGGCAAGGAGCCCAATGCTTGGATGGTAGGCTACAGCACAGACGAGGATTATCCTCTTGCCTTTGCGGTTGTGGTGGAGGAAGGCGGTTACGGCTTCTACAGTGCAGGTCCTATTGCAAGACTTGCCATGATAGAAAGTGCCCGTTCCTTAGGTTATGAGGGATAATTTTTTTGTTCTGTTTACTAAACGCACGGTTTGTTCCGTGCGTTTTTTGTTTCGGGTTTGTAAATTTTGCGGTATATATCATTGCTTTTTCAAAATTCCCTTTCTTTTTTTCTGTTTGTGTGGTATGATAAGCTAAATAAATATGATTATAATGGGATAATCTGTAATATATTGTTCATTTTGAAAGGAAGATTACATAATGGCAAATTTTCTGAAGGCTTTGTTTGGAAGCTACAGCAAAAGAGAGATTAAGAGAATTCAGCCCTTGTGCGATAAAACTCTCTTGCTGGAAGAAAAATACAGTGCAATGACAGACAAAGAGCTGAAGGCTCAGACTGCTGTTCTTAAAGAACGCCTTGCAAAGGGCGAAACAACAGACGACATCCTCCCCGATGCATTCGCAGTGTGCCGAGAGGCTTCTTGGCGTGTGCTTGGTATGAAGCACTTCCCTGTGCAGATTTTGGGCGGTATTGTGCTTCATCAGGGCAGAATTGCTGAAATGAAAACAGGTGAGGGTAAAACTCTGGTTGCAACCTTGCCTGCATACCTTAACGCTCTCACAGGCGAGGGTGTGCACATTGTAACAGTCAACGACTACCTTGCACGTCGTGACTCCGAGTGGATGGGCAAGCTCTATCGCTTCTTAGGTCTTACCGTTGGTCTGATTGTTCACGATATTACTCCCGATATGCGTCAAGCGGCTTATAATGCAGATATTACTTACGGTACAAATAACGAGTTCGGCTTTGACTATCTGCGTGATAATATGGCGGTTTATAAGGACGCAAGAGTTCAGCGCGGTCACGCCTTCGCTGTTGTAGACGAGGTTGACTCCATCCTAATTGACGAGGCAAGAACACCTCTGATTATTTCAGGCAGGGGCGATAAATCCACAGATATGTATCAGCGTGCAGACACCTTTGCAAGACGCCTTAAAAAGCACGTGTTCACCGAGGTTGACACCAAGGAGAATATGGAGGATTTCTTTGAGGAAAACGGCATCGACTACATTGTTGACGAGAAGGCAAAATCGGCTACCCTGACACAGGTTGGTGTTAAGAAGGCAGAGGCTCACTTTGGGGTTGAAAACCTCACCGACCCCGACAACCTGACATTACAGCACCATATCAATCTGGCAATCAGAGCTTACGGTGTTATGCACCTTGATATTGACTATGTAAACAAAGACGGCGAGATTATCATTGTTGATGAATTCACAGGCCGTCTGATGTACGGCAGACGCTTCAATGAAGGCTTGCATCAGGCTATTGAGGCAAAAGAGGGAGTAGAGATTCAGAACGAAAACAAAACCCTTGCTACAATCACATTCCAGAACTACTTCCGTCTTTACAAGAAGCTTTCGGGTATGACAGGTACTGCCATGACCGAGGAGCAGGAATTCAGAGAGATTTACAAGCTTGACGTGGTGGAGGTGCCCACAAACCGTCCTCTTGCCCGTCAGGATATGAACGACTGCTTCTATGCAACCATGAAGGCAAAGTACGAAGCAGTTATTGATAAAATCGTAAGCTGTCACGAAAAAGGCCAGCCTGTGCTGGTTGGTACTATCTCCATCGAAAGGTCAGAGCTTCTTTCAAAGATGCTTTCACGTCGCGGTGTACCTCACAATGTCCTCAATGCAAAACAGCACGAAAAGGAAGCTGAAATTGTAGCTCAGGCAGGTAAGCTTGGCGCTGTTACCATTGCTACCAATATGGCAGGCCGAGGCACCGATATTATCCTTGGCGGTAATGCTGAGTTTATGGCTACCTCCAAGATGCGCAAGCAGGGCTTTACCGACGAGCTGATTGCGGAGGCAACAGGCTTTGCAGATACCGACAATGAAGAGATTATTGAAGCAAGACGAGTATTCACAGAGCTTCACACACAGTTCAAGGAAGAGCTTAAAGAAGAAGCTGAGAAGGTAAGAGAGGTTGGCGGACTTTGCATTATCGGTACAGAGCGTCACGAATCCCGCCGAATTGACAACCAGCTTCGCGGTCGTGCAGGCCGTCAGGGCGACCCCGGTTGCAGCCAGTTCTTCCTTTCAGCAGAGGATGATTTGATGAGAATCTTTGGCGGTGAGCGAATGAAGATGCTTATGGAAAGATTCTCAGGTGACGAAACAGTTGCCATTGACATCAAACTTTTCTCAAACGTTATTGAGAATGCTCAGCAGAAGGTTGAGCAGAATCACTTTGGTGCAAGAAAGAACGTGCTCCAGTTTGACGATGTTATGAACCGTCAGAGAGAGATTATTTATAAACAGCGTAATCAGGTGCTCGAGGGCGAGGATATCCACGATACAATTATGACTATGATTGAGCAGACCATAAATGCCAACGTGGAGCTTTACCTGAGCGGTACGCCCGATAACTGGAACCTTGTAAGCCTTAAGGAGTACTACAACGGTTGGCTTGCAGACGACAGATGTCCCCTTACATTCACTGAGGAAGCTTTAAGCGGGATGACCGCCTCTGAGGTTGCAGATATGCTTTTGAGCCACGCAAAACAGCGTCATGCAGAGTATGAGGAGCTTATTACCGAAGAAACAATGCGTGAGGTTGAGCGTGCTTGTCTGCTTCGTGCAGTTGATACCCATTGGATGGAGCACATCGACGATATGGATGAGCTCAAGCAGGGTATCCGTATGCGTGCCTATGCACAGCACGACCCTGTAGTTGAGTATACCCACGAAGGCTTTGATATGTTCGACCAGATGATTGACTCTATCCGTCAGGATACCGTCAAGCTGGTGTTCACAATGCCTATGAACGTGTATGCCATAAAGCGCCGTCAGGAGGAAGAGTTAAGACTTCGCCGCGAGGCTGAAAAAGCCGCCGCCGCAAGACACGAGGTAATCCTCGGCGCAAACACGGAAGCTCCCAAGGTTGACCCTGTGAACTTTGCCGTAAAGCGTGAGCAGGTTGCTAAGCCCATTGAGTTTTCCGGTGACGGCACAATGTCTACCAGCAAAACCGTCAAGAAAGGCAAAAAGGTAGGCAGAAACGACCCCTGTCCCTGCGGAAGCGGCAAAAAGTACAAAAAATGCTGCGGAATGAATGAGTAAAAGAAAAAGCCTCCCTTGTGTAAAGGGAGGTGCTGAGCGAATGCGAAGCGGAGGGATTGCAATGCAAGGAAAGCACAATAAAAAGCTGGTTGTTGTTGCAAAAACGCTTCGCAAGAATATGACCAAAGAAGAACGTCACCTGTGGTATGATTTTCTCAGGACATATCCGATTAAGTTTCTCAGACAGAAACCTTTCGGGAATTATGTTGTGGATTTTTACTGTGCAAAAGCAAATTTGGTTATTGAGCTTGACGGCTCTCAGCACTATGGCGAAGACGGACTCAAGAAAGATAAAGAGAGAACAGATTGTCTTGAGTCATACGGTGTAAAGGTTGTTAGAATAACAAACCTTGAAATTCATCGTAACTTCAAAGGTGTTTGTGAGTATATAGACTTTATTGTCCGTCAAAATCTGCCAAGTGACAACTGAATCGTATTTTTAGTGGACAATCCCTCAGTCAGCCTTCGGCTGACAGCTCCCTTTACACAAGGGAGCCTCAGTAAACCTTTCCTTGTGAAAGGCGGGACAATTTTAAACAAACAAAATCGGATATATTTAAAACAACAGAGGACTGAGTGTGTGAAAACACTCAGTCCTTTCTTGTTGGTTGCAAACGCTGAGAATTTCTCTGAAAATATTTTTCTTAAATAATTGTATTATTACTTTAATTGTGGTAAAATAAATTATTAAAATGTGTTATTATGGGTAATTTCAAAATTTTCCCCGAAAGGACGGTTTTTTATATGACAGTACGTACACGATATGCTCCCAGCCCCACAGGCTTTATGCACGTGGGTAACCTGAGAACTGCTCTTTATGAGTACCTGATTGCAAAGAGCCAACAGGGTAAGTTTGTTCTGAGAATTGAGGATACCGACCGTGAACGCCTTGTGGAGGGTGCTGTGGATGTTATCTACAACACCTTGAAGATTGCAGGACTCAATCACGATGAAGGTCCCGATGTGGGCGGTGATTTCGGTCCCTATGTTCAGTCTGAGAGAAAGGATATGTATTTACCTTTCGCTGAGCAGCTTATCAAAGAGGGCAAGGCATACCGTTGCTTCTGTACCAAAGAACGTCTTGAACAGCTTTCCGAGGAGTCTGTAGGCGGCGGATACGACGGTCATTGCAGAGATTTGCCTCAGGAGGAAATCGACAGACTGCTTAAAGAGGGTGTGCCCTATGTAATCCGTCAGAAGATGCCCTTGACAGGTTCAACAACCTTCTCCGATGCGGTTTTCGGTGATATTACAGTTGAAAATTCAGAGCTGACAGACCAGATTCTCATTAAGTCTGACGGCTATCCCACCTACAATTTTGCTAACGTTATCGACGACCACACAATGGGTATCACCCACGTAGTACGCGGTTGCGAGTACTTAAGCTCCACTCCCAAGTACAATCTCCTTTACGAAGCATTCGGTTGGGAAATTCCCACCTATGTGCACCTGCCTCTGATTATGGGCAAAAATGACGACGGCTCTGTTTCAAAGCTTTCCAAGCGTCACGGTGCAACAGGCTTTGAGGATTTGGTGCGTGACGGCTACCTGCCCGAGGCAATCATCAACTACATAGCTCTCTTAGGTTGGTGCCCCAAGTCTAATCAGGAGATTTTCACTTTAGAGGAGCTTTGTGAGAACTTCCACGTTGACGAGATTTCAAAATCTCCCTCTGTGTTTGACTACGACAAGCTTTCATGGCTTAACGCTGAGTACCTTCGTGCAATGACTCCCGAGCAATTTGCCGAGGTTGCAAATCCCTACTTCAAGGAAGTTTTTGGCGATGTGCCCTTTGATGCAATGAAGCTTACAGCAATTTTACAGCAGAGAACAGTAAAGCTTACTGATATTCCTCCTATGATTGATTTCTTCAAGGAGCTGCCCGAGTACGAGGCTGAGCTTTATGTAAACAAAAAGAGCAAAACAAACCTTGAGAATGCACCTGTGCTTCTCAAAGCGGTTTACGATGAGCTTTCAGCACTTAATGAGTGGAACTGTGATACAATCAAGGAGCTTCTGATTTCTTATGCAGAAAAGAACGAGCTTAAAAACGGCACAGTTATGTGGCCTGCACGTATTGCGGTGGCAGGCAAAACCGTTACTCCCGGCGGAGCGGTTGAGATTCTTGACATTCTCGGCAAAGAGGAATCTTTAAGAAGAATGGAAATCGGACTTAACAAACTTAACGCTTGATTATTTTAAGAGGTGAACATAAATGGCAGACGAGAAAATTATTAACGAAGAAAGCACAATGCCTTCTAATTTTATCCACGATTTTATTGACGAGGATATAGCAAAGGGCGGTCAGTACGAGGGTATGACAGTTCACACCCGTTTTCCACCCGAGCCTAACGGATACCTGCACATCGGCCATGCAAAGGCTATCTGCATTGATTTCGGAACAGCTCAGAAATACGGCGGTGTGTGCAACCTGAGAATGGACGACACCAACCCCACAAAAGAAGACGTGGAGTATGTTGACGCTATTCAGGAGGATATCAAGTGGCTTGGCTTTGACTGGGACGACCGCTTCTACTATGCATCCGATTATTTTGATGATATGTACCGCTTTGCAGTTGAGCTTATTGAGAAAGGTCTTGCCTACGTTTGCGAGCTCAATGCTGAGCAGATGCGTGAGTACAGAGGAGATTTGACTACTCCTGCAAAGAGCCCCTTCCGTGACAGACCTATTGAGGAAAGCCTTGATTTGTTTGAGAGAATGAAGAATGGCGAGTTCCCTGAGGGCACAATGACTCTGCGTGCAAAGATTGACCTTGCAAGCGGTAACTTCAATATGCGTGACCCTGTAATCTACAGAATCAACAAGCTCCCTCACCACAGAACAGGCAACAAGTGGGTTATCTATCCTATGTACGACTTTGCACATCCCATTGAGGATGCTATGGAGCACATCACCCACAGCCTTTGCTCTCTGGAGTTTGAGGACCACAGACCTCTTTACGATTGGGTTATAAATAACGTTTCTGTTCCTGCAAAGCCCCGTCAGATTGAGTTTGCACGCCTTGGCATCAACAACACAGTTATGTCAAAGAGAAAGCTCAGAACCTTAGTTGATGACGGCTATGTAAGCGGTTGGGACGACCCCAGAATGCCTACACTTTGCGGACTCAGACGCCGTGGTTATACACCCCAGTCAATCCGCAATTTCACAGAGCGTAACGGCGTTTCCAAGGTAAACTCTGTAGTTGAGTACAGCTTCCTTGAGCATTGCCTCAGAGAAGACCTGAACGAGAAAGCTCAGCGTGTTATGGCTGTTATCAATCCCGTTAAGCTCATTATCGAAAATTACCCCGAGGGACTTTCTGAGACCTTTGAGGTTGAGAATAACCCCAACCGTGAGGAAGACGGCAAGAGAACCATCACCTTCACACGCGAGTGCTATATTGAGGCTGAGGACTTTATGGAGGAGCCTATCAAGGGCTACCAGCGTCTTTTCCCCGGCAACGAGGTTCGTCTGAAGTCTGCATATATTGTTAAGTGCACAGGCTGTAAGAAGGACGAGGAGGGTAATGTAGTAGAGGTTTATGCAACCTACGACCCTGACACCAAGGGCGGTAATACTCCCGACGGCAGAAAGGTAAGAGGTACTATCCATTGGGTAGATGCTTCAAATTGTGCTGAGGCAGAGGTAAGGCTTTATGATAACCTCTTCACAGTTCCCGACCCCGATGCAGGCGAGAGAAACTTCCTTGACTTCCTCAACCCCGACTCCCTTAAGGTGCTCACAGGCTGTAAGGTAGAGCGTGCTTTGGAGAACGCACAGGTGGGTAAGGGCTATCAGTTTATGCGACTTGGCTACTTCTGCGCAGACAAGGACTCTACTGCAGAGCATCTTATCTTTAACCGAAGCGTATCTCTTAAAGACGGCTTCAAGAAGAAGTAATTAATATTATTGCACAGGAGTTTTTATATGAAAACTGCAGTGGTTACAGGCGCATCCAGAGGTATTGGTGCCGCCTGTGCGGTAGCCCTTGCAAAGAGCGGCTACAATGTGATTTTAGGATATAAAGTAAATAAAGAACGTGCAGAGCAGTTGGCAGAGGTGCTTATCTCAGGCTATGGTATAGCCGCCATTGCACAGAAGGCAGATGTGTCTTTGTCAAGCGAGGCAGATGCCCTCATAGAAACTGCATACAGAAACTTCGGCAGAGTTGATGTGCTTGTAAACAATGCAGGTATTGCAGGGTTCAAGCTTTTCACCGAGATTACCGATGAAGAGTGGAACGAAATGATTGGCACAAATCTGACAGGTGTTTTTAACTGCAGTCGGGCAGCGGCAAGATATATGATTAACCAAAAGAGCGGAAGTATTGTAAACATCAGCTCTATGTGGGGACAGGTGGGTGCCTCCTGCGAGGTGCACTACTCTGCCTCCAAGGCAGGTGTTATCGGTTTAACACAAGCGCTTGCCAAGGAGCTTGCACCCTCAAATGTTCGTGTTAACTGCATCTGCCCCGGTGTTATCAAAACCGATATGCTCTCAGAAATTGACGAGGAAACCATAGCTTCGCTTGTGGAGGAAACACCCTTGGGAAGACTCGGCACTCCTAAAGATATTGCCGATTCGGTGGCTTTCCTTTGTAGTGACAGAGCAGAGTTTATCACAGGTCAGGTGCTTGGGGTAAACGGCGGCTTTGTAATATGATTACTGCAAAGGCGCACAGAGTTGTTTTGTCCTTGCTGATTGCAATAGTACTGGTGCTTTCCTCTGCTGTTGTTGCTTTTGCAGGGAGTGAAGCACAGTTTTCGCTCACAGATGCACAGGTGCAAAATGGCAGACTCTTTAAGGTTACACTAAGAGCGAAAACAGATGCTGAGCTTTCTTCCTTTGTTTGTGAGCTTTTGTATGACTCACAGGTGCTTAAGTTCAATTCGGCTGAAGTGCTTGAAAGCGAAGCTGAGTATAGTGTGAGTACCCTTGAAGATGGTAAAGTCACTGCCGTGTACCTTTGTGAAGAGGGAGTTGTCTGCACGAAAGGCACAGCACTTATGACCTTTACCTTCAAAGGGATGGAAACGGGTAACACTCAGATTAAGCTTTCTGTTAAAGATGCAATAGCTTCTGATTTGGCTGATGTTGCAGTTTCTGAGTGTGTACCGTCTAAAGTGATGGTTTTGGGTGCGAGTACATCAGGCACAGAGAACAGAAAAGGAAAAAACGCAACTGCTAATAATGCGGATACTCAGAATCTGTCAAGCACAGACGAAAGCAAAATTTCCTTTATTAACGGCAGGACTGACATAGCGGGTTTGAGCATCAGCAATCAGACCTTGGTATCCTTTGCACTTTCCTTTTTGTGTACCTTGTGTGTGGCGGCTTATCTTGCATATAGGCTGGGTGCACACAGACAAAAAGAAAAACAAAAGTCTGTACCTTTGGCTTTTAAAGACAATACAGGCAACGATGAATTATCAGATTAATTAGTACAAGAGAGGTAAACAGATGAAGAAAACACTTAATGCTTTCTGGATAATTTCCTCAATTTTTCTGGCAGTAGCCGCACTGTGGGGAGTTGTGTCAGGACTTTCCTCGGTTATGGGCTCAGATACTATCTGCGGAATAGGACTTGTTATTTTCGGTGTAATCAGCGTGCTTGCCTTCTTTACTGCAGGTGTGAAAGCAAGCGGCAGCGGATGGCTGTTGTTTGACGGTTTATCCTCGTTTTTCTGCGGACTTGCCTTTATTTTTCAGTATGTGGACAACGCATTGTTTACGGTAAACCTTATATACATAATGGGACTTTGGCTTATGTTCCTTGGAATTTCACAGGTGGCAAGAGCATCCCGTGTTTCAAAGTCCTTCGGCAGAGTGCTGATGACAGCAACCGGTGTTTTAGCTGTGCTTTCGGGACTTTCACTTTATGTAAAGCCCGTGTCCGACCTGCTTCTGATTTCTGAGGCAATGGCACTTTTTGATTACACTCTCACATTCCTGCTGATTGTGGCGGCTGTGCTTGTAATCTCCCGTTGCTTTGCAAAGGAACCCTCCAGAAGATAACTGAAAATTTATATACAGTATAAAATTTACCGCTTTACTTCAATAGTAAGGCGGTTTTTATTTTGATAAACTGCAATAAACAACACTCGTTGAGTTGTGCAACAAGACAAAATTTGGCAAGGGACACAATAATTTATTGACTGTGCTTGTTTTGTGATGTTATAATTACAATAGACAAAGTATTATTGCGAAAATATATGCTTTTGGTGTGAGTTTTTCGCACTTTATACGACTAAGTAGTGAAATAATCCAAAGGAGGTTTTGTTTATGAAAAAGATAATTAGTTTTGTGTTGGTGCTTGTGTTGCTATTGGGTGTCTGTGTCACCGTGGGTGCGGCGGAAACCGACACAGAGCTTCAGCAGAAGTTTTACAATTACTGCCTTGAAGTTTTACCCGAAGATATGAAGCCTTCCGAGGGGGACAATGTGCGTGTTTATTCTGTCAAAAAAGTTGATGGGCTTGAGGTCTTTAAGGGCTTTTGTCCATGGATTGAAAGCGAACCTACTTCAGTCTATAAGATTATCGGTGATTGGTGCGTTTGCTCAGAATATACATTATATCCTTATGCTTTTGGCATTTATGTAAGTGGCGGGGATGAGATATATACTCTTGAACAAGCATACGAAATCGGATTGTTTACTGATTTGAAGCCTCTGGTTGCAAGTTCTTATTGTGATTGTATAGCAATAGCTAAGAATTGCAAATATGCAGATAAAGTTATACCTGCTTTTGTGGACTATTGGGGGACAGGTGTAAGCCCTTACTCCTACGATGAGGACTATGAATACTACTCTTCTGACAACTCTGCTGATAGTTCCGAAGCAACACCTGATTATGTGCTTGTGTCACTACGTACACGTATGCATTATGCTGCCTCTATTGTTTATAGATACGGAAGATATATGATACGCAATGAAAACGGAATGACACCATATCCGGATGGTAAGTGTATCTATGTTCCTGAAGAAAACAAATTATATGACCTCTGGAATGCATATCAACAAATAGAGGGAATAGAAAACATATTTATCGAAGCAGGATTAGGTGAGCCGGTAGGCGATATGGATGAGGATGGTAAGCTTACAGTTAAAGATGCTACCATAATTCAGAAATGTATTGCAGGGCTTGAGAGTTTTCCTTTAGAAGATAATCTTTACGGAGGCTCGACCATAAGCATTACAGGCAAATTTGTACCTTTTTATATTTCCGATTTCTACTGTGACGGAGTACGCAACGTAAAGGATGCCACCGCGATTCAGAAGTGCATTGCAGGGCTTGAATACTGATTGTATGAAAATAACTGAATAATTAATAAGGCTGTGTCACAAACTTTTGTGACACAGCCTTTGTTGTTTGATTATGTTTACGTGTTATTTTGTGAGGATTTTTACAATCTCGCCTACATAGAAGGTGTGGTAGGGCTCGTTTTCGCCGTAGTGCTTTGTGACTTCTTCGGTGAAAGCCGAGTCCTTTTGCATTTCCTGTGAGTACATTTTACGGCAGATTAGTGTAAGGCTTGCTTGTTCAAAGCAGGGTACACCGTCGATGAAGGTGGGGGTGAGGTTTGCCTCTTTTATCTTGTCACAATCTCTGCCCGATTTTCTTCCGCACAGGGTGAGTGCATCTCTGTATTCTTCCTCAAAGAAGCAAAGTGAGAAGAATTCCTCTTTCTCGGTGAATTCATAGGTGTAACGGCTGGGGCGTATAAAAGTAAATGCCACATCCTTGTTCCACAGCACTCCCACACCGCCCCAAGAAGCTGTCATGGTGTTGAAGCTTTCTTCACTACCTGCGGTAATGAGCATCCACTCCTTGCCGATTTTAGTAAAGGGATTCATATTCAAATCCTTGATGCTGATTTCTTTCATAGTGTTACCTCCGAGTAAATATATGATTTATAAGCCTAGTAAATACCGTTTACAAAAACTTCGCCAAAGCGGATTTCTTCTTCGCCCTCTTGGGTTTTAACTATCAGCGAGCCGTCAGGCGAAATTCCTTGTGCAATTCCTTTTTTGTCTTGCCACAAAACCTCTTTGCCAAGGTTTGCACAAAGAGAAGTGTATTCCTCCAAAGCTTCTTTGGTAAGCTGAGATTTGTGTGCTTCTATGGTTTCAAACACACTCTTTGCAACCTTTTTGCAAAGCTCTTTGGCAGAGTAGGTATTGCTTGTGAGCAGTTTAAGTGAGGTTGCCTTGCGGGAGATTTCATCACAGAATTCTGTTTGGTTTAAGTTAATTCCTATGCCCACAACGGTGCCTGACTCGGTGCCCTCTGTGAGTATTCCGCAGAGTTTTTTATTATCGGCAATTATATCGTTGGGCCATTTGATTTGAAGCATGGGATAAAATTCTCTGAGTGCCTTGTGCACCCCCAAAGCTGAAAGCAGGGTGATTGAGGGGTTGGCGGTATCGGACAGAATAAGACTCATACAAAGGGAGTCACCCTTTTTGCTTTCCCAAGTTCGTTTTAGTCTGCCTCGGCCTTTGGTTTGTTCCCTTGCAAAAACTACCGTAAAAGGGCGCAAAGGCTCCCCTGATTTCAAGAGAGCCTTTGCGTATGTATTTGTTGATTCTGTTTTTTCTAAATTGATTAAGTTTATCATATCAACTTTTTCTTAGCAATTGTGAGGGGCTTGCAGATTGCAGTACCTACCACAATATTAACTGCGATTTCAATAAGTCCGTTGGTGCCTGCAAAAAGTGCAAACAAAGCGAAGATGTTATCAATAGCAACTCCTACTACGTCGCTAAGACTGTTTCCGAAGAAGAGCCACATGGAGCCTAAGAATAAAACTGTGTTTATAATTGCCACGCTTGCTCCTGCAACTGGAATTGCAAGCATTGTTCGCTTGGTGCCGTTTTTGCTGATTGCCTTGTAGATAAGTGCAGGCAGATAACCGCACAGAACTCTTGGTACAAAGCACATCACAAAGGTGAGGAAGGGGTTTATAGAGAGAAGTCCCATTCCCACAAAGTCCATACCGAAGCAGGTGTAAAAGCTTGTAAGTCCGAAGATACTTCCCAGAATAATACCGCTTCTTGCACCAAGAACAATACTGCCTACTGCTACAGGCAGGGTCATAAGTGTCATCTTAACGGGACCGATGGGAATGTAGCCGATGGGTGTGAAGGTCATCAGGATAATCAATGCCGCAAGTATGGCGGTCATGGTCATCTCTACAACCAAGGGGTTTACGGTGGATTTTCTTTTTGTCATAATAAATACCTCCTGCTGTCTCCCCAAATTCGGGTGAGATGCAATTATTATATTTTACGGCTTTTATAAAAGCCGAAGAAAACCAAATATTGATTTGTGGTTTATCCGCGATTTTTGTTGTAGATAATTCGAAGTCCCTGAAGCATCAGGTCATCGCGGAGAATGATATCGTGAGTACAGCTGGGGATTATCTCCTGTGCAATGCCGCCTGTGGCAACAACTGTGCATTCTTCTCCTAGCTCGCGGTTTATGCGGTCAATCATACCGTCTATCATACAAGCATTGCCCAGCACCACACCCGAGCGGATGCATTCGTCGGTGTTTTTGCCGATTGCCTTTTTGGGTGCTTCCATAGCAACTGAGGGCAGAAGAGCGGTTTTATCAGAAAGTGCAGTCATTGAAATGCTCACACCGGGGGAGATTGCACCGCCAATCATAGCCCCTGACTTATCGAGCACAATAATTGTGGTGGCTGTGCCCATACTGATTACAATGGAGGGTGCGCCGTAAAGGTGAAGTGCGGCAACACAGCCGGTAACCAAATCTGCACCTGTGGAGGAGGGGTTGTCGATTTTGATGTTGAGTCCGGTTTTGATGCCGGGACCTACCACCAGAGGCTCAATGCCTACAGTTGTGATAATAGCCTGCTTTACTGTGCGAAGCACCTGAGGCACAACGCTTGAAATAATGCAACCGTCAATCTGTCTTTCGTCAAAGCCGTAAACCCTCATAACTGCGTGGATTTCTCCTGCAAATTCATCAGAGGTCTTGGTTCTGTCGGTGGAAACGCGTGCGAGCATAACAAGCTCTTCACCCTCAAAAAGACCGAATTTAATATTGGTATTGCCTATATCAATTACAAGTAGCATATTAATCACCGCCTTCATTATATTGCAATTATACGAATATTGCAAGGCTAAGTATTGTGCCTTGGGTGCGATTTATTCAGTGATTATATTTAAAGTCTTTGTTTTTGCCTCTTTTTGTTCAAAATTACAAAAAAGAAAAAATCACACTCTTTTTGTCAAAAAGTAAATATAGAAGACTCAAGGTGTGATAATATATTACTGTTGTTAATACTACTATTAATTTGTTCAATAGGAGGAATTACTATGCAAACTACTGAAAAACGTCAGCTTCAGATTCTTGCAACCAAAGCAAGACTGGGCGCAGTAATCGGCACATTTAATGCCAAGTCAGGTCATCCCGGCGGTTCACTTTCCGCTGCAGATATTATGACCTACCTTTATTTCAAGGAAATGAACGTAGACCCTGCAAATCCTTCGGATGCAGACAGGGACCGTTTTGTATTATCAAAGGGCCATTGTTGCCCCAGCCTTTATGCAGTGCTTGCACTCAAGGGCTTCTTTGAGTGGGAGGAGCTTTATAAGCTTCGCCACGTAGGTGCAATGCTTCAGGGCCACCCCGATATGAAGGGCACACCCGGTATTGATATGAGCACAGGCTCTCTCGGTCAGGGCGTATCTGCCGCTTGCGGTATGGCACTTGCAGGCAAGTTTGACAAAAAGGACTACCGTGTATACGCAATCCTCGGCGACGGTGAGTGCGAGGAAGGTCAGGTTTGGGAGGCAGCCATGTTTGCCGCTCACAACAAGCTTGACAACCTTGTAGTTATCGTTGACCAGAACGGTCTGCAGATTGACGGACCTGTTTGTGAGGTTTGCGGTATTGAGCCTCTTGATAAAAAGTTTGAAAGCTTCGGCTTCAACGTAGTTAAGATTGACGGCCACAACTTTGACGAAATCGAGGCAGCATTTGAGAATGCTAAGAGCGTAAAGGGCAAGCCCACAGCAATCCTTGCAAAGACAGTAAAGGGCAAGGGCGTTTCCTTTATGGAGGATAAGGTTGACTGGCACGGTAAAGGCCCCAACAAGGCTGAGTTTGAAATGGCTTCTGAGGAGCTTAATGCTGAAATTGCAAGACTGGAGGGTGAGTGCTGATGGCAGATGTAGTAACAAAGGCAACCAGAGAGAGCTTCGGCGAGGCTCTTTGCGAGCTTGCTAAAGAAAACGACCGTATCGTTGTACTTGATGCAGACCTTGCAGGTGCAACAAAGACTTCTATTTTCCAGAAGGCTTATCCCGACAGATTCTTCGATTGCGGTATTGCCGAGGGCAATATGATGAGCATTGCCGCAGGTCTTTCTACATGCGGTAAAATCCCCGTAGCTGCTTCCTTTGCAATGTTTGCAACAGGCAGAGCTTATGAGCAGATTCGTAACTCTATCGGTTATCCTAACCTTAACGTTAAAATTGCAGGCTCACACGCAGGTATCTCCACAGGCGAAGACGGTGCAACCCACCAGTGCCTTGAGGACGTAGCATTGATGCGTACCATCCCCGGTATGACAGTTCTCTGTCCTGCTGACCACTACGAGATGCTTGCCGCTACAAAGGCTGCTATTGAGCACGTTGGCCCTGTTTATATCCGTCTGGGCAGACTTGCTATTGACTCCTTCAACGACCCTGCTACCTACAAGTTTGAGCTTGGCAAGGGTATCACAATGCACGAAGGTAATGAAATTACCGTTATCGCAACAGGTCTTGTTGTTAATGAGGCAAGAAAGGCAGTTGAAACTCTTGAAAAAGAGGGCCACAGCGTTCGCCTTATCAACATCCACACAATCAAGCCTATCGACCGCGATATCGTTATCAAGGCTGCAAATGAAACAGGCAGAATCATCACCATCGAAGAGCACAACGTAATCGGCGGTCTTGGCGATGCAGTTTGCGACGTTGTTACTTCTGAGTGTCCTGTTCCTGTACGCAAGGTTGGTGTATATGACCGCTTCGGCTACTCAGGTCCTGCTTGGGAGCTTCTTGAAAAATTCGGTCTTACCGAAACAGGCATTGCAGAGGTTATCCGCGAGGAGCTTGCAAAGAAGTAATTTTTTAAATCAACTTATATATAATGAACTCCGACAGTTTTGTTGCTGTCGGAGTTTTTTGTGCTTATAATCGCAACTTTTGCTCACATACTAAATAAAACGAGCAGGAGGAACTGTGATGAAAGAAATAAATACAGATGAATTTGAAGCAGAGGTTATACGCAGTAAGTCTGATGTGCTTGTAGCATTTACGGCACCTTGGTGCGGATTTTGCAAGAATACAGAGAAGATGCTGTCTGCCACAGAGCAGGAGCTTGCGGATGTAAAATTCTGCAAGCTGGATATAGAGCAGAATAGTGAGATTGCAAAAAAATACAGTGTCAGAGGTGTGCCCACTACCTTGTTTTTTAAGGAAGGTACTATGAAAAACCGCAGGACAGGCGCACTTACCAAAGCTGAGGTTTTTGCCCTTGCAGAGCGAAAGCCTTTGCAAACAGCAGAAATGTAGATAAAGAACAGTGTAAGCAAAAGCACCTGCAGTATTCTGCAGGTGCTGTGTTTATATACAGTACAGATTTGTGTCCCAGAAGGGGAAGTAAGGGTGGTGGCGAAGATGGATTTTGTATTCGGGATTTATTCTGTTTATAAGAGGTATCAGCGTGGATAAATCCTCGGTGCGGTGATAGCAAGCAATGCTGACCTTCGGCTTCTGAGCTTTAATAAGCTCCTGCATTCCCTCCAAGGCTTCTTTTTCCACTCCTTCAACATCCATTTTTACATAGGTGATTTTTTTATCCTTTGCAACGCTGTCAACGGTTACGGCTTTTACCGTGTATTTGCCTGTATGTGACAGAGTACTCTGCCGTCCTCCGCCTCCCGAAAAAACAAGCTCTTTGTGTCCGTTCCAGACTGCATAGGGCAGAGCTTCTGTGTTTTCTTTATCTGCAAGGTAAGAGCACAGCTTCTCAAAGGATTTTTTATCAGGCTCAAGTGCAAGGACTGAGTTGTATCCACCTGTGAGGTTTATCAGCTCCTCTATGGTGTCGCCTCTGTATGCACCTAAGTCCAGCATATCCTCTTTGTCTGAAAGTGCAAGGATTTGTGTCAGAGCTTCTTCTCTTGTGCTTTCTGAGTCAAAAAGGTGTTGGAGCTTGCCTGTGAATTGAAAGCACACCATATTGTCAAAGATTCTTTTTGATTCTTCATCAAAGAGCAGTTCTCTTGTGAGTTGCAGTTTTGTGAGGTTTGCCTCTAAGTAGTCGCGGTTAAAGAGAGTTTTTCCGAAAACAGGCACCACGGGCATAATGACCTCGTGTTTTTCTGCAAGCTTTTTAACGCTTTCCATAACCTCAGGCACAGAGCTTGCAAAGCCAAGAACGATTATAAAATCTCCAAGCTCGGCTTCGGCATCAGAAATACTTTTCACCTCAAAACCGCGGAAAGCTCTTTTCCGCACAAAGCCCTCAGAGGCAACCACCATATTGATTTTAATCCCAAGTCGGGAAAATTCATCCAATACCAAGTCTGCACCGTTGCCTGTGCCGTAGAGCACAAGGGGCTTTGAGGCGGTTTTTAAGTATTCCCAAGAGGACTGTGTTTTTAGTAGTTCATTAATCATAAAAAGTTCCTTTTAAGGTTTGCAGCTTGCACAGGGCTTGTAGCCTGCTTTTTCTGCATCCTCGCGATTTAAAAATTCAACCTTGTTTTTATCCTGCATATCTTTGATACCGCTGCAGGTGTTAAGGTGGAAAACCTTTGAGTTGCGGTTTCCGATGTAGGGTGCGGTTTCGCTTTGTGCTTCGGTGGGTATCTGATTAACCTCGGTAGTGGTATCGTTGGTGGAAATGTAAATCTTCTCTCCGTCTGTGGTAGCCTTAATGCTTCCCAACAGGTCGGTTCTCCAAACAGGGATGTCCCTATCGTCAAGGGCACTTATTACTTCCTTATGAGGGTGTCCGTAGTCGTTGTTTTTACCGCAGGAGATGATTGCCGCCTGAGGCTTTACAGCGTCAAGGAATGCATCTGAGGAGCTTGAGGAGCTTCCGTGGTGACCGCATTTGAGCACATCTGCAGAAAGGTCGAAGCCGCTTTTAACAAGGGTCTTTTCCACAAGAGCTTCGGCATCTCCCGTGAGCAGAAATGAGGTATCCCCGTATTCAATCATCGTAACAACAGAGTAGTTGTTGAGGTCTGAGTATACTTCGTCAGAAGCGGGGGAAAGCACCGTTAGGGTGGCACTGCCTATTTGGTAGGTGTCGAAGGGCTCAGGGGTTTCACAGATAACACCGCGCTCGTCTGCCGCATCAAGTACATAGTTCCAGGAGTCGGACTCAACGTTTGGCATAATAAGGGTTGAGGGGTTAAAGTGCCTTATAACATCGGAAAGTCCTCCGATGTGGTCTGAATGGGGATGGGTTGCAATAATAAAATCAAGGGTTCTCACTCCAAGAAGTGAGAGATAGGAGATTACCTTGTCGCGCTCCTTGTATTCACCTGCATCAACAAGGGCATAATGACCCTTTGACTCAATCAGAGTGCAATCCCCTTGACCCACGTCAATGAAATGCAGGGTTAGCCCCTTGTTTTCTTCTGCAATAGGCTCATCTGTAAGGTGTGAAGGATTCCAGTACGGATAGAGGATGCAAAGGATAAGCGTTGCGATGCATAAAATTATGGAAGCAACAATGTAAATCGTTTTCTTCATATTTCCTCCGTTTTAAACCAGACTTAATTTGCTTTAATTATATATCATAAGGCAGTTTTTTTCAATCCGGATATATGCATTATGGATGATTATTGCAGAGATTTAAGGATAAAAAAGATTTAGCAAAATTTATTTTTGTATAAAATATGTGCAATTTTTTGTAAAAACGCAGCATAAATTAGGGGTTTATGTCATTTACAAAGCTTAATATATATGGTAGTATATTATTAATAAAAATAAAGAATCAAGGTGGTTTTATGGCAAAGAATTATAGGTATAAGTATGAGATTGTTTCTGCTGACGACAATCTTCCCGGTAAGGTGACGTTATTTGATAAGCCCGGTCAGGAATGCTTTACTAATAAGCACTGGCATAAGAACATTGAGATTGACTATGTTCTCAAGGGCGACCTTTGGGTTATGGCAAACAACGAGGATTTTGTTATTTCCGACGGCGAGTATATGGTTGTTAACAACGACGATATTCACCAGACCTGCGGCAAAGATCCTGCAGAGAATGTTAAGTATCTTGTGGTGCTTTATTCCTACAACTTTATCAAGGCTTATTTTGATGATTTTGAGAATTTCAGCTTCAACGTAGAGAAGAGCCCTTCTGCAAAGGCAGAAATCAAAAGACAGCTTGACCTTATTGTTGAGTGTGTAGAGGAGCAGGGCGACTTCACGGATTTGAAGATTACCTCCGCTATGACACAGATTCTCATTGAGCTGTGCACAAAGTGTTTGGAGGAAAGAGCAAAGACTCATCCTGAAATCGAGCATGAGGAGCTGGAATACGCAAAGAAGGCTATTGATTACATCAAGCTGAACTTCAGAGAGCGTATTACCTTGGGCGAGATTGCATCACACGTGGGACTTACTCCTACGTACTTCTCACGTTACTTTAAGCAGAACACAAGAAAAACCTTCAAGCAGTATCTTAATCTTGTTCGCTTGGAGCACGCTCTGCGTGATATTCAGACCAGCGGTATCTCTGAAACCCGTGCTGCTGTTGAAAACGGCTTCCCCAGCGTTAAAGCTTTCATTGCCGCTTTCAAGAGTGTTTACAATTGCACACTCAGCGAGTATGTAAGACAGTATCACGACATTCCGTCTATCTCTGAAATCAGACGTATATAACCTGCGGATATTCAGTTTGTGATTTTAATAATTAAACAGAGCTGTTTCGGTTATCATTGAAACAGCTTGTTCTTTGTTAAAGCAAAAGTATTATTTTAAAAGGGGGATTTGCAGTGAAGCTTTATATTGACCCTGGTACGGGCAGTATGCTTTTCACCATTTTGATTGGTGTTATCGGTGCCAGCGTGTATTCATTGCGTATGCTTTTTATCAAGCTCAGATATAAGCTGGGCGCGGGTAAGGTTGAGGATAATACCTTCAAAAAGATTCCTTATGTTATCTTCTCCGACAACAAGCGTTATTGGAATATTTTTGAGCCCATTTGCCGTGAGCTTGAAAAGCGAGGTAAAGAGGTTGTGTATATCACAGCTTCCCCTGATGACCCTGCACTCACAACCACTCTTACAAATGTTAAGGCTGAGTGCATAGAGAACGAAAACAAGCTTTTTACAAGACTTAATTTCCTCAATGCAACAATGGTGCTTTCAACCACTCCGGGCCTCGATGTTTATCAATGGAAGCGCTCCAAGGACGTGCAGTATTATGTGCATATTCCTCACGCAGCCAACGACATCACTCTTTACAGAATGTTCGGTCTGGATTATTACGATGCGGTTTTACTTTCAGGTGATTATCAGATTGACGATATAAGAGCTCTTGAAAATATCCGCAATCTGCCTCAGAAGGAGCTTCTGAAGGTAGGTATTCCTTATATGGACGAAATGGCAAAGCGACTTGAAGAGGCCCCTGCGGTACCCCAGCATGAAAGAACCGTTCTTCTGGCACCTTCTTGGGGCAAGAGTGCGATTTTCGGTGTTTACGGCTCAAGGATTATTGAAGTCCTCCAAAAAACAGGCTACAACATTATCATCAGACCTCATCCCCAGTCATTCTCATCAGAAAAGGAAATGCTTGATAAGCTTATGGCAGAGTTCCCCGAAAGTGATAAGCTTCATTGGAACAGAGATAATGATAACTTCGATGTATTGAATAAAGCGGACATTCTTATTTCTGATTTCTCGGGTGTTGTGTTTGATTTTGCACTTGTGTATAACAAGCCTATTATCTATACAAATCCTCAGATTGACGTAAGTGTATACGATGCATGGTGGCTCAAAACTCCCTTGTGGACAGCTTCTGCCTTGCCCAGAATCGGCCGTGAGCTTACAGACAGCAATATGGAGAGCTTAAAAGAGCTTATTGATACCTGTATCGAGGATTCCCAGTATGCTCAGGGACGTGCAGAGGTTAAGGCTGAAACCTGGGCTAATTTTGGCTGCGGTGCACAAAAGGTTGCAGAGTATATGGTACAGAAGTACGATGCATTGACAGCGAGTGAAGAGGGTAAAGCATAATGAGTTTTATTTCTATTTTAGAATCGATATTCATAGGGCCTCTTAAAATACTGTTTGAAATGATTTTTCAGATTGCAAACAGCGTTGTTGGGGACCCCGGTATTTCTATTATATTCCTGAGCCTTACAATGAATATCCTTGTTCTGCCCCTTTATAAGCGTGCAGATGCTATGCAGGAGGAAGCAAGGGATATTGAAGCAAAGCTTCACGACGGTGTGGCTCACATCAAAAAGTCCTTCTCCGGTGACGAGAAGATGATGATTCTCCAGACCTATTACAGACAGAACAACTACAAGCCTACACAGGCACTCAAGGGCTCTGTGTCCTTGCTTCTGGAGATTCCCTTCTTTATGGCGGCTTATCAGTTTTTGTCACATTTGGGTGCGCTCAACGGAGCAACCCTTGGTCCTATTACAGACTTAGGCAAGCCTGACGGACTCCTTGTTATAGGCGGTATCGCTATCAATGTGCTTCCTGTAATTATGACGCTGATAAACGTTATTTCCAGTGCAATTTACCTTAAAGGTTTTCCTCTCAAGACAAAGCTTCAGCTTTACGGAATGGCTTTGTTCTTCCTTGTGTTCCTGTATACATCTCCCTCAGGTCTTGTTTTCTACTGGACTCTGAACAACCTGTTCTCTCTGGTGAAAACTATCTTCTACAAGTTGAAGAATCCCAAGAAGGTAATCACTATTATTTGTGCACTTGCAGGCATTGCCGTACTTGTTTGCGGTATTTTTGTCTTGGATATAAACTCCTTGAAAAAAGAAGTGCTTGTTCTGGCTGTAGGACTCGGACTTGAACTGCCCGTGTTCATTATGGCGGCAAAAAAGCTGTTTAAGATAAAAGAGAAGAAGGCAGAGGTAACTTATCAGCCTAACAAAAAGATGTTCCTTGTCTGTTCAATTTTTCTGACGCTTCTTGTAGGTCTTTTGATACCCTCTGCGGTGATTTCTTCCTCTCCCGAGGAATTTGTGGATATGACGTATTTCTACAATCCTCTTTGGTACATTGTAAGTGCTCTGTGCCTGTCTGCAGGCTTGTTCCTTGTATGGATGAGAGTTTTCTATTGGCTTGCAACACCCAAGGGCAAATGCATTTTTGACAGAGTCGTTTTTGCTTTGAGCTTTGTAATGGTAATTAACTATATGTTCTTCGGCACCAAGATGGGTGTAATCCTTACAAATCTTCAGTACGAAACAGGACTTGCAATGACAAGAACGGAGCAGCTTGTCAATTTTGGTGTTGTGATTCTGGCTTTTGCACTTTTGTATTTTGTTGCAAAGAAATGGGGCAAGCATCTTGTTCTTGTAAGCCTTATTCTCACGGTTGCGTTGGGTGCAATGTCTGCAGTCAATGTGGTTAAAATCAACAGAGAAATCAACACTATAAAGACTGCAGGGGTTGTTGAAGAAAGCAACGGTGTTCAGCTTAAATTCAGCAAGACAGGTCAGAACGTTGTTGTTCTTTCCTTGGACCGCGCCTTGGGACAGTACATTCCCTATCTTGTAAACGAAAAGCCTGAGCTTAAAGAAATGTTTGACGGCTTTACTTACTATAAAAACGTTGTTTCCTATGGCGGTCATACCAATTTTGCTGCACCTGCTTTGGCCGGCGGTTATGAGTACACCCCTGTAGAAATGAACAAAAGAGATACAGAGAAGCTTGCAGACAAGCATAACGAAGCATTAAAGGTAATGCCTGTTATGTTCTCCGAGGCTGATTTTGATGTAACAGTATGCGACCCAGCTTATGCAGGCTATAGGGCAAACCCCGATTTGTCTATATTTGATGAGTATCCTGAAATTGAAACACATATTACAAAGGGTATGTTCAGAAACGGAAAAGAGGAAGTTGTACAGCTTGTAGAGAACAATCGCAGAAACTTCTTCTGCTTTAGCCTTATGAAGACTCTGCCTATGGTAATACAGTCCACTGTTTATGATAACGGTACTTATCTGAGGGCGGCTTCTGCAAATGAGGCTGAGATGTATACTCACGTTATGGATGGTTTGTCAAAGGCAAGCGGTTACAAGAAATCCTTTATGAATTGGTATGGTGTTCTTGATAATATGGATACCATCACAAAATTTGAGGATGAGGATAAGAACAACTTTACCTTTATGTTTAATGATGCAACCCACGAGGTTGTGCTTGTGCAGGAGCCTGAGTATGTACCTGCTGCCGAGGTTGATAATACCGAGTATGACAAGGCACACAGCGACAGATTTACTGTTGACGGTAAGACTCTGAAGATGACATCAAGTCTTCAGATGGCTCATTATGAAACCAATATGACAGTACTGCTGAGAATCGGCGAATGGTTAGATTTCCTGAAGGAAAACGGTGTTTATGATAACACAAGAATCATCATCGTTTCCGACCACGGCTACGGTATCGGACACGATGATAACCTTAATTTCTCCGATGAGAACTACAATCATTACAATACTGAGTTTTACTTCCCCCTTCTGCTTGTAAAGGATTTCAACAGCGCAGGCTTTACTGTGTCTGATGAGTTTATGACAAACGCAGATGTTCCTACAATTGCAACATCAGGCATAATCAGTAATCCCACAAATCCCTTTACAGGTAAGGCTATCAACAGCGATGAAAAGTATGCTCATGAGCAGTGTGTTATTCTTTCCGATGACCACAGCATAGGTAAGAATAACGGAACACAGTTCTTTGCTTCCGAGTGGGCAAGTATTTCTGAAAACCTGCACAACAGGGATAACTGGCACTTTGGCGGTACTACTGAGGTGCTGACTGAGCATAAGGTTGATTAACAAAATCACCTTTGTATATTAAAACAAAAGGCGACTATCTGCATAAACGGATAGTCGCCTTTTGAATTTTGTGATATTGTGTGTTAATTTACAGGCTTGTAGTATGTGTCAAGGATAAGCTCATAGAATGCTTCTTCGTTGACGTGGTATTCGGCGTAGGTGCCGTCACTTGAAAGCTCACCGGGTACGGTTACAAAGTCAAGCTCAGAAATGCCGTTTGAAACAACACTTGTTGCAAAGGCGGTAATAGTGGAGGGAGTCAGATTGGTTTCGCTGTTTTCAGCAACAATGTTATAAAGATTTACAGGAGTTGTCAAATCCTTCTTGGTCTGCTCCAGCGCCTTGCTTGAAAAAGCTTTCAGATAATTCACCTGACGGTTGAGTCTGTCGATAGAAGAGCTCAGATAATTTACATCTCGCTGTCGGATGTAGCTGAGAGCGTTATCTCCATAGAGAGTCACAGCTTCACCTTCATAGTGAAATGTATGAGAGGTGTCATAAAAAGAATTGTCTATCATTGTAACAGTAACACCGCCAACAGCGTCGTTGAGGGTTGCTATTGCGTTGAGATTAACTGCAAAATATGAATTGATGGGAAGCTGGTAAAAAAGACGGGAAACTGCGGTTGCAGTGTTAAGACAACTGGTTTTTCTGCCGTCGCCATAAGCATAAGAAAGGCAAAGCTGGTGCTTTTCTGTGCGCAGATATTCACCCTCCGGAGAGTAAATGCCTATATCTGTGACAATGTCACGGGGAACAGCGATAACTCTGGTCTTTCCTGTGGCTGTATCCAGCGCAATCAGATAAATTGCATCTGCCTGACCGCCTGTGCCGTCATCAACACCCAGATCATATTTGTCAACACCGACACAAAGAATACTTGTCATATCAGTATTGAAGGCGTATTCTTTGTCTTTGTATGTAACCCTCTGACCGTTGTTTTCAACAGATACCTGAGCGTTTTCAATCACGGGAGCAGTCATATCAAGATTGGAATAATCGGTGAGCTTGAGAATGCCTGCATAACGGAGTATTAAGAAAAGAATAAGCAGAATAATAAGGATTATAACAGGAACCGCAACAATCCAAGCAAGGATAATAAGAAGCTTTTGCCACCAAGGACGGCTGTGCCACTTTTTATCCTTTAAGCTGAATTTTCTGTGATGCCTGTAGTGCTGTTCGGAGTTGCTTCTGACAATCTCTTGATTGTCACTGTATGCATATCTGTGCTTGCTTCTTTTGTGTTGGTTACTATGCTTTTTGTAATGAGCAAAAACATAATCATCATAATCTTCCTTGGGAAGCTCCGAGGTGTTATTTGCATCCTCTGTTGCCACGATTTTTTGCTCGTCTTCGCGTTTTATAGCTTCATCAGTATGTTCGTTGGTCATCTGTCAGTACCCCCTGTACCAATAAGCGATATGATGAGTTGTAGTTTGTGCATGTGCTGAGAGTTATGATGCGGTCGTTTGTTGTAAGCTCAATGCCTTCTCTCACATTTGCATAGGCTGAGTGGGGATGGAGGCAATCGTACAGATATTGCTCATAAACCTCATCATCTGAAAACTCAAAGGAATTGAGTATGTGTCGGTTATCGTAATCGTATGCGGCAAAAATTCGGTAGGTAAGAATATGTCCTTCGGTGTAAATATAAATATACTGGTTTTCCTCAAAGAATTCAGGGTCCTCAAAATCGTGAAGTCCTGCAAACATTGAGCCGTTGAGCATATTGTGGCCGTAAAGAACAGTTACACGGTCAACAAAATATCTTGTATTGTGACGCTGTGAGTAGATTGTGCCGGCAAATTCATAGTTGCCCAGATAGTTATGGTGAAGATAAAAGTTGTCGTCCGAGTTTGAACTTTGTGCAACAGGGTAATCAATAACTGTGCCGGGAATACGAATCCACGCATAGAGGTCTTCGTTAAGCTCCTTTAACTCCTTAAAGTTAATTGGGTTTTCCACCAAAGGCTCGGTAGTTGTTACCTCTGTGGTTTCAGGCACAGGGGAGGTGGGATTTACTACCAATGAATAATCGGTAGGGTCAATCCCGCCGGGGGTGCAGCTGCAGCCCGAAAAACAGCAAGCAAGTATAGCGAGTATAAGCGCAAGGCTCAGAATACTTGTGATTTTCTTCAAAGTGGATTTGTGCATATATGTCACCTTCAAAGATTAAGATATATCTCATATTTATATCTATAAATTATACATAATAATGAGTGTAATGTCAATTAACCTTTGTTTTTTAAAATAAGAAAAAGCTCCGTAAAAAACGGAGCTTTCAGATGCATTGTTAATTAAGCGTTTGTTTTCTCTTTCTTAAGAACAATTACGATTGCAAGAAGAACAACTGCCATTGATGCACAAGCAATGTAAACAACGCTGTTGTTTGTGAAGAAGAACTCACCTGTTGTGGGAGAAGTAACTTCTGTGCCGGGCTGGGGAACAGTGCCTGAGCTGGGAACAGAGGGGTCTTCGCCTTCTTTAATAAAGTGAGCGTAAGCTCTTACGTCTGAGTCGCCTGTGGGCTTGATTATGATTGTAGCGGTTGTTGTGCTGCCTTCGATGATATCAAACTCGCCGAATGCAAATTCCCAGTGAGAGAACTTGTAGCCGTCCTTGGGAGTAGCAGTAAGTGTAACAACCTCACCTGAGTTAACCTCAACCTTACCGGGGTTGTTGATATCGGGAGTAGCGTTACCTGCAATGTCAGGAACGGGAATAGCGTCAATGATAATCTGATCTTTTGCAGTTGAAGCGGTGGGGCTGATGATTTCTGCGGAAACAGAAGCAACTGCACAGCACATAAGCATAAGTGCTACAAGAATGGAAATTACTCTTTTCATATTGATTATCCTCCTTAAGGAATTTGGTTCGGTATAATAAACCAATTTTTATTAGTAACTAAAGTATATCACTCAAAACTTCAAAAGTAAAGACTTTTATTTAAACATTATAATTATTTGTTCATAGTGTATAAGTAAGGTTGCTGAAATTTGGTAATTTGCTGTAAATTTATAATTTGTATGAGGGTCAAGCCTTGAAAAAAGCTTTCTGAAATTTAGTTTTAAGGGCAAGTGCTTGGCTAAATTTAACAATAAAAAGTTGGATTTTTGTCATACCTTACAAAAATCCGCTTGTGTGTATATTCTCAATAAAAATTATTGCAATGCTTGATATTTAGTGGTACAATTATACAGTAAATATATTGTTAAAGGTGTGCCTTTTACTATGAGTCTGCAGTGTGCATTTTTAACTTATTATGTTATTTTTTAGGAGGAACAAAAGATGAACAAGGTTTTTAATAAAAAAGTTCTTGCGATGCTTCTTACCTTGGTTATGCTTCTCTCTTTGGTTTCAACAGGTTTGTCCTCGGTTATAGCTGTGGATGTTCAGCTTGCTGAGGGGACAGCAGACACGAAGACGGTTTACTTTTCTGTAAACGGTCAATGGACACAGAAGCTGTGTGCGGTTTTCACTTGGGGTGATGACTACGCTGAAGGTCAGTGGCTGGCAATGAAAAATCTTGACAGTGCAGCAGATTTGTGGACAGCTGAGATTCCTGCGGATTATTCTAACATTACCTTCTGCAGCAGAACTGCTCCCTATCTGGGTTGGGGTGCTGTGAAGAATCAGACAGGTCAGCTTACCATCCCCGAGGGATGCGACCATTTTACCCTTACAAATGAAACCGCAGGTGTGTGGGACTCATATAAAAAGGACACAGACAGCCCCGTTGGCACCAGAGTTGTCTATTTTGCTCCCAATGAGGAGTGGATGGAGATTCAGGGCGCTCAGGGTCACAACTTTGCTTTGCACGCATACAACACAACCTCTGATTCTGTTGGTGCTTACTACGATATGACTCTTGTGCAGGGCTCTTACGGAATGTACCCCACAATCTGGCAGGCTGAAATTTCCGAAGCCTACACTAATGTGGAGTTTATGAGAGGTGAGGGCACCTACGAGGATGGTACATGGAAGCTTTGGGAGTCAACCTTCAGTGCAGGTATCCATTCTACATACAATCTCTTTACTCAGGATATGGATGATTATCAGACAGGTGAGTGGAGCTATATTGATGCACCTGCTCCCACAGAGCCTAAGCCTACTGAGCCCACTCCCACAGAGCCCGAGCCATCAGACCCCGGTACAACCGAGCCCGATGTGGACCCTGTGGAAACAAAGAAGGTGTACTTCACACCTAACAGCGTATGGGCAACTGCAGTGAGTCAGTCCGGCGGATTTTCTGTTTGCTCTTGGAGCGATGCTTCTAATGATAAAACTTGGACTTGGCTTGAAGCAAGCAGCGGTTCAAGCTATAGCGCTGATATCCCTGCCACAGCCACAAGCCTGTTCTTTGCGGTTTCCTACAGCACAGAGCCTGATGCCGTTTGGAATCAGACAGATAATCTGACTATTCCTCAGGACAGCAATCATTTCACTCAGGATTCAAGCGATTTTACCACAGGCACATGGAACACCTCTTCGGTTACCGTTTCAAGCTACTATGTAGTATTTATTGACGAGGACGGTACCCTTCTTGATGCACAGCTTGTAAAAGAGGGTGAGAGTGCAACTGCTCCCAAGGAGCCTTCAAAATCAGGCTATACCTTCACAGGTTGGGATACAGATTTCTCCTGCGTTAAAGCAAATCTCACGGTTAAGGCACAGTATAAGCTGGATGCTTCCTCTGTAACACCTGCAACCACGGGTTCTCTGAAGATTGAGGTGTCAGGCGGTACAGGCTTTGCAATTTCCTTAAATGGCGGAGTAAACCGTCCTCAGGGTAATTCCTATGCAAACTCCAAGGCTCCTATCGGTGCCGCTGTTAAAGTAACTGCCAATGAAGTTGCAGGTAAAGAGTTTATGGGCTGGATTAATCCAGCAAACGGACAGATACTGACAAAAGAGTATACATACAGCTTCACAACCTCCGGAAACGACTTTATCAAGGCAATGTATAAGACAGACATTGACGGAGTAAACTCGGTAATCTTCAAGAACGGCAAGGCATATTCAGGCAAC
>JAFQQF010000060.1 GCA_017411385.1 Ruminococcus sp.
ATTGTATCGGTAATAGCACCTGACTATAAGAAGACAGGCATAACCGAAATTCCTCTTGAATTACAGTTTGTTGAGGTAATTGCCGCAACGACAAAAACCGGAAGCGATGTTGATGAGGAGTTTAATGAAGAATCTGAACTCCCAAGTACAGTAACACTTTTAGTGTCTGAGGATCAGTCAAAAATGCTTGCTGACCTTGAAAAGACAGGCACTATTCACATGTCGCTCGTATATCGTGGTGACAGAAAAACCGCAGAAGAATTCCTTAAGAAACAAAAGGAACTGAACGAACAGCTAAAAGCCGAAGCAGAAGGCACAGCAAATTCTGAAGGCGAAAATGCTGAACAGACAGGAGAAAGTGAGGCGGTAGGAGATGAGACACAGTGATAACCGTGTCCTTGCAGTATGGGGATCGCCCTCATGCGGTAAGACAACGATAGCCGCAAAGGTGGCAAATTATATTGCCAATAAAGGCTTTGATGTAGCACTTTTATTATGCGACACAGATGCTCCGCCGCTTCCTCTTTTAGTTCCGCCATCAGAGATTGAAACAGAAAAATCTCTCGGCAGTATATTAGCTGCAGCGAAAATAACAGAGAGCTTGGTGATGCAAAACTGTATCACATTCAAGAAGAATAAGCATATCATGGCACTTGGTCTTATGAAAGGTGAGAATAGCTTTTCATATCCGAAATACACTCAGGTTCAGGCAAAAGAACTGATTGATGTATTAAAGGACATTGCAGACTTTGTCGTGATAGACTGCTCTTGCCATCTGTCCGATGACATCCTTTCAACGATGTCGCTCATTGAGGCAGATTGTGTATTGAGGCTTATAAACTGCGATTTGAAATCAATCTCGTATCTCTCTTCGCAATTACCCCTGCTTGCAGACAGCAAGTTCAGGAGCGATAGGCAGCTTAAGGTTGCAAACGATGTGAAGAGCATACATTCAAGGGAGAACATTGAGCAGATTATAGGCGGTGTATCGTTCACCATTCCGCACAGCGATTTAGTAGAAAAGCAGTACCTTGAAGGAGAACTGCTGAAGAACACACCGGAGAAAAGAGAAAGCAAAGAGTTCCGTGTAATGATAGAAGATATAGCAGAGGAGGTGTTCGACCTTGATTAATCAGAATACTTCCCACGATTTATTCTTCGCACCGACTAAGATAAGCGACTTCCCAAGTGTGCTTGAAGAGGTACAGGAGCATATATCTCAAAATTATGCCTCGCTTCTTCTTGAAACCGATAAACATGCCGCAAAGGAACAGATAAAGTTCCAGATAAAAAAGTATCTTGCAGATAAAAGACTCAGTGCTGACGGAATGTCAGAGGATGAGCTTGTCGACAGGTTGTATACCGAAATGGCAGAATACTCATTCCTTACAAAGTACATATTCAGCAAAGGCATTGAGGAAATAAACATAAATGCCTGGAATGATATTGAGGTGTATTATTCAGGAGGAAGAAAAGAGAAGCTTGACGAACACTTTGACTCTCCGCAACATGCAGTAAACGTTGTGAGAAGAATGCTTCATGCATCCGGGATGGTGCTTGATAATGCGGCACCCGCTGTCCTTGGAACACTTACAAAAAACATTCGTATTGCGGTTTTAAAAGCACCGGTTGTAGATGAAGATGCAGGTGTAAGTGCTTCTATCCGTATTGTAAATCCTATGAACTTTACAAAGCAGGATTTGATAGACTACGGAACGGCAACAGCACCGATGCTTGACTTCTTGTCTTTACTTATAAGATACGGTGTCAGCGTCTGTGTAGCCGGAGCAACAGGCAGTGGTAAAACCACAGTTTCAGGATGGATGCTTTCAACCTATCCTGAAGACAAACGAGTGTTCACAATCGAAAGCGGAAGCCGAGAGGTATCGCTCGTTAAAGAGAAAGACGGTAAGGTCACAAATAGCATTGTGCATACACAGACCAGGCCGTCAGAAAACGAATTGCAGAACATCACACAGGTAAAGCTTTTGGATATTGCGATGCGTTTCCATCCAAGCCTGATATTTGTAGGTGAGATTAGAGATGCAGAAGCATTTGTTGCACAGGAAGCTAGCCGAACAGGTACTCCTGTATTAACCACTATCCATTCAAACTCCTGTGAAGCAACCTATCTCAGAATGGTAACACTTTGTAAGAGAATGTTTGATGCAGCAGACAAAACGCTGTATGACCTTGTAACTGAAGCTTTCCCGATTATAGCTTATGCAAAACAGCTTGAAAACGGAGAGCGAAAGATTATGGAGATTATGGAGTGTGAAATAAAACCGGATGGAGAAAGGGTGTACAGAACCATTTACAGGTATAACATCAAAGAAAACTATTACGATGAAAACGGCAAACTTGTTATCAAAGGTGAGCATGAGTTTGTAGGAGAAATATCCGAAGGACTTAAAAAGCGACTTATTGAAAATGGCATGCCGCAGGATTGGCTCGATAGAATTTGCAGAGGGGAGGCGGTAGAGTGCTGACATTAAGATTATTTGCATTTATTGCGATGGTTACAGGCGTTCTGAAACTGCTTGATATAAGGCTTCTGGATTTGTTCAAATCCGTATTTGACAGACCTAAATCAATCAGGGATCAGGTAAACGAAGTAACCAATAAGAAAAAGAAAAACTTCTTAAGACGAGAGGTTGAAGAAATAACCGAGATAATGAGAATGACAGGCAGGGAAGATAAAATCCCTGTTATTTTTATTGCCTGCGGTGTATTTGCCATAGCAGGTGCGGTCATTGCCTC
>JAFQQF010000061.1 GCA_017411385.1 Ruminococcus sp.
GCGGAAAAGCCGAGTGTGGCAAAAAGCATTGCAGAGGTTTTGGGTGCAATGAATAGAAAAGACGGATATTTTGAAGGGAACGGCTATCTGGTAAGCTGGTGTGTCGGACATTTGGTGGAGCTTGCAGAGCCGGAAAGTTATGGGGATAAGTGGAAGAGATGGACGTATGAGAGCTTACCTGTAAAGCCTGAGTATTGGCAGTATGAAATCAAAGAAGATACCAAAGAGCAGTATGATGTGCTTTATGCCCTTTTACATGATAACAGAGTGGAAGCTGTTGTATGTGCAACGGATGCCGGAAGAGAAGGAGAACTTATTTTTCGACTGGTATATGAAATGGCGGGATGTCATAAGCCTATGGAGCGACTTTGGATTTCGTCAATGGAAGAAAGTGCGATTAGAGATGGCTTTGATAATTTAAAGCCGGGCAGTGACTACGATAACTTATACTATTCTGCACTTTGCAGACAGGAAGCAGACTGGCTTGTGGGTATCAATGGAACAAGACTCTTTACGGTTATTTATGGCGGTAAGACATTAAAAGTTGGCAGAGTGCAGACACCTACCCTTGCAATGCTTGTGGAACGTGAAGCAAAGATTATGAATTTTAAGAAAGAGCAGTATTTTATGGCTCATATCCTTTGTGGAGGTGTGGACGCAGCCACAGAGAGAATTAACAGTAAAACAGATGCAGAAAAGATTACAGGAGCTTGTCTTAACGGACAGGCTCTTGTTACGTCTGTGGTAAAAGAAGAAAAGACGGTTGCACCACCTAAACTCTATGACCTTACCACGCTCCAGAGAGATGCCAACCGTTTATTTGGTTTTACGGCAAAGCAGACCTTAGAGTACACGCAGAGCCTTTATGAAAAGAAGCTTTGTACTTATCCGAGAACGGACAGTCAGTTTCTTTCCGATGATATGCAGGTGACAGCAGAAAATGTTATCAGAGCGATTTTTGACAGTATGACATTTGTTCCACAGGTGGTATTTAATCCGGATATTCAGGGGGTGCTTAACAGTAAGAAAGTGACAGACCACCATGCAATCATTCCAACGGTAGAAATTGCCCTTGCTGATTTAAAGGCATTGCCTGAAACAGAGCGTAAGATTTTATCCCTTGTGGCCGACAGGTTACTGTGTGCTACCGGGGAGAAACATTTATACGAAACCGTAAAGGCAGAGCTTACCTGTGGCGGTTCTGTGTTTAAGGCATCCGGCAAGTCTGTTTTAAGAAACGGATGGAAGGATTTTGAGGAAGCCTTTAAGAAATCTTTTAAGACTACGGAAGAAAAAGACGCAGAGGAGAAGAAACTACCAGAGCTTAGAGAGGGAATGACTTTTGACGGAGTACAGACGAAAATCAGTGAGCATTACACCACACCACCAAAGCACTTTACGGAGGATAGTTTACTGTCCGCTATGGAAAGAGCCGGCAGTGAGGATATGGGGGATGATGTAGAGCGTAAAGGTCTTGGAACTCCGGCAACAAGAGCAGACATCATTGAAAAATTAGTCAGAGATGGCTTTGTGAAGCGTGAGAAAAAACAGATTATCCCGACAGAGGACGGTATGAAGTTAATCACGGTACTTCCCGATGTTGTTAAGTCCCCGAAACTTACGGCAGATTGGGAAAATGCCCTTACCCTTGTAGCAAAAGGAGAAATGGACAGGGATGAGTTTATGGCAGACATTGTGAC
>JAFQQF010000062.1 GCA_017411385.1 Ruminococcus sp.
TTTTTCCTTAAAAAAACAACGACTCTGAGAGGGTTTTCTCAGAGTCGTTTTTCTATATTTTCGAAGCTTTTATATTCAGTTTTTCAAGCAAATTTGACAGAGGATAAATCAATAATCCTGCAACAAAATTACCAACTGCATGCGCTATATCAAACGGCAATCCCGCAATTATCCAAGCTATCGTCTGTTCAAATGAAAGCGAGAACATAACCGCCTGTGCAGGTGCGTAAAGTGCACCAAAGCACAGCCCGTGCAATCCACATAAAAGCGGATACACTATTATCTTAGCTGTTTTGCCCATATTCTGAGGTAGCAGCATAGTCACCGCCCAAAGCACCGTCCATATGTAGGTATAAGGCACCCACCACATATTAAAACCTGCATACACACCATTCAACAGCACATAGATGTAAATCGGGACCAGTGCCTTTTTGCGGTACACAATCGTTAGCAGTATCGTAAACATACCGAGCAAATGGAAATTCGGCAAGAATTCCATTACTATCTTTGAGATAAACATCATTGACGCAAACATCGCAAATAAAGTCATCTCAAAAAGCGACAGTTTCAGCTTTTTTCTGCGTTTGTTTTTATCACACATTACTTAGTATAAACAAGCTCAAAGCTATCACCACTTAAAATTGAAGTGTCTTTAGCACTTGATGTAAGATATTCTCCATCTTTGTAAAAAGCCCAGTAAGACTTATCAACATCATAGTCCGCTAAAATGCCGTTAACAGTCTTGATATAAAGGCCATATGCGCCTTCTTCGCCCTGAATAAGCTCTACTCCTAAAAGCGCATCTTCGAGGTTTTCTGCGTCTGTATTAATAGTAATTGTAATAGCTTTTTCGCCTGCTTTTACATCAACCTCAATAGATTTTTCTCCCTCACCAAGTGATATATTTTCTGTGTATGTAGCGTTCTCCCAAAGCGGATCAACAACCTGTGTAGCAACCTCCGTCTGGTCCAAAGCTGCCTCGCTTTCAGTATCGCACGCACAAAGCGAGCACACTACCGCTACGCACATCAAAAGAGAGAGTAGCAAAGATAAAATTTTCCTGTTCATTTTCTTTCCTTCTTTCATTGATTTTTATCCTCAATGAATAAAACAAACGCGCCCTCCAAAGAGGACGCGTATATTATCATTATAACACCCTAGTCCTCCGTTGCCCGAAAACCGTTTGCAAAAACAGATATGCCGAGCATTCCGACTGATTGGTTACCCAAAACACGGTAATGGCTGTTGCGGTGGATTCTCACCACGCTTCCCTCGACCTCTCATACACAGTCTCGCTGTGTACTCAAGCTAAAAAGATACCTGCTTATTCATTTTTGAACACGATAATTATACAATTCGAAATAAGGTATGTCAAGAAAGAGAAAAAGCGTCCGTTACCGAACGCTTTAACCCCGAGAAAAACCTTTAAAAAAGCTTTTCTCAACACAAGCAAAGTAATTGTAATACATAAATAATCATTATTTATGTATAACCCTAGAACAAAGGAGGAGGAATTTTCCCTCCTAGCGAGGAAAAACATAAAACCTCGCAAAACAAAAAGAGAAAGGAAAAACAAATATCAACACAATGGTGTCAGTCAAAATCAAAACTATCAATATCGAGGTCGTTATCAAGCAAAAACTCCTCGCGCTCGTCGTCGCTCATAAGCTCAAACTCTGTTTCGTCCAGTCCCGAAAAACTCAGGTTATTCGTTAAGCTATCACGTTTTTCTTCCTTTTCTATTTCATCTAATATCATACACGACAGTCCCATTTCAAAAGCATCAATATTACCGTCAAAGTTAAAATCAAACATAATGTACCTCCATTTTTTCGTAGATTTCTTTGCTGTGATTATATATTACCATCACGAGTGTACGATAAAACGGACTTATCTCCAATTTTGACTGAACACATATAAAAATATACAAAACATAAGGCGGTGTACCACACGGTACACCGCCTGTCAAGTCACTTGATTTCCTGTTCTAGATTATCGAATTCATTTGTTGAGAAAAACTCACCGAGAGTTATTTCTAGCCCATCACAGAATTTCTTTATCGTGATAATAGATATATCCCGTCTACTCTCATCTAGCATACTATATGCAGTTGACGGAGTTACACCCGATATGTTAGCTAGTTCATTGATTTTGATATTTCTTTCATTACACAGCTCTTTGAATCGTTTTACTACAATATCCTTGACGCTCATCATCTCACCTCAAAAACATTGTATGTATCATTTCGCGTTCGCGTATACGCACTTGCGTATATTTGAAATATATGCTATCTTTTTAACATAAAAGGAGGCTTATTATGACCTGTACTTTCTTTGGACATCGTGACTGTCCTTATGATGTAGGCGAAGACCTTAGAAACGCCATAATTGATTTGATCGAGAATAAGGGTGTTGACCGCTTTCTAGTTGGCAATAACGGTAATTTCGACAGCCTTGTGCTGAGCACCTTACGCAAGAGCAAAAGCGAATTTCCTCACATCGACTACTGCGTGGTACTCGCTTATCTTTTAAGCAACAGCAGATTTGATTACCCAACCCTTTATCCCGAGGGCATCGAGTCAATTCCCAGAAAATACGCAATTTCCTACAGAAATGATTATATGCTTAAGCAAAGCGATTTTGTTGTTGCTTATATTACTCACAACTCAGGAGGTGCCTATAGGTTCTTTTCACTTGCAAAAAATCAAGGTAAAACCTGCATAAATCTATACAAAACATAAGGCGGTGTACCACACGGTACACCGCCCTTTTATTAAAGCGTATTTACTTTAATGTCTATTATTCTTTGCCTGCACGCTTAGCAAGTGCTTCGTATCTCTTCATTGCTGTTTCTTCAGCCTTCTCGAAGAGTTCGTTTGCTCTCTCTGGGAATGAACGTGTGAGTGAGCTATAACGAGCCTCGTTAAGGATAAAGTCACGGTAAGAAGCAGATGGAGCCTTAGAATCAAGGATAAATGGATTCTTGCCCTCGAGAGCGAGATCTGGGTTGTAACGGAAGTTGTTCCAGTAACCGCAAGCGATAGCTCTTTCCATTTCCTTCTGGCAGTTAATCATACCGCCCTTGATTGAGTGCATCTCACATGGAGCGTAAGCGATGATGATTGATGGACCCTTGTACGCTTCAGCTTCTCTGATAGCCTTTAAGGTCTGGTTCATATCAGCACCCATAGCAATCTGAGCTACGTAGATGTAGCCGTAAGACATAGCGATGTCAGCGAGTGACTTCTTCTGGATAGCCTTACCAGCTGCAGCGAACTGTGCAACCTGACCGATGTTAGAAGCCTTTGAAGCCTGACCGCCTGTGTTAGAGTAAACCTCAGTATCAAATACCATGATGTTTACATCTTCGCCTGTAGCAAGAACGTGGTCAACACCGCCGAAGCCGATGTCATATGCCCAACCGTCACCACCGAAGATCCAAACTGACTTCTTGGATAAGAACTCTTTTGAATCGTAGATAGCCTTACAGTGGTCACATTCGTCCTTAACTGTCTCAAGCTGAGCAACGAGTGCCTTTGTAGCCTTAGCGTTTGCTTCGCCGTCGTCAACAGTGTTTAAGTACTCTGTAGCAGCAGCCTTGAGCTCATCAGATGCCTTATCTGACTCGAGAATGCCCTTAACCTGCTCGATGAGTCTGTCTCTAACTGCCTTCTGACCGAGATACATACCAAGACCGTGCTCAGCGTTGTCCTCGAACAGTGAGTTAGCCCATGCAGGACCATGACCGTCTTTGTTTGTTGTATATGGTGATGTAGCAGCAGGACCACCCCAGATTGATGAACAACCTGTAGCGTTAGAAACGTACATTCTGTCACCGAAGAGCTGAGTGATGAGTCTTGCGTATGATGTTTCAGCACAACCAGCACATGAGCCCGAGAACTCAAGAAGTGGCTGTTTGTACTGTGAAGAAATAACATTGATGTTAGCAGTTGTTTCTTCCTTCTCGGTTACATTAGCTACACAGTAATCGAATACTGCCTGCTCTGCATCCTGAGACTCTCTTGGAACCATTGTGAGTGAGTTTGTAGGACAAACGCCGATACAAACGCCACAACCCATACAGTCGAATGGAGAAACAGCGAGTGTGTACTTATAGTCAGTCTTAACGATTGGCTTCTCGCAAGTTCTGAGGTTTTCAGGAGCATTAGCGAGTTCCTCTTCGTTGAGAGCAAATGGACGGATAGTTGCGTGTGGGCAAACAAACGCACACTTGTTACACTTAGCACAAGTAGCCTCGTTCCACTGTGGAACCATAACAGCTACTCCACGCTTCTCGTAAGCAGAAGCGCCCTGCTCAAATGTACCGTCAGCGTGATCCATAAATGCTGATACTGGGAGTGAGTCGCCCTCCATTCTACCAACAGGAAGCATGATACCATCTACCATCTTAACGAGCTTCTCTGCACCAACAGAAGCAGCAGCTTCCTTATCGTCAGTAGCGTTAGCCCAAGCAGCTGGAACATCAATCTTTGTGAATGCTGATACACCTGCATCGATAGCCTTGTGGTTCATGTCAACGATGTCCTGACCCTTCTTGAGGTAAGACTTAGTTGCAGCATCCTTCATATACTGAACAGCTTCTTCGATTGGCATAACCTTAGCAAGAGCGAAGAAAGCAGCCTGAAGGATAGTGTTTGTACGCTTGCCCATACCGATTTCTACAGCAAGGTCGATAGCGTTAACTGTGTAAAGCTGAATGTTGTTTTCAGCGATATATTTCTTTGTAGCAGCGTCGAGATGAGCATCAAGCTCTTCTGCAGACCACTGGCAGTTAATGAGGTAAACACCGCCTGGTTTTACGTCCTGAACCATCTTGTAACCCTTTAATACATATGATGGGTTATGACAAGCAACGAAGTCAGCCTTGTTTACATAGTATGGGCTCTTGATTGGGCTGTCACCGAATCTCAAGTGAGAAATTGTGATACCGCCTGTCTTCTTTGAGTCATACTGGAAGTAAGCCTGAACGTATTTATCAGTGTGGTCACCGATGATCTTGATAGAGTTCTTGTTAGCACCAACAGTACCGTCACCGCCAAGACCCCAGAACTTACACTCGATTGTGCCTTCTGCAGCTGTGTTTGGTGATGGAACCTCAGGTAATGAGAGCTCTGTAACATCGTCCACGATACCGAGTGTGAACTGTGGCTTTGGAGCGTCTTTAGCGAGCTCTTCGTATACAGCGAATACTGATGATGGTGGTGTGTCTTTTGAACCAAGACCGTATCTACCACCAACAACTGTAGCCTGTCTGCCACACTTTGCAAGAGCAGCGACAACGTCGAGATAAAGTGGCTCGCCGAGAGCACCAGGCTCTTTTGTTCTGTCGAGAACTGCAATCTTCTTAGCAGTAGCAGGAATAGCTTCAACAAGCTTCTCAGCACTGAATGGTCTGTAAAGTCTAACCTTAACAAGACCAACCTTCTCGCCGTTTGCGTTCATATAGTCAATAACTTCTTCTGCAACGTCACAGATAGAACCCATAGCAACGATAACGCGCTCTGCGTCCTCTGCACCGTAGTAGTTGAAGAGTTTGTAGTCTGTACCGAGCTTAGCGTTTACCTTGTCCATGTACTCCTCAACGATAGCAGGTACTGCATCGTAGTACTTGTTACAAGCTTCTCTGTGCTGGAAGAAGATATCGCCGTTTTCGTGTGAACCACGCATTACAGGACGCTCAGGGTTAAGCGCTCTCTTTCTGAAGCCATTAACTGCGTCCATATCGCACATTTCTTTGAGATCATCGTAATCCCAGATTTCAATCTTCTGGATTTCGTGTGATGTTCTGAAACCGTCAAAGAAGTTGATGAATGGAACTCTACTCTTGATTGTTGCAAGATGAGCAACAGCGCCTAAATCCATAACTTCCTGTGGGTTAGTTTCAGCGAGCATAGCAAAACCTGTCTGACGGCAAGCATAAACGTCAGAATGGTCGCCGAAGATGTTTAATGCGTGTGAAGCTACGCAACGAGCTGATACGTGGAAAACTGATGGAAGCAGTTCGCCTGCTATTTTGTACATGTTAGGAATCATGAGGAGAAGACCCTGTGAAGCTGTGTAGGTAGTTGTGAGCGCACCTGCGTTGAGTGAGCCGTGAACTGTACCTGCAGCACCTGCTTCTGACTGCATTTCCTCTACCTTAACTGTTGTGCCAAAAATGTTTTTGACACCCTGTGCTGACCACTGGTCAACATAGTCTGCCATTGGACTAGAAGGTGTGATAGGATAAATACCAGCAACCTCAGTAAACGCATATGAGACATAAGCCGCAGCGTTATTACCGTCCATGGTTTTCATTTTTCTTGCCACTATAAATTCCTCCCTTTTAGTGGTGCCACTGTAAGATGAGCTCTTTCTTACACCGGCATAAAAATATTAGCTTGTCGAGAAACTTTACTTCTTGACTTACCGTCGTATATCATAACACTTTTTGTCCTTTATGTAAAGTGTAAAAGAAGTGAAAATCGTCAAAATTTTAACATAATTTTTACTAAATTGTGGCACAAAATCCACCACACACAATATGTAGTTTCATCCTTCTTTTAGGTATACAAAACAACCTTAAAAACCGTTATTTAAACAATATAACAAAACTGTTGTTTGACAATAGGCTCATATTTTTGTACACTTATGGTGTATACAAATACACCTTTGAAAGGATGACGGATATGCCTGACGATTCAGGTAGTAGTAAAAAAACACTTATTCAAAAGCTCTTCGGCAAAAAAACCGACACCCAGATGGTGCAGGAAACCGAAGAAGAAATACTTTCTTTAGTTGAAGAAGGTCAGGAAAAAGGACTTATCGGCGACGATACTAAAAACATCATCGAAAACATCTTTGACTTTGACGATACGGTAGCGTACGAAATTATGACCCACCGCAGGGATATGGTAGCAATAGAAGACACCGATTCTTTAGAAGAAGCGGTCAACATAGCGGTAGAATCAGGCTATTCACGAATCCCTGTTTATCACGACGACATCGACTCTATCATCGGCGTGCTCTATGTCAAAGACCTTCTCAAATATGTATGCTTAGATGTTCCGAAAAACTTCAAGATTTCCGACATCGTCAGAAAGGTTCTTTTTGTACCACGCACCAAGGACTGTCGTTCGCTTTTTGCCCAGATGAACAAAGAGAAAACCCAGATTGCAATCGTCGTTGACGAATACGGCGGAACAGAAGGACTATTAACTTTAGAGGATTTAATCGAGGACATACTGGGCAACATTCAGGACGAGTACGATAACGAAAAAGAAGAAATCGAGCAGATTTCTGACAGGAAATTCACTGTTGACGGCTCTACCTCTATTGAGGATATCGAAGAACTTATCGGCGAGGATATTTACGACGATGATTCCGATACAATTGCAGGCTTTATGCTGACTCAGCTGGGCAGAGTACCCGACGAAGACGAGCACCCGACAGTGTCCCACAAAGGCTTTAATTTCACAGTGCTCGAAACCGAAGACAGACGAATGAAGAAGATTCTCATCGAAAAACTTGACTAACACCATTGATTTTTTAAAAATCAGTGTTACAATAATATCATTCCACAAAGAGTCACAGGAGGACATTATGAAAAGAATTATTTGTGCTGCTCTGGCAGTTTTAATGGTAGCTGTTTTATTCACAGGCTGTAAGGTTAAGACAACCGTTGACCCTGAATATGTTGATAGTTTTATCAACGACTACGCTTCACCTGATCAGGTTGATGAAAGCGGTGCAGTTACATACCAGTTTGAGAGCAAGAAGATTTACGACCAGTTTACTGAGGATTACTACGAGAAAGTCAAGGAAGACTCCCGCGTTGAAATCAAGAGTGGTCACCAGTATTCCTACTACAACCCTGACATCACTGAGATCGTTGTCGGTGTAACTCCTGAGTCATATGAAGAGCTCGGCATAGAGGCTATGAAAGAAGAAGCTCAGTTAGTCGGCAAAGAAGCTATCAAATACCAGATGAACCTCAAAAATCCAATCGAGAAGATCGATGTTACATATCGTAACGCTAACACTTCCGAACATTACTTCACCATCACGGTAGAAGCATAAACTAAAGTAAAGGGACGCGAGTTTTCGCGTCCCTTTTTATTATGTCTGCCACGGACCCATACAATCCGCCAGCCTTTTTAGATACTCCTCCAAATTAGAAACCGTATCTTTCCCTAAAATGTTTTCAAATAGCTATTTATATTGCAAAATATACATTATGTGTGTATAATAACCCCATAATACTTTTTGATTTATCTTACAGGAGGATGATTTTATGAAAAAAGCTTTGTCGCTCTTATTGGTGATTATCCTTGCACTGAGTATTCCTATGACTGCATACGCGCAGGTCAGTGGAATAACTTACGATTGTGCTAATGGATATACTTCTATCAAGCTGTCACATCCTGACACATATTCGGGTGAAGTTGACGGTCTTATTGAATACAATGGTAAGAACGATCGCGGACAAAACTACGCTTGGTCATCAGTAGGCTATGGTGACTACATCTACGTTGGCACTTGCTTCGGTGCGATTTATCAGACATTACGTATCATCGCTATGGAAAATGGTATGGAATTTTCACAGATGAAAGAGCTGATTAATGCACTCTATAACGGCGATCTTTATATCGGCGACGAAGGAGAAGAAGTAACAGCGAACCGTAGCTTTGTTATCAAAATCAACACAAAAACTTACGAAACTTCAATTGTTGAAGGTCCTGTGAAAAGCGGTGGATATCGTGCGGCAACCAAGTTCAATGATAAACTTTATTTTGCTGCTACCGGAGCCACTCCGTATATTCTGGAAATTGACCCTAACAACAATGATGCAAAACAGATAGTTTGCTACAGCGAAACACCACAGAGTGCTTCTATTTCAACAGGTATCAGAGGCCTTACCGTATATAGAGATATGCTTGTTGCTACTATGATTGGTAACAATGGTGCGTATATGGTAGCTTCAAGCGACCCGTCAAGCGGCCCTGAATCATTTGTTACGATTGGTACACAGGAAGACCTCCTTGATTACCCTGCTTACCACTATATGGATAGTATCTTCGGCGGTAGTATATGGGATATCATCGAATACAATGACAAGCTTTACATTACTGTTGTTACCGGCAAGAACGGCAACAAGCAGGCTTTTGCAATGTTCAGCGGTCAACCGGACGAAAACGGTGAGTGGAGTTATGATCTTATCGTCGGCAACGAAAACGATGGTGCAAAATATCCGTTTGGTTTAGGCTCAGACCGCTCGGGTGCAGCCAACCTTATGGTTTATGATGGCTATCTTTATATTGGTGGATACAACGACCCAATGGTTGCTTTACCGGAAGTTCTTGATATGAATTTCGCTAATTTGTACAAGGACCTCAGCTCTCCTGTTTGTCTTTGGAGACTTGATGAGAATGACAATATCGAAATGGTAGCAGGCGAAAAGAACGAAGTATTTCCAAACGGTCCTATCGGCAATATGGGCGCTGGCTTCGGAAGTAATATGAACCAGTACGTATGGCGTATGGAAAATTATAACGGCAAGCTCTTCCTTGGTACATTTGACATCGGCAGTCTGGCTTATCCGCTGATGCAATTCACTAACGGAGATGTACTGAACATGAGTAACGAAGATCTGGAACAGCAGATAGAATATATCCAAAAGGTGCTGGGAATGTTTGGTGCTCCCGGAACACAATTCCCTATATTCCCGAGGTCAAGCGATATTGCACAAACAAGTGCTAATACTGAGCTGTCACAATTGAGTAAGTGTGCTGATGAACTCGCACAACTTTCCGACAGTATGGATGATGACTCTCTCGAATCAAGGCAAGATATTTACACTGTACTTGCAGAACTTTCAAAAGAGTATCAAAAAATTAAACACCTCTTACCTGGACAAGTGACACAAATACTTGATGAGCTCCTTGCTCCTGAAACCATCGAGAATTTCGGGTATTTTGTCAAGTGTTGTGAATATTTGAGCAAAGGTGAAAGAGGTTTTGATTTGTTCGTTTCTGAGGACGGCATTAACTTTGATGTACTCACACGCGATGGTTTCGGCGATCCTTATAACCATGGCTGTCGTGTATTTGCAATCACAAATTCCGGTCTTTGTATCGGCACTGCGAACCCATTCTATGGTGCTCAGGTATGGCTCATAGACGAAAACGAATCAACTATGCTCGGCGATGTTAATGAGAATGGTAAAGTTGATATTATGGATGCAACCCTTATTCAAAGACATCTGGCTAAGTTCTCACAAATTGATGATGACTTGCTGACAATTGCAGACGTTGATAAGAATAACGAAATCACAGTTTTAGATGCAACAATAATCCAGCGTTACCTCGCAAGCATCATCACTGAATTTTAATTAACATAAACTTTAGACTATCATTATAAAACTTTTCCATGATGAGTAGTCTTACTACAAATAAACAAGGGAGGGCAAAAATGCCCTCCCTAAATTTTTACTTATCATCAGTAAAATAGCGGTTTTGTATGAGCTTTTCTCAACCCAAAATCCGTATTTTCCCCTATCTGTCCATATCTGATGTAGAAAAAATGTTGAAAATTTCATTTTCTACAGATTCAAAAAAGTAATGAGGCGAAAATTCACTCATAACTTATTTATTTATTATATATTTTATCCCTCTTTAAATATTTAGGACATTATACTTTATTTGCTGATTAATATTATTTTTACGCATAATATATGTACTTAACCCATTCTTGAACATTACTGATATTACTTCCGCTAGGTGTTGTTTCAGATTCTAACTCTGTAGTTTTGCTATATTTGTATAGTTTTGAATATCGAGTATATGTTTGCTGATAAACAGGTATTTTATACCACCAATACGTGTCTTTGCAACAACTTGGATAAGAGTATTGATATGCATCGGCACTAGAGTTATAAGATTTATTTGTATTACTTTGGAACGCATGGAAAGTGCCAAACTCACTACCTTTAACATTATCAATCTTTCTATCAATCGGAGAAGATAAGGTTGCTCCTCTACACCAATGCCAATAAATATATGCTCTCTCTTGCGACGCTGAGTATACATATTTGTGTGTTTCAGTTTCATAATTACTCTTAGCACCTGTTGTTGAATGGAGACTATATAAATGATGTGAGGATAGAAAACCACTTGGATAGTTCGCATAAGAATGAGCCCCATTTGTAAAGTCTTCCTTCCATTCGTAACCAGTCTGAGTCCAACCAGCCATAGAAGCACTTGAAGAAGTTGTTGTTTCAGTCACTGTGTAAGTATATTTTCTGTCTGTTATTTCAGCATCCTTTGGAACACTTGATGCTAATACCCAATCAGATTCTACTTTTGGAGCTATAGTGTAATCGTACAAAGTTCCACTACAATAACAGCCTTTACCAATATCTGAAGCAAAATCATATTGAGCAATATATCTCTGAATTGTTGTTGCATCTATTATCGAGACTCGTTTATCAGAGTCAACATCAGCTTGTATCATTTCAAACTTATCGAATTTATTAATCGCTGCTATATGCATCTGTATTTTTGTAGCATCCAATACGCTTACCCTGTTATCGTGATCAAGGTCACCATACATACGCCATTCTTCAACTTCAGTTACATCAACTTTCAATTTCATTGTTTCGCTTACACCGATCGGCAGATCATTACTGTCATAAGCTCTGACTTCAATTGTAAAAATTGATTTTCCCTGAACAATTGGTTTCCATACATAATTATGATAATCTTCAATAGTAGTTGTATACTCTACCTGAGCGCCATCTTCAGCATCAAAAAACTCATAATACGCAACATCATCAAGTTCTTCAAAGATGAAGTTAATACCATCATCTTCTTTCTGAATTATCACATCAAGTTCTTCAACTTCGTTTTCGTATTCACAGATGAAACCCAAAGAGTATGAACCATACATATTCATTACATCGTTCCACTTAAAGCTATCCTGAATGACTGTTGCATGATCCTCAAGTCCTAAGTAATTATTAGGCTCATCATCTCCCCAGTTGGAGTAAGAAATACTCTCACCAGTTACGCTCTTCCATTGTCCTTCAGTTTCGTGATCTGATAAACCCAACCAATAATTCGTTCTGCCACCTTTTGCAACGAGGCTATTAACAACATCTGCCTCTTCTTTTGAAGTTATTGTTACGAGATGTCCGCCAAGTTCCTCACACTTAGCTTTTGCCTCTGTCCAAGGCATAGCTATGTTGAATAGTTCATATCTCTTACCATCTACTATACTTTCTGCCGATGACTTGAATTCACCAGTAGTAACAGTGAAAGATACACCTGCACCAGATGTCCACCATCTATCAGTTTCTCGTAAAGAATTTTTTATAGATACCGGATATGCTATATAGTCACCCGCTGGAAGTTTAACCTGATAAGCCAAAGAAGTAACTCCAGTAGGATAACTAACTCTTTCACCAGTCGCTACATCGTAGATTTTCAACTCATACTCATCTGTATTCTTTGCAGCATCCCAATAAAATTGTACATACTCAGCATCTGAGCCTGCCCTGACATTAAGGACAGGTGTAGCTGGATAACACTGGTCACATCCATCTTTTAATGATGTTTTTGAAGTGTTCACTTGTGTAGCTCCGCAAGAGCACTTTAGATACTCATAGTGTGGATGCTCTGTTGCATAATGAGAGTGTGTAGTATAACTATGTGTGTGGTTACATGTAGTACAACTTGCAACATATGTAGGCTCGTTTCGATTTTCTTTTACTTCACCACAGGAGCATTTGTAGCACTTATAATGAGGGTGTGATGCCCAATAGTAAACATATGTATTATAATTGTGAACGTGAGGAGTATTGCCAAACTTTGGTCTTATGACACAAGCTATAGAAGTGCCAGCCCAAGACACTTTTTGTATTGCTGGTGGTCCAGGATGCTGTGTGACCATTTTCGCATTAAGTACGTTTGCATTATCTTCAACAATAATCGCAACATGACCTGCACTACCACCAGATGCAGTCCAACTCCATACAACAATATCACCTGGTTCTACATCCATACTAGAGGAATATGGAATTTTTTGCCAACCTTTTCCTTCTGGTAATGGTTTAGTTGCATATTCACTACCATTTCCTGAAATTGGTGTAACACCTAAAAAGCTATAATAAGCTCTAACCAGTGCAACACACCAACCATCTCCCTGTGTTTTTCCAACAACAGAATAAAGCCAATTAATCGCCTCAGCTTGTGTTGGAGCTCCTACTTCTGCTATATCTTTTTCAACAGCAAAAGTTGGCACAGCGAAAAACACGCTTGTCACCATAATAAAAGCTAGCAAAAGAGATATTGATTTTTTCACAAAAATTCCTCCTTAAAAATAAAAAATGCGCCTACCGAAGTAGACGCACAAAAAACGCAAACTCCGATAGTCGCCAAACCAATTCAATATAAAGGGCAATAAGCACATCCATATTGTAGAATTTGCATTTTTATCAAATTCAGTATATGGACATGCATAAGAAAATATAACAATCCCTATAAAAAAACAGAAATTGCCCCTTATACTTATATTCAACTGGTTTGGCACTTTCATCATAACATAGGAGTAACGTAAAATCAACACAAAAAATTAGACCCATCATCAAGGAAAATCTCCAAAATGATGGGTCTAACTATATGAATAGAAATAAGGAAGGGAGGGTATAAAAAACCTCCCTTACAATTATGATATTTATGTTGTAATAACGGACGACCAATAGTCGCCCTACAAAAAACACCCCGAGCAAAACTCGGGGTGTAATATTTACCAAAGGGTAAAATTATTTCATTGCGTTGTAAACTGCAACAGCACAAGCAACTGTAGCACCAACCATTGGGTTGTTGCCCATACCGATCAAGCCCATCATTTCGACATGGGCTGGAACTGATGAAGAACCAGCAAACTGAGCGTCACCGTGCATTCTGCCCATTGTGTCTGTAAGACCGTATGAAGCAGGACCAGCAGCCATGTTGTCTGGATGGAGTGTACGGCCTGTACCGCCACCACTAGCTACTGAGAAGTACTTAACGCCGTTTTCAAGCGCCCACTTCTTGTATGTACCTGCAACTGGGTGCTGGAAACGAGTTGGGTTAGTTGAGTTACCTGTGATAGATACACCAACGTTTTCAAACTGCATGATAGCAACGCCTTCTCTAACATCGTCAGCGCCGTAGCAACGAACAGCAGCTCTCTCGCCCTCTGAGAATGCTTTCTCAGAAACGATTTTGAGCTCGCCTGTGAAGTAATCAAACTCTGTCTCAACAAATGTGAAACCGTTGATTCTTGAGATAATGTAAGCAGCGTCTTTACCAAGACCGTTAAGGATAACTCTTAAAGGCTCTTTTCTAGCCTTGTTAGCGTTTCTTGCGATACCGATAGCACCTTCAGCAGCAGCGAATGACTCGTGACCAGCTAAGAACGCAAAGCACTTTGTCTCTTCTCTAAGGAGCATTGCGCCGAGGTTACCGTGACCGCGACCAACAGCTCTCTGCTCAGCAACTGAACCAGGGATACAGAAAGCCTCTAAGCCTTCACCGATAGCTTCAGCAGCATCAGCAGCAGTTGTAACACCCTTCTTGATTGCAACAGCGCAACCGAGAGTGTAAGCCCAACCAGCGTTTTCAAACGCGATTGGCTGAACTTCTTTAACGATGTCATATGGGTTGAAACCCTTATCTGTACAAATCTGTAAAGCCTCTTCGAGATTAGCGATACCATACTGAGCAAGGCACTTCTCGATTTTAGGCATTCTTCTTTCCATGCTTTCAAATTTAACTGCCATGTCGATTTCCTCCTTGCCTTATTCTTCTCTTGGGTCAATGTACTTAGCAGCGTTGTCAAAACGGCCGTACTGACCAATGTTGTTCTTATATGCCTCGTCAGGTGACATACCGTGACGGATATCCTCCATCATCTTGCCTACCTTAACGAACTGATAACCGATAACTTCGTCGTTCTCATCAAGAGCTGTCTTTAAGACATAACCCTCAGCCATTTCCATGTAACGAACGCCCTTAGCTTTTGTTGAGTACATTGTACCAACCTGAGATCTAAGACCCTTGCCGAGGTCCTCAAGACCTGCGCCGATTGGAAGACCGTCTTCAGAGAAAGCGGTCTGTGTACGACCATAAGCGAGCTGTTCGAAGATGTTTCTCATAGCTGTGTTGATAGCGTCACAAACAAGGTCTGTGTTGAGGCACTCAAGGAGAGTTTTGCCAGGTAAGATTTCAGCAGCCATAGCAGCTGAATGAGTCATACCTGAACAGCCGATAGTTTCTACTAAAGCTTCCTCAACAATACCGTCTTTAACATTGAGTGTTAACTTACAAGTACCCTGCTGTGGAGCACACCAGCCGATACCGTGTGAAAGACCACAAATATCTTTGATTTCATAAGATTTTACCCATCTGCCCTCTTCAGGGATAGGTGCAGGACCGTGCTTAGGGCCCTTTGCTACAGTACACATTTTTTCAACTTCGTGTGAATAAATCATTGTACTAACTCCTTTCAGAATTTCTTGATGAGACAAACTCATACGCCTACATTATAAAACACATCTTCAATTTATTCAAGATGTTTTGTGCCGTGATTTGGAAAAATCGTGAAAAAATTATCGAAAATTCAAATCAATAATAAAGACGAACATAAAAAAAGAATGTCGCACAGCTTCTTATTTGCGGTAAATTGTAATTTAGTGAACCACCAATCGTAGGGGCGATTCACGAATTGCCCGCCGTGCGTAGCACCAACAGGACTACAAATCAGGCTTCCCCTGTTTTTATCAGGGGAGGCTCCGCCGTAGGCGGTGGTGAGGTAAAAACGCTTGATAACAGCAATGCAATTGATTGAGCACCAACGTTTTCAACCTCATCCGTCACCTAACGGTGCCACCTTCCCCATTCTCGGGGAAGGCTTTACGTTTCGTTAATTAACTAAACTATAATTTAGAATAAATGGGATGTCTTACTACTTCACCGAGCAAGACATCCCATAGCCATATATTTTCCACTTATCATTCGAATTTCTTCTCTTAACTGCATTTATTTAGGTGTCGCAAATTCATGCCGAGTGCAAAAATCAAAAACATCTGCAAAACCAGCAATATGAGTACATACGGAACAAAAAGCAAAATAAAACTAACAAGTATATTTGCACAGATAAGCACTATAAAACCGATAGCCACCGGCTTTCCCCACGATTTATACAAGCCCAGTGCTAAAAATATGAGTAAAATACTAATAATAAACACCGATACTTGAATCACAAAATTCCTCTGTTGCATCTGCACAGACGGGTCAAGGTCCATCAAAAACACATCGGTTATCATAAATCTGTAATTATAGCAAATCGAGAAAACAAAATCACCTACAGCACCATAAGTTAAATTCGGAGCTACGTTCTCTAATATTACTCCACTATAACATACGGCTGTGTTAATAAGCATCCACATCATTATAATAAAACTGATATGTTGCCAGATAGAAGCCTTCATCTTCTTATTCTTCATAAAAAGCACCTCGCTTTGTCCGCTTAAATTATAGCAAACTGAAAACGAGGTGTCCATAATATGTGGAAATTTTTACTTTTTGCTCAATGCATCGTTAGCTTTTTTAGCGTTCTTTCTCATTGAGATTACGCTAATCGAATAAATAGCTGCGTATACTATTACGAATACCGGAGCTACTGAAGGTAAAATCTCGAATACACTGTCAGCGTAGCCGATAACCCAACAAGCACCTACTGTGATAAAAAGACAGCCGATACAGTGTAAAACTGTAGCAAGAATAAGATTCATTTTCTCGTTTGAAAATGTCACAACTGACAGCACACCGAAAAGTGCTGAAGCTACTGTCCATACTAAAAACTCTTTAATAACTTCGTTCCAGCCACCGATACAAACCATACAAATAATTGTAATAGGGATACCGATACCAATACCTGTGAGAATCGCAATAAGTAAATCTTTTAATTTCATAATAATTTCCTCCTTAAATTTTGCTTTTAAACTCTTTGAAAAATTTTCTTGAAATAGTCAATATCTCTTTGCTGTTTTTAAGTCTTAGGGTATAGTTACCCGAAAACTCCGCCTGCACCGATTTTACGAATTCAATATTTACGAGTGTTCCTTTGTTTATCTGTACAAACGATGAAGCACTTAACATATCTTTTAGCTCATACAGCTTCTTTTTAGCGTCGTATCTATCAGTAAGAGTCACAACCTCCACCTTTGAACCCGACACTTCTATGTAGACTACTTCACCTATATCGACCAAAAATTGTTCGTCCTCTTTGTATAGCAAGAGTTTTTTTGTACTACTGACATTTTTACTTTTAACGAACTCAAGAAGTGCTTCAACCTCGGGATTTGAGATATCACCTCTTATTATTACTTCAGTTTCAGCGACACTTGCTGACTCGAATGTTACTTTCATTTTGTTCACCTCTGTTTCTTTTGTGGCTTTATTATACATAACAAATTTAGTTTTGTCACAGTTTTTTGCCAAGTGGTCTAAAACAACGTGTAAACTGCAATTTTTTACACCTGAATTTCAACATTAACTGTTCTTATCCATTAACAGCGCTACACCTGAGCCTGCGACACCGATACCGAGCATCGTAACAGCAGTTTGGGTATCGAGTTTGTTCATAATCGATAGAGCTACAACCGCAACGCCCATAGCAAGTGTAACAGCCTTAAAAATAAGTCTGATTAACTCCTTAACATTGTTTTTCTTCATTTTCATATCCTCCGAATTTTTCTGTTCGTTTGAACTGTCCACAGTATATGATAAAAACTCTTTTTTGTATCGCATTTATCGCCCAGTGGTAAAAAATGCGTGCCAAGATGCAAAAATCGGTCCATAAAATGGATAACACACAAATAAGATATAACAAAAAAGCGCCATCAGCTATAAAAGATAATTTTTCGCCATACGGTTACACTTATTTATCCTGTGCTTTTCGCTCTTTGGATACAATCACAAAAAGCCTTAATAAAATCTGTGTATTATGTTTATAGAATTGTTTTTTACTTTAATGTATACTGTATTTGTAATAGTTTAGCTATCAGTTTAGTTATCCGTCTACTGATTACAAAACTGCCATAATTCTAAACTTTTAACAACATTATGAGGTGAACAATATGAAAAAATTTGTGTCCCTGTTGCTCACTGTGTTGATGGTTATTTCCGTCTTCACTCTTTTACCATCATCAGCTGAAGAAGTAGCTACCTTCAAAGAAGGTGATACTCTTTATATGAAGATTGTATCCCCTGCTGAATGGATAAGCAGCAACGCAATTATGTACGCAAACTTTACTGAATACTCCCGTGCGGACAACGGTGGTGTTTCTGTCATCATCGCTGATGCTGACAAATCACAGTACGACCCCCGCACAGGTGTTGAGTACATCGCTGACAAGGGTGTATACCAATACACTGTCACTTCAGAAGACGAGGGCAAAACCGCTATGCGTTTCTGGCGCGGTAACGATGTAAAACTGTGGAACTGCTCCATTGTGCTTACCGCTGAAGACTACGCTTCAGGCTACAATATGGTCACTATAGACGGCGGTGCAACATGGGACGATATGGGCGAAAAGCTTTCATACTACGACCTTGATGTAAAGCCTGAGCTCACCCTTTCTGCAGAAAAAGGTGAAATCGGCGATACATTTACTGCTACTGTTGAGCTCAGTGAAATCGAAAATGTTACATATACATACAAAATCACAGCTAACGGTGAAGTAGTAAGTGATACAAAGACTTACTCTTTCACAGCTACCAAAAACGGCGCTGTTTCTATTTCTGTATCTGTAACAGCTACTGACGCAAACGGCAAGGTGCTCGGTATGGGTAGTGACACCGCTACTGTTACAATCGGCACCCCTGCTGTCACAGCAGCAACCGCAAACGGTGTAACAGGCCTATTTGCGCACGCATATTCCGCTGACTCAACAGAGAGCGAAGCGTGGGTAAGATGGTATGATAAAGACGGCACACGCTACTTCCTCATGCCAACCTGCACAGACGAAAATCAGGTTCAGATTTACAACGCTTATTCTACAGATATGAATATCAACGGTGTTACTATCGCTCCTGCTACAATCGGCACAGTAAACTATACTGAAGGTAAAGAGTACACCGTAACAGGTAACAATAAAACCTACACAGCTGTATTTATGCGTTCAAGCGCAGAGGCTGCTGTGTTTGTTAACAACCCATCAGACTTTAATGGCGAGGACCTCTGGGGTTACCTCACAGCAAACAAAGAAAACTACACTTCGGCAACTGCGGCTACCTTAGACGATGAGGGCAACCTCGACTCAACAGGTATCAAGAAAATCAAAGGCAGAGGTAACACCTCGTGGAATGCCTCCAAAAAGGGCTTTAACATCACCTTTGACAGCGCTATTTCCCTCGATGGTATGCAAAAGTGCAAGAAGTTTTCTATCATCTCTAACTTCCAGGACCCTGCACTCGCCCGAAATAGAATTCTCTATGATTTGGGTGACGCAGTTGGCGTACCTTACGCTTCTGACTCCCGCTTTACAGAAATTTATTTCAACGGCGTGTACCTTGGCAACTATATGATGTGCGAAAAAGTCGATGTCGGCAAGAACACTCTCATTCCTGACGTTGATGAGGAAGATTACTTCAACTACCTCGACGGCTCACAGGAAGGTTTCTCATTTGTATGCGAAATCGACAACGCTCCGTCTGAAGATGATTTCTCTATCACAATGGACAACAGAAACCGTGTAACAATCAAAGCCCCTGAGCTTGCTACAAACGACCCTGATTATAACACCGTCAAGAGCTACATCAAAGATAAATACGACACAATGTGGAACAAGATTACATCAAACGCAAGTGATGTAAACGACTACATTGACATTGAATCCCTCGCTCAGGTTTATCTCATCAACGAATTCGGCAAAAACTGGGACTCAGGCGCAGGCAGCTTCTACTTTGTATATAAACCCGATGAAACAGGTCACTACAAATTCTTTGCTTCTCCTGTATGGGACTATGACAACTCTTTAGGCAATGCTGACGGCGTATCCTCTGACCTAAGTGAACTGGGTATCAAGGATTACACAAAGCCAACAGGCTGGTTCTCAAGCCTCAAGGGTGGATACAGCGGACCTAACTTCCTGTCAGGTTCTATCCAGAGCTGTGACGCATTAAACGAAACTATCCCGAGAGTTTGGTTTGAGCAGTTTATCCCTGCACTTGAAAAACAGCTTAACGGCACAGGTCTTGATAACACTGAGCTCTACTCTTATGATGTTTATCTTTCATTCCTCAGAAAGAGCGCAGATATGAACTACATCCGTTGGAATATGTCAACAGACGCTGGTTGGATTGCTGACCACTCATCTCTCACTCAGAGTCACGCTACATATACATACAATGAATACGGTCAGGTAACAGATGTTGATTATTCACAGGATTCACGCGCTACATCATATACAAAGTATGATTTCAACGCTGAATATCAGTATATGCTCGATTGGGCAAATTCCCGCGCAGCATGGTTGTCAAATGAATATTTTGATGATTACACACCATCAGAGATTATCCCTACCGAGCCACCTACTGAACCACCGACCGAAGCACCTACTGACCCTGTTCTTCCTGATGCCGAGCCAGAGCTTGATTTATCAAATGCAATCGCTGCTTGGCAATTCGACCCAAGCGGTAAAACAGCTGAAGAAAAGCTTAAAGAATATGGTTCAGGCGACGAAGGCTATGCTGCAACATACGGCGAAGGCAAACTGAGCGGTACAGTTGACGGTACCAATATGCGTTCCCTTGAATGGTCAGTTGCAGAATACGGCACAAATGGCGTGAATATGGTTCCTCTTATGGCTGCGGGCTCAAAGAATCTTTGGGGCACTCCATATGTTCAGTTTGAGATTTCCACCTCAGGTTATGAGAACATCAGCTTTACAGCATATATGGCAGGTTCAAAGAAATGTCCTGCTAGTTGGAAAATGCAGTACAGTTTTGACGGCGAAACCTTTGTAGATATCGAAGACGCTGTTGCTACTATTGAAATGGATAAGCGCAAGCTGATGACACCTTACCTTGAAAATGTTGCGCTCCCTGAAGCTATAAACAACCAGGATGCTGTTATCATCAGACTCGTTCCTGTATCTAATGTAACCGTTAGCGGCAGTACAACTGATGTTGATCCGAGCGGCGGTGAGCTTGCTCTCAACAATATTCTCATCAGCGGCACGAAAACCGATGCTCCACAGCTTCTTATGGGCGATGTCGACCTCGACGGAGTAGTTTCCGTAATGGACGCTACCATTATTCAGCAGCATGTAGCAAAACTTGTTACTCTGACCGGCACAGCACTTACACAGGGCGATGTTAACTACGACGGTGAAATAACGGTTCCGGATGCAACAACAATTCAGCGTTTCCTCGCAAAAATTGTAGATATTCTGTAAAAACATAAATGTATGCTTGGCTCTGCCTTCTGGCAAAGCTAAGCCTGAAAGGAAAGAGATTATGAAAAAAGCACTTAGTCTATTACTGACAATTGTGATGGTTATGTCGCTGTGTACAGTAGCTGTTCTATCTCCTGCGGCAGCACAGGTCACAGTTACATCAGCCACTACAGAGGGCTTATACGCTCACGCAAGTGATGCCCAAAATGAAAGTGAAGCATGGGTTAAGTGGTACGAAGCAAACGATAAAATGTACTTCTTCATGCCGACTGCAACCAACGCAGATGTTATCGAAATCTATAACGCTTATACTACTGACGCTGTAATAAACGGCACAACTGTTAAAGTAGGTGAAGCAGAAAGCATCAGCTATGCTGAAAACACTGAGTACACAGCTACCATCGGTAGCAAAAGCTACACTGTAGTTATTATGCGCTCAAGCGCAGAAGGTGCTGTTTTTGTTAACAACACTGATTCCTTTGACGGTATGGATTTGTGGGGTTATCTCACAGACGATAAGTCAAACAACGCTTCAGCTACAGGTGCTGTTTTAGATGATGAGGGCAACCTCGACAACACAGGTGTAAAGAAAATCAAGGGCAGGGGTAACACATCGTGGGATGCTGACAAAAAAGGCTTCAATATTACCTACGATTCTGCTATCACGCTCGATGGTATGGCAAAGTGCAAGAAGTTTTCAATCATCTCAAACTTCCAGGATGCCTCTCTTACACGAAACAGACTTCTCTATGACTTAGCTGACGAAATCGGCGTGCCTTACGCTTCAGATTCCCGTTTTGTGGAATTTTATGTAAACGGTGAGTACATCGGTAACTATCAGATGTGCGAAAAGGTCGATGTCGGCAAAAATACCCTTATGCCTGATATCGATGACGAAGACTACCTGAATTATGTCAACGGCACAACCACAGACTTCCAGTTTGTATGCGAAATCGACGCAGGTCCTGACGAAGATGACTTTACAGTAAGAGCATCAAACGGCAATAGCCTCACAATGAAAGCTCCTGAGCTTGAAAAAGGTGACGAAGGATATACAAAGGTTCAGCGTTTTATCAAAGCAAAGTACGATGTAATGTACAACAAGCTGACAGGCAACGCAGAAGATGTCGACGACTACATCGACATTGAATCTTTAGCCCAGGTTTACCTCATCAACGAGCTCGGCAAAAACTGGGACTCAGGTGCGGGCAGCTTCTTCTTTGTATACAAGGCTGATGAAAACGGCAAATACAAGTTCTACGCTTCTCCTGTATGGGATTATGATAATTCTTTAGGTAATGCTCAGGGTGTTGAAGGCGACCTTAGAAACTTAGGTATCAAAGACTACGAAGAGCCGACAGGCTGGTTTGCAAAATACAAAAACGGCTATCGCGGACCAAATTTCCTAAAGGAATCTATCGCAAAATGCGATGCATTAAACGAGATTATCCCTACCGTCTGGTTTGAACAGTTTGTTCCGGCAATTGAGAACAAATTAAACGGTGAAGGCTTAAACGATACAGAGCTTTACTCGGCAGATGTGTATAAAAACCATCTTACAAAGAGTGCAGCTATGAACTTTATCCGTTGGGATATTATTCAGGAGCCTCAGTGGATCGCTGACCACACATCACTCAAACAGTGCTTTGCTACTTACACATACAATCAGTACGGTCAGGTAACCGGCGTTGACTACAAACAGAATTCGACCGCTACCTCTTATGATCAGTATGTATTCGATGCTGAGTATCAGTACATGATTGACTGGACCAATTCCCGCGTAGCGTGGATGAGTAGTCAGTACTTTGACGATTACACACCAAGTAAAGTGCTTATTAAAGGCGACGCTGATTTAGACGGCGAGGTTTCCGTTTTGGACGCATCTTTAATTCAGATGTATTTAGTAGGTAAAAAGGACCTTGTTGGAGATGCTCTCATTTGTGCAGAAACTGACGGCGACAATGATATATCAGTATTAGATGCATCAAAAATCCAGATGTTCTTAGTAGGCAAATTCACCGAGCTTTAATAAAGATAAATATTACAAAAACCGACCGAAACCACACGTTTTGGTCGGTTTTCTATTGACCACAAAAAGCAAAAGCGGTATATTATTAAAGGACAACTTCTTTGGGGGATATTATGATTATTGATACGCACACCCATATTGGAACATCTTTAGGGTTTAATATGAAAAAAGAGCATATTCTCTACATGATGACGGAATATGCTATTGACTGTTGTATTGTTTCCAACATAGGTTGTGTCACTCACGACCACAAACAACGACGCATTCCCAAATTCCTGTGCAAAAGTCATATCAAAACCAACAAAAAAGTGATAGATTTCGCGCGCGAAAATAAGGGCAAAATATATGTCGCTTTGTGGGTCAATCCGCACGAAGATGTAAGCACCATTGAGCCTTTGCTCAAAGAAAGCCTTGATGTTGTAAAAGCAATCAAGTTCCATCCATATCACTCAAAACTCAGATTCGACAGTAAACAGATTGATTCTTATATCAAACTTGCGCAGAAATACTCTCTGCCGGTAGTTACTCACACCGGTAACAGCGAATGCGACGATGTTAAACTCGTTCATAAGGTCGCAAAAAAATATCCTGATGTTAACTTTGTGATGGTGCATATGGGACTTGGTACCGATAACAAAGAGGCAACAGAGCTTATCTCAAGGCTGCCTAACCTCTACGGAGACACCACATGGGTCAGTGTTGAGAGCACTCTGAGATTTTTAGAACTCTGCTCTGACGATAAAATCGTTTTCGGCTCGGATGCTCCGATTGACGGCAAGGACACCTACCTTGACAACGGCAGAGGCGAGCGTAGCCTGTATCAGGCGTATTTCAACGAATTCAAGGATATGGTTTCCCCTGAAACCTACCGTAAAATAATGCACAAAAATGCCCAGAAACTTTTTAACATAAAGGACAATTGATGAAACAACTATTATCACTACTGCTGACTCTTTCGCTATTGCTTTTTTTGTGTAGCTGCAAAGAAGGTACACCCGACACTTCTACTGATATCAGCACCACCGAAACTCCCTACAGAGCGATTACGGAAATCAACCACTATGTGGTTGAGCCTGATGACAAACTGCACATGAGCGAATCAGACAAGCTTCACTACAAAGCACTTATGGACGGTATGCTCAGCAGAAAAAGCGAGGTAAGCTTAAGTAAAGACAAAACTAAAAATGAATATTATTTAGATTTACTTAAACAAAGTCCGTATTACTTCTTTTTGAGTGATTGCACCTTAAAAGATGACACCGCTCATTTAAGCTATGCATATTCAAAAGATGAACAGAAAAAAATGCTCTCTTTTATAGACTCAACCTTTCTTGAGCTTATCAACACCCACGCAAATCAGGAAGATAACACTCTGGATAAAATCCTGAATGTGCACGGTGCAGTTGCTAGATACATGACCTATGACAACGAGCGCACTACGGACAAACAGCTTGACTCTCCTCTTTTTGAATATCCCGCTGATGAAATCTACAAAGCTCTGAGAGATAAAAAAAGCGTGTGCTACGGCTTTGCGTACACTCTGCGATTTGCCCTGTTACAGCTTGACATAGACTGCTTTTGTGTTTATGGTCCGTGCAGTGCGAGAGAAGAAGGGCATATGTGGAACATTTTCAGGTATAACGATAAGTTTTACACCTGCGACAGCGCGTGGGACCGCGCAGACGAAGGCTATGCTCAGCTTTTTCATTTCGGTAAAACTGACAAGGAAAGAGAAAGCGACTATCTCACCCGCACAGGCTTTTCTTCCACTTTTTTTGAAGAATACGGAGAAATAAAATGTGTTGATGAAACCTTCAGGATATTCCGCGGTGTTGACCGCTACACCTACGCAAGCATTCATTCCTACTATATCGTAGATTACGACGGGAATGAATATATATTCAACACAGAAACAATGGAAATGAAATAAAAAGGGCAGTTCACTTTAATCTTAAGTGAACTGCCTTAGATTATTTATCTTTTCTTTTATAACGGAACAGAGTGTTTTCTGCCCATTCGCGGTCGACTTTAATAAAGCCTGAGAGCTTTTTGTCGTTCTGACCCACCTCGTTTACTATCTGTACCGAGCGGGCATACACCTCAAGTCTTGCAGACTGAACATACGGCTCGTGGTTTTCACCTATGAAGAAAGTGAAACCCATGGTGTTTGTTTCGCGGTTATACATGGAAAGATAACCTTCCTCAACCCTTGATAAATCGTGCTTTTTAGCCACGGCTTCGCTGATAGCGAGCTTTGTCAGCTCGACCGCCATATCATCAAGTCCTGATTCGAAGATAAAAACCTTCTCTTTGAACGAATTGAAGTCAGGTGTGATGCGCTTTATGATACCTTTTAAATTCCGATAGTCCTCCTCGAGTTTCCTGTCCTCAAGCTGGAAACGGTCTATCTGTGGAATGAGGTAAATCATAAATCTGCGCTTCATATCGTTGTACAGAAGCGGGTAGGTAAATCTGCCTTCATAGCCACAATTGTCGCACTTCCACCTGAGCAGTTTTTCACAAAGCAAATCTTCCCTGAACTGCGGGTCGTTTGTTGCATTGATGCTTGTATAAACATGCGCATTGGTTATTTCGTTACATTCAGGGCACGCAAATTCTTTTGAAATCACATTGGACACATTAACCCCTCCGTTCTTACTTCCTTATTATATCACTAGCAGATATAATTGCAAGAAAAATAGTTGTTGATTTTGGCATCATTTTCTGCGATAATGTATTCACACGATAGTATTTTCAGGAGGTATTCTCATGGATATTAAAAACGAATTCAAATCCGGTATGAAACTTGCTGCCGACGCGGCTACAGATGTTGCTCAGGCTCTTGTTGAAAAAAGCCGTCTACGCGCTAAAGCAAATCGAATCAAGCAGGTTATCAAAAGCGATACAGAACTGAGAAATCAGGCTTACATTGAGCTTGGTAGATATTTTTATGATAATCTCAGAAACGAGGCAAATGGGGAGTGTGAATCGCTTTGTGTTGTTGTGGACAAAACCACCGCTCGCATCAACAAAGCCGGCAGAAAATATGTTGAGCTTATGAGCAGCTCAAGTGAGGTTAAGTTTTCCAGTGAAAATACCGAGAAAATCAAGCAGCTCGTATCCGACAAGGCTGATAAAATCAAGGACACAACAACCGATAAGATGAATGAAATCAAGGACAAAGCCAAGGACACCTCTCATAAGGCTAAAGAAAAAGCCGTTGATTTCAGCGAAAAGGCTAAGATTAAAGCTCAGGATATTTCAGTGAAAGCTAAGGAAACCGTTGCTGATATCTCTGACAAGGCTAAAGATAAGGTAGACGACCTCAAGGCTTTCATCGCTCCTGACGAGGATATAGAGGAGCTTTTGGAAGACGAGGATATCGTAGAAACTGAAAAAACCGTGCAAAAAGCGACCGCAGCTGTTGAAACTTTAGACGAGGACGACGAGGAATCTCCTGACGAGTTTGAGTTTTAATCATAAACTCTCATAACACTAAGAACAAAAGGCGTACTTTACAGTACGCCTTTAATTTTTATTCTTCTGTTGTTTTTGCAGTCTTTGCTTTTTCTTTTTTTGCTCTGATTTTAGTGCCGAGCAAGATAATCCCCACAAAAACAGCGATGCCGACAAGCGTCACAGTAAGTCCGAGCGGGAAGCCTACAGGACAGTACTTGAGTCTGATATCATGCTGACCTGAGCTGAGCTTGAATGCAACGAGTGCATCACAAACAGGAGTGATCTCAACCTCTTCACCGTCGACATATGCTTTCCAGCCCTTATCAAATGAAATAGATGTGTAGAAAAGCCCGTCTTCTTTTACATCAATTGTGCCCTCGATAAGAGTGTCAGTTGATTTTGTGCAGTTTAGTGCACTTTGTGACAGCTTTTCAACGCCCTGTAAAAACAGCTCTTCGTTTAACATATTACAGTAAACATAAGCATTACCCGTAGTTACGGTAGAAAGGTCGGAATAAACAGAAAGCTTGTCACCCTCTGTGACATTACCCATCTGCATAATATATGGACGTTTAATATAATTAGTTGTTACTGTGTCATCGTTGATTCTGAGGTCACAGCTGTCGCTGTCGCTACACTGGAAGTAAATATAGGCTGTGCCGTCATACGGAGCAGTGTAGTTATATTTCAGATGCGGTGATGTATTTTCATCTATGAGATTGTAAGTATAGGAGCCATAGCTGTTCTTCTTAACAGAGAATTTCTCATAATCTGTGTGTCCCTGAGAAACTACCTCTAGAGACTCATAAAGGTTACCCTTAAGCCCAGTCGCAAGTCTGAAAATCTCATTTTGGTTATCAAACGGATTTGCACTTGCGTATTCAACATCATAGTCTAATAGCTCCTCGCTGACCATAAATCCCTGAGGAATATAGCAGTTATTCTTCAGCACCTTGACATTACCTGACTGATACTCAACAGTGTTGTGAGTCTGATCCAGATAATATCCTTTCGGAGAAATGAGGTATTTCAGGTTTAACATCACATTTGTAAACGGAGTGTTCTCCTGATAAGTGTATCGGTTGCTTGAAACCCAGCCACACAGACCGAATTTTTCCATATATGCGGTAACATCAGCATTGGCAACAGAACTGAACATTGAAATACCGTTGATGCCGATAAGTGCATTGTCATTTAAGGTGTGGTACTTTGTGACCTCAGTGCGGAAGAGGTCCTCATTTGCGATTTCTGCACGATCAATATAGTCAACCGCCTTCATGGTATCCTCAGTACCCAGCGGGTAAGAAGTTGTCGTTGTTGTTCCGACGGTCTTTACACCGATATGAACTGTGCACGCAGCCTCTGCTACACAAATGATGAACAACGCCAGCGCAACTGCCTCTTTTGGAACGGTTCTTGTGATGAAGAGAAGTAACCACGCAAATACTAAAACTGCGATAAATACAGTTGCAATAACAACTTTGTTTTCGTGGTACTCACCTGCAAGAATGATAACTCCTGCAAAAAGGATGATGGTAATAATTACATTCAGAGCCTTTATGTGCTCGAGATTCATAAATAATCTGTACGCCATCGCTATGAGTACAAATGAGAAAAGGAACGAAAATCTGTGCGGTAACATATTCGGGAAATGGAAACCGTGCCAGATATAGTCAAGCTGACGGATAATAAAGCTGAGCATAAAGAAAAGTAAAAGTGCTCCGCCCGCAATTCTCTCGCGGATTTTAATCTTACTGCAGGTGAGGAACATTATGCCGAGCACTAAAGCGATTACTCCACAGTAAATGTTTGGCAAACCCTCTTTTGCGGTAGGCTCGATAAAAGCTACCGAGTTAGCAATAACCTTTGAAAGCGCCTGCATTGTGCCCTTGAAGTCAGCAGTATCGCCGATATTGATAGCATAGGTCGTCGGAAATGTGTTGTTTGATGAGTGAGTGTTCTGCAATGCAATCGCTGTCGGAACAGTCAGAATCGCTGTTATTGAGAGCGCCAGAGCCGAAAAACCTGCCATTTTAAAGAAGTTTACAAACAGGGTTTTTATGTTCTTGTACTCCACAATACAGTACACAATGCTGATAAGCAGTACAAATATGCAGGTAAACAGACCGATGTAGTAGTTAGCAAGCACTGAAAGCGCTAAAGAAATTACATAGAGCTTAAACTTTCCGTCTCTGAGCAGAGCGACTGTGCCTGCCGCAACAAGCGGTAAAAGTGCTACGGTATCAAGCCAGATGACATTCCAGTAATAGCCCATAATAAACGAGCAAAGTGCGTACATAATAGAAAATACCGCGACTGAAATATCCCTCTTCTTGAATGTAATGCGCAAAAACTGAGCAAAGAACAAGCCTGCAAAACCGATTTTAGCACAGGTAATTACCGCAAGAAACTCTCTTAAGTACTCAGCCGGCACAAGAACGGAAAGGAAATTCAGCGGACTCGCCAGATAGTACGCCATAAGTGCAATATAGTTAGTGCCACCGCCAGATTTCCAGGTCCACAGCAGTGAGCCACCCTCCTGGAGCTTGTCCTGAAAATCTACCAGAAACGGGTAGTACTGATGCCACAGGTCAGTAACCAGAATCTGTTCAGTGCCATACGGCGAAACATTTGCAATCGCAAAGAAAATGTACATCAAGATAAACGGTACAAAAAACGCTACAAAAAACCAGAGATTTTTCATAAAGAAGTTTTTGCTGTCTGACGGGTCGATAATATTAAGCCATGTAGCTCCCTTTTTCTCGACCTTTTTTATTTTTTTAGCGGACATATACTCTCCTCCACATAATAATTCATTATTGATTTTACCATAAATTTTCATAAGGTAAACACTATTTTTAAAAATTTACAAAATATTATTAAAAAACAATCGTAAATAATAGACTTTTTTATCTTATCTTGATATAATTAGGGGTAATTGATAGAGGTGATACTTATGAAAACCATAGATATTGTCGTACCTTGCTACAACGAGGAGGAAGTGCTCCCGTATTTTGTCAAGGAAACAAATGAAGTTATCGCGACCATTCCCGACTACCGCTTCAGATACATTTTTGTCGATGATGGCTCAAAGGATAAGACTCTTTCCGTTTTGAAAACCCTTGCTTCCCGTTTTTCAAATGTGAAGTATATCTCGTTTTCGCGAAATTTCGGCAAAGAGTCTGCTATGTATGCAGGTCTCAAAAACTGCACCGCCGACTATGTCATCGTTATGGATGCCGACCTTCAGCATCCTCCGAAGATGTTCCCGCAGATGATAGAGGGCATCGAAGAAGGCAACGACTGCTGTGCTCTCTACAGAGCTAAACAGACAGGCGAAAGTAAAATAAGACAGCTTGTGTCAAAGGTCTTCTTCTCGTTCCAGAACAATATAAGTGATGTCAAAATGCCTGAGGGCGCGGTTGACTACCGTATTATGAGCAGAAAAATGGTCAACGCTATCTTAGAGCTGTCCGAAGTTCAGCGTTTTTCAAAGGGTATTTTCTGCTGGGTTGGCTTTAAAACCAAGTGGATTGAGTACCAGAATGTTGAGAGAACAGTAGGCACCACCAAGTGGAGTCTTTGGGGACTATTCAAATATGCTCTAGATGGCATCACAGCCTTTTCCGTTACACCGCTGAGAGTTATCGCAGGTATGGGATTCGTGATTTCTCTGCTTGCGTTCATCTACATCATCATAACACTTGTTCAGACACTGATTTTCGGTATCGATGTCGAGGGTTATGTTACAACCCTATGTTCTGTGCTGTTCTTAGGCGGTATCATCGAGCTTTCTGTCGGTATTTTAGGCGAATACATCGGCAGAATCTACAATGAAACCAAACACCGTCCTATTTACATCGCAGCTGAAACCAATCTCGACGAGGAAGAGGATGAATTCGACTAAATTACAATCAAACTTGCAAAAGGCTTTTTACGGGAGATAGTTATGTTAAGAAAACTATGGGACAAGTTCCATGAATTCATAATGTATATGGTATTTGGTGTTGGTACCACAATTGTATCGTGGATGTCCTTTGCGATATTTACAAAGATTGTTCCCACATTTACCTTTGCCGGCATTACGGTAGACTGCACCACAACCGCTAACGTGCTGTCGTGGATATGCGCTGTCATTTTTGCCTATGTCACGAACAAGCTGTGGGTTTTCAATAGTAAATCTTGGAGAGCTCGTATTGTTTTCCCTGAATTCGGAAAATTTGTTTCCTCGCGATTTATAACCGGTGTCATCGAGTGGGTGGGACTTCCGCTGCTTATCGCTGTCGGTCTTGACCAAACTATCTTTGGAATCGAAGGCATGCTCGCAAAAATCACCGTCAGCGTGGTTGTTATTATTTTAAACTATGTATTTTCAAAGCTCTTCATCTTCAAGCGTAAGAAAACCATCAGGGAACTCACGGAAGATGAAAGAAAGCCAACTGACCAGATAATCGATGAGATTCTGGACGACATCAGAAATAAATAAGATTAAATAAGTTAAGCCCGTATCGTTCTGATACGGGCTTTCGTATTACAAAAATTCAGGCTCTATCGGCTTTTGCCTCTATGTCACATTCACTCGCTATGCTTTTATCAGTCAGTGTCCAGCTTGAGCACTGCCATAAATGCTTCCTGCGGAACCTCAACTGTACCGAGTGAACGCATACGCTTTTTACCTTCCTTCTGCTTTTCGAGCAGCTTCTTCTTTCGGGTGATGTCACCGCCGTAGCACTTGGCAAGGACATCTTTGCGCATCGCTTTTACGGTTTCACGAGCGATAATTTTACCGCCGATGCACGCTTGAATCGGCACCTCGAAAAGCTGGCGCGGAATATTTTCCTTGAGCTTTTCAGCCATTTTTCGCGCTCTCTGATACGCTTTTTCAGCGTGGATAATAAACGAAAGTGCGTCAACTGTTTCGCCGTTTAACATAATATCGAGCTTGACAAGCTTTGACTCTCTGTACTCTTTCATCTCGTAGTCAAAGGACGCATAGCCTCTGGTGCGTGATTTGAGCGTATCAAAGAAATCGTAGATAATCTCGGCAAGTGGCAGCTCGTAGTGAATATCAACTCGCTCGGAATCGATGTAATCCATTCCGATAAAAGTTCCTCGTCTGTCCTGACACAGCTCCATAATGTTGCCGACATATTCACTCGGAGCGTAAATATGAGCGTCCGTAACAGGCTCCTGAGCACTTGTGATAAGCGCAGGATCAGGATAGTTTGTCGGGTTACTAATCATCTCGGTCTCGCCCGAAGTTCGTGTAATTTTATAGTTAACCGATGGAGCGGTTGTGATAAGGTCCAGATTATATTCTCTCTCAAGTCTTTCCTGAATAATTTCCATATGGAGAAGTCCTAAGAATCCACATCTGAATCCAAAACCCAACGCTACTGAAGTTTCGGGTTCAAAAGAAAGTGATGCGTCGTTTAATTTCAGCTTATCAAGCGCATCTCTTAAGTCGCCGTAGCGCGCACCGTCAGCAGGATAAACACCACAGAATACCATCGACTGAACTTCGCGATATCCAGGAAGTGGCATATCAGCGGGATTTTCAGTCAGAGTGACGGTGTCGCCCACCTGAGCATCCTGCAGACTTTTGATAGACGCTGTGATGTATCCTACCTCACCTGCATAAAGTCCCTCTTTTTCTTCAAGAGAAGTCGCACGCATATGTCCGCATTCAACCACCGAGAAAACAGAGCCTGTAGCCATGAGCTTGAACTCGTCGCCCTTGTGAATCTGACCCTCTTTCACCCTTACATATATAATAACACCTTTGTAGGAATCGTAATACGAGTCAAAAATCATCGCTTTGAGTGGAGCATTGACATCGCCGACAGGCGCAGGTACATCTGTGACAATTTTTTCGAGAACATCGTGGATGTTAAGTCCCGCTTTAGCAGATACCCTCGGTGCATCCTGAGCAGGAATACCGATAATATCCTCAATTTCGTTTACGACCCTATCAGGATCAGCGGAAGGAAGGTCGATTTTGTTGACAACAGGCACGATTTCAAGTCCTGAATCAACCGCTAAATAGGTATTAGCCAGAGTCTGTGCTTCGATACCCTGAGAAGCATCTACTACCAGCACCGCTCCTTCACACGCTGCGAGAGAACGCGAAACCTCGTAGTTGAAGTCAACATGACCCGGGGTGTCGATGAGATTAAACTGATATGTTTCTCCGTCGTCAGCCTTGTATTCAAGCGTAACAGCGTGAGCTTTGATAGTAATACCGCGCTCGCGCTCCAAATCCATATCATCAAGCAGCTGGTCCTCCATATCACGCACAGCGACACTCTGTGTATGCTCTAAAATTCGGTCTGCCAGAGTGCTCTTTCCGTGGTCGATATGAGCGATAATGCTGAAATTTCTGATTTTATCCTGTGAAAATGCCAAGTGTATCACCTGTCCGTTGTACTTATTGATTATCTATAGTACCACAAAACTACATAATTGACAAGTAATTAACCTGTTTTACTGACACTTTCACCAAATTTCATAAAAGCCTTTTCTTGAAATCAACCTGATTTCTTTTGTTTTCCTATAAAAATCCGTAATATTCCATAAAATAATTAAGGTGTTTTTGTGTAATTCATATACTTGTATATTGAAAATCGGTGTGATATAATATATGTACCAAATTTTTAGGAGGATTTTCGAAATGAAAAAAACTATTAGCATTTTACTCGCTGTAATTTTAGTCGTTTCTTGCGCTGCTGTTGCTGCATCTGCTTACTCTGTAATCGATCCAGATGTATACACAACTGACGAAGCTATCGCAGAGCACGAGTTACTTTACGGCGAAACAGTTGAAACAAAGACATACTATTTCCTCATGCCTAACGGTTCAAACGGTGAACTCGGCGATGACGAAACATCTGACTTCTATGGCAAGTACGCTAACGATTGGTACAAAGAAGTTACAACAACTCCTGGTATCTATTGGTGGGGTTCTAGCATAGCTGACCCAACAGCTTGGGCTGGTTATCTCCCATCAGGCGTTGACGAGAACGACCCTGATGTCTTCTATGCTAACGTTCCTGCAGCTGTTACAACTATCATCTGGAACAACGGTATCGACGGTGGTCTTGATACAACACTTGATATCTACTACAAGGCTGCTCAGACAGTTAACATCGGTGCTGAGTACTATGAAGCTGGTGAGTCTGACAACTATCCAGACGGTACAGAAACATTTGACGGCATGATCTATGTTATTGACCCTGACCTCATCTCTATCAGTGATTTCTCACTCAAAGAGCAGTGCGGTGGCGAGTGGTACTACTACTATGGCAACGGTTGCTACGGCTTCACACCTGATGGCACAGAGGCTGACTGTCTCCGTGACGATCACTTTGATGCAGAAGGCAACCATGTTGGTGGCAAGACTTCTGAAGATCCTACAGACGCTCCAACAGACGCTCCAACAGATGTTCCAACAGAAGATCCAAATCCTGGCGAATACATCCTCGGCGATGCTGACGGTGACGGCGAAGTTTCTGTAATGGACGCTTCTTTAATCCAGATGTTCTTAGTTGGTAAGAAAGACATCGTTGGCGACGAAGCTCTCGCAGCTGACGCTGATAAAGACGGTGAAATCTCCGTAATGGACGCTTCTTTAATCCAGATGTACTTAGTTGGCAAGAAAGAGCTCGGCTAATAATCAGATTTAACTAAATCTTATAACTTAAAGACCGTCTTTATGGCGGTCTTTATCTTTTATCTATGAGGTTATATATGACTAAAGGACAACAAGCAAAAATCTTATTTAAAGAGGGCTACAACTGTGCACAGGCCGTGTTCGGCGCATTTTCACAGGAGCTGGGACTAGATTTTGATATAGCAATGAAACTTTCTTCAGGCTTTGGCGGAGGTATGGGAAGGCTAAGGGAAGTTTGTGGAGCGGTCAGCGGTATGTTTATGGTGTTTGATATGAAACACGGCTACACCTCCCCCACCGACAAAGAGGGGAAAATGGAGCTGTACAGCCATATTCAGGAGCTTTCCAAACGCTTTGAAAAAGAAAACGGCTCTATTATTTGCCGTGAATTGCTCGGACTCTCTGAGAT
>JAFQQF010000024.1 GCA_017411385.1 Ruminococcus sp.
AGGGATTGAAAGTTAAGCAGAAACTTAGCGTGTGAATCCCCCCTGAATGGCATTCGCCATTCTTCCCCCCTTTAGGCAAGGGGGGCTTTTGTAGGATTGAGGATTTGAATTTCCCCCTGAATGGCATTCGCCATTCTTCCCCCCTTTAGGCAAGGGGGCATATAAGGCTCCCTTGTGTAAAGGAAATTCCCCTGTTAGGGGAAATGTCGGCTTTGCCGACAAAAGGGTTGCCGCTTTCGCAGAAAGGCTGTCAGCGAAGGTGGCGAGGGATTGACCTTGATGCTGTCACTTCAGCCGAAGTGTTCTGCTTTCCCCGAAACCTTATCAATCCTCCCGAGTTTTGCCGTGGGCAAAACCCACCCTCCTTTACACAAGGAGGGCATATAAGGCTTCCTTGTGCTTAGAGGCACGGGGCGTCGAAGGCGCCAACCCCTACGAATAAAAAACAAAAAATCCGCAGACCGGTTTAAAGTTCTGCGGATTTCTTTTGTGTTAATGATATTTGCAAATTACTCTGCTGTAGCTTCTTCACAAGCCTCAGCTGTTACTTCAACAACCTCAGCAGCTTTTTCTTCAACAGCAGGCTTGTCTGCCTTTTTGTCGAAAACCAAACCGCCAAGCACACCAGCAACGATAACTGCCAGCTCGCCGAAGAAGAGGAGCCAGTAGCCGATTCTTGCCTCAGCAACAGGCATAATCAGATATACAATGCCCTGAATAAAGGTGATGTGGATGCACAGTACGCCGATAACGCCTGCCCACAGCTTCTGGCGCATAAGGCCAAGCCAAAGGATTGCAAGAGTCATCAGGAAGATAAACCAGCCGAAGGTTGTGCCCAGACCCTCACAAAGCACGTGGTAACCCTTAATGATGTTATATTTTACAGCATAGGGAACAAGTGCACTCAAAAGCATCAGAAAACCGCCTGCAAGGCAAACAATGCTCATTGCATCCTTGCCGATAGCCTTGAACATAGTGCCGAAGGTCATATCCTTGAAGCCTTTGATTGCAGAGATAAGCTCTCTGAACTTTTCTTTGATGTTCATTTTATTCACTCCGTTTATTTATTTGTTGCATTAATGATACGATATTCTTGCAGTAAATGTCAATATTGCGTGCAGCTTTTTGTAATATCATACAAAAACTCTCTGCCGCAAAAGCAGAGAGTCGGATTTTGTTATATGAAAATACCTGTGTTCTGAGCAATAACACCCAACACAAGGGTGAAGAAAATCAGCGTACCTGCCGTACTTGAGGCTATGCTCAGCGCAAGGGAAACCTTGTTAAGTGCGGTTACCATTCCGAGCTTTTGGGAAAGCACGGCAAACAGCACGGCAAGCATAGCGTTAAGGTATGCAATAACAAGGCAGATTGCCATGGGGAGCAGTCCTTTTTCTGTGAACACAACGGTGAAGCCGAAAAGGCTCATTATGGTGACAAAGGAGGCACAAGCCATTGAGAATACAAGAGCAGGGATACCGAAAATAAGGCTGAGAGCTAGCTTTTTGCCTCTGTGCACCGTTTTGACGGGGTTTAATAAGCTGTTATCCATTATACATTGAAGCGGAAGAGAACAACGTCTCCGTCCTTCATTACATATTCCTTGCCTTCACTTCTGACAAGTCCCTTTTCCTTAGCTGCTGTCATGGAGCCGCAAGAAATAAGGTCATCATACGCGATTACCTCGGCACGGATGAAGCCTCGCTCAAAGTCGGTGTGTATCTTGCCGGCAGCCTGGGGAGCCTTTGTGCCCTTTGTGATAGTCCAAGCGCGAACCTCCTGCTTGCCTGCGGTAAGGTAGGAGATAAGTCCGAGTAGTGCATAACACTCGTTGATGAGTCTGTCAAGTCCCGACTGCTCAAGACCTAAGTCGGCAAGGAACATTGCCTTGTCCTCCTTGTCCATTTCTGCAATGTCAGCCTCGGTTGCGGCACAGATGGGGAGCACGGCGGCATTTTCAGCCTTTGCAATTTCACGAACCTTTTTGAGTCCTTCGTTGTTTTCGATGCCCTTTGCAAAGTCATCTTCGCTCATGTTTGCGGCATAGATGATGGGCTTTGAGGTGAGCAGTGCAGCAGTTGAGAGAAGCTCTGCTTCCTCTTCGGTGCACTCAACGGAACGGGCACTCTTGCCCTCGTTGAGAGTGTCAAGCACTCTCTTCCAGAAGTCAAGCTCAACCTGATATTTCTTGTCTGCCTTGAGCATTTTCTGAGTCTTGTCGATACGGCGTGTAACCATCTCGGCATCTGCAAGGATAAGCTCCAAATCAATGGTTTCAATATCACGTACAGGGTCAACACTGCCCTCAACGTGAATGATGTCGTCATCGTCAAAGCAACGTACCACGTGAACAATGGCATCACACTCGCGGATGTTTGAAAGGAACTTGTTGCCAAGACCTTCGCCCTTTGAAGCACCCTTTACAAGACCTGCAATGTCAACGAACTCAACGGTTGCAGGAGTGTATTTGTCTGGGTCGTACATCTCGGCAAGCTTGTCAAGACGCTTGTCGGGTACTGCAACCACGCCAACATTAGGCTCAATGGTGCAGAAAGGGTAGTTTGCAGACTGTGCGCCTGCATTTGTGATTGCATTGAACAGGGTGCTTTTGCCAACGTTGGGCAGTCCCACAATACCTAATTTCATTTTATCTCATTCTCCTTTAAAAAACCGTTTATTTATCAGGGCTTTCAGCATTCGGCGTTTTAGCTTTTACGCCATTTTTACGCCAAAATCGCATTGACTTATATTAAGATGCGTCCAAAACCCGATTGTTTTCAAATTGCTTTACAGCTTGATCCATCGAATCGCTTGTTACGTGAACATAACGATCCATTGTTGTCTGAATACTGGCGTGACCAAGTAACTTTTGCAGAACCTTGGGTTGCATACCTGCCTCAATTGCTCTTGTGGCGTAAGTATGGCGTAAAGCATGCATACAAAAATGCTTAATTCCTGCTTCATCACACAGCTTGTAGAGATGGGTGTCATAGGAACTGTTTTTCGACGGTGCTCCTGTACGCCAATTTATGAAAACGAGATCTCGCATAACAAGCTGTGAGGTTGTACCTGTTCGCCTGTCAATGTATTCCAAGGTTTGCGACAGAAGAGGGGATTCTTTCCTATTGCCTCGGTTATCCCATATTCCTTTGAGAATTTCGTATGCACGGTCTGTCAAGGGAATGGTGCGATAACTCTGCTGTGTTTTCGGTGGTCCTGCCCGCCAATATACTTGCTTGTGTCTGTATTCCAATGTTTTGTTTACCGTCAGCGTTCGCTTTTCAAAATCAATCGCATCCCACGTAAGTCCGATCAGTTCGCCCGTGCGCAACCCAGTTTCAAGGATAAGGGCGTATTGATTGTAATTATGGGAGCGTTTTGCTGTTTGAAGAAAAATGCGCTGTTCTTCACGGGTAAGAAAGTGAATGTCATCCTTTGCTCTGACCGGCTTGGTGTACCGTACACCGTTCATTGGATGTTTAGGTATCAGATCATTCATCAGAGCCGCTTTCAGCATTGTGCCCATTGTGATGTAGGTCTGACGGATGGTGGAGCCTGCATAGTCCTCATCCATCTGCAATAAAACTTTCTTGCAGTGCATAGGCTTTACATTCGCAATCGCCATTTTACCGATAACGGGCTGAATATTGAATTTGTATCGCTCACGGTAGTTGCGGAGCGTGTTGGGAGCTAAGTCGCCAACAATGTTCTCGATCCAAAATTCAAACCATTCATCAACCGTAGTTTCGGTCGGAACAAAAACACCATCGTGTTTATCGGCATATTTGCTTTCTTCAATCCAGTTGCGTGCTTCGGGAACGGTATTGAAATACTTTTCGTGTCGTTTGCCCGCTTTATCCACAAATCGGGCGTGGTATAAACCGTCCTTTCTTTGGTAAATTCCTTTACCACATTCTTTGCCTTTGAGATTCTTTCCCAATGGTATGCTCCTTTCTCACATAAGAAAGAGCATACTACTACACTATAATTATATCACATAGCATACTCTTTCTCAAGTGATAATTGTTAATTTTATAAATTTCTTGAAGATTTCGGTCAGATAATCAGAGCTTGGCTAATGAACTGTTCAAACTCTTTACGCTTAACCAATTTCTTTGTGCCGACAAAAAGCACAAACGGACAGTTTGGGGAGCGTAGCATAGAATCAATTTTGTTGATGCCGATATTGCTATACTCTGCTGCCTCTCTGATTGTCAAAGTTACCTTTTCATGTATTGGTACAGTTTGAAGGTTTTCAGACATTTTGTGTCCTCCTTTAATTGGAATGACACCTCAACGTGTGCCTCAAACTCCTCCTTAGTTTATTAAAAATCAAATTGGGTAGTTTTAAGGTATCGGCATTCGGCAAAGGAACTCAGTATTTTTCTTCATAATAGCCATACGTGGCTTCCTCTACATCGTTGTCTTCTTCCTTAACGATTTCTTCCGTGAGCGTATCCTTTTCTTTCGCAACCTTTTCCTCTCCGTTTGCTCGGCTGCAGAGCACCTTGGCTGATACGCTTGAAATGCCGAAGGTGCCATCATCCAAAACCAGGAACGAACGGGTGGACTTGTTGGATGTTGTATCGAATACACGCAGATCATCTCTTTTGACACCGTATTCGCTTAACAATCTTGCGACCTTGTTGTAATCGGCAGAGATAATGTATTTTATCTTGCCGGCATCCGCAAAGGTCTGGTTACCGATATTTATAAAATTACTCCCCATCTCAATAATCCTCCTTTTCAGGCTTAAAGTGGCAGATCAGTTTTCCCTTGCTCAGATCAAGGCTGTAGGTTTTCCTTCTCCGTGCAAAATCGGTCATACCGTATACCGTTACCGTGCCACCGATTTGCTGCAAAAGACCGATGACATCCGACTTGATCCATCTCTCGATCTGCGGCACAAGTATGCGTGTAATGGTATCCCGGTTTTTGCCGATTATATTTATATCAGAGGTAACGCCGAGAAGCTTATTGCATTTGGCATTGAATTCAGCCTGATTATGAGTGCCGCATTCAACCTCGTAATACTCGTTTTCTATGCCGTAGGTTTTTGCAATTACATCGGGGATTACACTTCTACCCTCGTTAAGCAGAATTCGGTTTAACTTGCGGCTTGTAGACACCTCACGGTATACGCCTCTTTTAAAAAGTATTTTCTTCACATCCTTAATCATATAGCCGTGTTCAAGACTGGCGTGCTCCCGCAACAGAATAATATGCTCCTGCTCGGCAGGCTCTTTTCTGAATGTTATTCTGTAAAGATGCTTGCCCAAGTCGGTTGCAATTAAAAGCTTGAAGTTTCTATAGCCGGTGGATATCTTTTCTGCTCTGAGTACGCCTAATTTAATCAAAGCCTGAATTGACAGCCATGCAGTATCCTCGCTGATGCACTTATCGTGCCGCTTGATGGTTAAATCTACAATCAGCCGTTTTGCTTCACATTCCTCCGAAACACCGGATGATAGAATGATCTGAAAAGTCTCCCAGTCTCGGGGTGTAAACCTCTGCAGCAACTCATTAAAGTGAGCTACATAAGCGTTGTTGCCGGTATCAATCGGCCTGTCAAAGTTAAATTCATTCATGGTTATTATCCTCCTTGAAGTTTAGATTAGAGCTTCGTTTTTTAATGTGATAAGGGAAGAATATTTTGGCAAGTAAAAAGCAAAACCGCACCGCTATCCAGAACCCTACCGTTTCGGTTTGGGTTAGATTTGCGGTGCGGATTGCACATTGAAGGACTTATTTGTAACAAGGGGATAATGCACTAAGGAGCGTTGAATAGAGTTTACAGAAACATATGAGACGTATAACCGGCGCTTTCGTTTAATGGGAGCAATTCTTAAATGCTATACTTTACAAAGATGATATATGCCCGTCATTTGCAAATGAAGATGACCGTCATTTGAAAAAGTCATTCAGATTTATTTTTGATTTATCAAAGATTTATGGCATTCATTTTTTAATGATTGGGAACCCTCGTTTTGGAATGAAAGCAGAACCATCCTTTCGGAATGATGGGGTAATTTTTGATATGACAAGCTCTGCTTTCTCATTTCGAAAGCAGGGGGGATTTACCTCTTGTCATAACGAAAGAGAATATCATTTTTTCTATCATTTGAAATAGATGGGAAAACTTCCGAAATTTTATCATTCCGAAGCGTTTATCATTTTTCAAAGACTTTTTTAATTGATAATCATTTTGGAACGAAAATTGCGTTTTTTATTGAATTTTCTGCGATTTAATCAATTTTGAATGCACATCCTAAGTGTTTGCGAGTATGATACCCGACGTTTTTATAAATAAATCAATTATTACCCTTTAAGGGGGAACAGATTTTTTCGAAATTGAAATTTGTGTATTTGGACATAAAATCACAGCATTGTTCGGGGACATCAGAAGTAACATTTCTGTCTTGTCTTTTAAGGGGGATTGGCAATTAAATTGAAGCTGTTTTGGACGGGGACATCTATTTGTACATTCACCAAAAGAGAAAAACTGCAATCTTCGGTTTGGCGAGACAGCATAGTTCATTGAGGTGTACAACGAATATTTAATTAATTCAGGCAGTATTAATGCCGATAAAATGATTTTGGGAATAATGTTTTGAAAAGAATTTGAAAAAACCCGTTGCTATTATTCCTCAAAAGTGGTATAATGGTATTCGATATAAGATTTTAACGGAGGAAACTCATTATGGATTATATAAAAGTAGCAGAAGCGGCAGCAAAATGGGGTATTTCCCCTCGGCGTGTTCGTGTTTTGTGTGCGGAAGGTAAGATCCCCGGTATGGTACGCCGTGGTAAACTCTATATGATTCCTGCAAGCGCAGAGAAGCCTGCTGACGGGCGTACTAATCGTGCTACGCTCCTGACTGTCATTGACGCTAAAAAGGATCAGCTCGCCAAGATGCGTCCCCTGACAGAGGGCGAGGTGGAACGCCTTCGTGAAGAATTTATGGTGGAGTTTACCTATAACTCCAACGCCATCGAAGGTAACACGCTTACGCTCAAGGAAACATCAATGGTTTTGGAGGGTATGACCATCGACCAAAAGCCGATGAAGGATCACCTTGAAGCTGTGGGACACCGAGATGCATTTATGTATGTGCAGGATATTGCAACCAAAGAGATAGATCTGACAGAGAGCGTTATTAAAAATATCCATTCTCTCGTCCTGGTAAACAGACCGCAGGATAAGGGCGTATATCGTGCTATTCCTGTGCGTATTATGGGCGCTTATACCGAGCCTGTGCAGCCCTATTTGATCGAGCCGAAAATGACCGAATTGCTTGCGGTCAACAAAGAGCGTGAGCAGACAATGCACATTATCGAACGCATTGCACGCTTTCATCTTGAATTTGAGGGAATCCATCCCTTTATTGACGGAAACGGCAGAACCGGCAGACTGATACTCAATCTTGATTTGATCCGTAACGGTTATCCTGCTATCAATGTGAAATTCACCGACCGCAAGCGTTATTACGATGCTTTTGATGCTTATTACCGCGACGGCAATGCCGATGCAATGATCGAGCTGATCGGTGAATACGTGGATAAACGACTGGATGAATATTTTAGTGTCTTGAATGGCAGAGTGTGATAGGAGATACGATTATGACAGAAGCAGATAGAAAAAGAGCCGCAAAGGCTTTTGCAGAATATTGGAAAGATCGTGGTGACGAAAAGAGCGACAGCCAGTCTTTTTGGCTTTCTCTTGCCCGTGACGTTTTAGGTGTTGCAGAACCCGAAAAGTTTATATTGTTTGAGGAACGCGTAAAGCTGGACCACACAAGCTTTATTGACGGTCATATTCCCTCTACACATGTTCTCATTGAGCAGAAAAAGAAGGGCCTTAATCTGCGCAGCCCCATCCGACAGTCTGATGGAACACTGCTCAATCCTTTCCAACAGGCACAGAGATATTCGGCGGCACTGCCTTATTCACAGCGTCCCCGTTGGATCATCACCTGCAATTTTGAAGAGTTCCTTATTTACGATATGGAGAAGCCTACCGGTGAGCCGGAAAGCATAATGCTTAAGGATCTCGGCAAGGAGTATTATCGTCTGCAGTTCCTTGTGGAAGAAAAGAGCGAGCTTCTGCACCGTGAGGAACAGATCTCCATCAAAGCCGGTGAGCTTGTAGGCAAGTTGTACGATGCCATTCTGAAACAGTATATTCACCCGGACAGCGAGGAAACTCTGCGTAGTTTGAATATGCTTTGTGTCCGTCTCGTATTTTGCCTTTATGCAGAGGATGCCGGTATTTTCGGCGGCCATCTGAAATTTCACAACTACATAAAGAGCTTTAATGTCAAGGACGTGCGCCGTGCACTCATTGACCTTTTCCGTGTGCTCGATACCAAAACCGAAGAGCGTGATCCTTATATGGATGATGCTTTGGCGGCATTCCCTTATGTAAACGGTGGCTTGTTTGCTGATGAAAACATTGAGATTCCTAACTTTACACAGGATATCGTTGATCTTCTCCTGCACAACGCAAGCGAAGATTTCGACTGGTCGCAGATCAGCCCTACCATCTTTGGTGCCGTATTTGAATCCACCTTAAACCCCGAAACCCGTCGCAGCGGCGGTATGCACTATACCTCTATTGAGAATATCCATAAGGTGATTGATCCGCTGTTCCTGGATGAGCTCCGTGAGGAACTTGCAGAGATTAAGGAACTGAAAGTTCCCAAGATTCGCAACGATAAGGCAGAAGCTTTCCGTGAAAAGCTGTCAAAGCTTACATTTTTTGACCCTGCCTGTGGCTCCGGTAACTTCCTAACCGAAACCTATATTTCTCTGCGCCGTTTGGAGAATGAAGCTTTGGTTATTGTCAATCAGGGACAAATTTTGCTTGGATATGACGGCTTGATTAAAGTGTCCATCGGTCAATTTTACGGCATTGAGATCAATGACTTTGCTGTTACTGTCGCAAAGACTGCACTTTGGATTGCAGAAAGTCAGATGCTCAAAGAAACCGAGGATATCGTAAATATGTCCCTTGATTTCCTTCCCTTGAAGTCCTATGCTAACATCGTAGAAGGCAACGCCCTCCGGACCGATTGGGAAACTGTTGTGCCGAAGGACAAGCTGAATTACATTATGGGTAATCCTCCGTTTGTTGGTCACCAGTGGAGAAGCAAGTCGCAAGCTGAGGATATGGAAATAGCCTTTTACGACCTCCCTAAGCATGGTAAATTAGATTATGTTTGCGGTTGGTATAATAAAGCTTGTGATTATATGAAGAATACACGCATAAAAACAGCGTTTGTATCCACTAATTCTATCATTCAAGGCGAATCCGTGGGAATATTGTGGTCATTCTTATTTAATAAAGGGGTAGAAATTCAATTTGCTCATCGATCGTTTTCATGGTCAAGTGAATCTTCTAAATCTGCGACAGTACATTGTGTAATTATTGGAATGACTTATGGTAAATTGCAGTGTCAGAAAAAACTATATGATGGCGACAGAATGACATTTGTAAATCACATCAATGGTTACTTAGTAGACGCTCCGGATATATTTATTCAATCACGTGGAAAGCCGTTAACAAAAGGGTTTCCCGAAATGAGTAAAGGTAGTCAGCCCACCGATGGAGGATATCTCTTGATGTCCGAACAAGACAGAGTCGAACTAATTACAAAATATCCTGAGGCAAATGAGTTTATTCGTCCGTTTGTAGGATCAGACGATCTCATCAAAGGCAAAAAGCGTTTCTGCTTATGGCTGAAAAATATTTCTCCTGCAAAATATCGGCATATAGCACCGATAATGGCGAGACTTAAAGGTGTAGCAGAAAGTCGGTTAAAAAGTCCAACTGCTTCCGTCAGGCGAGATGCTGACACGCCAATGCTGTTTACACAGATACGGCAACCAGATACCAACTACTTAGCAGTACCTGAAGTATCTTCTGAAAATCGCAGATACATTCCGATATCGTTTCTTTCTCCCGAGATCATTGGAAGTAATAAATTATATATAGTTTCCAACGCGGATAAGTATATGTTTGGTGTTTTGATATCAAACGTGCACATGGCTTGGATGCGAACGGTTGCAGGAAGATTGGAACTTCGATATAGTTATTCTCCTGCAGTCTATAACAATTTCCCGTGGTGTAATCCTACCGCCGAGCAGAAAAAGAAGATAGAGGAAACAGCACAGGCAATTCTTGATGCTCGTGCACTCTATCCCGATTGCTCTTTGGCGGACCTTTACGACGAAGTTGCTATGCCGCCCGAGCTCCGCAAGGCTCACCAAGCCAATGACCGCGCTGTAATGCAGGCATATGGCTTTGATGTAAAGACTATGACCGAGAGCACCTGTGTGGCAGAGCTAATGAAGATGTATCAAAAGTTAGTTAGCAAAGGAGATTAAATTATGGGCTGTCAAAATTGCGGATCAGACTGGTTTGAAGTTTGGCTCGTTGTAATTGGTGCAATTTTAGGTTTTGCATTAAGCATCATAACAACACTCGTAAATAAAGCTATTGATAAACACGGAAAAATGCAGATTTTTTACAAATTAGTTTATCAAAAGAGCACCGGACAAAAGGCAAGAATTGATCTAAATGGCGGTGAAACTTATCTTACGATTCCGCTGTATTTTGAACTGCAAAATACTTCTAATACTGCAAGAGTGATACGTGATGTGTGTCTGTATCTTTACAACAACGGCAAAGAAGTAGCTAAAATGGTTCAAATACAATACACAAAGGATTCGAAAACAAATGAGATTAAAAACAGTTTTGGTGGAGAGAAAAATTCATATTCCTTTGTTTTGCCTCCACTGAGCATTCAAAAACAAGAGTGTGAGTTTTTATATAAAGTTCCCACATCAAAGATTGATGAGTTTGCTTTTGATGAAATCAGATTTTCTTATTTTGATGAGAAAAATCGCCCTATGGAATGTGTTTTCTGTAAGGCGGAACGAGGTTGGGACGGCATTGACTTCAATTATGAAAACAATTATTTTGAATTGAAGTGCTCAAAAAAGAGGAGAAAATAATATGGTTACGGATATTAATCCTTATAGAAAACTGGATGCCAATATATCGCCTACAGATTTTGAAATTTTTTGCTTGAATACTCTAAAAGCATACGCAGACAGAGAGGGGCTTAAGGATTTTAGTATTAAACATAACCAAAAAATTCAAGCAGATGATGGCACATATCAAATTGATGTTATTGCAGAATATACAGCATTAGGCGCACGCCATAAAGTGATTGTTGAGTGTAAGAAAAAATCCGAAAGCATCAAACGGGAAATTGTAGCGGAACTTTATGCAAAAATCCAAAGTTTAGGAGCTCACAAAGGCATTCTCATATCCACCTCTGGATTTCAAAGCGGAGCTACTTTGTATGCTGAAAAACACGGAATTGCGTTATGGCAAATATGTGATAGGCGCATCAAACACATCTATAATTGCGTAACCACTGCTACAAACTTTTCTGATCGAATTATCTATGAAATGTTAATTGATAAGTTGTTGCCTGCACATTTTATGATGGAGTGGAACTGTCAGAGTGATTATCCAGAGACCGAAATATACCCCACAGCAACAATGCAACGGCAAGCTGCGGAAAAAGCAAGGACGATTTTAAAGAACAGTAAAGGATAGCTTGATATGGCAAAAACAAAGATAATAGAAATAGATAGCCTTTCAAAGTATATACGACACATAAATAAGCTTGATAATGTTTCGTATTATCGTGGCGAAGGCAATGTTTATCCATCAAGACAATCATCTGCTCTTAGACCGTATGAGTTCAGGTGGAATTCTGCAGAGCCCTATCCTTTTATGCAGATGATTGATGAGTTTTATAAAGAAACAGCTCACAAACTTAATGAGGACAAAATTGACTTTATTGCATTTGCTCAGCATCACGGCATCCCAACAAATCTTTTAGATATTTCAACTTCCCCCCTGACAGCACTCTACTTTGCTTGTCAAGGCAAGCAAGATGTTGACGGAGTGGTTTATGTGGGATCCGATGAACACATTGACGTAACGAGCTTGATACATAAATATCCTAATGAGAACTTGATTGAGAGTGTATTTGCCAATACTGTAAACGAGCTTGGTTTGCTTGTGCCGTTGTTTAAGCAGTTCAAAAAAGAGCATCCTGATACTTTTAAGTTATTCATGGGCGAGTTAATTAGGAGTTATCTGTTTTACTTTTCTTCGCCTTTTGATGATAAAGAGCAGATTTTTTACAAAAAATTGAAGCGTAAAAATTTTGATGTATGGGAATGTATCGCATATTTAAGAGACGCTTTTGAAGAAGTCAAAGCGTTTCCTTTGGAGTCGTGCGATGAAGAATTATACTTCTATCTTTCTTTGCAGTTTGTATTTTTCAAAAAGGCTCTCTCATATACGGAGCCAATTCACACTATAAGCTTTTTGCCAAATATGTTATACCAACCTATTATGAAGTTTGAACGCGGCAGAAATCAACAAGGATTGTTCCTGTATCAAGGATATTTGACCTATATTGAACCGGTGTATAATTTCAGAGTGTTAGCGAAGCAACACTTGAATTTTCAAAATGTAGAGTTTCGCGTTAAGAACAAAACGACGATATTGAATGAGTTAGACAAGATCGGCATCAATAAGAAAACGCTGTTTTGCGATTATGATAGCATTGCGCAATATATAACTGACAAGCATAGCGTTCTTAGGGAAGAAAGTAAATTGAATTAAACGGGGTGTATCAATGCCACTTGAAATAGTTAGAAACGATATAACAAAAATGAAGGTGGATGCCATTGTCAATGCCGCTAACGAGTCGCTTTTGGGCGGCAGAGGTGTTGACGGTGCGATTCACCGTGCTGCAGGTTCGGGGCTTCTTGCCGAGTGCAGAACGCTTGGCGGTTGCAAGACGGGCAAGGCGAAGATCACAGGCGGATATAATCTGCCTGCAAAGTATGTAATACATACTGTCGGTCCTATCTACAATGACGGCAAACACGGAGAAAAGGTATTGCTTGAATCCTGCTACCGCGAGTCTTTGGCTCTTGCGAAGGAGCATAACTGCGAAACCGTGGCTTTTCCGCTTATCTCCTCGGGTGTGTATGGATACCCCAAGGATCAGGCATTGAAGGTTGCTATCGACGTTATCAGCGACTTCCTTCTTGAAAACGAAATGACGGTCTATATCGTCATCTTCGACAAGGCGGCATACAAGATCAGTGAGAAGTTGTTCTCGGATATTGCCGAATATATTGACGATAATTACGTGGACGAGCATACCGATTACCGTCGTGAAAGCATTCGAATGAATGCACCGATGGCTCCTTGCGCGAAACGAAAGAAAGCAGATATTGACTTTCTGGAAATTTGCGATTGTAAAGCGATGGTTGCGGAAGATGACTTGGATGCAAAGCTCCGGCAAATCGACGAAAGCTTTTCGCAGATGCTTCTGCGCAAGATTGATGAGAAAGGCATGACCGACGCCGAGTGTTATAAGAAGGCCAATATTGACCGTAAGCTTTTTTCCAAAATCCGCAGCGACATTCACTATAAACCGAGCAAGCCTACCGCACTGGCGTTTGCAATTTCCTTGGAGCTTTCTCTCGCGGAAACCGAAGATATGCTCCGCAAGGCAGGGTTCGCACTGTCTCACAGCAACAAGTTTGACATCATCATTGAATACTTTATCAGCAAAGGAAACTACAATATTTTCGAAATCAACGAAGCCCTGTTTGCCTTTGATCAGAGCTTGTTAGGAGCGTGAAACGGTAGTTGAAGTTGTCTCAACAAAATAGAACCGCAATAGTTTAGATGGAGAAATGGTTATGCTGGATTTTAATCAACAAAAATCAAGGTATTTATGGTTGATAGAAGTATTACAAAATTATAAGCTTGAAAAAAGTTTTACTGCAAAGATAACCGAGTGGAATGAGCAAAATGGAGTCGTTGGTTTTCCAAGCAAGTATTCTCTTTGCATAGAGTATAGGGACATTCCCAAGTCAAATATGGACTTGATTTTTTACCTTGACCAAGATGGAAATTGGAGTAAAGTCGAAATTCTGAACATTGATGTTGCAGAAATCTATCGTCATCAAGGTTTCGGAAGTAGATTAATAAAGCAAGCGATTAATATTGCTAAGGTGGTTGGGGCTAAAAGAATATGCGGTGACGCCCTTGAAAAAAACGGCTATAGTAGCGTGGGCTTTTATAAAAAATGTGGTTTTGATATATCTGAAGATTCTAAGCCAAGAAAGTTTTATATGGAAAATATCCAAAACAATTAACCAAATTGTCGCCTGACATGCGACCTAACCTCTCTTTTATTGATGTACAATGATGACATCAAATGAAAGAGAGGTTTTCTATTATGAAAAACAACATTACCGAACTCGTATTTATCTTGGACAGAAGCGGATCTATGGCAGGTCTGGAGAGCGATACCATTGGCGGTTTCAACTCGATGATCGAAAAGCAGAAGAAGCAAGATGGCGGCTGCTATGTTTCTACAGTGCTTTTTGACAACGAAAGTGAAGTTCTCCACGATCGTGTAAAGCTTCACGATATCCCACTAATGACCGACAAGGATTATACCGTGCACGGTTGTACCGCTCTGATTGATGCCATCGGCGGTGCCATTCACCACATTGGAAACATTCATAAATACGCTCGTCCCGAGGACGTACCGGAGCATACGATGTTCGTAATTACAACCGACGGACAGGAGAACGCCAGCCACCGATATACATGCGAGCAGGTCAAGAAGATGATTGAGCGCCAAAAGGAAAAATACGGTTGGGAGTTCTTGTTCATCGGAGCAAACATTGATGCCGTTGAAACTGCAGCTCGCTACGGAATCAGCAAAGACAGAGCCGTAAACTATAACGCCGACGGTGAAGGCACACAGATTCTGTACGAATCGGTTGCAAAAGCTGTTTGTAATGTCAGAGCAAGTGCACCACTCAGCGCTGATTGGAGCGAAGATATCAATGCAGACTATCTGAAGCGCGGCAAAAAGAAGAAATAAGCAAGCGCCCCCTGCTTTGCGAAACGCAAAGCAGGGGGCGTTGTGTATGTAACGTTGATTATTTGGTAGTAGTATGCCCTTGTGTCGTTTTTTGATAGATTATCTTTTACGCCATTTTTACGCCATTTTCGTATGGGGTTACGTAGAAATATATGAAATTATAAAACCAACGGCTTTCCCAAAAACCGCGTGCTATCAGGCTGTATGGGCAATTATCGGATTTTTATGGAGATATGAAAACAGGTCAAGTTCCCACAATACCTAATTTCATATTATAAACCTCCGAATAGCGAAATTATATAGTAAACCCCGAAGATGAGGGGCTGATGCACAAGATAAACAAAGAATGCATTTGTGCCGAGTAGTGAAAAGAAAGGCACACGGCTTTTGTAAATACCCTCGGGCAGGTTTTGTTCTTTAAGCTTTCTGCCTGCAAAGACTCCCGAAAAGAAAGCAAACATCCACGGCAGTAGGGGGAAGTAGTCGGAATATGCCGAGTAAGGCGGGCGGAAACCAAACACCATAAGGAACTCCTGCTCGTAGAGCTTTTGGGGCAGATGAATACATAAAGGCTCAAAGCCCAGATAGCCTCTGTCTGTGTTGTAGGTTAATACAAACAGCACAAGACACAGTACAAGTCCCAATGAAGCGGGGATTTTCTCAATGAGCTTTTCTGTGACAGCATAAAATACTGCACAGCATCCCAGCAGGTGAAGCACACCGAAGATTATGGGTGCATCGCTCATAATGAAAAGTGAGAAAAGGGTAACGACAAAGGCGGCACAGAGGATTTTTATACCTCGGTTTAAGTTGTTTCTGCTTAGAATGCAGGATACACCGCTTATAAGAACAAAGGTCAATGCAAAAAGGGGACTGATGTATGCCAGAATATCAAACATCTTCTGCGAAAAGCCGTGGTAAAAAACATAGCCTAAAGTGAACAGCGCGTGGTCAAACACCATGCAGAATACACAGAAGCCACGTATTTCATCAAGAAGATGTATTCGCTTTTTTGCCGACAAAGTATCACTCTTTTCAAATTAAATATTGAAAGACGCAAAAAAATATATTAACATATATAATACCATATTAAATGAAAATATACAAGTGATTAGTGAAAGACGGTGATTTTTTTGAATTGTGTATATGATTTTGTGCTTTTTGATTTAGACGGAACCCTCTCTGCAAGTGCTCCGGGGATAAGACGTTGCATAGAGCTTACCATGGAGAAAATGGGAAAGGAAGCCCCCGATTTGTCCGATTACAGCAAATATATAGGACCTCCCCTTATTACAACCTTTCAGAAGCTCTGCAAGCTCAGCCTTGAAGAAGCAAAGGAAGCACTCTCAATCTACCTTGAGTTTTATGACACCGAGGGCGAGCCGAGAAACTCTCTCTTTGAAGGTACTCTGCATCTGCTCCAAAGACTCAAAGAGAGTAATGCAAAGGTGGCTGTGTGCACCTCAAAGAACGAAATAAGTGCAAAGAATGTCTGCGATTTCCTTGGCATTACCGAGCTTCTGGATGCTTTGTGCGGTTCCGACCACTCCACAGGCAGACGGGAGAAAGAGGATATTATCCCTTATGCAATGCTCACTTTGGGTGCCACCTGTGATGACAAAGTGGTTATGATTGGCGATACACATTTTGACGCAAAGGGTGCACGCCACAATGATGTGGATTTTATCGGTGTAACCTACGGCTACGGCAAAAGGGAAACTATGGAAGAAGAAGGAGCCAAGGTGTTTGCCCATAATGCCCTGCACCTTGAAAAAATCCTTTTCGGCGAAGAAAATCCCTTTGACAGGGACTGCAGGTTTGATGTTGAGGATAAACGATTTCAGTTTCGCGTAGGTGCTGTAATAATCGAGGAGGACTGTGTACTCCTTGCAAAGTGCGACGCAGCGGACTATTACTACTCTGTGGGCGGTGCCGTGAAGATGGGCGAAACCGCTGAGGATGCGGTAAAACGTGAGGTGTTTGAAGAAACAGGCATTCACTACGAGGTGGAAAGACTCCTTTGTGTGCACGAAAATTTCTTCAAGGACGAGGCGGTGCTGAGAGGAGTTACCTTCCACGAGGTATGCATGTATTTTATGATGAAGCCAAAAGGCGGAAAGCTGAGCCTAACACAGGAAAGCTTCAGCACTACCGGCAGAGAGTATATGCATTGGATACCTGTAAAGGAGCTTAAAAACATAAAAGTATTCCCTGTATTCTTAGAGGACAAGCTTCTGAAATTCCCAAAAGGCGTGGAGCATATAGTAACAAACGAGCTTGAGTCCCCCTGAATGGCATTCGCCATTCCTCCCCCTTTTAGGCAAGGGGGCTTATAGAGGCTCCCTCTTTGAGGGAGCTGTTTTTGCCTTGGCAAAAACTGAGGGAGTGAAAGTCAACGGCATTATTGCAGGGACCGACGTCCCCGACTCCTCGCAAGGGCTCCCTTGTGTAAAGGAAATTCCCCTGTTAGGGGAAATGTCGGCTTTGCCGACAAAAGGGTTGCCGCTTTCGCAGAAAGGCTGTCAGCGAAGCTGACTGAGGGATTGACCTTGATGATGTCACTTCAGCCGAAGTGTCCGCTTTACCCGAAACCTTATCAATCCTCCCGAGTTTTGCCGTGGGCAAAACCCACCCTCCTTTACACAAGGAGGGCATATAAGGCTCCCTTGTGTAAAGAGCGCTGTCGCCGAAGGTGGCGAGGGATTGAAAGTTGAGCAGAAACTTAGCGGGTGAATCCCCCCTGAATGGCATTCGCCATTCATCCCCCCTTTAGGCAAGGGGGGCTTTTGTAGGATTGAGGATTTGAAATTCCCCCCTGAATGGCTTTCGCCATTCTTCCCCCCCTTTAGGCAAGGGGGCTTTTTTGCCTTTCTTGTGTAAAGCTTCTTTAGAGGCACGGGGCGTCGAAGGTGTCACCTCCTACGAGCTTTTGTTTTACATAAGGGGGCTTATACAAATAAATTCATTACCTGTTCGCTTCCCTCATATTTATTTATGAGGTGGAGCGAATGTTTTTATTATCATACTTCAAAAAAACCGAGAAAAGTAAAGAGCATCGTGGCAAAAGCTTTTCTTTTTTGCTGGTTTTCTTAATTGCCTTGGCAGCTGCTCTGTTTGCAATATGGGCGGTATACAGAGTGAATACCGTGCCCTCAAAGGCATATTGTGAGGGCTTGGGTGAATACTCTCTTTTGGCTTCAACGGATATTGAGAGAGAAGGGTTTTTCGCACAGTTTGGGTTTACTGCCGAAAGCGTTTGCCACAGCCTTGTGCGTATCCCCTCGCAGGGTGAGGTCTTTGAAGAATACAATGCTCTGCAGAAGGCTCAGGGACTTGACCTTAAACCCTATATGGGAAAGCAGGCACATCAGTATATATTCAGCTTGAAAAAAGACGGGCAGGAAAGCCCTTTGTATGCCGTTTTGTTTGTTTACAGAGATAGGGTAGTAGCTGTGCATATTACGGATTATACACCGAACGGTATGTATCTGAGCATTTTGGAAGGATGACTCTTTGTGCATACAGTATCTTGTAAGCAAATATAGCCAAGCCCCATATATATGACAATTCACCAAAAAAACGTTCTTTAATTTGGTGATTTTTTTTCTTTATGTTCGATTTACATAAAATATTCAATTAATATTTAGTGAAAACATTAATTGAGCTTTTGAAACAAAAGTGGTATATTATTAAGTAGATTAAACAGGAATCTGTAAAAGTCTAACTTTTTTCGTATATGGAGGTTTTTCAGTATGGCAAATGTATCACTTAGACATGTGTACAAAATCTATGATGGCGGCGTTACCGCTGTAACAGACTTCAACCTGGAGATTGAGGACAAGGAATTTATCATTCTCGTTGGTCCTTCCGGCTGCGGTAAGTCCACAACCCTGCGTATGATTGCAGGTCTTGAGGATATTTCCAAGGGTGAGCTTTACATCGGCGACCATCTTTGCAACGACGTTGCTCCCAAGGACAGAGATATCGCAATGGTATTCCAGAACTATGCTCTGTATCCCCATATGTCAGTTTATGACAACATGGCATTCGGTCTGAAGCTCAGAAAGATGCCCAAGGAAGAAATCAAGAGAAGAGTTGAAGAGGCTGCAAGAATCCTCGGCATCGAAGAGTATCTTGACAGACGTCCCAAGGCTCTCTCCGGCGGTCAGCGTCAGCGTGTTGCTCTCGGCCGTGCTATCGTTCGTGATCCTAAGGTATTCCTTCTTGACGAGCCTCTTTCAAACCTTGATGCAAAGCTCCGTGCTAACATGAGAACTGAGATTAACAAGCTCTATCAGCGCCTTGGCACAACATTCATTTACGTTACTCACGACCAGACAGAGGCTATGACAATGGGTACTCGTATCGTTGTTATGAAGGACGGCTTCATTCAGCAGGTTGATACTCCCCAGCACCTCTACGATATGCCCTGCAATGAGTTCGTAGCAGGCTTTATCGGCTCTCCCCAGATGAACTTTGCTGATGCAACACTCATCAAGATGGGCGACGGCGTTGGCCTCAAGTTCGGCAAGTACGAGATGAAGCTGCCCGCTTCCAAGAACGCAGACGGCAAGCTCACTCCCTACATCGGCAAGGAGGTTCGCTTCGGTATCCGTCCTGAGCACGTTCACGACGAGCCCGAGTTCCTTGAGAAGGCAACTGAGGGTGTTCTCTCCGCTAAGGTTGACGTTACTGAGCTTATGGGTGCAGAGATTTATCTCTATGTTGATATCGACGGCACACCTATCACAGCTCGCGTTGCTCCCACATCCACAGCTAAACCCGGCGACACAATCAAGATTGCTCTTGACCTCACAAGAGTTCACATCTTCGACAAGGAAACAGAGCGTACAATCGTTAACTGATTTACATTTTGAATTCAGCAGCAGAAGGCGAAAGTCTTCTGCTGTTTTTTTGTTTAGGCAACGTGCAGAGTGAGAAAGAGTATTGCTACCCGAAATCCTAACACAGAGCCTTCCCCTTGAGGAAAGGTATCAGCGAAGCTTGCTCAGAGGCACAGAACACGAATGTGCTTGCGAAACTTAGTTTGTTTTTTGCGAAATTTTATTGCTCGTTCGTCTTGCTCTGCTTTATAAGGCAATCTGTCTTTCCCTCTGGTGGAAGGCTTTTTAAGGCTTCTGCTGTGAGGGAGTGTGTGCTTTTTCCTCGACAGGTGCATTTATGCTTTCAGCATTTTTTATAAAAAAACAAGAAATTTTTTGAAAAAAGGTTGCATTTTTGATTTTTTTTGTGTAATATGTATATGAAATTATATTATTTTTGGTATCATTCCCACAAACGCTTCGGGATTTTGACTACTAATCATTAATGTAGCGGAGGCAAAAATATGTCTAACAGATTGTTTCAGGGTGTTATCCATCAGATGAAGGATGCTATTGACAGAGTTATCGGTGTAGTTGATGAAACTTCGGTTGTCATCGCTTGCTCTGAGCTTGGCCGTATCGGCGAGGTTAACGAGAATATCAATTCCGAAACCTTGAGTGCAACAGTTCCTTTTGTAATCAACGGCTGTACATACAAATCTTTCGGTAATTCCGCAAGACATGAGTATGCGGTTTTTGTATCCGGTGCTGACGAGCTTGCACAGAAGTATGTTCAGCTACTGAGCGTTTCACTTGCAAGCATCAAGCAGTATTATGATGAAAAATACGACAGAAGCAACTTTATCAAGAACGTTATCCTTGATAATATTCTGCCCGGTGATATTTACATCAAGGCAAGAGAGCTTCGCTTTAACAACGATGTAACCAGAGTTTGTATGCTCATTAAGATTACATCAAAAACAGACATTTCCGCTTATGATATAATTCAAAACCTTTTCCCCGACAAGAACAAGGACTTCGTTATCAATATCAACGAAACTGACATTGCTCTTGTAAAGGAGATTAAAGCAGGTATTGAGGGCAAGGATTTGGAGAAGCTGGCAAGCTCCATTGTGGATACCCTTTCCAGCGAGTTCTACACTCATTGCTCCATCGGTATCGGCACCTCTGTTACAGGCATTAAGGATTTGGCTTACTCCTTCAAGGAAGCACAGGTTGCTCTTGAGGTGGGCAAGGTGTTTGATACAGAGCGCACCATTGTAAACTACGACAACCTCGGTATCGCCCGTCTGGTATATCAGCTTCCCACAACTCTGTGCGATATGTTCCTCAGAGAGGTGTTCAAGCGCGGTTCCATCGAAACTCTCGATCAGGAAACTCTCTTTACAATCCAGAAGTTCTTTGAGAATAACCTCAACGTGTCCGAAACCTCCAGAAAGCTTTTCGTTCACCGTAACACTCTGGTTTACCGTCTTGAGAAAATCAAGAAGCTCACAGGTCTTGATTTGAGAGAGTTTGAGGACGCTATCGTGTTTAAGGTAGCCCTTATGGTTAAAAAATACCTGACAGCCAGCCCCACAAAATATTAATAAACTATAAACAAACTTCGCTTTGTACGCGGATTCGTATATGAGAATTGCGTGCAAAGCGATTTTAGAATAACCGCGAATTTCCAGTATGTGGAAAGTGACAAAGCCTCCTTTGCTTAAACGGAGGTGCCGAAAATCTTTGATTTTTGACGGAGGGATATACTTTTGTGTGAAGTTGTCCAAGATGTGTGTCACGTCTGAGGCACCGCACTCTGTGAGCTTTTTCTTAGACAAAACGGTTTTAAAGATTTTCAATTACCAACAGACAGATAAAGGCAGGGTATGAAATGATTGAATTCAGAAATGTTTCCAAGGTTTACAGCACGGGAACTCACGCACTTAACAAAGCGAGCCTTACCATTGAAAAAGGCGAGTTTGTTTTTATCGTGGGCTCATCCGGTGCAGGTAAAAGTACTTTTTTAAAGCTTATTATGAGGGAAGAAATTCCCACCTCAGGCTCAATTATCGTAAACGGTATGCAGCTTGATAAAATGAAGCGCCGTCAGGTGCCTATGCTCAGGCGTACAATGGGCATTGTGTTTCAGGACTTCCGACTCATTGACAAAATGACCGTTTATGAGAACGTAGCCTTTGCCATGCGTGCCGTGGGTGCACGCTCACGTGCCATCAAGAAGCGTGTGCCCTACATACTGGAGCTTGTGGGACTTGAGGGAAAGGCTGACAACTATCCTTCCGAGCTTTCGGGCGGCGAACAGCAGAGGGTAGGTCTTGCCCGTGCGCTTGTTAACAATCCCCAGATGATTATTGCAGACGAGCCCACAGGTAACATCGACCCCGAGATGAGCTATGAGATTATGGAACTTCTCTCGGAGATTAACAAGCGCGGTACCACCATTCTCATTGTTACTCATGAGCTGGATTTGGTGCACAGCTTCAACCGCAGGGTTATCACTATCGACAAGGGTGTAGTTGTGTCTGATACTAAAGACACTCAGGCTTGATTTCAGAGAGGGTAAAAATATGAAAATTAGTGGATTCGGATATTTGGTGAAAGAGGGTATCAGGAGTATATGGACAAACCGAATGATGAGCCTTGCCTCTATCGGTGTGCTTATTTCCTGTCTTTTGCTTACAGGAGCGGCAGAGCTTCTTTCTGTAAATGTTTCTTCTGCTATTGAGAGCATCGGCGGCACCAACGTGACCAGAGTGTTCCTCGAACAGCAGATTACCGACTTGGAGGCGGTGCACATCGGTGACGAGCTTGCACGTATTCCCAATGTGGAAAAAACCGTTTTTGTTTCCAAGGACGAGGCTATCAGGGATTATCAGGATACCCTGAGAGAGGATATTTTCCAGCAGCTTATTGGTGAGGGCAACCCCTTGCCTAATGCTATTGACGTTACTATGACTGACTTGGCATATTACGACGACACCATCGCTCAGGTTCTTTCTGTAGACGGAGTTGAGTCTGCCCGCGACACAAGGGAGATTGCCATGAAGCTCACAAATCTCAACGACTTGGTAAGCACTCTGACATTGTGGATTATGGTGGCTTTGGTGCTTGTTTCGGTTTTCATTATCTCAAATACAATCAGAATGACCATGTATTCCAGAAGATTTGAGATAAGTATTATGAAGTCGGTTGGTGCAACAGACACCTTCGTTCGTATTCCCTTTATCATTGAGGGTATGGTAATCGGTCTGGTTTCCGGACTTGTGTCCTCGGGACTTCTGTTCCTGCTTTACGATGTAGTTATGAAGACAATGCAGAACATTGTTTCCTTCAAGTTTATTCCCTATTCTCAGGTAGGACTCTGGGCATCCCTTGCCTTTATTGTTGCAGGTATGCTTATCGGTGCCTTAGGCAGTGTGGTTTCTATCGGCAGATACCTTAAAAAAGAGGGTAATGAGCTTTTAGGTTGGTAAGATTTTTGGAAGATATATGAAATGTAAAAAGACAAAAGAGGTGACTGTATGACTAAAAGAATTTTATCCGCTTTGCTTGCGGTAATTATTGTTTTGTCGGCGGTGGCGACTGCTTCGGCTGATACCTTAAGCGACCTGAAAAACGAGCAGAGCCGTCTTGAGCAGGAGGCCGCAGAGTATGAGGCTATAATCGCGGAGAAGGAAGGCCAGATTGCCGAGCAGGAGGAATACGTTAACACCATTGCTCTGAAGGTGGCAAACATCAACGACCAGATTTATGTAAACCGCGAGAAGATTGCGGCTTATGATGCAGAGATTTCCGTGCAGGAGGCAGAAAAAGACCGTCTTAACGCTAAGGCTGAGGAGAATATGAATATCCTCAGAAAGCGTCTGCGTGCAATCTATATGGCAGGGGATACCTCTGCACTTGAAATTATTTTGGGCGCCAGCGATTTCTCTGACTTTGTGGATAAGATGCAGCTTGTGGAAAGTCTTTCCGACTACGATGCAAAGCTCATTGATGAAATTGAAACCCAGCTTGACGATGTAAACGAAACCGTTGAGGCACTCAATAAAAACAAGTCGGAGCTTGAGGTTGAAAAAGCCGCTCTGGAGTCAAATCAGGCAGAGCTTGACTCTCTCCTTGCTGAGAACGAAGAAGCTCTTAAATCCCTCTACGGACAGAAGCAGGAATATGAGGACCACGTGCATTCCATCGAGCTTTCCCAGTCCGAGGTTGACCAGAAGATTCAGGACTACTACGACTCCTTAAGACAGGAGGCAGGCGGTTCTTCCTCAGGCGGAAGCTACGAGGAGGACAATCCTCCTTATTCAGGCAACTACGTGTGGCCTGCACCAGGACACTACTGGCTCAGCTCTAAGTATTACGAGGAGCGTACAGGCTACTACCACGGCGGAATCGATATTGCAGGCTCGGGCTTTATGGGCACTCCCATTGTTGCTTCTGCCTCGGGCACCATTATTTCTGCCTGCAACAGCTGTGAGCACAACTGGGGTAAGTACGGAAGCTGCGGCTGCGGCGGCGGTTACGGAAACTACGTTTGGATTGACCATGGCGGCGGAAAGGCTACCATTTACGCTCATATGTCCTACATTGTTGCCTTTGAGGGTGAGTATGTAACCGCAGGACAGCTCTTGGGCTACGGCGGTTCCACAGGCTCCTCCACAGGACCTCACCTGCATTTTGAGTGCAGATACTACGGCACTCGCTACGACCCCATGACAGAGCTTAATTGACAGGAGGGCTTTTTATGAAAAAGAAGTTTTCTCTTCCCATTGTAATTGCCATTGCCTTGGTGTCAGCCGCCATAGCTTTTTCTCTGGCGTATATAATTTCCACAAGTGCTATGAATTCACGTCTGACAGACCTGAGCAAAAAGCAGGCTTTGTTTTCCACAATGGCAGACGTAGACAGCTTTGTAAGAGATAAAAGCTACTATGAAATCGACAAGGAAATACTCACCGAGGAGCTGTGCAGAGGCTATGCCGCCGCTTACTCAGGCAGAGTGCTCTACTTAACCGCTGAGGAGTATGCAGAAAGCGAATATACCGCTGATGCAGGCTACACGGTTTTAACTCTTGCAGACAAATCTGCCTTGGTGGTGCTTACCGAGGAGCAGTACAATGCACTGAACAGCACAGAGGTTGTGACTTCTGCCGAGTAATTAAATAAAAATCAAATCTCCTGCATATACTCAATATATGCAGGAGGTTTTTTATGCTTACAATTCTTACAATAGAGGACAAACTCAGAGAGGGTGCAGGGGAGAGGCTGTATTCTGTGCTTGCTCCCAATTCTCTTAATGCTCACAGCATCGGCGAAAAACTTCAAATACGCCACATAAAGTACATAAACCGCAACGGCAGAATTAACTGGAAGAAAATCAGCTCAAAAGCAGGTAAGGGGAAAGCTCAGCTTTTGTATAGCGGAAGCCACCCTGTGCCCGAGGAGTCGGATATACGCCTGTTTGAGCCTTTGGCACTTCGGCAGCGGCTGTGCTCCAATATGGCTTTGTCGGTGCTTGAAATGTTGAAGGAGAAAAGCAACACATTTCGGACAGGGCTTTATGACCCCGAGGGGGAGTTTTCGGATTTGCCGGAGCATCTGCTGAAATTCACCGATAATCTGATTGTTGTCACAAAGAACTACAAGGTGTACCGCCAGCAGGCACAAAGGCTTCTTGACGAACGGGGAGCTGTGCTTTGTGTAAGCCCTCAGACACAGCTTTTGTCCACCTGCGGATTGATTGTTTCTCCCTGTGTGCTTGACACGGGCTTTACTCCTATGGCAAAGGCGGTGGTGCTCACCTGCCACAAGCCGAGGGTGCCCCTTGCCTGCAGGGTATATTATAAGTATTCCTTCCGCCTTGAACCCGAGCTTGAAAAGCTTAAACCCGAAGCCTTGTGTGCAGAGATTTTTGCAGGAGCCTTGTATTCACTGTGCGGATTTTACCCTTTGGGCTCGGTTATTCCCTTTGTGTGCACCTCCGATACCGACACCCAGACAACTTTATCTCTGAGAAGATACCTTTGTGACTGCGTCACTACTTGACATCCGCCAAAAATAAACATATAATATAGTTTGTGTAATTAATTACGAATTTGAAAGGATGGTCACACATGGCTAAATCCATTATGGTTACCGCAGAAGGCTACAAACAGCTTGAAGAAGAGCTGGATTTGCTTAAAGGCGAAAAACGAAAAGAAATTGCAGAGAAAATCAAGGTTGCACGTTCTTACGGCGACCTTTCCGAAAACAGCGAATACGATGACGCAAAGAACGAGCAGGCAATCCTCGAGGCAAGAATTGCTACTATCGAGGCTACACTCAAGGTTGCAGTCATCATTGACGAAAGCGAAATGTCCAACGAAACCGTGCACGTGGGTTCTCAGGTAAAGCTTGAGAACATCTCAGCCGGTAAAGAGGTTTCCTACAGAATCACAGGCTCCAACGAGGCTAACCCCAGAGAGTTCAAGATTTCTGATGAATCTCCTGTGGGTGCAGCACTTCTCGGTCACAGTGTAGGCGACACAGTTGAGGTTGAAACTCCCGCAGGTCTTATGACCTTTAAGGTGCTGGAAATCTCCAAGTAATAAGCGTATTTCGGGCGGCTTGTGGGTCGCCCTTTCGCAATTTATTAATTGATAAAGCTACTACAAGAAAGGACTTGTGTTATGAGCGATAATAACCGCAGTATGGAAGCTGTAAGCATCAGCGAGCAGAATCAGATAAGAATGGACAAGCTGTTTGCATTGCAGCAGGCAGGCAACGACCCCTTTATGGTCAACACTTCCGACAGAGATACTTATGCTAAGGACATTGCAGAGCAGTTCGACACCCTTGAGGGCAAGACTGTATGCGTTGCAGGTAGGATTAAGTCCAAGCGCGGCAAGGGCAAGGTTATGTTTATGGACCTGTGGGATGTAACAGGTAAGATTCAGATTTTTGCAAAGTTTGACGACCTTGGCGAGGAAGTTTATGCAGGACTCAAAAAGTGGGATATCGGTGATGTTGCCGAAATCACAGGCTTTGTGTTCAGAACCCAGATGGGTGAGGTGAGCATTCACGCAACAGGCGTGAAGCTCCTTGCAAAATCACTCCTTCCTCTGCCTGAGAAGTTCCACGGACTTAAGGATCCCGATTTGAGATACCGTCAGAGATATGTTGATATGATTATGAATCCTGACGTTATGGAAACCTTCAAGAAGCGTACACGCATTGTTTCCGAAATCAGAAAGTATCTGGATAACCTCAACTACTTCGAGGTTGAAACTCCCGTTCTTTCTACCATTGCAGGCGGTGCAAACGCACGTCCTTTCATTACACATCACAACACACTCGACCTTGATATGTACCTTCGTATTGCCACAGAGCTTTACCTCAAGCGTCTTATCGTAGGTGGCATGGAGAGAGTTTACGAGATAGGCAGACTCTTCCGTAACGAGGGTATGGACGTTAAGCACAACCCCGAGTTCACAACCATCGAGATTTACGAAGCCTTCACAGACCTGAGAGGTATGATGGAGCGTACAGAGCAGATTGTAAACCGCTCTTGTATTGCCGCAAACGGCACAGACCAGATTGAGTATCAGGGCGAGGCCGTTAACCTTTCCGTTCCCTTTGCACGTATGACAATGATTGACGCTGTAAAGCAGTATTCAGGTGTTGACTTCGGTGCATTTATGGGCGATACCGAGAAGGCAAAAGAGGTTGCAAAGGAGCTGAAGTTAGAGGTTAAGCCCACCGACACATGGGGTAACATCCTCAACACCGCATTCGAAGAGTACGTTGAAGAAAACCTTGTTCAGCCTACCTTTATTACAGATTATCCTGTTGAGGTTTCTCCTCTTACAAAGCGTCTTGAGAGCAATCCTCTCCTTGTTGACCGCTTTGAGCTTTTCGTAACTCGCCGTGAGCTTGCAAATGCTTACACAGAGCTTAACGACCCCATCGACCAGAGAAGCCGTTTTGAGCATCAGATGATGCTCCGTGAAGCAGGCGATGACGAGGCAAACGAGATTGACGAGGATTTCCTCACAGCCCTTTCCTACGGTATGCCTCCCACAGGCGGTATGGGTATGGGTATTGACAGACTTGTTATGCTTCTCACCGACTCCGCTTCCATCCGCGATGTTATCATCTTCCCCACAATGAAGCCCATTGAAGAGGGCAAGAGAGCCAATAAAGCCCCCAAGGCAGATGTTGAAGCTGAAGAGGAAGAGGTTATCGACTTCTCCAAGGTTGAGATTGAGCCTTTGTTTGAGGAGTTCGTAGACTTCGAAACCTTCTCAAAGTCAGATTTCAGAGCTGTTAAGGTGCTCGCTTGCGAGGCAGTTGCAAAATCCAAGAAGCTTCTCAAGTTCACTCTTGATGACGGCACAGGCAAGGAGCGCACAATCCTCTCAGGTATTCACGCATACTACGAGCCTGAGGAGCTTGTGGGCAAGACTTTAGTTGCCATTACAAACCTGCCCCCCAGAGCTATGATGGGTATTGAAAGTAACGGAATGCTCCTGTCTGCCGTGCACTCAGAAGAAGGCGAAGAAAAGCTCAACCTTCTTATGGTGTCAAACCGCATCCCCGCAGGCGCAAAGTTATATTAAACCGTAGCCACGGTGGGCAACTCCGCCTTTGAATAAGTTTGGTTTTTATGCAAAGCTCTGCAACGGCGGGAATAAACAATCGGATAAACAACAATCCCCGTTAGCCACGGTGGGCAACTCCGACTTTGAATAACTTCATTTTTGCCTTAAGTTTCCAAACGGCGGGAATAAACAATGCTATAAACTCAAAAATTCAGCTTTCCTTCTTGCAAGGAGAGCTGTTTTGATTATTGCATGATTATAAATAAAAACGGACTGTGATTTCACAGTCCGTTTTGTTGTGTGCAGAGTTTATCAGGCGAAGCGGTTTCCGCATTTACTGCAGAAAACAGCATCTTTTGTTTTTGGAGTACCGCATTGGGTACAGTAACCATAAAGGTTAATTTGTTCCTGTTCGGCTTTTTCACGTCTGAGTTTTATGCTCGATATAATAAGCAAGGGGATAGCTCCATAAGCGAAGTAGGTGAGAATTACAAAAAGAGCAAATAAAATGAATGGCAGAAAAATAAAATCTGTATTTCCCGAAAACATACTAATTCCAAATGTCATCCAGCATAAAATCGACAAGACGTAACTTACAATGCCTATTACGAGGAAGGTAATACCCATTTTTCTCATTGCTTTTGGTGTCATAATTATCACTCCTTAAAAAACTAGCTTTCCAGCATTATTCTGATGATTTCTTTGTCGGTTTCTGCCATGCCGTTGCGGGCAAGAGAGCCTATGTTGCGGATTGTGTTTTCCACACCCTTTGCAACCAAGCCTTCACCCGAGTAAAATTGATTTCCGTTTTCGTACATAAAAAGTCCTAAGAGTCCTGCATCCACCGCGGAGGCAATCTTTGCAGCACAGCTTGCCTTTGCACCGTCGCATATTATACCTGAGTCCATTGCAAGGGCGTTGACAACTGTGTGGGCGATGGTGTCGTATCTGCCGCCTTTGAGAAAGGCTACACCTGCGGCGGCGCCCACAGCGGCGCTTACAACTCCGCAGTATGCCGACAGCCTGCCGATGCCTGCTTTGAGGTGAACGGTCACAAGGTTTGATACAATAAGTGCTCTGAGAAGTTCTTCTCTCTCATAGCCCTTTTCTTGTGCATAAACAATAAGGGGCACACTTGCGGTAATACCCTGATTGCCTGAGCCTGAGCAGATGATTACAGGCATTTCACAGCCGTTCATTCTGGCATCTGAGCCTGCGGCGGCATAGGCACGCATTTTCTGGTATATATCGGGCTTGCCGTGAGAAAGCAGGGTGCTTCCGATGTTGGCACCGTAATTTCCCTTGAGTCCTTCCTCGGCAATAGCCATATTGAAGCTTATCTGACGCTCCAGCGTATCTTTGAGAGTTCCAAGCTCAGCACTCTCTGCAAAGCTTATAATCTCCTCAATGCTCAGAACAGAGTGGTCGGTGAGTCCGTTTTCCTGAGGTGCAACCTCTTTTTCAAAGAGGACTTCGCTGTTCTTTTTTATGCACACAATGTTCGTGTGGTGCTCTGCAAGGCGGACAAAGGCACTCTCGTCACCCTTTGAAAGAGTAATCATAATATCAAAGATGTGGGGAGTATCTGCAAAGTGTACGGATATGGGAGTTTTCTCAATAAAAAGCTTGGTTTCTTCAATCTGCTTTTCGGTGATATGGGAGAGTACCTCAAGCTCTTTCTCTGCGTTGCCTGCCACAATTCCGATTGCCGCCGCCGCAGGAATACCTCTGAGTCCTCCTGTGTGAGGCACAACAACGCTTTTGACGTTTTTTAGGATATTACCGCTGACTTCTATGTGCACTTTGTCGGGGATTGTGCCCAGAATCTCCCTTGCTTTTGCACCTGCATAGGCAATGGCAATAGGCTCTGTGCATCCCATAGCAGGAATAAGCTCTTCCTTGAGAATGCTTATGTATTCGTTGTAATGAATGGCTGTGTTCATAATTTATATCCCTCCGTCATTTTCTTGCGAAAATGCCACCTCCCTTTAGGCAAGGGAGGCATTTGTGGTATCCCTCCGTATTTTGCAATATCCAAGCTCATTTGTCTAATAGGGGCATTCCCTTTGAATACAATATACTATTATTTTACATTATTTTCAAGGTGTTTGTTGTGTTGACAGAGCTTTTTTGTGAGTGTATAATTTTTTCAGACTACAGTTACCTTTTGCAAAGGAGATTTATATATGAAAATTTACAAAGGTATAGAGGAGCTTATCGGTTCAACTCCCTTGGCACAGCTTTCAAAGTTTTCACAGGGCAAAGAGGTAAAAGCACAGCTTCTTGCAAAGCTTGAATACTTCAACCCTGCAGGCAGTGTCAAGGACAGAGCGGCACTATATATGATAGAGGATGCAGAAAGAAAGGGCCTTCTCAAAGAAGGTGCTACCATCATTGAGCCTACTTCAGGCAACACAGGTATCGGTCTTGCGGCGGTGGCATCCTCAAAGGGCTACAAGGTTATACTCACAATGCCCGATACAATGAGTGTTGAAAGAAGAAATCTTCTCAAAGCATACGGTGCTCAGATAGTGCTTACAGAAGGGAAGAAGGGTATGACAGGTGCCATTGAAAAGGCACAGGAGCTTCTGAAAGAAACCGATGGAAGCTTTATGCCCTCACAGTTTACAAACGAGGCTAACGTGCAGGCTCACGTGGAAACCACAGGTGTTGAAATCTGGGAAGATACAGAAGGCACAGTGGACATTTTTGTGGCAGGCGTGGGCACCGGAGGTACCCTCACAGGCGTTGCAAAGTTCTTGAAAAGTAAGAATAAGAAAATTAAGATTGTGGCGGTGGAGCCCTTCAAATCTCCCTTGCTTTCGGGCAAAGAGGCTTCACCTCACGGCTTGCAGGGCATAGGTGCTAACTTTATCCCCGAAATTTTAGGCACAGAGCTTATTGACGAGGTTGTATGCGTCAGAGAAGAGGATGCTTTTTACACTTGCAAGGAGCTTGCACACACCGAGGGCTACCTTGTGGGTATTTCTTCGGGTGCGGCACTCTGGGCAGGTAAGGAGCTTGCAAAGCGTGAAGAAAACAAGGGCAAGAGAATTGTTGTGCTTTTGCCCGACACAGGAGAAAGGTATCTTTCCACGGGTGTTTTTGACTGATTAATCCACAAACCGCAACCGCATAGAATTTGTTTCAGACGGGCTTTCTTTTATTTGGAAAGTCCGTTTTTTATATATCTATAGGTTAATATACTTCAACTTAGCGAAATAATATTGTGCAATATGCACAATATAGAGGGCGTGTGATTGAGCAAGAAGTCAAAATTGTGCAAGAGTAGTAATTTTTTGTTGTGTTAATTCATAGTCTTTGTTATAATTGTTATTAGTTACTTTAAGTATTTAGATTTTTTTGTATAAATTGCTATTTCGCTTACAAGTAATATATAATCGTTGCCAAAAGAGGCACGAAAGGAGAATCATTATGAAACAGTACACAGCAGACAAAATTTATAACATTGCGCTTACCGGTCATAGCGGTGCAGGTAAGACAACTCTTACTGAGGCAATGCTGTTTATGACCGGAGTTATCGACCGTATGGGCAAGACAAATGACGGTAATACTGTTACAGACTTTGACCCTGAGGAAATAAAGAGAAAGGTTTCTGTTGCTCTTGCAGTTGCTCCTGTTGAGTGGAAAGACGCAAAGCTGAATATTCTTGATGCACCCGGTCTTTATGACTACATGGCAGGTTGTGTTGAGTCTATCCGTGCGGCTGACTCGGTTGCAATCGTTGTTTCCGCAAAGGGCGGTATCAACGTTGGTACAGAGCGTGGATTTAAGTTTGCTCGTCGCGGCAAGCGTCCCAGATTCTTCGTTATTAACGGAATGTGCGACCCCAACGTGGACTATTACGCACTTATTGATGAGCTTAAGGAGAGATACGGCTACAACGTATGCCCTGTATTTGTTCCTGTTGTAGAAGGCGGCAAGGCTACTGCATACATTGACCTTGCAAACCAGAAGGCATATACATATCAAGGCGCTAAGGCTACAGAAATTCCTATGCCTGCTTTTGATAAACTGGAAGAATACACCAACGCTATCAAGGAAGCAGTTGCTGAAACCTCTGAGGATTTGATGGATAAATTCTTCGGCGGTGAGGAGTTTACTGCTGAAGAGATGAACACAGGCATCAAGAATGCTGTTATGTCAGGCGACATCGCTCCTGTATTCTGTGTTGAAGCTATCACTCAGGCAGGTATGGATGTGCTCCTTGATTCTATAGTTAAGTTTACACCTCCTGCATCCGTTATCGGTAAGGAAATCGGCAAGGACGAAGACGGCAATGACGTTGAGATTGCAGTTGATGCAGATGCTCCTGCAGTTGCTACAATCTTCAAGACTGTTGCTGACCCCTTCGTTGGCAAGCTCTCTTACTTCAAGGTTATCGCAGGCAAGATTTCTCCCGATACTCCCCTTGTAAATGCACGCACAGGCGAGAGTGAGAGAATCTCCAAGGTTTTCCTTGTACGCGGTAAAAAGCAGATTGACGTACCCTTTGTAGGTGCAGGCGACATCGGTGCTATTCCTAAGCTTTCAGGTGCCGCAACAGGCGACACGCTCTGCTCACCAAAGAGAGTGGTTACTCTTGCAGGACCTCAGTACAACAAGCCTTCCTTCTCAATGGCTATCTTCCCCAAGAAGAGCGGTGAAGAAGACAAGGTTGCACAGGGTATTGCAAGACTTATTGAGGAAGACCCCTCCCTCGGATTCAAGTCTGATAAAGAAACAAAAGAAATGGTGCTCTCAGGTAAGGGCGACCAGCATCTTGATATAGTTGTTTGCAAGCTTAAGTCTAAGTTCAACGTTGAGGTTATCCTGAAGAAGCCCAAGGTTGCATACCGCGAGGCAATCCGCAAGAAGGTTCAGGTTCAGGGCAGACACAAGAAGCAGTCGGGCGGCAGCGGTCAGTTCGGTGACGTTTGGATTGAGTTCGAGCCTTGCGATTGCGCAGACCTTGAGTTTGCAGAGAGAGTTGTTGGCGGTTCTGTTCCCAAGAACTTCTTCCCTGCAGTTGAAAAGGGACTTCGCGAAGCAATCCAGAAGGGCCCCCTTGCAGGTTACCCTGTTGTAGGTCTTAAGGCTACACTTTATGACGGCTCCTACCATCCCGTTGACTCCAACGAAATGGCATTTAAGATGGCAGCAAAGGTTGCTTACAAGAACGGTATGGCTATTGCCAACCCCACACTTTTGGAGCCTGTTGGTTCACTCAAGTGCACAGTTCCCGATGCAAACATGGGCGACATTATGGGTGAGGTTAACAAGCGTCGCGGCAGAGTTCTGGGTATGAGCCCCGGTGAGGATAATCAGCAGATTATCGAGGCTGAGGTTCCCATGGCAGAAATGCACGACTTCAGTACCTATATCCGTCAGGTAACACAGGGCAGAGGCCGTTTCAGCTTTGATTTTGTTCGTTATGAGGATGCACCTGCAAACGTTGCTCAGAAGGTTATCGAGGCCGCTAAGCAGGAAGCTGAGGATTAATTTGAATTTCACAATGCAAGCCTGTTACGGCAATATGACAGGCTTGCGATTCTCCTATAAAGAAACCACCGCAGATTAATTTCTGCGGTGGCTTCTTTTTATATTGATTTGTATTTACTTAGAAAATCATACCTGCAATGAACTTCTGAATAGCTGTTGCATCCTTAACGGTGATTTTTGTGTCGCCGTCGTACTCGGCAAGTATCATACCCTCAACAGAGAGCTTAGTAAGATCTGCAACGTGCTTCTGGATTGCGGTTGCATCCTTGATGTTAACATTGCCGTCTGTGTTAGCGTCACCCTTTTCAAACTTAGAAGCGGTTGGGGGCTCCTCGGTAGGTGTCTGTGTGGGTGCGTTTGTGGGTACAACTGTGGGAGCTGCTGTGGGAGCATCTGTAGGCTCTACAGTAGGTGCAACTGTGGGAGCGTTAGTAGGAGCATCTGTAGGCTCTGCAGTAGGTGCAACTGTGGGAGCGTTAGTGGGAGCTTCTGTAGGCTCTTGTGTAGGAGCTTCTGTAGGTGCCTGTGTGGGTGCCTCGGTAGGCTCCTCGGTGGGTCCCTCAGAGGGAGTAGCTGTGTAAGTTATTCCGTTTGCTGATGCATACTCATATCCTGCAGTACCCTCAACACAGATGATTTCAAAGTCTTCAACTAAAACGTAATCCCAAAGACCATCATCCCAAGCATAGCCAATGGCATAATCACCGATTTCTGTAACTGATGCTGGAATTGACACATTAGTCAAAGCACAGGACTCAAATGCACCTGCCTTGATTGTTTCAACACCTTCGCCTAAGGAAAGAGTTGAAAGGAGAGGGCAGGAACGGAAAGCACATTCGCCGATAGTTTTTACCGTGTCGGGAATAGTAACCTTCTTAAGGTTCGGGCACATAAAGAAGGAAAAATCAGCAAGCTCTTCAACGCCTTCGGGAATAATAATCTCAGAAATACCCATGTATGCAAAGGCGTACTCACCGATTGACTTGAGGGTGGAGGGGAGAGTAAGTGAAGTCAGGTGGTTTACAGTCTGGAAAGCCATATCCTCGATAACCTCAACACCCTCGGGAACAACAATTTCTTCAAGTCGTGTGCAGTCGTGGAAACAGCTGTTGGAAATAGCTTTTATTCCCTTTGAAAGGGTGAGTGTTTCAAGGTATATACAGCCGTTAAAAGCGGAATCACCCAGAGTTTTAACCGAGTCGGACATCTCGATGCCTCTGATGTGCGAGCCTGCAAAGGCACGGTTGCCTATGTATTCAATGCCTTCGGGAAGCACAACGAAAACTCTGCTTTTGTTCTGGTAAAAGGCTTTGTCGCCGATACCTACAACAGGGGAGCCGCCGAGAGTTTCGGGGATGTTCAGGTATACGGGGATTAATTGTCCGTCTTCATCTTTTTCTACCTGAATAAATCCTGTGTAGGCTGTAATCTCAACGCCGCCGTCAACTTCTTTGTAGGTGTAATCACCATCAGTTGCAAACACGGTGCCTGTGGAGAATACGCACATACTTATAAGCATAAGGCATACTGTCAGAAGAGAAATAAATCTTTTCATTAAAAACCACATCCTTGTAATTTTCTATATATAATAGTATAATATATGAGTGAATTTTCGTCAATGAAATTTACATAGAATTCACATTTTTTTAGTATTTATAGTGTATAATATAAAATATCCTGAGGAAACAGGAAAATTCAGGCAAAAAAGGTTTGAATTTTTCTGCACTTTTATATATACTGAGATAGTAAAAGTATACTGTAAGGTTTAATATAATTTCATCGGAAGGTGGTATGGCTTTGACAACGGAAAGAAAAAGAAAATTTATAATCGACATTGTATTCATTGCTCTGATTCTCGGGGTTGTTTACTTTGTGATGGAGTACCTTTCTGTGTGGGTGCTGCCCTTTATCATTGGCTTGCTTGTGGCAATAATTCTGCAGAAGCCTGTGGCATACCTCACAGAAAAAACAAGGGGAGGCAGAGGCTTCTGGTCTTGCCTTCTGGTGCTTGTGGTGCTGTGTGCCTTGTTTGCTGTTGTGGGACTCCTTGCTTGGGGGCTTTATGAAGAGGCTCCCGGCTTTGCCAAGTGGCTCACGGGCTTGGTACCTGACATAAAGCACACCTTTGACAAGGTAACGGTTTGGTTTTCTGCAATCACCAAAATGCTCCCTGCAGGTGTGGGCTCTGCTCTTGAAAGTGCCCCCGGCAACATTATAGGTGCTGTAGTCAGCGGTGTTACAGGGCTTGTTACTATGGTTTCCAAGAAGATTATCACAGACGGCCCCGGACTTCTGATTTCCTGTGTGTTCTCTGTGGTGGCTTCCTGCTACATCACAAAGGATTACCGCAAGATTGTGAACTTTGTAATCTGCCAGCTTTCAGAGAAAAAAGCAAAGCTTGTTGTCAGCATAAAACAGCTTTTCGTTACCAATATTCTCAAGATGCTGCGTGGCTACATCATTATTATGTTCATCACATACATTGAGCTGTTTATTGCTCTTCTGATTCTCAGGGTGGACTATGCGGCTATTGTTGCGGCACTCATTGCTGTGCTTGATATTATGCCTGTTGTAGGCACAGGCACCGTGCTTCTGCCTTGGTGTGTAATCAGCCTGCTTATGGGCAACTTCGGATTAGGCTTGGGTGTTCTTTTAACATACATTGCCATTACCGTTATCCGCAATATTATCGAGCCCAAGATTATCGGTCAGCAGGTGGGACTGCCTCCCATTGTGACCTTGATTGCCATGTATGTTGGCTTGAAGCTCTTTGGTGTGCTTGGTATGATGCTCCTGCCTGTTTCAATCATCATTATTGTGAAGCTTCAGGAAAACGGCATTATCCATATCTGGAACACACCAAAAAATCCCGTGGAGGAAAGACCCGGCAGGATTGCTTCGGCAAAGCTTGCATTCAGAAACAAAATGACTCCCAAAAAGAAAAGACAATAAAAGACACAATAAAAAGCCGTTCCGATTTACGCGGAACGGCTTTGATATTATCCTTGAGTTAAAATCAGAACTGATTTTCTGTTGCAAGGCGTACAACCTTTTTGAGCCTTATAAGCGGGTCTTCTATGCTGGCAGAAGAGTCGTACTCCAAGAGCTTCGGAGGAATGTTTGATGCACTGCAAAGGGTCTGCATACGCATATCTATATTGTTGTTTTTTACAAGGGCAAAAAGCTCTGATATGGTGGAGCAACGGTCTACTTCTTTGAGCAAATCTTCTTTGGATTTTCTGCCTGAGTTATCTGTGCACATACATATTCCTCCTTTCAAAAAAACTTTTCCGTATTTTAATTATACAATATAGAAGGGAAGTATTTCAAGTATCAGGCTTCATATTTACACGGCACAAATTTTATGATATTCTATATTTATTGCACAGTCGAAGCTTGACTCGTTGTGCTCAAAAAGGGTGGAATTTGTATGAAAACAGAATTTTTGACAGAAGAAAAAGGGGAGCAGACGGCTCCCTATGAAAATCCCGATAAACCTCAACAGGGAAAAAGAAAGAAGAGTCCTGTGTACTATTTGAAGGCTTGGTTTAATCCTGCCGTGATGGTTTTGCTCATACTTTCTCTGGTGCTTTCCGTAGTTACCTGCGTGCAGGGAGCGAAGCTTCGAAACCACAAGGAAATCCACAGGGCAATCTATGACAAATCTCAGAAAGTGGAGCTTGCAGGCAAAACCGACAGAGTACCTCTTTGGGATTATTCTTTGGGAGAAATTGCAATCCCCGCCTTTGAGGGTGTGCCCCTGTGCACCTATAAGAACGAAAATTTTGTTACCGACGAAAAGGGATATATGCACTATTACGATGACGGGGAGCTTTGCTCTTACGTGGGTGTTGACGTGTCCGACTTCAACGGCTACATTGACTGGCAGGCGGTGAAGGCTTCGGGAGTTGACTTTGCAATGCTTCGTATTGGTGGCAGAGGCTACGGCGAAGCAGGCAATCTGTATGACGATACATATCTCAGAGATAATCTTCGCCGTGCAAAGCAGGCAGGACTTGATGTGGGTGCTTACTTCTTCTCACAGGCGGTAACCGCCGAGGAGGCAGAAGAGGAGGCGGAGTATGCCTTGTCACTTCTCAAAGGTACATCCCTTGATTATCCCCTTGCCTTTGACTGGGAGCTTATCGGAGGCGACGAGGGCGCCAGAACGGATAATATTTCCCCCGAGGTGCTGACACAATGTGCCCGTGCTTTCTGCGATAAAATAAAAAAAGCAGGTTACACTCCTGCGTTATATACAGGCTCTCAGCTCGCATACTATAAGTATGACCTAAGTCAGCTCTCGGATGTTGATATCTGGTATGCATTCTACAATGATACTCCTGATTTCTATTATAACTACACTATCTGGCAGTATTCGAGCGCAGGTACGGTAGAAGGAATTGAAGGTAACGTTGATTTGAATATCTGTTTCAAAAATTATAAGTGAGGTAATTAATATGGAAAAAATCGCAAGCTTTACAGTAGACCACGACATTCTGGAGAAGGGCATCTATGTATCCCGTATTGACGGCGATATTACAACCTACGATTTGAGATTTATTAAGCCCAACACACCCCCTTTCCTTGAAAATGCGGCACTTCACACCATTGAGCATCTGTTTGCAACCTATATGAGAAACAGTGCGTTCGGAAGTAACATTGTTTATTTCGGACCTATGGGCTGCAGAACAGGCTTTTATCTTATTGTCCGTGATTTGTCAAACAAGGACACTCTGGCACTTATCAAAGACACTCTCAAAAAGGCGATTTCTCACACAGGAGATATCCCCGGCAACAGCAAAAAAGAGTGCGGAAACTACCTTGACCACGATATGGAGGGTGCAAAAGTACAGATGCAGGAATACCTTGAGGTAGTCAAGGATTGGACTATTTACGATTTGCAGTATAAGAATTAATCGTCAAAATACACAAAAATGCACACAAGACTTTGTGCATCGTGGCAAATGCTCCGAAAATTTGTCTTAGAGGTTGTTTTTTTATCTTTTCTTCGGTATAATGACAAAGGTTGTTAAAATGGTTACGAGTTTGTAACTATTGTAACAATTCTTTTTCCAAAGGAACCGAAAAGGAAACACAGAGGTTTTCTGTGCGAAATTAAAGAACCAAGGAGACATTTGTTTGGGTACAAAGTTTATAAGCGTTGAGGGCTTTTCTGAAATCAAAGCAATCGACAAAAAGAACAATGGAAACCAAAAAGTTAATATGACCACTTCTCAGAAGGCTCTCAGATTTATAAAGAGAATTCCTGCTGAGATTAAAAAAGACGCAAAAATTATCAGAAAGAAGATTGGTGACATCACCTGGTCCACTCTTACTCCTGCAAAGTTTTTCAGGGGTATCAGAAAATTCCACATCAAATCTTCTTACTTTGAGTTTATGAGAAGCCCCAAGGGCATTGCTACTGCTTTGGCTCCTGTTGCGGCAGCTCTTATGCTTGTGCTTACCGTTTGCTTCTGGACTTGCTCTGACAAGCCCCTTAAGGTAAACGTTGACGGCAAGTGCATTGCAACTATTGAAAACGACAAGGTGCTCACTCAGGCTTCTGCTCAGATGCACAGTGCTCTTTCGGGTACCGACACCAACGAGTTTGCTACCACCCCTGTTATTCAGGTATCTTTCCCCACACTTGCAAGTGTTGACAAGTCCACTGCCGCTGATGTTTACGAAAAGCTGGTTGACTGCAACGAGGCTGTTGTGTCTAATGCAGGCGGACTTTACGTAGACGGCGTGTTCTACGGCGCCGCTGAGGATGCACAGGCACTTTCCTCCGCGCTGACAGACATTCTGACTCAGGCAAAGGCAAAGTATGACAACACAACAACCACAACCTTCAACAACGATGTTCAGGTTGTTACCGATGTGTATGCAAAGGACTCTGTAAAGTCCGTTGAAGAGATTATCGAGAGTGCAAGACAGAGCTTCTCCATAAGACTCGAAACAGACCTTGCAATTGATTACGACAAGTACTATACAACAGTTTACGAGTATGACGACTCACAGCTCGATACATACGAGGAAGTTCTGGCAGAGGGCGAGATGGGCTCACAGAAGGTGTTCTACCGTCTTGTGTATGTTGACGGTGTTCAGACTGATGCAGTTGTAAAGAGCACGGTTGTTACCAAAGAGCCTGTTGACAGAGTTGTTCTGGTAGGTACAAAGCAAAGCTACACAGGCACAGGTGATTTCACATGGCCTGTACCCTATACAGGTAACATCACAAGCACCTTCCAGCATCGCTGGGGTAAGTTCCACTACGGCATCGACATTTCTTGGAACGGCATTTACGGACAGGATATTGTTGCTTCCGACTCAGGTACAGTTACCTATGCAGGCTGGGATAACTCCGGCTACGGCTACTGCGTGATTATCGACCACGGCAACGGCTTCGAAACAATGTACGCACACTGCTGTGACGTGTATGTTTCCACAGGCGAAAAGGTCTTAAAGGGCGATGTGATTGCAGGTGTAGGCTCCACAGGCTACTCCACAGGCGACCACCTCCACTTTGAGATTATCGACAACGGAGTTAAGGTTGACCCCGAAATTTACGTAAAAGGCACAAGCTATATAGACGGCTAAAGCTAAGGCACTCTTCGTTTTTGGAAGAGTGCCTTTTTGGTTTATTTGAACATATATGAAGCGGTGTCCATCATACTGCCTACTTCTCTGAGGGCACGGTTGGCTTTTTTCTTAAGAGTTTTTTTGTTGCTTTTAATCATTTTTGAGCCGACGTACCCTGCCGCCATACCTGCGGCAACGCCCAGAGCTACGTTCTTCATAGTGTTCATTGTGCCTGTCGCCATAGTTTAACCTCCCGAAAAAATTTGCAAGAAAACTTGCTTTATTAGTATTCTCAGTTTAGAATGTGTTAGAGGTGATTTATTTTGGCAGAGCTTAATATTGTACTGGTAGAGCCTGAGATTCCCCAGAACACGGGCAACATTGCCCGCACCTGTGCCGCTACGGGTGCAAGACTGCATCTGGTGCGGCCTATGGGCTTTGAGGTTGACGACAGAAAGCTAAAGCGTGCAGGACTTGACTACTGGTATTTGCTTGATATTACATATTACGATAACCTTGCGGATTTTTATGCAAAAAATCCCGACGGAGAGTTTTATTATTTTACAACCAAGGCGCTCAATAAGCACACGGATGTGCAGTATCCCGACAAAGTGTACCTTGTTTTTGGCAAGGAAACAAAAGGTTTGCCCGAGGAATTGCTCCTTAAAAACAAAGAAGCTTGCGTGCGAATTCCAATGCTTTCTGAGGCACGCTCACTAAATCTTTCAAACGCGGTGGCAATAGCAACCTATGAAACCTTAAGACAATGGGATTATCCCGAACTTCAGGGCTTTGGCGAGCTCCACCGCCACTCTTGGGATGAAGCTGAGTGAGAGGCACGGAGTTTCACAATTAGGGTTTATAAAGGCTTCTCCTTGAGGAGAAGCTCCTGCGAAGCAGGTGATGAGGTGTAGGACACTTTAGTGTCCGTTAATTGAATTTGATAATTATGAAATCTTTCCACCTCATCCGCCTCGTTTTTTCTCGGCACCTTCCCCTCAAGGGGAAGGCTTACAAGGTTTCCTCTGTGATAGAATCAACATTAAAATTATCATTTTGAATATTGTTTTTAATTTAAGATATATTAATACTGTAAATTTCTGAAAAATACAGCAAAAATCCGATAAAAATGCTTGAAAGTCGGAGTCACTTGCGGTATAATACTAATGGTTAAATTTGTTTATTTTTTAACACATTCTATATAGGAAAGGGTTTTTACTATGAATCTCACAAAAGTAACTGTTGACGACATTAACGTAAAAGGCAAAAGAGTCCTTGTTCGTTGCGATTTCAACGTTCCTCTCAAGGAAGGAGTTATCACTAACGACAACCGTATCACAGCAGCTCTGCCCACAATCAAGAAGCTGATTGCAGACGGCGGCAAGGTTATCCTTTGCTCTCACCTTGGCAAGCCCAAGAACGGGGCAGAGGAGAAGTTCTCTCTTGCACCTGTAGCTGTTCGCCTTGCTGAGCTCCTCGGTCAGGAAGTTGTATTTGCAAACGATGACGAGGTTGTTGGCGAGAACGCTAAGAAGGCTGTTGAGGCTATGCAGAACGGCGACGTTGTTCTTCTTCAGAACACTCGTTTCAGAAAAGAAGAAACAAAGAACCTTGAGCCCTTCTCATCCGAGCTTGCTTCTTTGGCAGAAGTATTCGTAATGGATGCTTTCGGTTCCGCTCACCGTGCACACTGCTCCACAGCAGGCGTTACAGACCACATCAAGGACACAGCAGTTGGTTACCTTATGCAGAAGGAAATCGCATTCCTCGGCAATGCTGTTGAGAATCCCGTAAGACCCTTCGTTGCAATCCTCGGCGGTGCTAAGGTTGCAGACAAATTGAACGTTATCTCCAACCTCCTTGAGAAGTGCGATACTCTCATCATCGGCGGCGGTATGGCTTACACATTCATCAAGGCTCAGGGCGGCAACGTTGGTACCTCACTTGTTGACGATACAAAGATTGAGTACTGCCTCGAGATGATTGAGAAGGCTAAGAAACTTGGCAAGAACCTTGTTCTTCCTGTTGATACAACTTGTGCAAAGGCTTTCCCTGACCCCATCGACCAGCCTGTTGAAACATCTGTTGCTCCCACATTCGAGATTCCCGAAGACCTTATGGGTCTTGATATCGGTCCCGAAACTGCTAAGATGTTTGCAGATGCAGTAAAGAGCGCAAAGACAGTTGTTTGGAACGGACCTATGGGCGTTTCCGAGAACCCCTCTTTTGCTAACGGTACAATTACAGTTGCTAAGGCACTTGCAGAAACAGACGCTACAACAATCATCGGCGGCGGCGACTCTGCAGCAGCAGTTATCAACCTGGGCTTTGCAGATGCAATGAGCCACATCTCCACAGGTGGCGGTGCTTCCCTTGAGTATCTTGAGGGTAAGGTTCTCCCCGGTGTTGCAGTTATTGCTGACAAATAATCAATCACATTAATAACAATGAGGGCGGAGAACATCCGCCCTTCCGCTTGTGATAAAGGACTTGCGTTGTTTGCTGAGGGTTATCAAAGGCTCCCTTGTGTAAAGGGAGCTTAAAAAACCGTATGGTTTTGACTGAGGGATTGTCAATATAACACATAATCCGTTGTGTTTATATGATAGAAAACTTTACAATCCTCCCGGCTTTTCCTACGGCAAATCCACCCTCCTTTACACAAGGAGGGCTGGCTATACTGCTCTGCAAATGAGAGTCACGAGGTTTACTTTATCAGTAGACTTGAAGCGGATATACTTACGAAATTTTGAAAGGAAGATTAAAATGAACAAGGCTACAAGAAAAGCTATTATCGCAGGTAACTGGAAAATGAACAAAACTCCCGCAGAGGCAAAGGTTCTCATTTCTGAGATGATTCCTCTGGTTAAAGACGCAGATTGCGACGTTATCGCATGCGTTCCTTTTGTTGACCTTGCTGTTGCTCAGGAGGCAGCACAGGGCTCCAACATCAAAATCGGTGCAGAAAACTGCCACTGGGCAGAGTCAGGTGCCTTCACAGGCGAGATTTCTGCCAAGATGCTGGCTTCTATGGGCATTGAGTACGTAATCATCGGCCACTCCGAGAGAAGACAGTACTTCGGTGAAACAGACGTAACTGTTAACAAGAGAGTTCGTGCAGCACTTGATGCAGGTCTTACTGTTATCCTCTGCGTTGGCGAGCTTAAGGAAGAGCGTGAGCAGGGCATCACAGCAGAGCTTTGCAGAATGCAGACAAAGGTTGCACTTCAGGGTGTAACAGAGGAGGAAATGAGCCGTATCGTAATCGCTTACGAGCCTGTATGGGCAATCGGCACAGGTCTTACTGCAACTGCAGATCAGGCTGAGGAGGTTTGCGCACTTATCAGAGATTGCATTGCTGAGCTTTACGGCGATGTTGTTGCACAGGCTACAACAATTCAGTACGGCGGTTCTATGAACGACGGCAACGCTGACGAGCTTCTCTCAAAGACTAACGTTGACGGCGGTCTTATCGGCGGTGCTTCCCTTGTTGCTGAGAAGTTTGCAAAAATTGTAGAGGCAGCTTCCAAGTAATAAACGGCTTAATAGAGAACGAATTAAGCAAAAGGTAAAATAGAGAATTGTGACGGCCCCCTTGCCTAAAGGGGGCTGTCAGCGAAGCTCAATGGGGGATAGTCCTATAACCCACGAGGCTTAGTACTGTTTTGGAGATGATTAATATGAAAAAACCTCTGATTTTATGTATTCTTGACGGCTTTGGTATTGCAGAAGCTGATGGCAATGCAATCTATGCCGCCAAGACACCTAACCTTGACAGAATTTTTGCTGAAAACCCCACAACCGCTATCGGTGCATCAGGTATGGACGTAGGTCTGCCCGACGGTCAGATGGGTAACAGCGAGGTAGGTCACACCAACATCGGTGCCGGTCGTATTGTATATCAGGAGCTTACAAGAATTACCAAGGCTATCGAAGACGGAGATTTCTTTGAGAACGAAGCTTTGTGCGGTGCAATCGACAATGCAATCAAAAACAACTCCACACTTCACCTGATGGGACTTCTCTCTGACGGCGGTGTTCACAGCCACAATACTCACCTTTACGGTATCCTTGAGCTTGCAAAGCGCAAGGGCCTTGACAGGGTTTGCATCCACGCTTTCCTTGACGGCCGTGACGTTCCTCCTTCAAGCGGTAAGGATTTTGTGCAGGATTGTGCAGACAAGTGCAAGGAAATCGGCGTTGGTACCATTGCAACCGTTATGGGCAGATACTACGCTATGGACAGAGATAACCGCTGGGAGAGAGTTGTAAAGGCTTACGACGCAATGGTGCTTCGTGAGGGCGTTAAGTGTGCAGATGCTGTAAAGGCTGTGGCAAACTCCTATGCCGAGGGTGTTACAGACGAGTTTGTTGTTCCCGCTGTAATTGACGGCGGTGAGGCTGTTAAGGCAAACGACAGCATTATCTTCTTCAACTTCCGTCCTGACAGAGCAAGAGAGATTACCCGTACCTTTGTTGACGAGGCTTTTGAAGGATTTGAGAGAAAGAACGGCTTCTTCCCCTTGTACTATGTATGTATGACTCAGTACGATGCAACAATGCCCAATGTGCAGGTTGCGTTCAAGCCCCAGTCACTTAAGAATACACTGGGCGAGTACCTTGCAGATAAGGGACTCACTCAGCTGAGAATTGCAGAAACCGAGAAGTATGCTCACGTAACCTTCTTCTTCAACGGCGGTGTTGAGAAAACCTACGAGAACGAGGACAGAATCCTTGTGGCTTCTCCCAAGGTTGCAACCTACGATATGCAGCCCGAGATGAGCGCTTATGAGGTTTGCGATAAGTGCTGTGAGGCTATCGAGAGCGGCAAGTACGATGTTATCATTTTAAACTTCGCAAACTGCGATATGGTAGGCCATACAGGTGTGTTTGAAGCAGCTGTAAGTGCTGTTGAGGCAGTTGACTCCTGCGTTGGCAAGGTTGCCGCTTCCATCGAGAAGATGGGCGGTGTAACCCTCATTACTGCTGACCACGGCAACGCTGACAGAATGGTTGACACAGACGGCACACCCTTCACAGCTCACACAACCAACCCTGTTAAGTTCTGCGTTGCAGGCTACCCCTGCACACTCCGCGAGGGCGGTGTGCTTGCAGACATTGCACCTACAATGCTCAAAATCCTCGGCCTTCCTCAGCCCGAGGAAATGACAGGTAAGTCAATTATCTGCTGATGATTTTATGATTTTATTCGGGGTATCCTTTTTGGATACTCCGAGATTTTTTATTAAGGAGAAAAGCTATGCAAAATTTCGGAATGTCCATGCTGTGGTTCTGGGTTTGCTATTTTATAGTAACCATAGTCGGAATTCTGCACACGGTGTTTAATATTTACGTGCTGAAATACAGCCCTATGGATGAAAATAGCATGGGGGAGGGTTACGAAAAAACAAAGCCGTGGCATCCATTGTATAACATAATTTTGTTTTCTTTATTCGGATGGCTTTATATGAACGGGCTTACAGAGCCGTCTTTTTCAGAGGCACTTATTACGGGTGCTTTGTGGGCGGGCATCTGCATTGTGTTCGATGTTTTCGGTTGGGTTGTTGTGAAGCATCCGTGGAGTCTGAGCTTCAAGGGCTTTTACATTGATTACCAGCCTTGGATAACGTTAATCTACATAGCAATTTTTGCAGGTCCTTTAATCGGATACGGGTTTACACTGCTGTGAATTAAGAGCGGGCATCATAAAAGGTGTCTGCTCTTTTGTTATATTTATGTGGTTTACAATGGAAAAGTTATATGCTAAAATAAATATGTATATGAAACTTTAGGAGGGACTAAGATGGAACCTAACAATCCCAACATAAACGAAGAAATTGTTGCTGACAGCGAAGCTTCTGCACGAAAGAAGCTTCTCAGCATTGTTTCAATCTGCGTGCTGTCTGCTTTTGTGTTTTTTGCTTGTGTGGCAGGCTCGTTTTTTCTGATTGACTATCTGGGTGTGGACACCTCTGTTGCTACTCCCGATGAAACCGAAGTGCCTTACACCGAGGTTGTGACTACAGCTGCTGAGGATGATAACACAACCCCCACTCTGCCTGACGGTACACCCTACACCAAGACTCAGGACTTTGCAGAGCTTAAAAGCATAAACCCTGATATTGTAGGCTGGATTGACATTCCCAACACAGCAATCAATTATCCTGTGCTTATGAGCGACCAAGACGGCTTCGACTATCAGTATTATCTGCACAGAAATTACGACGGCTCATACCTGTATGCCGGCAGTATCTTTATCGATTACCGAAGCACAGAGGGAGTCAAGAGCAGAAATATAATCACCCACGGACACAAGATGAACGACGGCACTATGTATCACGACCTTATCAACTACGGTGCCTACACAGGTGATTTGGATTACTACAAGAAAGCACCTACTTTGTTCTTCAACACTCCCGAGGGCGGAGTAGAGCAATGGGTTATCTTTGCATTTTACAAGACCAACACCTTGGAACGTCACGGTGACTTCTTCAACTACTTCCACGGTGAATTTTCATCAGATGCACAGTTTATGAACTATGTGTATAACGTGAAGATGCGTTCTCTCTTTGACATTCCTGTGCCTGTAAACGAAGACGACCAGATTATCACCCTCTCCACCTGTTCTCACGAATATACAGATTTCCGTACTGTAATGGTTGCACGAAAGGTTCGTCAGGGCGAGAGCGTCAAGGAATATATTGATAAAGCAAAACTTAACGAGGCGCCCTACTGGCCCGATGTTTACTACACAGACTACAGCACACCACGTCCCGAAATCACCTCGTTCAGAACTGAGCTTCAAAAGGGAAATATTGATTGGTACGACAAAGAGGGCGAACCCGAGGGCAACGAGTGGCTTGTTACCGCTCACGGCAACTCCTCATACACGGTAACCTTCCTTGACCACGACGGCTCTATTCTCAGCACTCAGTATGTAACCGAGGGCAATGATGCAATTCCGCCCAAAGACCCTCAAAGACCTGATGACGATTATTACTCCTATGTGTTCAAGGGCTGGCAGCTTGATTACACAAACGTGGACTGCAATATGATTATTGCCCCCTCCTTTGAGGCTATACCTAAGTATTAAGTATGAATAATATAGTTTTAATCGGAATGCCCGGCAGCGGTAAAAGCACCGTGGGCGTTGTGCTTGCTAAGACTCTGGGCTTGGATTTTGTGGACACGGATTTGATTATCTGCAAAAATGAAGGCTCAACCTTGCAGAGAATTATCGAAAACTCAGGGCTTGAATACTTTGAAAAAGCAGAGAACAGAGTAGGCTGTGAGCTTGATTGCAAGGACACGGTTATTGCCACAGGAGGCTCAATGGTGCTTTATGATGAGGCGATGCATCACCTCAAAAACATAGGTACAGTTGTATTTATTGACGTTGAGCTTTCTGAACTTCAAAGAAGAATCAGAAACATCACCACAAGGGGCATAACCTTCAAAGAGGGAGAAACCCTTGCGGATATATATGCCTTTCGAAGAGCCTTTTACGAAAAGTATGCAGATGTTACCGTGAAGATTACTGACTCTGCTTTGGAAGAAACGGTAGAGCGGATAGTAAAGATGTTGTGATTTGGTCTTTTCAGAAAAATTATTATATGTGCTAATATAAAAAGCAGGCTTAAAGGATTGGTCCTTTAAGCCTGCTTCTTATTTTATAGTTTATGTTGAGCTTTGCTCAACGCGGTATATTTGCTTTGCAAATTCGATATATCCGAATCTAGCCCGGATGCGATATGATATAAATCCTATTTCGTGCCGACAGGCACATATCGTACCGAAGGTATATCGTATGCGTCAGCATATATCGCAAATCCCGTAAGGGGATTTATATCGCTGATTGAAATGTTTAGTACATTCAATCACAGAGCGTACTTAACCTTATATTCATCGTAATATCTGATGAATTCGTTGCTCTTGTGTTCTTTAAGACCGTTTAAGTATGCATGTGTATCCATAGCATCCAAGTCAACCTCGATAAGGGCGACTGCGATGTTGGAGCAGTGGTCTGCGATACGCTCGTAGTTTGTAATCAGGTCAGAGAATACAAAGCCCTGATTGAGTGTGCAGTTACCGTTCTGAACACGGTTGATGTGACGAAGCTTGAGCTCGTCGCACAGCAGGTCAATCATTTCCTCCAGAGGCTCTACGCGGTAGATATCCGCACTCTTCTCGCCAATGAAGCAGTTAACTGAGAGTGTAACGATTTCTTCAATGGCAGAGGCTAAGATTTCAAGCTCGCGGTTAGCTTCAAAGGAGAAGGAAAGCTGCTTGTCGTGGATTTCCTTGGCAACGTGAGAGATGTTGACAGCGTGGTCGGCAATACGCTCAAAGTCACCGATTGTATGCAGGAATCGGGTGATTTCGTGGCTTTGATCTTTGTTCAGCTCCTGACCTGTGATTTTAACAAGGTAGGTGCCGAGCTTGTCCTCGTATTTGTCAATAATCTCTTCTTTTTCCTGTACTACCTCGTACTCCTTGTCGTCGTATTTGGTAATCAGTGAAATTGCACGGAGCAGATTGCGCTGAGATTTTTCAGCCATAGATTTAAGCACTGTTCGGCTCTGCTCGATGGCAAGACCGGGATGCTCCAGAAATCTTTCTTCCAGACGGTCCAGCAGGTTTGCTTCCTTGTCGCTGTTCTTGTCCTTGATAAGGGCGCACACAAGCTTGTCAAAGAGGCTGACAAAGGGAAGGAGGAGGATTGTTGCCGCAATGTTGAATACAGAGTTAACTGTTGCAATTGAGAATGCATCCGCGGGCAAATCCATAAATGCAAAGTGGCAGAAGTGGTCGAATACATAGTAAAGGGGTGTGAGAATCAATGCGCCTACCGTGTTGAAGATAAGATAGATAATTGATGCACGCTTACCGTTGGTGGTGGCACCGATAGCAGAGAGAAGCACGGGCATTGAAGCACCGATACACATACCGATTACAAGGTAAAGTGCGGTTGTGTTTGATACTGCTCCTGAGATTGAGAGTGCCTGCAGAATACCGATGGAGGCAGAAGCACTCTGCAGAATTGCTGTGATTACAGTACCTGCAAGAATACCGAGGAAGGGATTTGAGAAGGAAGTCATCATATCCTGAAATACAACGCTGTCTTCAAGTCCGTCCATAGCACCGCTCATCATCTTCATACCGCTCATAAGAACAGCGAAGCCAAGCATAATGTCGCCTGTGTTTTTGTATACACTCTTTTTTGCAAGCATCATAAACAGCACGCCGATAAGAGCAAACACAGCGCTGATAAAGGTTGTGGACAAAAATTGTGTCCATACAGCTCCTGAACTTCCGCCGTCAACAGCAGAGAGGGAGAGAATCCAACCTGTGGCGGTGGTACCGATGTTGGCACCCATAATGATACCGATTGCCTGAGCAATTGTCATCATACCTGAGTTTACAAAGCCGACTACCATACAGGAGGTAGCAGAGGAGGATTGGATAACAGCGGTAACACCTGTGCCGAGGAGCACACCCTTTAGGGGGGTGGAGGAAAGCTTCCAGAGGATTGTTTCCAGCTTGCTTCCTGCTACGCGCTTGAGTCCGTCGCCCATGGCATTCATACCGAAGAGGAACATTGCAAGGCCCGTAATCAGAGCAAATATGTCCTTCAGTTCCATAGAAAAGTCACGACCTTTCATGATTTTTGTATTAAATTGTATTAATATGTAAACTTACATTAAAACAATATCAAATCTGTGTAAAATCTTAATTGGGAAAATGTAAAATCTATGTTAAATCTAAGTGAAAAACAGTTTTATTGCAACAAAAAACGGCAGTATGAAACTGCCGTTTGCAAGTTTTATCCTTGTGTCAGAAAAGAATTCGGATGGTGGTGCCTTTGTCTGGTTCGCTGTCTACTGTAACATAGGCATTGTGGAACATAGCACCGTGCTTTACTATGGAAAGTCCCAGTCCTGTGCCGCCTACCTCTTTGGAGTGGCTTTTGTCGGCACGGTAGAAGCGTTCAAAAATATGCTCCAAATCCTCTTTTGCAATACCGATGCCTGTGTCGGTAACGGTAAGCTCTACTCCGTCAATGCATTGTCTGACTGTGACAGAAACCTGACCGCCTTCTTTGTTGTATTTTACCGCATTGTCGCAGATGTTGTAAACAATCTCGTCAATGATAACCTCTGCACCTGTGATTTCCGCATGGTCACCTGTAAGGCTCATAGTGACGTTCTTTTTCTTAGCCTGAGTCTGCAGATTGTTAAGCACCGCCTCGCAGCAGGCATAAAGGTCGATTCTTTCCATCTTGACGGAAATGTCCTTTTCATCAAGCTGAGAAAGCTTGATGATGTCGCCTACAAGGTTTATCATTCGCTTGGATTCATCGTAAATCCTGCCGGCAAAGGTGGGAATGTCCTGAGTTTGAACCAAGCCGTCGCGGATGATTTCCGCATAGCCCGATATTGAGGTGAGGGGAGTTTTCAGCTCGTGAGAAACATTGGCGGTGAATTCCCTGCGCATTTTGTCCTGCTCTTCGTGCTCAGCTTCCTTTATCTGAATCTGACGGCGGATTTCTTCATTCTGTTCGTTGATTTTATCAATAAAGGGTGAAAGCTCGGGGTATACCTTGGTTTTGTCAGGAGCTGTCAAGTTCAGCTCGTATACGGGCTTTAGAATTTTGGTGGAGAGCTTTCTGGCTAAAAGCAGAGAAAGCAACACAGCCACCGCAAGGATAATAATTATGTATCCGTACATAGCACCCAACAAGGAAATAAAGGTATGCTGAGTTGAGAACACACACAGCACCGAGCCGTCTGATAGAAGGGCGGATACACCGATTTGCTTCTTTGAAATGCTAAGATGCTCAGAGGATATTCCAAAGTCGGATGTCTTGGCTTCCAGGCAAAGCTCGTCGTTTGCAACAGCACCCTTTGTGGATAGAATCACATTGCCCTCGGAATCTGCTATGCAAATGCTTTGGGGGGTGTCAAGAAGCGCAAGGTGTTCTGTGCCGTGCTCCTCTACCATGTGCTCTATGTAATTCAGATTTGTTTTGAGAGAAGAGGCAATCTGACTGGAGTAATAGCGGTAGAAAAATCCTGAAATCAGTATTATGCAAACAAGGATAACACAAATGCAGGTGAAAAAAGTGCCTGTGAAAATTCTTTTTTTCATATATTATTCTCCTATGGACTGTGACTTGATATATCCAAGTAACGGTGAAAATACTAAGCTTTAGAACGGTTCGGATATATCTGCTCACTCTATGGTGTAGCCTATACCGCGTACTGTGGTGACAAGCTCGCCTGCTTTGCCGAGCTTTTGTCTGAGGGTTCGGATATGCACGTCAACAGTACGGCTTTCTCCGTCAAAGGAATAGCCCCACACACGGTTTAGTATTTGGTCGCGGGAGAGAACAATGCCTCGGTTTTCAAGGAGCAGGCAAAGCATTTCGAATTCCTTGAGAGTGAGCTGAACCTTTTCACCGTCAACCTTGACTTTGTGCTTTTCAGGGTATACGGTAAGACAGCCTATGGTGTGCTCGGAGGTTTTTTCTGTATCTTCGCCTGTGCGTCGGAGCACAGCCTTGATGCGAGCTACAAGCTCCATCATACCGAAGGGCTTGGGCACATAATCATCTGCACCCAAGTCAAAGCCCTTGACCTTGTCGTATTCGTCAGCCTTTGCTGTGAGAATTATGACAGGGAGCTTTTTCGTAGCTTTGTCGGCGCGGATTTTTTTGAGAATTGAAAGTCCGTCTTCTTGAGGGAGCATAATGTCAAGAAGCACCAGAGAAGGCAGGGTGTTTTCCATAGCCTCCCAGAATTTGTCGGGAGCTGAAAAGCCCTTTGCTTCAAGCCCTGTTGAATTCAGAGTGTATACCACAAGCTCTCTTATGTTGTTGTCGTCTTCTACAAAATAAATCATAACTAAGCCTCCCCCTTGAAGGAATCAGCAAATAATGCATATTACCCATTATACTTATCATAACACACAATTATTGCAAAATAAAGAGCAATTTTTAAAGAGTTTGTCTTTGGGGATGTGTCATTTTAGATGAAATAAAATGTACTTTATTAAGCTGATTTTTGTTCAATATATCCTTTGAAGGTTTTTGCTGAAAATGATATAATTACTATATAATTAACCCGATTGAAACGGAGAGAGCAAAAGTGAATATTTTAACGCCTGCAAGAAAAGCAGGAGAATTTGTTGTTTATAAAAAACACGGTATTTACGAAATATCGGAAATCAGAGCAGAAAAAATAGCCGGCGAAGCCAAGACCTATTATGTGCTCAAATCTGTATATGACGCAAATGTTACGGTGTATGTGCCTGCGGACAAGGAGGAGCTGACAAGTCAGATGGAGTCGCCGCTTACCAAAGCAGAGATTGAAGGCATTGTGGAAAAAAGCAAGGGCACGGAGATTGAATTGCCTGAGGTGAATTCAGAACGCTTTGCTTTTTGCGAGGAAATTATAGCACAGGGGGATTTGAGCAAAATACTTGCCTTGCTGCTTCTTCTTAAGAAGAGCAAGGAGGAGGCACTTTTGCAGAAAAGAAAGCTGTTTGCTCACGATGAGCGTATGCTTGCGGCTTCTCAGAATATAATCAGAGAGGCGTTTGCCTTTCCTTTGGGGATGGATAAAAAGAACGTGATAGATTGTGTTACTGCCAATTTGGCAGAATAATACTCAAAATACAAACCACCGCTTGATGCTGCGTGCTCAAGCGGTGGCTTTTGTTTTACAGATTATAGGTTTCTTTGATTAAATTCACAAGGGCAGGAGTGAACATTTCCGAAAGCTCCTCGGGCTTGTCGGGCAAGGCTACTATCATTTGTCTGCCGCAGCGGATAAGGTATCCGTATTGCTTGCCCAAGTCGTTTCTGAGCTTTCTGATGTCAGAGCTTGTAACCTTTGTGGCAGAGAGTGCTTTGGAGAGCACTTCTGAAAGTCCGTTCTTACCGGAAAACCCCAAGCCCCCGATGATGAAAACCAGATTGCATCGGTTTAGGGATTCGATGAGCTTTTCGCCCAGCATTACGGGGGTGGTTGAGGCGGTAACCTGATTAAGACCGAGGGAAAGCTCCGAAAGCTGTTTTTTCAGAGCTTTTTCGCAATAGCTTGTTTTACGGGCAAGGTAAAAAATAAGGTCACATTTCATACTGGTTGTTCACTCTTTTCTTGTGCTTTTACTGCTCGGTTACTGCCTGTGCAGGGGTGGGCGCCTCGGTGGGAGCGGCTGTGGGAGCTTTTGTGGGAGGCTCTGTGGGAGGCTCTGTTGGAGGCTTTGTGGGGGGAGTGGTAGGAGTAGGCTCCGGCTCGTATACAGGAGGATTATACTCAATCTCCGGCGGGTCGGTTTCTCTTGCGGTTGTTTCGGGAGTATCCATAAGGTGCTTGTCAAAGATAGGCTTTATAACAAGGTCCTTTGTAACGTTTTTATAGTTGGTATCCCATTTTTTGAAGGTGTAGTAGTATGTGCCGTCAGCGGTTTTTCTGGGAGCTTCCTTTGGGGGCTTGGCATCCTTGCCTTTGAGTACCTGCTGCTTTGAAAGCACATTGCCGTTGCCGTCAAGGAATTTAACCGTGAACATTTCGCTTTGAGGCATATACTCAAGACTCTCGTCACCCTCGGGGCGTTCCTTTTTATCATACCACTTGATGTTTCCTGCGTCGAATTCCTGAGAGAAGGAGGAGTATACGGTGTTTACAGGTTCACCCTGCTTAACACTTTTTACATATTTGTCAATCTTTTCGCCCTCACGGACCATACGTGCAACTATAACGGTGCGTGTGTTTTGTGATTCGTAGGAGCAGGTAGAAAGAGTGAGAAGTCTGTCATCTTCGTTGATGGGAACATCTATGTCAAGATATGAACGCTCCTTGATGTTGTAGATAAAGTTCATATACTGAGCGTCGTTTGCAAACTCAGTCTGCAGATAGTTGAAGATGGTTTTGTTGCTGTTGGACACATTCACCTTTATGGCGGCAAAGATAATCCACTCGGCATCCTGTTCAGGTGTGTCAAATTTTACAACCGGATGCTCCTTGTAGTAGCTGACGTTGCCCTGTGTCCAGCCCTTGTAACGGGCATAGTTAAGCAGTCTGTCAAACATTGCTTTGTCGCTGCTCATATTGTGACCGTGCAAAATCAGATGACGGCTTTGTGCACCCTCTGTGCATCGGTAGTCAACAAAGATACTTCCGTAGTCTGAATACTGCTTTTTGTAGTTGCGGTAGATATAGAACTGAGAGTCGGCGTTGTCTTCCTTGTGGAAGAGCACGGGATAGTCTATGTTAGTGCCGTCAAGCTTAATCCAGCCCACGATTTCCTCGTTGATTTCCTTAAGGCCCTTCCAGTTTTTGGAGGGCTTTTCGTCAGGTGTTGCAGCGTAGTTACCCTCGGCATCGGTTGCTATAGGTGTTGTTTCGTAGAAGATGTTCTGGATTTCTGAGATTACGGTGTTGTTCTTCCAAGGCTTGATAACGTAGAAATCCAGCAGGAGATAAGCTCCTGTGATAAATCCGATAACTGCAAGAATAATGATAATCTTTCTGATTATGGTTCCTTTACTGTCACCCTTTACAGGGAAGATGCCTGAAAGAAAAGCCTTGAAGCCTCTTTTTCCTTTTGTGTCCTCGGTGTCAAAGCTTTCGTCTGAGCTGTTTTCTGAGCTTTGCTCGGACTCATCGGGCCTTTCAGACTGCTCCTCTGCCTTTTTCTTGGAGGGAACATTTTTGGGAAGAAAATCATCCTCTAAGATTAAAGTTGCGGAAGCATCGGAAACAGGAGGCTCAACAACAGAAGCGTTGTCATCGGAAGATTCTGAATAAGACTCGGGTTTGATATTCTCATCTGCAGACTCGGGTAATATGGCCTTGTGAGCAGGGGCTTCTTCCTGCACGGGCATTGCCTCTTGCGCGGGTGCTTCCTGTACGGGTGTTACTTCTTGTACGGGTGCCATTTCCTTTTTTGCAAAAAGACTTGAGAAAATATTGTTCCTTCGGGGCTTCTGAGTAGTAAACACAAAGCCTTCGGGACATTCGGTAAACGCTTTGTCGAATATATCTTTGGCACAGCTTACCGCATCGCAAAGGTAGCTTATAAGCTCACCGCCTACAAGACTGATGCGGGGCAATGCAAGAATCTTTTTGTTTCTGAAAACAAAGCAGTATGCAGGGTAGCTTCCTGCAAGCTGTATAAGGGGATAAACCTTTATGTGAGGATAAAGCTTTGTTTTGCCGTCTTCGGCTACCTCATCCTGAGGAAGCTCCTTTTCAAGTCTTTCGATTAAGGGGTGAAAAAGCTGTCTGAATGAGGAGTCATCCTGAGTATCCAGAGCGTTTACATATATGTAAAGCTCGGGAGGATTGTCAGCCGACAGATTTTCGATGAGGTCGGCTTTGATTTTTCTGGGGTTATAATCAATCTCGGTTTTGTAAAGCACACGCAGAGAGGTTTTGTCTGAAAGTGCTTTTACAACTTTGCGAAGATTTTTATTGAGAAAAGACATTTCTTCGGCGCTTGAACGCACAGAATAAAGCTCGGTTCTCATATACATTCCTCCAAATTATTATATCTTAATGGGATTGTCTGAGTTCGGTGATTTTTACATTTTCAACTGCTTCGTCAATAAGCTCATAAAGCTTTGCATCTTCCTCAGCATAGCGCACAAACTTCAGTACGGGCTTTGTTCGGGGATGCTTTGGTGTGAACACGGTGCAGCAGTCCTCAAAGGGCTCGATAGAAATATCGAAGGTATCAATTTTTCTGGAAATCTGTACTATTTCCTCCTTGTCCATACCGATTAAAGGTCTGAACACAGGCATATCGGATGCATCGTCTGTGCAGGCAATGGCGGAGATTGTCTGGCTTGCCACCTGACCGAGGCTTTCGCCTGTAATCAGGGCGGAGCACTCGTACTTCTTAGCAATGATGGAGGAAATCTTCATCATCATTCTGCGCATAATGATGGTGAAAAGCTCCTCCTCGCACTCGTCTTTGATACGCTCCTGAATTTTTGTGAAGGGTACGGTAATCATTGTGATAGGACCTGCATAGCGGCAGACCTTACGCAACAGTCTTTGCACCTTGTCCTCGGCACGTTCTGAGGTGTAGGGAGGGCTTGCAAAGTGAATTGCAGTGAGGCTTACACCTCGCTTTGCCATCATATACGCGGCAACAGGGGAGTCGATGCCTCCGCTTATGAGGATTGCGGCTTTGCCGCCTGTGCCTACAGGGATACCGCCTGCACCCTTGATGGAGCCTGCGTGAATGTATGCACCGAAGTCGCGAACCTCAACAATAACCTTAACGTCGGGGTTGTGAACGTCAACTGCAAGGTGGGGGAACTTTTCAAGGAGTAAAGCACCTACCTCACGGCAGATTTCAGGGGACTTCAAGGGGAATTTTTTGTCGGAGCGTTTTGCTTCAACCTTAAAGGTGGAGGCTGTTGCAAGGGCATCCTCCAAATAGTCGGGAGCTTTCTCAAAAATTGACTCCATAGACTTTTCGCACACACAGGCACGGCAGAAGCTTACAATGCCGAACACTCTGGAGATGCGGTCGCAAACCTCGTCCATATCAACGTCGGCACTCTGAGGTGTTACGTAAATTGTGGACTGAGCAATGGAAACCTTGAAGTAGCCAAGACCGTAGAGTGTGCTTTTTATGTTCTTTTTGAGAGCATCCTCAAAGGAGAATCTGTTTAGACCTTTGAGGGCGATTTCTCCAAGCTTAATTAGTACAATTTCTTTCATAATATATCCTTACCTTCTGGCCAGATTTTCAATTCCGTCTTCAAGAGCACAAACCAAAGCATCGCAATCCTCTATGGTGTTGTGCTTTGAAAAGCTTACTCTCAGAGCACTGTCGGCACGGTTATCCTCAAAGCCTAAAGCTGAGAGCACGTGGCTTTTTCCGCCCTTCGAGCAGGCACTTCCGCTTGATACGTACACACCCTTTGATGCAAGATGGTGAAGCATTGTTTCGCTTCGGATACCTTTAACAGAAAAATTCAGTATATAGGGTGTAGAAGCTTCGGGGGAGTTTATGGTTATATCCGCAAGAGCAGACAGCTTATCAATGAGATATGTCTTAAGTGATTTTACGGTTTCGGTGTTCTTTTGGATGTCAAGCTCACTTACGGCCACACCGAAGGCACCGATAAGGGGCAGAGCTTCTGTACCTGTCCTAAGCTTCTTTTCTTGCTTTCCGCCAAAGGAACGGGGCAGGATTCGCACACCCTTTTTTACATACAAAGCACCAACACCCTTGGGTGCGTGGATTTTGTGACCTGAGATGCTCAGCAAATCTGCAAAGAGCTTTGAAGGCTTAACCTCGGTTTTGCCGAATGCCTGAACTGCATCTGTGTGCACAAGGACGGAGGGGTTCTTACGCTTTGCACCAACGGCGATTTCGCGGATGGGGTTTATGGCACCTGTTTCGTTGTTGGTGTGCATTATGGAAATAAGAATGGTCTTGCTGTCAACAGCGTCAATTACCTCTTTTGCATTAATGCAGCCTGAGCTGTCGGGCTTTATGAATACCACATCATAGCCTTCCTTTGCAAGATTAAGCATAGTTTCGTAAACAGAGCTGTGCTCAAAGGCTGTGGTGATTATTCTGTTACCTGCTCGCTTTTTGGCATTTACAGCACCGAGGACTGCAAGGTTGTTTGCCTCTGTGCCGCCCGATGTAAAATAAATCTCACTCACATCAGCACCCAGAGCCTTTGCAACCTGAGAGCGTGCACCTTCAAGCTCCTTTGAAGCGGCAAATCCCATGGAGTGCAGGGAAGAGGGGTTTGCATAATTTGTGCGCATAAGCTCAAACGCTTTTTTTGCAGAAGCCTCGGACACCTGAGTTGTGGCACTGTTGTCAAGATAATGTTCTGTCATAATACCATTCCTACGAAATTTCTCACCCTACATTATACAACAAAACTTCAAGAAAGAAAATACTTATTTTATATTATATTAAAAGAAATTTTGGCAAAAATATTTGTGGTGATATTTATGATGAAAAAAGAAGAGTATTCAAAGCTGGTAAAAGAAAAATCCCCCGCAAGTCCTGTTGTTTTTGATTGTATCAAGGCTTTTTTTATTGGAGGTTTGATTTGTTTATTGGGGCAGGCACTTACTAACCTGTTTATTTACCTAAAGGTTTCGGAAAAGGATGCAAAGACTCTTTGCTCTGTGTCCCTTATTTTCATAGGTGTTTTGCTGACAGTGTTGGGACTTTACGACAAAATTGCAAAGCATGCAGGTGCAGGCACACTTTTGCCCATTACAGGCTTTGCAAATTCCATCGCCGCCCCTGCCATAGAATTCAGAAGCGAGGGCTTTATCTTGGGTGTAGGTGCCAAGATTTTTTCCATCGCGGGACCTGTTATTGCTTATGGTGTTGCATCATCCGTGGTGTACGGATTTATCTATTGGCTGAGCACCTTGTTTCAGAAGTAGGGCAGGACCTTGGTCCTGACGTGATTTGCATAGGTAACAGCGTTTTCGACGTAATGCAAAAAGCCCTCCTTGTGTAAAGGAGGGTGGCATTGGCGACGGCCAATGTCGGGAGGATTGTAATTCGTTAATAAAGATGTAGGCTGTGGCTAAGCGGAGGTGCTTTTTATTCCTCAGTCTTTCGGCTTTGCCGAAATCCAGCTCCCTTTAGGCAAGGGAGCCTTTACTCCTCTTTTACACAAGGAAGGCTAAGAAAAAAGGCTTGACCAAATCGGTCAAGCCTTTTGTTTGTGTTTTTATTCGTCGTAAAGCTCGTCAAGTTATTTACCGCAATTGCGAGGGTGTTTTATAAATGTTTGTAATGTTTCTCAGTCCAGAAGTTTTTGGATGAAGGCGGTTTCCTCGCGGGAGATGGTTTCGTCACAAGCGGCAACCGTGCAGACTAAAAGGACTGTGTCTGCCTTTAATTCGGGGGTGAGGTTGTCTGCAAACTTGTCTGTAAGCTCTGCCATTTCGCTGTCATAGGTTGCAATGTATCGGCTTAGCTGCTCGTCGGTAAGGCTCAGAAGCTCTTTTATGAATTTCTTCTCAAGCTCTGTCAGCTTGCCGTCAGCAGCAATGGCAGAAAGGATGATGGAGGTCATCATCAGTACGCCGTTGTTTTCCTCGTCTACAGCCTGACAAGCAGGATAAATCTTGCCGATTGCCATTTTTGCAAAGCTCAAAAGCTCGTCGTAATCCTTGTTTACCAGATTCTGGAGAGTGTTTCCAAGTTCCATAATATATTTACCCCTTGTTTGAAAATCTTGTTGTTTTGGTTAATTAATCCTTTGATACGTGAACATCCACCTGAGGATAGGGGATAGTGATATCGTTTTTGTCAAAGGCTTCTTTTACACCCTCGATAATATCGAAGTTTACATCCCAGTAGTTTTCAGATTTACACCATACACGTACAACGTATGTAAGTGCGCTGTCAGCGTGCTCGGATACTCTGATGAAAGGCTCAGGGTCTTTGAGTGCCTTGGGGTGATTGTTAATCACCTCTGCAATAATTTTCTTTGTTTTCTCAATATCGCACTCGTAGCCTGTGGAGAAGGTCATATCCACACGGCGAAGCTCCTCTGAGGAGTAATTCTTGATAACAGAGTTTGTCAGTGAGCCGTTGGGAACTGTGATACGCTTGTTGTCAGGTGTGAGCAGTACTGTGTAAACCACAGAAATCTCCACAACTGTGCCGGATTCACCGGAAGCTTCGATATAATCACCAACCTTGAAGGGCTTGAACAGAAGAATCATAATTCCGCCTGCAAAGTTTGAGAGTGAGCCCTGAAGTGCCAGACCGATTGCTACACCGCAGGAAGCGAGGATTGTAATAAAGGATGTGGCAGGCACGCCCAGTATCATTGCAACGGTGATAATAAGCACAAAGTAAAGCAGAATGCTTGAAAAGCTTGAAAGGAAGGAGCGCAGGCTCTCGTCAAGCTTATCCAGTTTCTTTGAGGTTTTGATGAATTTTACAAATACCTTTACAAGCTTAATGCCTATAACAAGCACAAGGATTGCCACCAGAAGCTTTATGCCCCAAGAGGTAAGAAATTCTGTTGCGAATTTCAGAAGGTTTGTCCAGATTTCATTCCAGTTCATATTTTTCATATCCCCTTTTTAAAAAAGTTTGCTTTATTATAATGTATAGTGAAACAATTGGCAATATATTTATGCTAATTTGTCGAAAAGAGAATAAAGATTTTCGTCAGAATATTCAATTTCTGATGAGTACATACGGCACAGCTCAATCTGGTCTTCAAGGGTGAATTCTCCTTTTTCACTATAAATCAAAGCTCCTAAGGTATGAATGAGCTTAAGGCTTAGAGCGGTGAACTTTGCACGTATACTTGCTTCTTCAAGGTCAGGAGCGTTTGCAAAGTGGCGGTAGGTAAAGTACACCGCCAGCTGCTCGTATTCCTCCTGCCTGTTTTTCATATATATATCAAAAGCTTTTGCGTCTGCTGTGTCGCCTTTGCTTTTCAGAAGAAGCAGTGCATCTGTCCATTTTTCGTCTAAACGTTCAAGATAAAGGAACTCTTCTGCCCATTGGGAAGCACTCAGACAGGGAAGAAAGGCTTCACACAGCAGAAGCATTTTATCAAGCCTTTGGTTGATTTTAAAGCTTCTGTCCTGCAGAATTTCAAGCACTTTGTCACGGAGGATTATAATCTCATCATCTGCAGAGGCTTCCTTTTCATATATAAGAGTGGTCGTGTCTTTCTTTGAAAGAATTATCCTTGCGGCTTCCTCACAGCACATTCCGAGTCCCGACTCAACTCGTCGGGGTAATTCGTTGTGAAACCGAGGGTGCTCACTGCAGATTGTGCAGAGCCTTTCTTCACCAAGGTTTGTGATGATATCGCAGAGATTATTCGAATCCAGAAAGGGACACCGCTCGTTTTCTTTTAATATGAAGTAAGGCTGTTGTGCGTCAAAATTAACGTTTTCCTGCAGACGCTTGCCAAGGTCGCCCTTGAGGGATTTATAGAAATTAGCGGTGGTGCTGTCGATGTCAATCTCCCAGCCGATACAGCAGTTGTGCAGGCATCTGTCTGCAATGCATTTGAATTTATGGTAATAGTCGGGATATATGTGCTGCATATATGTGCTCCTTGCTTGAAGACTTTTGCGATTTCTGATATAATTATATCACAACCTGAACTTTTAGCAAGAATACAGAGGTTGTTTGGGAATCCTGCACATAGAAGAAATGGGAAAAAGCCGTGGATTTATCTGCCTCGTAAAATTTCAAAAACTTGTAAAAAACTATTGACTCCTTGAAAATCTTATGATACAATGATTCTACCTCGGAAAAGGGGTTCTTTTTTTGTGCCCTTTTTGAGGGAGGCTGGAATATTCCGAAAAAACACGGGAGGTGCCGTTATAATGAGAGTGAAAATTGTTCTAGCATGCACAGAGTGCAAACAGCGTAACTACAACACAATGAAGAACAAGAAGAACGATCCCGACAGACTTGAGATGAACAAGTACTGCAGATTCTGCCGTAAGCATACTCTGCACAGGGAAACTAAGTAATCACGGAGGAAAAGTATGGCTGACAAGAAAAAAACAAATGTTTTTGTGAAGCTGTTCAAGTATCTTCGTGAGTGCATTGGCGAGCTCAAGAAAATCACTTGGCCCACAGTTTCTCAGACTACAAAGAACTTCGGTGTAGTGCTCCTTGTTATTCTGGTTGCAGGCGTTCTTATCTTCGCACTTGATCAGGGCCTTTACGCTCTGCTCGGTCTTGTAATGAACGTCAGCGGCAGCTGATTGTCCGAAACTCTTACTTAAACTTTTAGAATTCTGAAAGGGTGAAGTTAGCTGTGTCGGGCGAGGCAAGATGGTACGTAGTACACACGTATTCAGGCTACGAGAACAAAGTCGCATCCAACCTTATGACCACAGTTGAGAACCGCAATCTTCAGGATATGATTCTTGAGGTAAAGGTTCCCACAGAGATTGTTACAGAAATCAAGCCTCCTACAGAGGCGGAGGTCAGAAAGCTTGGCGATCAGGCAAAAAGTAAAACCGTTGAGGTTGAGCGTAAGCTTTTCCCCGGTTATGTTTTCGTAAAAATGATTCATACTGATGAAACCTGGTATGTAGTCCGCAACATCCGCGGTTGTACAGGCTTTGTCGGTCCCTCATCCGAGCCTGTTCCTCTTAGTGAGGCTGAGGTTTACAGGATGGGTGTGGAAACCCGCGTTGTCGAGGTTTCCTACAAAGTCGGCGACAGTGTCCGCGTTATCGACGGTCCTCTGGAGGACTTTGTCGGCGTGGTGGACGAGCTGAACGTCGAGAAAAACTATGTTCGCGTTCTGGTATCTATGTTCGGACGCGAAACACCGGTTGAGCTTGAACTTAATCAGGCTGAACTGCTTACAGATTAATTTTGGAATGAACGGGTATATCCTGTTTATCTGAGGGACTAAGGCTATGTCCCTTGTGGGAGGAGCATAATATTTTCAGGTGCTCCGCCATCAACCACGAATTTTGGAGGTGCAACAAGCTATGGCTCAGAAGGTAATCGGCTTTATTAAGCTTCAGATTCCTGCCGGAAAGGCTACTCCGGCTCCCCCCGTAGGACCGGCTCTCGGTCAGCACGGCGTTAACATCGTTGCGTTCACAAAGGAATTTAACGAGCGCACAAAGAACGACATCGGTATGCTTATCCCTGTCGTAATCACCGTTTATGCAGACAGATCTTTCTCCTTTATCACAAAGACTCCCCCTGCAGCGGTACTTATCAAGAAGGCTTGCGGTATTGACAAGGCTTCCGGTGTTCCCAACAAGAACAAGGTTGCAAAGATTTCCAGCGAGCAGATCAGAAAGATTGCTGAAACAAAAATGCCCGACTTAAACGCTGCATCCATCGAGGCTGCTATGAGCATGATCGCAGGTACAGCACGCAGCATGGGCGTTGTAGTTGAAGACTGATTCGTTTGCTAATTTATCCGGGTGGGAGGAAATATCCGCTTAACCACCTAACAATGGAGGAAATATTCTTATGAAACACGGTAAGAAGTATGTCGACAGCGCAAAGCTCATCGACAGAAGCAAATTATATGATACAGACGAAGCACTTGACCTTTGCGTAAAGGCTTCTACTGCAAAGTTTGACGAAACAGTAGAGCTTCACGTAAAGCTGGGCGTTGACTCCCGTCACGCTGACCAGCAGGTTCGTGGTGCTATCGTTCTCCCCAACGGTACAGGTAAGAATGTTCGCGTTCTTGCTATCTGCAAGGGTGACAATGAGAAGGCTGCTCAGGAGGCTGGCGCAGACTATGTAGGTGCAGAGGATATGACACAGAAGATTCAGTCCGAGGGCTGGATGGACTTCGATGTTCTTATCACAACTCCCGACTGCATGGGTCTTGTTGGTCGTCTTGGTAAAATCCTCGGTCCCCGTGGTCTTATGCCTAACCCCAAGGCTGGTACAGTTACAACTGATATCGCTAAGGCTATTCAGGAGGCTAAGGCTGGTAAGATTGAGTACCGTCTTGACAAAACAAACATCATCCACTGCCCCATCGGCAAGGTATCCTTCGGCAAAGAGAAGCTCCAGCAGAATCTGGAAACTCTTATGGAGGCTATCGTTAAGGCTAAGCCTGCTGCTGCAAAGGGTCAGTACATCCGCTCCTGTGCTGTTGCTTCCACAATGGGTCCCAGCGTTAAGCTCAACCCCAACAAGTTCACAGCAGTTTCTAACAACGGCTAATTTTTAACCGTTGGGAGCAAACCTTATCTATCTACTGATATTTGGCGCTTTGCGCACAAATATATAAATCGCTGTTCTAAAGACAGCAGGTTCGGCATTGCCGTATAATGGATTTTATCCGCCTGCCGAGGAAGAAGCATTTACAACGGGGTTAACCCACATTTGTAATCAACGCCTCTTCCTTATTGGAAGAGGCTTCCTTTTTTATGAACTGCGTTATCATTTTAACGGAGGTGAAAACATTGCCCAGTGCTAAGATTTTAGAGCAGAAGCAGCAGCTCGTTGCTGACCTTACCGAAAGAATCAAGGGTTCCTGCACAGGTCTCCTCGTTACTTACGAAGGTATCAACGTTGCTGATGACACAAAGCTCAGAAAAGAACTGCGTGAGGCTGGTGTTCAGTACACAGTAATCAAGAACACACTGCTTCAGAGAGCATTCTCAGAAACTGGTCTTTCTGACCTTGACCAGCACCTTGCAGGTACAACTGCAATCGCTACAAGTGATGATGACTATGTTGCTGCAGCAAGAATCCTTTGCGGATTTGCAGACAAGTCCAAGAAAGGCTTCGAGGTTAAGGGTGGCTACATGGACGGCGAGGTTATCTCTATGGATAAAATCGTTGAGCTTTCCAAGCTTCCCACAAGAGAGGTTCTTCTTGCAAATGTTCTCGGTGCATTCCAGGCACCCATCGCAAGCTTCGCACGTGCTGTGCAGGCTATTGTTGACAAGGGCGGCGTAGAGGCTTGCGCTCCTGCAGAGGAGGCAGCTCCCGCTGAAACAGCAGAGGCTCCCGCACAGGAAGCTGAAGCAACAGAGGCAGCAGAATAATCTGCCCACATACTAAATTAAAAAATTAACTAATTATTATTGGAGGTTACTAAAATGTCTGAGAAGATTACTTCTATCATTGAAACACTTAAGGGCCTCACAGTTCTCGAGCTTTCTGAGCTCGTACACGCTGTTGAGGATGAGTTCGGCGTATCCGCTGCTGCTGCAGTTGCAGTTGCAGGTCCCGCTACAGCAGCTGCTGCAGAGGAAGAGAAGACAGAGTTTGACGTAGTTCTTAAGTCTGCTGGTGCAAACAAGATTGCTGTTATCAAGGCAGTTCGTGAGGCTACAGGTCTTGGCCTTAAGGAAGCTAAGGAAGTTGTTGACAACGCTCCTAAGGCTCTCAAAGAGGGTATCTCTAAGGATGACGCTGAGGCTCTCAAGGCTAAGCTCGAAGAGGCTGGCGCAGAGGTTGAGCTTAAGTAATTTAAGCCCCTTTAAAACTTGCATAATGCAAACAAAACCGAACGGTTCATACCGTTCGGTTTTTTGTTTGTTTTCCTGTCATTTGATTGTATATTCCTTGACATATAGGTGTTGTCACCTTATAATTGAATTTAGTTTGACTTATGAGGTGCTGTATGAAAATAATTACACATAAAGACATATTTAACCTGAATATATCTCCCGCTGAAGCTTATGAGTGGGCAGAGTATGTTATTGAGAATAAATCAAAAGCAATTCTTCCTCCCAAAATCAGTATCAAACCTGATGAAATGGAGGGTGTGTTCTGTAACGTAATGCCTTGTTATTTTGATGAGTTTGGCGGAGTTAAGATGGTAACTCGTTATCCGGGAAGAGAGCCAAGCCTTGATAGCCAGCTTATGCTTCTTGATACTAAGACAGGGGTTACCCGGGCAATAGTTGATGCAAACTTAATCACAGCCTTGCGAACAGGAGCTGTTTGTATACACTCTCTTCTGCAATTTGCTCTAAAAGATTTTTCCGTCATTGGAATGATGGGACTTGGCAATGTTGCAAGAGCAACAATGATTATCCTTCTGGACAAGGTTAAAGACCGAAAGCTTACTATCAAGCTTCTGAAATTCAACAATGAGCATGAACTTTTTGCTCAGCGGTTCAGTGGGTTCGATAATGTGGAATTCGTTTATTGCGATACTGCAGCGGAGCTTGTGCAGGATTCTGACGTGGTTATTTCCGCTGTGACTTATGCAGGACAAAACGTATGTGAAGATAAGTATTTCAAGCCGGGCGTAGTAGTAATTCCTGTTCATACTCTTGGTTTTACAAATTGCGACCTGTTCTTTGATAAGGTCTTTGCCGATGATTACGGTCACGTAAAACACTTCAAATATTTTGATAAATTTAGAAGTTTCGCAGAGGTTTCTGATGTTGTGAATGGAGTAAAGGCAGGCAGAGAATCCGACGAAGAAAGGATACTTGTATATAACATAGGAATCGCTTTACACGATATTTATTACGCAGGCAAAATTTACAATAAGATAGGGGAGCGTGCGGTTGATATAGATTTTGCACCTCCTGCAGAGAGATTTTGGCTCTGATATAAAAGACTAAAAGCCGACAAGGTTCTTTGTATAGAATCCTGTCGGCTTTTTGTGAGTTGTCTTGATTAAATTCGGGTGAGATTATTCTTCCATTTGCTTGCCGAGGAACGCTGCCGCAGACTGAGCAAGCTTAATCTCTGCTTCAGAGGGCACCTTGACTGTGTCGCTTGCAAGCATAACCACAGCTCCGGTCACATCTCCCGCGGCAATGATGGGGTAGATTACAGCCGCCTGATGCTCCACACCCTCCACAGGCAACACAGGGGACACATCTCCCTGATGCGCCGCAAAGGTGCGTCTGTTCTCCATATATCCTTCAAGAGTCGAGGTGACTCGTCTTTCAAGGAACTCTCGTTTTGAAACACCCGAAGCAGCAATCACGTGGTCGCGGTCGCAGATGATAGTGGGCAGAGAGCTGATACGAGAGAGCACATCCGCATACTGTGTTGCAAACACAGACAGCTCACCCACAGGTGAGTATTTTTTGAAGATTACCTCGCCGTCAGTCGCTGTGTAAATCTCCAAGGGGTCGCCTTCACGGATGCGAAGTGTTCTCCTGATTTCCTTTGGTATAACCACACGACCAAGGTCGTCTATTCTACGAACTATTCCAGTTGCTTTCATATATCAAAATCTCCTTGTTTTAGTAATTGTGATACTATTATCTGTAAAACAAGGAGATTTATACTGCAACAATTTACTTTTGCAATCAAAAATGTTATAATAAATTAAAGGTGGTGATTTTGTGAAAGCTAAAGCACTTTTATCTGCAATTACAGGTTTCTTTTTTGGCTTGATTACATATTTCTTATTGCAATATTGGGAAATGGATTACGCTCTTTTGATTTCGGTTTTTGGAGGATTGTTGTTCTATATTCTTTTATTTGTATTTCTTCTTGTTTATGGGAAAATTATGGATAAAAAGTATGCAGAATTCGAAAAAGAGATAACCTCTCCTGTTTTTTATAAAACCAATGGTAGTTTTAACTTAGGAAACGGCAAAGTTAAAAACGGAAATATATATTTTTGCGAAGCAGGTATCGTTTGCTTATGCCTTGATGAAAAACCTTATACATTGGATGAAATATTATTACAAGACATTGACCATTATCACTTTGATGATATTCACTTAAACATTTTTACTAAAGACGGAAGACTATTTGTTATTACGCTTCCAAATGCCAAAAATGTTATAAAAACCTTAAAAGAAAAAGATTGGATAGAGTTTTAAGTTGAAAAGCGAAGTGAATTTCACCTCGCTTTTGCTATGTATAAAAACAGCTCTAAAAACCGTTTTTGACACCAATGCGTTCAATGGGGTAAACCAATGAAAATTCCAGTGTTTATGCGCCTTTCAAACAGTTTGCCCTATTATAACACGAGCCTTAATTCTTCTCACAATTCCTGTTGCTTTCATATATACAAATCTCCTTCTCAACAAAGCCCCCAAGATTCAAGGGGGCTGGCGCCGTAAGGCGACCGGGGGATATACTATCCCTTACCCCAAGCGGTCCCCCTCCCTTGAGGTAAGGGAGGCTGTATTTCTTAAATTACAAATCGTTTTGTTATTACCTGTAAACATAAGAGATTTATACTGTGTGAAATTGATTTTTCGGGTGATTGTGATATAATTAAACTATATTAGATTTAACATTTGTTTTTTATACATTGGAATATTTTGTATGGCTTGCGTGCGAAGGAGTGGTTTTATGGAGCCTTTGGTGAGTGTGATTATCCCTGTTTACAATATGGATAAGTTTGTGAAAACCTGTGTTGACAGCGTTATGTCCCAGACCTACAGCAACGTGGAAATTGTATTGGTAAACGACGGCTCAAAGGATAATTCCTATGCTGTTTGCAAAGAAATTGCAAAGAACAACCCAAAGGTTTTGCTGATTAATCAGGAAAACCAAGGTGTTTCTGTTGCAAGAAACAACGGTATCAAGCAGGCAAAAGGTGAGTATGTTACTTTTCTGGATGCTGACGACTATTTGTTTGAGAATGCTTTGCAGCTGTTGGTTGAAACAGCTCAGCTTCATAATGCGGATATGACCATGGGCAGGCTTTCGGACACAGAGGTAATACCTGTGGGTGTCTTTGAGGGTGAACAGTTCCTAATAAAGGCACTGGAGGATAATCCCATAACCTACTATTCCTGCCGTATACTTTACAGACGTGAGTTTTTAAAGGGCGTTTCTTTCCCGAAGGGGTTTGTGTGCGGAGAGGACAGCTATTTTGTTTTTGAATGTGCCCTAAAAAAACCCAAGGTGGCAACCATAAGCGAGCAGGTGTATTTTTGTTATCCCAACCCCAACAGCGCAACCCGTTCGGCATTTACTGAGAAAAGATATAACGATGTGTGCGAGCTATTGTCTAGAAAGGAAGCTTTGATTTCAAGTGAATATCCTCAGCTTCTGCCTTTGTTTTATCATCTGAAAACAAAGATACAGATGATGCTCCTTACAAATCTCTGTTGTGCAAAAGGTGCTGTTTTCAGAAGGATGGAAAAAGAAACTCTGGCACGTTTCAGGGAGGTTAAAGGGTATTTTAGAGCAGACCTGCTTTACTCCAATGCATCGCTGTATAATATCCTGTCAAAGAATTTGTATTTTCCTTACAAGGTTTATCTCAGAATCAAAGTAACTGCAAAACGATTGATTAAGAAATAATTATCAATAACGTTATTCAAAGCGAGGTGGTGTTCACCTCGCTTTGCTTGTTTTGAAGCCTGTTTGCGTTGTAGAATTTTGCTCTTCTGTTTTTAGGAAATATTTTTGTCAAGTTCTCTTTTTAATTGACTTTATATGTCTTTGTGTGTTAATATTATAATGTATAAAAGTGGGTCAATATGCCCTGTGGCTTTTGTGAATATTTTTGAATTATTGCAAAATTTTTGCAGGCAGTCGGCTTATTGAATTTTATTTTTGTTTAACAGATTTTATTGTTTCGGGTGATAATATGGGACTTCGGGCTTTGAGAAAAAAACGCTTTTTTGTTAACGCTATACACAGGTATCACATCCTGCTTTGCAAGGTTAAGCCTCTTCTTATTAGTGACGAAAAGGCCGTGAAAAAATACTATAAAGCAAGGACAGGCGGTTTGGATTTTGATTTGAATAATCCCGTTACCTTCAGCCAGAAACAGCAGTGGTATAAGATTCACAGCAACAATCCTTTGATGGCACAGTGTGCTGACAAAAACGATGTAAGACAGTACGTTATCGATTGCGGCTACGAGGATTTACTCAACGAGCAGTACGGTGTGTATGATTCTGTTAAGGATATTCCCATAGAGTCCCTGCCTAAGCAGTTTGTGCTCAAAGCGGCACACGCAAGCGGTTGGAATTTAATCGTCAGAGATAAATCTCAGATAAATTGGAAAAAAGAAAAGTCTACTATGCGTCTATGGCTTAAACAGGATATATACTGGAGCGGACGCGAATGGGTATACAAAAACCTTAAAAAGAGAATTGTTGCCGAAAAATACCTTGAGGATGAGTCGGGCGGTTTGCTTGACTATAAATTCTATTGCTTTAACGGTGAGCCTGCGTTCCTTCAGCTGGAGGTTGGCAGATACACCGAGCACAACACCCGCAACTTCTATGATATGGATTGGAAGCTTCTGCCCTTTGGCAAGGAGCTTGCACATAATCCCGATATAGATGTTCCCGTACCCGAGTGCTTTGAGCAGATGAAAGAAATCGCAAAAAAGCTCTGTGCCCCTTTTTCTTATGTACGTGTTGATTTGTATCAGGTACAGGGCAAGGTTTACTTTGGAGAGCTTACATTCTTCCCTGCAGGCGGAGCACCTGACTTTGTACCTTCCGAGTATGACAAGGTAGTGGGAGATATGTGGAATATAAAGGAGTAATTGTTTTGAAAACGATTCTGTTGGTCAGCGGTACAATGAATTTCGGCGGAGCCGAAACCATGGTTATGGATATTCTGCGTAAACTGAAAGATGATTTTCGTTTTGTATTTCTCATAAACCGCAACAAAGGTACAAAGCCCGTTGGAATGTTTGACGAGGAAATCAAAGCAATGGGCATTCCTATGTACTACATTGATGCAGTCTGGGATGTGGGTGTGAAAGAATACGAGCGACAGTTTAAGGAAGTTGTTCAGAAAATCGGCAAAGTTGATGTTGTTCACAGCCATGTTAATTCAAAAAGCGGAATTGTCTGCCGTTGTGCTCAGCGTTGCGGTATAAAAAGACGGATTGTTCATTGCCACGCCAAGATTATTTTTGACGGCTCCTTAAAAAGCAGAGTGGTGAACAATGCAGAGCTGTTTATCCAAAGACATTGGATAAAAAAGTACGCTACCGATTTCTGGGGTTGCTCCGAGGATGCAATGCCAAGCCTGTTTACAAAAAAGCAGATTAACAGCGAAAAAGCAAGGATTATTCATAATGCAATCAATATGGAGAAGTTTACTTCCTGCGATGGCGGTGTGCTCAGAAAAGAGTATAATTTGAGCAAAGATGCCCTTGTGATTGGTACCGTGGGCAGAATTGCAAAAGTTAAGAATTACAGACTTGCGGCTGATATAGTTAAGGAGTTATGGCAAAGAAACGTTGACTGCTACTACGTAGTTGCAGGAGTAAAGCAGGACTTAGCCGATGCTCAGTATTTGTTTGATACCCTGTCGGGTGACAGGCGCTTTATTTACATAGGCACACGAAATGATATTCAGAATATATACAAGGATTTGAGCTTGTATCTCGGCACCTCCAAGCGAGAAGGCTTGGGGCTTTCGGTAGTGGAGGCACAGGCGGGTGCAACGCCTTGCGTTGTTTCGTCAGGCTTTCCGAAGCTGTGCGATATGGGCTTGAATCTTGTGGACTTTGTTGACTCTGCTGATGTCAAGGTTTGGGCAGACAGAGTAGAGCGTATGCTGGAAAGCAAGACCGTTCCCCAAAGGCAAGAGATTGAAAATGCCATAAGGATGAGCGGTTTTGATATTAATACCGAAACCGCGAAATTAAGAGAATACTATAATTACGATTAGGAGTTTTTGCTTTGAAGATTTTTATTTGTGGTGATATTTGCCCCACAGCGGATTACAGACAGCTGTTTGATAACCCTCAGAAGCTCTTTGGTAATATGGCTGAGCTTATAAATGACAGTGACTACGCTGTCTGCAATTTTGAGTGTCCTGCCACAGATTCTTCAGACAGAATAATGAAAACAGGACCTTCGCTCAAAGCAGAAAAAAAGGACCTGAAAATGCTTAAAGATATGGGCTTTGATGCAATATCTATTGCAAACAACCATATTCTTGATTATGGGTTCAAGGGTGTAGCAGAAACATTAGAAACCGCAAAGGACTGCGGTTTAGCCGTTTTCGGCGGAGGTAAAAATTCCTACGAGGCGAAAAAGCCTCTTATAACAGAAATAGAAGGTAAGAAAATCGCCTTTGTGTCTTTTGCAGAGCACGAGTTCAATATTGCCACCGCTGATACCCCCGGTGCAAATCTTTTTGACCCTTATGTGAGCCTTGAACAGATAAGAATAATAAAAAAACAGTGTGACTATCTGATTGTTCTTTACCACGGCGGTATTGAGCACTACATATATCCATCCCTTTTGCTTCAGAAAAAATGCCGTGCTATGGTGGATTTCGGTGCCGATTTGGTGCTTTGTCAGCATAGCCACTGCATAGGAACACGTGAAGAATACAATGATGCTACCATTGTTTACGGTCAGGGTAATTGTATCTTCGGTTACCGCGAAGGTGACAAGGCTTGGAACGAGGGCTTTGCAATACAGGTGGAGATTACTGATAAGATGAATGTTATTTACCACCTGATAAATGCCACCAAAGACGGAGTTGCAATAGTTGATGGCAACAGCCGTGTGGAAAAATTCTTTGAGGATTCCGAAAAGTTATCGGATAAAGATTTTCTGCAAAAGGAGTTTTCAGAATTTTGTAAAAAGAGAAGTGCCCTTGATATGCCTCTCTTTTACGGTAAAAACAGAGTGCTTATTAAGCTTAACCGCATTTTTGGCGGAAAGCTGTTTAAACCAAGCAAAAGAAAACTTATGGTTACCCATAATCTCATACGCTGTGATGCTTGGAACGAGGTAATGCAAGAGGATTTGCGAGGAGCTTTTTATGAGTAATAACAAGAAATTGGTATCTGTTATTGTTCCTGTATACAAGGTGGAAAAGTATCTCAGACGTTGCGTAGAGAGCGTTTTATCTCAGACCTACGAGAATGTTGAGGTTGTGCTGGTTGACGACGGCTCTCCTGATAATTGCCCCGTGATGTGCGACGAGCTTGCAAAAGCTGACCAAAGAATCAAGGTTGTGCACAAAGAAAACGGCGGACTTTCCTCTGCAAGGCTTGCAGGATTCAGAGAGTCCACGGGCGAATACATTCTGTTTGTTGACAGCGACGACTATATAGAGAACAATATGGTGGAGGAGCTTTTGACAGCTATAACCGACAATAATGCAGATTTAGCATTGTGCGGATACTTTACTCAGTATGACGACAGTAATACCGAGAACTTGTTGCCTTATAGAAAAAAGCTTTTGGAAGGAAAAGAAGAAATCACAAAGGAGTACATACTTCCTTTAATAGGAACCCAAAAAGGCAGCACAAATTTGCCGGGTTTTCTCTGTATTCGTATGCTAAAAAGAGTACTTGTTAAGGAGTCTTTCTTTGTTTCAGAAAACGAAGTTTTTGCTGAAGACGTTGTTTTTGATTTGTTGTATTCTGATTCTGTAAACAGAATTGCAGTTGTAAATATTCCTTTGTACCATTATTGTGTTAACGGACAATCCCTGACCAATAAATACAGAAAGAATAAATGGCAGATGCTTAAAAATCTCTGTGCTTTTAAAAGCGAGTTTCTGAGCGAGCGTGGCATTGCAGGTGCAGAAGAAAGGTTGAAGAATGCAAATTCATCCGCTGTGTTTGCATCAGTTGACAATGCTGTTGTAAGCGGTGATTACAGAACATATCTTGAAGAAGTTAAGTTTTTAGTCAAGGACGCAAGGGATATAATCAAAAAGTCTGATAAGAATCCCTTGCACGGCACAGTACCGCTTACAATGTTTCTTTTGAATCTGCGTGCATATTTTGTTGTGTATCGCCTCAGAAAATCCAGAATGAAGTAATTTTTAGGAGAATGAGATATGAAAAAAGTCGGTATGCTTACTTTTCATGCTTCACATAACTACGGCTCTGTTTTGCAGGCTTACGCTTTGTCAAAGCAGGTAGAGTTGCTTGGATGTAAGCCTGAATTTATTAATTTGCGTCCAACAACGCAAAGGGAAGCGTACAAGATTTTTCATAAATCCGACAGCTTTGTCCGCAGAGGCTTCAAGTGTTTGATTTATCCTGCTTTGAAAAAACGTTTCAATAATTACGAAAGATTTATCAATAAGGTACTTCCCGTCACAGAAAAAGAGTACGCAAGCACAAAAGAGCTTGAAAACGAGAACTTTGATTATGATGCATATCTGTGCGGCGGCGACCAGATTTGGAACCCTTGCTGTCAGGACTTTGAAACTGCTTATTATCTGCAGTTCCTGAGCAAGGACAATACTGCAAAAAAAGGCTCGTATTCACCCAGTTTCGGAAAGACTGAGTTTGACGAAGAAGCCAAGCAGAAAATCAAAGAGTGGATAAGATGCTTTGATTGTGTTTGTGTCAGAGAGCAGAGCGGTGCCAATTTGCTTCAAAGCCTTACGGACAAAAAGGTTAACGTAGTGTGTGACCCTGTGGTACTTCTGGAGAGAAAGTATTGGGATGAGCTGGCGGTAGCTCCTAAGTACAAAAAACCGTATATCCTTGTGTATTTTCTTAATAACAACCACGGAAGCCGTGGCCTTGTGGAGTATATCCGCAAGGTGACAGGCTACGATGTGGTAGTGTTCAACGAATACATAAGAGATTTTGTAAAGCCTTATCATAAGGCTTACTCTGCAAGTCCCGAACAGTTTGTGGGTCTTTTTAAGAATGCATCTTTTATTTATACAAACTCTTTTCATGGCACAGCCTTTGCAACTATCTTTGAGAAGCCCTTTATTACGGCTGTTGCAAAGGACCAGCAGAACGCACAGAACAATAACGACAGCAGAAAGATAGATTATCTGACACGGTTGGGACTTCAGGACAGGCTCTATACCGAGGGTACCCCCTCAAAGGATTATCTGTTTTCTGTTGATTTTGAAGAAGCCCGCAAGAAAAAGCAGGTTTTCAGAGATGAGTCTTTTGCTATTCTCAAAGAGTTTCTGGAAGATTAAGTTTTACAAGGGGTGAGGATACAGTTGCAAAGATTGGATAATTTGCAGGGCTTGCGAGCAATAGCTTTTGTGCTGATATTTTTATCCCATTGCGGCATCGGTGATTTGGCAAGATGGGCGGTTACCTTGTTTTTTGTGTTGTCGGGATTTCTGATGGTTTATAATTATTATTCAAGGGATAACATCGCCTGTTCAATTAAGCAGAACATTCTATTTTCCTATAAGAAAATAAACAAGCTTTTTCCGTTGCATCTTATAATGTTGCTGCCTGTTTTGGCATTGACTTTATACAGCGCATTAAAAGGCGGAACACTCGGTTTTGACTTTATTATTAATCAGAGTCTTGTGCTTTTGTCAAATGTTTTTCTTGTTCAGTCGTGGATACCTGTAAGAGCCTTTTATTTCGGATATAACGGAGTAGCTTGGTTTTTGTCGGTTTGTGCTCTGCTTTATTTTGTGTTTCCTTTTGTTCTCAAAAACCTTAAGAAAAAAGCTTCCCGTAAAAAAGCAATTTTTGTTATGACAGGTTGTTTTGCTCTTCAGTGTGTTTTTTCTGTTTTTGTGAATGTTGTGAACTGTGAGTGGATTACAGCTCATAAAGATTACCTTGTTTATATATTCCCTTTGTACAGGGTTCTTGATTTTGTCATCGGTTGTAATCTGGGATACTTGTTTTTAAATTGCAATCATAGCAAAGATGATTCAAAGGTAAAATTTACTGTGTTTGAGTTGCTGGCGATTCTGACGTCAATAGTAACATCGGCGGCTTTGGGTTTTGCAGGCTGGGGAGATGTTTTGTATTCGGCAAAAGACCTTCCCGGTATAGTTCTGATGATTTTCGTGTTTGCCTTTAACAGGGGCTTTGTTTCAAAGCTTTTGTCTGTAAATATGTTTGTGTGGATTGGCAATTTAAGTGCATATACATTTCTGATTCATCAGGTGGTTATCAATCTGTTACAGATAGTAGCAGGCAATAAATATATTGTTGCTTTGGTTGCTTTTGTCATAACCTTGGTTGGTGCTGTGGTGTACGAAAGAGTTGACAAAGCTATCCGCAAAAGAAGGGTGTGATTAAGTGAGCATATTCAGTATTATAGTCCCTGTTTATAAGGTGGAAGAATACATTGACAAATGTGTTATGAGTATTCTTAATCAGACCTTTTCGGACTTTGAGCTTATACTTGTTGATGACGGCTCACCCGACAACTGCCCCGAGCTTTGTGATGAATATGCAAAGCAGGACTCAAGGGTTAAGGTTATCCATAAGCCCAACGGCGGAGTTTCCTCGGCACGAAATGAAGGTGTTAAGATAGCAAACGGCGACTACATCTGGTTTGTGGACAGCGACGATTACGTGCAGGAAAACTCACTTGAGGTGCTCTGTGACTATATCAGCAAAACATCTGCAGATTTGTATGTTTTTGAGCACGGATTCAATGAGTTTTATGAATTGAAGGATATGAACGGGCTTCTCTGCGACCATTATTACAAATACGATTTTGGTTTTGAGCCTTGGAATAAGGTTTATAAAAGGTCTTTGATTACAGACAATAAGCTTTTCTTTGATACACAGGAAAAAGTCGGTGAGGATTTGCTCTTTAATATTAATTATTATACCAAAATGAACTCCTGCCTTTTTATCCCTGAAAAGCTGTATCACTATGTTGTGAGAGAAAACTCTGCGATGACCACAGTTGACAAGGAAAGATACAAAAAGCAGATGCGTCTTTTCTTTAAAATTCGCGATTTATTAGAAAGCACTGTTTCACAGGAGAATTTAGCCATTCTCTTTATGATGCATATGGTTAGCGGGCTTAATCAATCCTTTGCGAATTCAGACTTTTTCAGGCGAAGAAGGATTATTAAGTATTACAAATCAAAAGCTCAGTTTGAGCGCAAGGTTTTTACCTGTGCTGTCAATAAGTTTTTAAAGAACGAGAATGCAAGCTTTTTAGGCAAATGTAAGGTTAAATTGTTGTTTTTATAGTTGAGAATTTGCGGAGTAAGAAATGAAAAAAAGAAGCTTTTATAACATTGCGTTCGGAATAGGAAGCCAGCTTCTTTCCATAGCCTTGGGAATAATCATCCCCCGATTGTTCCTGACAAGCTTTGGCTCGGAGGTTAACGGTTTCCTTAATTCTATAAACCAGATTTTTGCATACTTTGCCTTGCTTGAAGCAGGGGTAGGTGCGGCGAGCTTGCAGGCTTTATACGGGCCTGTGGGAAAAGGCGACAAGGAATCAACCTCAGAGATTCTTTCTGCAACAAATAAATATTACAACAAAACAGGAATATTTTATTTTCTTGCTGTTTTTGGACTTGCGATTGTTTATCCCATAGTTATCAAGTCAGAGATGAATCCCCTTGTGATGGCTGTGATAATTCTTATGAACGGCTTGCCCGGAGCAATCAGCTACCTGTTCCAAGGCAAATATCTGATTCTGTTGCAAGCAGAAGGAAAGAATTACGTAAACACCATTGCATTAACTGTTGTGAACACTACTGTCAACATAACCAAAATTGTAATGCTTCTGATGGGCTGTAACATTATAGCTATTCAGGCGGCTTATCTTGTACTGAATCTTTTGAAGGTTTTGTATTTCTGGTGGTATTTCAGAAAAAATTACCGCTGGGTTAACCTTAAAGCAAAGCCTGCTTTTGAGGCAATAGGTCAGAAGAATGCGGCTTTTGTAAATCAGATTTGCGATTTGATTTTCAGAAATACAGATACTATTATTCTATCACTTTTCTGTGATTTGAAGGTAGTTAGTGTGTACGCAATGTATACTTTGCTGTTTTCAATGATAAGAACGGCAATGGATTACGTTGCCCAAGGCTTTTCCTTTGTTATGGGACAAACCTTTAACAACGACAGAAAAAAATATATAAAGCTTCACGATTTGTATCAGTCCTATCGCTTGGCGTTGATTTTTGCTTTGTATAACATAGCCTTTATTTTTATTCTGCCCTTTATGAAGCTGTATACAGCAGGTGTTACGGATATAAACTACATAGATTATAAGGTAGCGGTTTTATTTATCGTATTCTATCTGCTGACAGGTGCGAGAGTATGTGAGGCTGAGCTTATCAACTACGCTCAGCACTTTAAGCTTACACAGACGCGCTGTATTATCGAAGCGGTAATCAACATAACCGTATCTATCGTGTGTGTAAACCTGTGGGGAATTTATGGTGTGTTAATCGGCACCATTGTAGCCTTGCTTTACAGAACAAACGATATGATAATCTACGCTAACCGTCGGATTTTGGGCAGAAGCCCGTGGGTTACCTATAAGAAGGTAATTTCAAATGCCCTTGTGTTTGTAGCGATAAGCTATGTGAGCAGTCTGATTAACTGGAACCTTGATTCATATCTTGCTATTATTATGTGGGCAATTGTGAGCGCAGTTGTTATTATGGCTGTATATTTTGCGGTGGCTTCAATAGTGGATGTTGCATCCTTCAAGTATCTTGTAAGCTACCTGAAAGGCTTTATAAACACAAAATTCAAAAAGAAAAAAGCATAAGAAAAAGTCCGCTTGATAAAAGCGGACTTTTGTTGTAAACAGCTATTATTCCCAGATTGATTTCATAATGATGGGGTATGCGTTGTCTGCAATGCTTACTATTCTAAGCACCATATTCATACATTCCTCACCGGCGGAACCTTCGCTTACGTAAGCGTCGCACTCAACTCGCACATCATTATCGTCATCCAGATAGAATTTAACCCATCTGTATTTTGCGTTGAGAGCATTGCAAGTAGTAAGACCTGCAACAAGCTTCTCCTGTTTGTATTTTGCAACCTCAAAGCATGCAAACTGAACAGTGTTTTCACCGTCTTCGTCAAAGATAACAACAACGGGGATAGAGTCCATGTTTTCGCCTGAGTATGTTACACGTACTGCGTATTCACCGCAGTCTGTATATTTGATTTCATTGTTGTCCATATAGCGTAAAAACTCTTCTTTATAAGTGTTTGACATATCTGTAAACTCCTTTGAAATTGCAGGTTTTTCTGTTTGTGTATCTGATTCTATCATTTGAAGGAAAGGTTGTCAACAAACAATTTGTGAAGTATATATTATTTTTATATATAAGAAGAGTAAATATATCAATTAAGCTTAGATTATATGAAAACAGGCAGAATGTAAATTTGCATTCTGCCTGTTGTTTTGTATATTGGTATTAAGCTTTACACGCTTGCGATTGCGTACTTTTCTTTGTATTGTGCAAAAAGTCGTTCGAAATCGGGGTTGCCGGCTTTAATCTTTGACATATATTCGTGGGTATCCATTGTGTGGTGTGCCATCTCAATGATGCATACCCCTATGTTGGAGCAATGGTCAGAAACTCGCTCTAAGTTTGTCAGTATATCAGCCCAAACAAAGCCGCATTCGATAGAACACTCAGCCTTCTGCAGACGGACAATGTGGTTTGCTCGAAGCTGCCTTTTGAGTGTGTCTACAACCTGCTCCAAAGGCTCAATGAGGGTTGCTGCCTGCGCATCGTTTTTTGTGAATGCGTCTAAGGTAAGAGTGATGATTTCATCTACAGCAGAAATGATGGTCTTGAGCTCTGTTTGTGCAGAGGGGGTGAATTCAAGGGACTTATCCTTGATCTCCTTTGCAGAACGAAGGATGTTGATAGCGTGGTCGGAAATACGCTCTAAATCACCGATTACAAACAGAAGCTTGTTTGCTTCGTTGCTGTCTTCGTCAGACATAGGATAGGTGCTGAGCTTTACAAGGTATGAGCCCAGTATGTCTTCAAAATGGTCTACGGCGTTTTCGTCAATAGTAATCTGCTCTGCCGCTTCGCTATCGTAAGTGGAAAGAAGCTTAAGGGAAGAGCGGAGAGAATTCATAGAAACAGCAGCCATTTGGTTAGAAACCACACGGCAACGCTCAATAGCAACTGCAGGAGTTGTCATAAGACGCTCGTCAAGCTCAACCTTCTTCTCAATTCCTTTTTCTCCTGAGGGTTCTTTAATAAGCTTGTAGGAAAGCTTTTCCAGAAGTCCTGATAAGGGAAGCATAATTGCTGTGCACAAAACGTTAAACAAGGTGTGGCATATTGCAATTGAAAGCTCATTTGCAGGGTTGTTGATTATTTCGAATGTAAAAATTGCATTGAATATGCAGTATACAATAAGAATTACTGTTGTACCGATTACGTTGAAAAGAAGATGCACAAGGGAAGCACGGCGTGCATTGCGGTTTGTGCCTACAGAGGAAATAAGGGCGGTAACGCAGGTGCCGATGTTCTGACCCATAATGATGGGAATTGAGGCACCTATGGTAACTGCACCTGTTGAGGAGAGTGCCTGCAAGATACCTACCGATGCAGAGGAGGACTGGATAATACCTGTGAGCACTGCACCTGCCAGAACGCCTAAGATGGGGTTTTGGAACATAATGAGGATGTTCTGAAATTCGGGAACGTTTTTAAGTCCTGCAACAGCCCCTGACATAGCATCCATACCGAACATTAAGGTTGCAAAGCCCAGAAGAATCGTACCTATGTCCTTGTACTTGCTTTTTTTGGACATCATATAAAGTATAATTCCTATGAGTGCAAGGATTGGGGTGAAGGAAGTAGGCTTAAACATTTTAACTATTATGTTACTGCTCTCAATACCTGTAAGCGAAAGAATCCAAGAAGTAACGGTGGTACCTACGTTGGCCCCCATAATTACGTTGATTGCCTGTCTGAGGGTCATAATGCCCGAGTTTACAAAGCCTACAACCATAACCGTTGTAGCAGAGGAGGACTGGATAACAGCGGTTACTCCCAGACCTGTAAGAAAGCCTGCTAGCTTTCCTGTGGTAAGCTTTGAGAGAAGCTTGTTAAGTCCGCCGCCGGCAGATTTTTCCAGAGAATCGCCCATTACGTTCATACCGAACAAAAACAGGCAGAGTCCGCCGATTAAGGCGAGTACGTCAAATGAATCCATTTAATTCACATCCTGATTTTAATTTCATCGTATTATAATTTAGCTGTGAAGCGTTAATTCTAAAAGGTAGTTTTTGTAAAACTCGGGTAAAATACTACACAGCTTTTGCAAAGAGTATTTTACAAATACACTTTTAGTATGTGAAAAAAGGACTGTTTCCACAAAAACTTGCGTTTAAAATTTTCTATTTGTTTGTTTTTAACAGAAAAGCTTTTTTTGTATTGCTTGTATAAAATAACTTTGGTATAATGATTAGCGTCAGACTCAGAATTTATTATGGAGGCGTGTGTGCCTTTTTGGTAGAGGAGAGGATTTTGTGATTGAAACAATCATCAGGTATATAAACTACTTTGTTTGCCTTTTGTTTATTATTTGTTATTCATATCAGTTTTTTTACATATTCGTGTCTTTTTTCAGAAGACCTGTTAAATTCAAAAAGGCTGAGCAGAACAAGCGCTATGCGTTTATGATAGCCGCCAGAAACGAAGAGGCGGTAATCTCAAACCTTGTAAAAAGCATTCTGCAGCAGACCTATCCCTCTGAGCTTATTGATGTTTACGTGGTTGCAGATAACTGCACAGATAACACCGCGGCAGTTGCAACAGAGGCAGGTGCCACCGTTTATGAACGCTTTAATAAGGAGCTGGTGGGCAAGGGCTATGCTCTTGACTTCCTTTTTACTAAAGTGCAGGAAATGTGCGGCGAGGAATACTACGACGGCTACTTTATCTTTGACGCGGACAATCTCCTTGATAAACGCTACGTGGCAGAAATGAATAAGGCACTTTCTGCCGGTCATAAAATCATCACCAGCTACCGTAACTCCAAAAACTACGGTGCAAACTGGATTTCTGCCGGCTATGCTCTGTGGTTTCTGCGAGAAGCAAAGCACCTTAATAATGTACGAATGATTCTTGGTACAAGCTGTGCAGTATCGGGTACAGGTTACCTTGTCAGCAATGAAATAATAAGACGTAACAAGGGCTGGAAATTCTTCCTGCTCACTGAGGATATTGAGTTTTCTATTGATTCTGTGCTTCATAATGACAAGATTGCATATTGCCATGCGGCTAAGTATTACGATGAACAGCCCACAAGCTTTGTTTCCTCATGGCATCAGAGAATGCGTTGGACAAAAGGTTATATGCAGGTGTTCAAAAAGTACGGCAAAAAGCTTGTGCAGGGACTTTTCGGTGTGAACGCTTTCTCCTGCTTTGATATGTCCATGGCAATTATGCCCGCGACTATTCTCACCTTGTTCAGCTTCTTTGTAAACCTTGTGACAATTATTGTTTCTCTTGTAACGGGCTCTGAGCCTTTGGGTGTTCTTAAGTCTGCATTAGAATCAGTTTTTAATTCATCGCTTATGATGTTTGGTGTAGGTGTGGTTACAACCCTTGCCGAGTGGAAGGAAATCCGCTGTCCTTGGTGGCAGAAGCTTCTTTATATGCTCACCTTCCCGATATTTATGTTCACCTATGTACCCATTGCAATCACAGCTGTGTTTACTAAGGTTGAATGGAAGCAGATTAAACACTCCGACTCCAAATCAATTGAAGAAATGGAGAAGAAGAATTTTAAGAAAGCTTCCAAAAAGGAAGTAAAAAAATAAACGACTAAAAACATTAAAGCCGACTTCATTAGGAAGTCGGCTTTTTGCGTGCTGTGGTTGTTTGTTACATTGTAAACATAAGTCTGCCGTAAGAGGGATAAGGCCAGTATTCGGCAGAGGTGAGCTGCTCCATCTCGTCAGAAACTGCGCGGAGCTTTCTCATTACCGTGAGAACCTCGTTACAGTACATACGGGAAATTGTGAGAGCATCGGCTTTGAGTGAGCGTACTTTATCCTCAGCCTTCTGAAGCTCCTCTGTGTAGCGGTCAAAATCCTGCAGTAGGGAAGAAAGCTTTTTGATGAGAGCAAGCTCAGCATCAACAGGAATGTCACCGCACACCTGACGCTTGTAGTACACATCCTTGGAAAGGTCACCCACAAAGCGGGACACAGCAGGGAAAATATCCTTTCTTGCCATATCAAGCATTGTGAGAGCCTCAATGTTGACCGTCTTTGAATAGCTTTCAAGCTGGATTTCGCAGCGTGCACGGATTTCGTCGGCATTGAAAATCTTGTGCTTTTCAAAGAGTGCAACGTTCTTTGCATCTGAGTAGTGCTGCATTGCCTCAGGCATTGTGCGAAGATTCATAAGTCCTCTTGCCTCTGCCTCTGCAATCCACTCCTCGGCGTAGTTGTTGCCGTTGAAGATGATGCGGTGATGGTTTTTGTAAACGTCGCTTACGATAGTGTCGATATCCTTGTCAAGGTTTGAGGAGCCTTCAAGAATATCAGAGAAGAGAGAAAGCTGTTCTGCAACAATGGTGTTGAGCATAATGTTGGGGCAAGCAATGTTGAGAGCGGAGCCCAAGCTTCTGAATTCGAACTTGTTACCTGTGAAGGCAATAGGGGAGGTACGGTTGCGGTCTGTTGTGTCCTTTTTGAACTCGGGCAGAACTGTGGCACCCATACCGATTTTAACCTTGGAGGCGGCTGAGTATTCCTCGCCGTATGCCTTTGCGTGGAGCACGTTTTCCAAATCTTCACCAAGGAAGATAGACATAATTGCAGGAGGTGCCTCGTGTGCGCCCAGACGGTGGTCGTTGCCTGCAGTTGCAACGGATATTCTCAGCAAATCCTGATACTCGTCAACTGCTTTTATAAAGGCAGAGAGGAACAGCAGAAACTGTTTGTTTTCAAAAGGCTTCTTGCCGGGCTTTAAGAGGTTTTCGCCTGTGTTTGTTGAAAGTGCCCAGTTGTTGTGCTTACCTGAGCCGTTAACTCCTTCAAAGGGCTTTTCGTGCAAGAGGCACACAAAGCCGTGGCGCTGAGCTACGTTCTTCATAACTTCCATTGTGAGCTGGTTGTGGTCGGTGGCAAGGTTGCAGGTTGTGAACACGGGTGCAAGCTCATGCTGACATGGAGCAACCTCGTTGTGCTCTGTTTTTGCATAAACGCCAAGCTTCCACAACTCCTCGTCAAGCTCCTCCATAAAAGCGGCAACACGGGGCTTGATGGCACCGAAGTAGTGGTCGTCCATTTCCTGTCCTTTGGGAGGGCGTGCTCCAAAGAGGGTTCTGCCTGTGTACATCAAATCTCGGCGCTGGATATACATATCCTTGTCAATAAGGAAGTATTCCTGTTCGGCACCAACGGTAACGTATACGTGGCCCACATCATCTCTGCCGATTGCCTTGAGCAGACGCAGAGATTCTGCAGATATACGCTCCATTGAACGCAGAAGGGGAGTTTTTTTATCAAGAACTGCACCTGTGTAGGAGCAGAAAACTGTGGGGATATACAGGGTGTTACCCATTACAAAAGCGTATGATGTAGGATCCCATGCTGTGTAGCCTCTTGCCTCAAAGGTGGCACGGATACCGCCTGAGGGGAAGGAGGAAGCGTCAGGCTCACCCTTGATAAGCTCTTTACCTGAAAACTCCATCAGAACTCTTCCGCCGTCAGCGGGAGTGATGAAGCTGTCGTGCTTTTCTGCTGTGATGCCTGTCATAGGCTGGAACCAATGAGTGAAGTGTGTGCATCCAAGGTTCATTGCCCAATCCTTCATAGCGTTTGCAACCTCGTTGGCAACGGATAAATCTAAGTGGTCGCCGTTTTCGATTGTACGCTTCAAAGCAATGTATACTTCTGCTGAGAGGCATCTTTTCATTGCTTCATCGTTAAATACCAAAGAACCGAAAAATTCGGGAATTCTTTTCATAAAATCCCTCCGCAAATTATTTTACAGACTAACTATAACACATTGAAAACCTATGTTCAATACAAGATTTGCAATGTTCAAAACTTTCAGAATAATTCTTATTTTCCTGTATTGTAATCGGCAAATTTTTGTGATAATATATAATACGATGTAAGGTTGCAGTCCTTGCAATAAACTGCGGTATCGGAGGTTAATGTATGTTAGTTGCATTTATAATATTCTTTGTGGTTTTTGTTGTTCTTGCTGTGCTCACCTTTATGGGCAAGACGGCATCCTTTGTAACAGGTGGCAAAAAGGATGCAGAGGGTAATCCCATTTACGATGAAAAATCCCTGAGCAAGTTTCTTGGTGTGATTATGAGCTTGCTTGCTGTGTCAGCACTTTTTGGCTTTTTAGGCTACATAATTAAGGGCGCAACTTGGCTTATTATTGTAGCTCCGGTTATGTTCATTGCGGTGCTTTTGTTTGCTTTGGTATTTGTTAACACAGGCAACCGCTTTGTGCTCAAAGCAAAAGGCAAAAGATTCAAGAAATAATTAACTGTTTCTGTCAGCTTTCTCTTGAAAGGAAGCTGATTTTTTATGCTTTTGTGCAAGGTGAACTAAAACAGAGGTGAAATATTGTTGAAAATACAAACTGTTAAATTTGCACAAAAGTATTGCACAATCCAAAAAGATATAGTATAATATAGTTGACAAAAGGAAAGGTAATAAATCAACTGAATAGATAAGTAAAGGAAAGGAGGAGATTCCGATGATTGAAAGTTTTAGCTGTCCGGACTGTGCTTTGTCAGTGATAGCAAGTTCGGCAGAAATCAACAGTTTTGCTCGATACAACTTCAAAAAGGAATGCTCTTCCGATTTTTGTTTTTAACCGCGACCGGTAAAACAAAAAAGTAAAAGCAGAAAGCATCAAAATAAATCCCCTGCAATCTGCCTGTAAAAAGCAAACTGAAATCACTGTAAACATATATTCAGAACATACACCGACAGCTCAAAGCTTTCGGAGCATTAACCAAAAGGTATAAGCCAATGTACAATTAAGATAAAACCAGACTGAAAAATCTGAAAAACGAGGTACGGTCCAATGTACAATTAAGTTGATTTCCGACTTATCTTAAGAAATGCGAGGTACGGTCCAAAAAGAACGTTAGTTTAATTTTCGAGCCGAATATAAACCAATTTATTAAGAGGTACAGACCAATGTACAATTAAGTTAAAACCTTAAGAATCTAAGAAACGCGAGGTACAGGCCAACACGCTACTTAACATAATATCGAAACGAACATAAACCTATAACTTATTTATTGAGGTATAGACCAATGTACAGTTAAGATTTTACTCGGCAAATTTTAAGAAACGCGAGGTACGGGCCAACAAAGACTTTAATTGAATTAACAGAACAATAACCTCCCGCAGAGTTTTGCGGGAGGTTAATTTTTTAGGCGGGGTTTAATTGTTCTCGTATGTGTGCTCGCAGATTTCTTCAATTTTATCTCTGAGTGTGAGAAAATCTTGGAAAGCCTCGGGCTTGCGTCTGGGGTCGCGAAGTATGGCGGCAGGGTGGAGCATGGGCATCATCAGCACGCCGTTTTTCTCAAAGAACTGTCCGTGCTCCTTGGTGATTTTGATGTCCTCTTTGATGAGTCTTGCGGCGGCAATTCTGCCAAGGCAGACTATAATCTTGGGCTTCATCAGAAGCACCTGATTTCTCAGCCAATCAAGGCAACAGGCAACCTCCTCGGGTTTGGGGTCGCGGTTTTTGGGAGGTCTGCACTTGACCATATTTGCTATGTATATATTTTTGTTTCTGTCAAGGTCAACCGCCAAGAGCATTTTGTCCAGAAGCTGACCTGCTCTGCCCACAAAGGGCTGTGCAAGCAAATCTTCGTTTTCTCCCGGTCCTTCACCGATAAACATAACTTCCGCATTCTTTGAGCCTGTGCCGAAAACTACGTTTGTTCGCTCCTTACAAAGCTCACATTTGTTGCAACATAGGCATTCCTCTTGCAGTTCGTCCCAAGTCTGAAACATACACGTTCAGCTCCTTTATCTGTATTTTTTTATAAAAACTCTTTCAATAAAATATAAAACAGTTGAAATTTACGTGTTTTGGGTGTAAAATGAAATAGTAAATTTTAGAAGATAGGTGGTAAACATTATGAAAATTATGGTAGAAACTTCTGCACGCCATATCCACATCACACAGGAAACTCTTGAGGCTCTGTTTGGTGAGGGGGCAACTCTTACCAATAAAAAGGACCTTTCTCAGCCCGGTCAGTTTGCTTGTGCAGAGAAGGTTACAGTAGTAGGCCCCAAGGGTGAGCTTACAATGTCCGTTCTCGGTCCTGTTCGCCCTGCAAATCAGGCAGAGGTTGCTTTTACCGATGCAAGAAAGCTCGGTATTGTTCCTCCCGTGCGTGAGTCAGGCGACGTTAAGGGTGCTCCCGGCTGTATCCTCAGAGGACCCAAGGGTGAGGTTGAGGTTGAAGACTGCGTAATCGTTGCAAAGCGTCACATTCACCTTACACCTGAAGCAGCTGCAGAGTTCGGTGTTGAGGACAAGCAGATTGTTTCCGTTAAGGTAGGCGAAGCAGGCAACCGCGAAACCATTTTCAGCGATGTTGTTGTAAGAGTTAGTGACAAGTTCTTCCCTGCAATGCACATCGACACAGACGAGTCAAATGCTGCAGGTCTTTCCGGCACAGTTGACGGCGAGATTATTCTTTAATCAACAGTATATTTTTAGGAGCAGTACATCAGTACTGCTCCTTTTTTTATCCCTTCGTCTTTGCCTTTGGCAAAGCCACCTCCCTTTAGGCAAGGGAGGCAAATGGCGAGTTGTACTTTGCGTTACTTTTTGAGAAGCTTTAAGTTGTCGGGATTTGAGAAATCAAAGCCTGTGCCGTCATCGGCATAAAGCAGATATTCGCTACCTGTACCGATAAGCTCAAGGTCGTTTGTGTTAAGCTCGTTAGTACTCTCTGCAGCTTTGCACAGAGGAATACACTTGTCCTTGCGGATGAAGAACACAACCTCGTTTTCAGGAATTACTACAAAGTGGTGTCCCTTTTCCATTTCGGTGAGAGTGAGGTTTCCGCCTGCCATTCTGACGGCTGTCATATCTTCAGGCAGGTATACATATCTGCCCACAGCGTTCTGCGTGTAAACAGGAGCAATCATAAGCTCGTTGCCAAGGAAAAGCTGGTCTTCTGTGTGTCTTGCAATTTCATCCTCGGGGAATTCAAAGGCAAGAGGCTTAAAGTACATATCTGAGTTTAAAGCTGCCTTCATATATTCGCTGTAAAGGTAGGGGATAAGACGGTATCTCAAATCAATAATGTGCTTGAAGTCCTCAGGATTCTCAAAACGGTAGCACTCCTGATACCTTGTTCCAAGTGCTGAGTGGTTACGCATCAAAGGAGTGAAGATGCCAAGGGACAGCCAACGAAGAAGCAAGTCGCGGCTGCACTCACATCCGAAGCCGCCAAGGTCTGCACCAACATAGAGAAAACCGCACATATTAAGTCCGGGGAGAACCCTCAGCTCTGCCAAGATGTGTGACCACCATGAATGGTTGTCGCCTGTCCAGATACCGCTGTAGCGGTGCATACCGATGTAGGATGCACGGGAGAACAGCAGAAAACGCTTATCCGGCTCAGCTTCTTTGAGCCCTTCGGCGGCACTGCGTGTCATATTGTAGCCGTAAAGGTTGTGCACATCCTTGTGGCAGTATCTGCCGCAAGGTGTGTTGTGATAAAATCCGCTGTAATCCTCTTCGCAGTTCTGTCTGCTTCCAAGGTAGCCTTGAAGCTCTCTGAAATCATCAATGGTAAACTCATCCTTGCTTGCCTTTTCGCGAACCATCTGTGCAGTTTTGTCAACAGAATTCTGAGAGAAGAAGATAGCAGGCTCGTTCATATCGTTCCAGAAGCCTTCCATTCCCATATCGGTGAGGATTTTGTACTTTGCGCCGAACCAGCGTCTTGCCTCGGGGTTGAGAAAATCGGGGAAGTGAGTCATACCCGGCCATACGCAAGCTTCAAAGGGCTTTCCGTTTTTGTCGGTGCAGAAGAAGCCTTTTTCAACGCCTTCTTCGTATACATCGTAGCCTTCTTCAATCTTAACGCCTGCATCAATAATAGGCACAAGGCGGATGCCCTCTGCCTTCATTTCCTTTGCAAAGCCCTCAAGGTCTGAGAAGTTTTTTTCGTCGATAGTGAAATCCTTGTATCTCTCCATATAGTCGATGTCAAGGTAAACTGCATCAAGAGGGATGTGAAGCTCGCGGTGGCGTCTTACAACCTCACGGATTTCATCCTTTGAAAGGTAACTCCATCTGCACTGGGTGTAGCCGAATGCCCACATAGGAGGCACATAGCTCATACCGATTGCTTTACGGAACTGTCTTATAATATCATAAACAGTACTGCCGTCTATGATGTATACATACATATTAGTGTTGTCGGATGTTATAAGGAGTTCGTCTGCCTTTGTAAAGGCTACATCAAAGGTAACTGTAGAGGGACAGTCGAAAAATGCACCGAATACCCTGTCTTTCTGCTCCACAACGATAAAGTTGTGAGCACCGTAAAGTGAGCGTGTTGCTTCGGTGTGGTTGGGGTCATCAGCACAGAAGGTGCTGTAGGTGTAACCGCGCTTGTTAATGCCTCGCACACTTTCGCCCAGACCGTAAACAGCATCGCTTTTTTTGAGATTCAGAGTAAACTTAATTCCCTTTGCCGTGTCACAGGTAAAATAAGGAACAGCCCCCTGCTCTGTGGGGATTTCTGCAATTACGGCTTCGGTTTCAAAAGGTTTGCCGAATATAAATTTTTTAATCATAAAATTACAACCTCGCTTGATAAATACTTGATTTGTTCATAAATTTACGATATAATTATTATTATCAAAAAGTATATCATAAAAACCTATGATTTACAACCGTGATTCTTTGATTTTTAACAGAAAAGGAGATAGGATAATGGATAATAAAGTAATGCTTTTTGCAGACAGCTCAATCGACCTTACAAAGGAGCTTTGTGAGAGATATAGCATCCATACAGTTCCCATTCACGTTATTCTCGAGGAGAAAACCTACGAGGACGGTGTGGACATCACAACCGAGGAGATTTTCGAGCATTATTATAAAACCAAGGAGCTTCCCAAGACTGCGGCAATCAACGTAAACGACATTGTCACAGCTTTGAAGCCTTATGTTGATGACGGTTATGAAATTGTATACATAAGCCTCGGCTCTGCACTTTCTTCAAGCTACCGCAACAGCTGTCTTGCTGCTGAGGAGCTTGACGGCAAGGTTTATCCTGTGGACTCCTGTTCACTGAGCACAGGTGCAGGTCTGCTTGCTATTGAGGCTGCTGAGCGTATCGCTAAGGGTATGCCTGCAAAGCGGGTAGCCGAGGAGGTTACAGCACTCAATCAGAATAACCACGCAAGCTTTGTTCTGGATACTCTGGAGTTTCTGCGTGCAGGCGGCCGTTGTTCTGCATTGGCTGCATTCGGTGCAAACCTTCTGGGACTCAAGCCCAGCATCAAGGTTTTCAATGACCAGCAGGGTGCTATGGGTGTTGGCAAGAAATACCGCGGTAAGTATGACAAGGTAGTTATGGAGTATGTTGATGATACCTTGGCTCAGTTTGATAACATAAAAACAGACCGTGCTTTCGTTACATACTCTTCTATGAGCGACGGTATCGAGGAAAAGGTTCTGGAGTATGTTAAGTCAAAGGGCATTTTTAAGGAAGTGTTCCTTACCCGTGCAAGCGGTACAATCTCCAGCCATTGCGGTCCTAACACCTTAGGTGTGCTCTTTATGACAGAGTAATATTAACCACAATATGAAAAACAGCCTTTCCGTTTTTTTGGAAAGGCTGTTTTTGTTTTTTGTATCGTTTCAGTTAAGTGCAAGCTCTAAAGTATACACGTTTTTTTGCATAAGCGAAAGGTAGGTTTCGCCCTTTTCAAAGTTTTCTTTTGAAATATTGTGGCAGGAGTAGAAGGTGAGTACCTCTGCTCCTGTTTCTTTTGCAATGGTGGAAGCTATATTGTCTGAGCTGAGTTCGATTTTTAGTATCACGGGGATGTTCTCGGTCTTAACCTTTTCAATAAGACTTGCAACGGTGGAAGCACTTGCCTCGGTGTCATCCGAACAACCCGAGAACGCAGATGCATAATCAAGCCCGTATTCCTTTGCAAAGTACAAAAGAGGAAATCTGTCGCCGAATACAAGGGTTTTTCTTTGTGACTTTTCTGTGATGCTTCTGAATTCTGTATCAAGAGAAGCCAAGGCGTCCTTGTATGTGTTGAAATTTTCTCTGTAGCTTTGTGCGTTATTGCTGTCTTTTTCACACATTTTGTCACAGATTACTTCGCAGATTTTCATAGCGTTCACAGGGGAAGTCCAAACATGCTCGTCGATTTTTGAGTGGTTGTGAGCATCTTCCTCGTGCTCTGCTTCCAATGTTGCAACACAATCGGTTAGTGCAATAACCTCCATATGGGGGTTGTTTATGTTTTTGAGTATATCGTCAATCCATTTGTCACTTTCTGCACCTGTGTAAATGAAAATATCGCAGGTGCTAAGCTCTAAAATATCCGAGGTTGTAGGCTCAAAGCCGTGAATTTCCACACCCGGAGGAACCAGCATACTTACCTGAGCTTTATCACTTGCAATTGTGCGGGCGAAGTCATATTGAGGGAAAATAGTAGCAACGATTTTAAGCTTTCCGTCATTTTGAGAGGGAATTTCTGTGCAGGCGGTTATGCATATAAGCATAAAGCTTGCCAATATTAATGATAATAATCTTTTCATTTTGTACTCCTGTGAATAGTTTGCTCACTCTGTTACAGATAATGATAACACAAAGTAACCCCAAAAGTAAACTAAAGGGACAAAAATTCTTCTGCAAGTTCAGGTATGTGAATTGGAAGTGCACAGCTGTTTGCTAGCTCCTTGGCAAAGGTGTGGGCTTTTTCGATATTAGAAGTTAAGTTTTTGATTACACAGCAAAGCTGAGGATTATCGGATTTCCCATGGGTGCTGTAGTATACGCTGACACCATACGAGCTGTTTTCTTCTGTTACCTCGTAGCAGATAACAGGTGAATGATAGATTTGTTTTGCTTTCACATTTACACCTTCTGATTTTGAGCAATACAAATTATGATATTTATCGCTCGTGTTTACTGTTAAGATTATATCTGATTAAGTGTTAAAAAAGAGGCGAATTATGGAACCTTTTGCACCTTGGCGCAGATTTTATGGAGATGTTAAATCTCACCTTGAATATCCTGATTGTACAATTTGGGAAGCTGTCAGAAGAACTGCTGAAAAGTATCCTGAGAGTACGGCGCTGATTTATCTGAACCGAAAAGTTTCTTACAAGGAAATGATAAAAAGGATTGAAGCGGTCCGATGGGGCTTTGTAAAACTGGGTGTTAAGAAGGGTGACAGGGTTTTGATTGCTCTTCCGAACACTTTGCAGGCGGTGTATACTCTGTATGGGCTCAGCAGTTTAGGTGCGGTGGCTTGTTTTGTGCATCCCCTTGCTTCTATTGGTGAGCTTGATGAGTGTCTGAAGATTACCAATGCGGATATTCTGGTTGTTTTTTCATCCTTAGAGAAAGCGTTGAAAGGCTCATCCTGCATAAAAGGAAAGAGTGTTGTTGTTACAGCACTCTGTGATGAGGTTGCAAAATTCAAATTTCAATTTGCAGGACAGAGCAGAAACAAGCGTTCATACAAGCGGTTTTGTTGGTCTGAAATTATGACAAATTCAGAGAAGAGAGAACGGTTTTGTGCACAGACTGATTGCAATGAACCTGCTGTGGTGATATTTTCGGGAGGCACTACAGGCAAACAAAAGGGGGCGCTTATATCCTCTTTTGCACTCAATGCTATGGCAACAGGTACCAAGGAAATAAGCGGGTGTGAAATTGCAGGCAAATCAATGCTTGCAGTTATGCCTTTGTTTCACGGCTTTGGTTTGGGTGTGTGTGTTCACACGGCGTTGATGCACGGCGGATGTGCCATATTGGTACCGCGTTTTTTTGCAGAAAAATGCGGAAAAAACATAAAAAAATACCGTCCAAGCTTCATTGCAGGTGTGCCTGCTATGCTTGAAGCGCTTATGAAAAGCAAGAGCCTCAGCAAAGCAGACCTGAGTTTTCTTGCAGGAGTTTTCTCGGGCGGAGATACTCTGCAAGCTGAGCTTAAGTCGAAGCTTGACGGATATCTGAAGGAACGCGGTGCAAAAATTAAAGTGAGGGAAGGTTACGGACTAACTGAGTGCATTGCTGTCAGCTGTCTTGCTCCTTGTGATTTACAGAAAAAGGGGAGCATAGGAATACCGCTTCCTGATACGTATTATAAAATTTGTAAAGAGGGGACTACCGCTTCCTTGCCGGCAGGAAAGGTGGGAGAAATCTGCGTCACAGGGCCAACGCTTATGCTTTCGTACCTTGGGGAAGAAGCAGAAACAAAAAGGGCTCTGAGGCTTCACTCTGACGGCAGGGTGTGGCTTCACACAGGAGATGCAGGGCTGATGGATAAAGATGGATTTGTTTACTTCAAAGGACGTATAAAACGGATGATAGTCACCAACGGATACAATGTGTACCCTTCACAGGTCGAACGGGTATTGAATTCTCACTCTGCTGTGAAATTGTGCTGTGTTGTAGGAGTAAAGGACCCTTGCAAAACAGAGAGGGTAAAAGCTTTTGTGGTGAGTCGCGACAACAAAGACAAAGAAAAACTTAAAGCTGAGCTTTTTTCTCTTTGTGAGGAACAGTTAAGCCCTTTCGCTGTTCCTCGGGAAATTGAGTTTGTGTCCTCTTTCCCAAAAACTAAAGTTGGGAAAATTGATTACAAGACTTTAGAACTCAAAGGTATCGGTACTTGATTCTTTGGGTTTAGTGTATGCGTAGGTCTTGATTTATACCAATAAGTTTATATACGTTTTTCGCTTCCTGCATATCGTCGGAATAAAAAGACTGGATTCGTTTTCTTTGGTGTTTAAGAGCTTCGTTTTTTAGGAATAGGGTAGAAAATCCTCTTTTTACCCAGTAAAATGGTAAAAGTACAGGAGCTTTTTCCAGTATTGGGTATCTGTATTTTAGCTCTCTAGCAGGTGGAAAGTAGATTTGCAATATGTAGTGGATTTTATTTCTGTTTGATAGAGCTTTTGTTTTGTTTGTTGTTGATCTTGTAAGATCTCTGACCAGGTTGCTTCCGTGATCGCCGCATTTGAAAATAAAGGTAGCAATATCTTTGTTTGCTTCTGAGAATGGCTCATCAGAAAACAAAGATGCAATTAAGGACAGCACATTGTCATAGAATGTTTCTATGTTGTGTTCGGATAAAATTTTTCTTATGAAATCATTATCCATATCCGGGTGTGCTTTCTCAAAAATATAGAGATCAAGAAACAGCTTGATTCCGCATCCTTCTACCAACAAGTGCTTATAAAGATGAGTAATAAGATGAAGGTAAAAAATTTCGTTTGTAAAAACGAAGCCTACGTTATCATCAGAAGGTTTTGTTTTAGAAAAGGGATCACAGAAAATATCTTTGAAATCAGATGTAGAAGAATTAACAGAGGAATGCATTTCATAATAGAAGAACTTTTCTTTGACGTATTCGTCTACAATTTCATCCTCTGAAAAAACCTCGTATCCGAAATCTTTCATAATGGTTTTGCAGCGATTACGATCTTCTTCACTCATACAAAGGTCAACATCAGCCTGAGCACGCATATAGGGCATAGGGTAGTAATTCTTCATCACGATTCCTTTCATTTTGATGAAAGGAATTCCTTGTTCCTCAAGAGCCCCAAAAATTCTTTTGGCTTCTATTTCTTGCCGGGCTTCCCGAGCAATCATACGATGATTGTTGTAGGTGAATTTACTCATGATATCCTGCGGAATATCTAAGTGGCAGAGGACAGGGTATATGAGAGAGGTGGCTTTATGGAGTTCTGCAAGACGATAGAAAAAATTCCAGTCAATACCGTCAAAAGGTTGTTCAGGTGTTTTGTTGTTTATACAGCATGATACCAGATGACAAAGATATTTTCCGTATAAAAATATTTTTTCGTTTTCCATAATTCCACCACCTTTTATTGTGTTTCGAAACAATAAATTAATTGTACCACAATCCTATATGAAAAAGCAATAAAAGTTGTAAATTTGCATAATTTTTTGTAATTTTGACGGAAACTGCCCAAAAGAAAAGCTCTGACAAAAATTGTCAGAGCTTTTCTGAGTTTAGTTATTTAGCTTTTCACCGATAGGATAATCAACGGTAAAGCCTGCAACGAATTTTTGGATAGCAGTTGCATCGTTGACGTTAACCTTTGAGTCCGTGCGTGCGTCGGCACAATCAAATGCAATTCCCTCCAGAGTGAGGAGCACTGCGGCATGCTTCTGGATAAGGGTTGCATCCTTGATGTTTACTGCAAGGTTCAGGTCAGCATCGCCGAGAATTGCATTTTCATAAGTTACCTCGGGAGCTGTGGGGGTGTAATTCTCGAAGAACTGAGCACTCAGCCATGCACATCTGGTATTAAGCCAATCAATAGTGTATTTGTACTGGTCCTCAAATTTTGTGATGTCGTAGGTTGTGTCCTTCTGTGCAGGTGTGAACACTCCTGTGTTGCTGTTGAATGTACCTGTGCGAAGAGTTGAGTGGTCACAAATCCAGTCGCCTGTTGTCATGAGCCAACCCATCTGGTAGTTCATTGCAGCAGAGCCTTCAAGATAATCAAAGTAAACATCGCTTGAATAAAGCTCGCCGGAGTCAATGTTCTTTGAATTGAAGGTTTTCATAGCAGGTACGAATTCCTCAAACCACACCTTAGCGGCATATTCCATAATGGTTGAGTTTCTTGCTGCCCAGCCGAGGATTGTGTATTTTGAAGCTTTGTTGTTTCTGCTTGCACCGGGCTTGTGCATTACCCACCAGCCTGTGGGCTCCTCGTAATCAGTAACTCCCATATATCTGAGGTCACCTTTTACACCTGTTGCGTTGCCAAGGGAGTTGTCGTAGTCCCATACGGGAGATGCAAAGAACTTCCAAGAGCCGTCGTCAGCCTGTTTGTATACAAAGTAAAGGGAGGATACGCCTACGTCCCAGTTTTTGCCAAGTTCGTTGATAAGATAAATCTTGGTGAGGGAGTCAATGTCCACAAGCTCGCTCATATTTGCAGAGTTTAAACGGACAGCGTTATACATCGCATCAAACTTGGTTTTTGCAATATTAAGAACCTCATCGTGATAAGGGTCACCCTCATCAATTTCGGGTCCCTTCAGAGTAAGCTTGCAGCGTGCCGAAGAGGTCTGAATAAAGTAATCGCCATCTTTGGCAGAAGCGTCAACCTCGCAGATGAAGGGGAACTCCTCCTTGAGGGTGCCGTCTTCATTTAAGTGTGTATCGTCGTCAATCTCGGGAACAAGGTTGTTTTTACCGATGTCAACCTTCTGCGTAATCTGGTATGAGCCTAAGTAAACGCCGTTCATATAAACGTCAACAAATCTGGAGTCGGAGGCATAGGGCATACCAACTGCATCGGATAAATCTTGCAGGAAACGGTTTCTTACGAGAGCTGAATCCTGATAGTTTGCAAGTAAAGAAAGCTTCTTTGTCTTCTGCATACCGTCGATAGAAACTGCGCTGTCGTAGGTAACGTTGAAGGGCTTTTTCTCTTTGTCCCATGTAGTGTTGCCTCTGCCTTTGATTTTCTTTATGGGGGTGTTGTCAACATTACCTTCGTTGTCAACAATAGCACCTGTTGCCTTGGCATCATTTTCCTTGTTAGCACTCAGGTAGGAGAACAGGTCTGTACCCTCGCCGTCTGCATCGGGGTTATTGATGTAAATTGCGGCTTCTGCACTTGAACGCATAAAAATTACAGTATGAGCTTCGCCGCCTGCTTCTACTGTAACGGGTGTGCCTTCGGTGTATGATACCAAAGCAGTACCGCCTGCAGGAATAAGGGTTGAGTTTACTGTAACATCCTCAGAGTAGGTGTTGAGCATAACAACCGAATCTTTGGGAGTGGATGAAGGCATAAAGAAGTATTTTTCCTCTGAAAGACCTTCGCCTTCTTTAAGTCCAAGATCTTCCATATCTTCTTCGTCGTAGTCGATGTAGGCATCCGCATGCTGCCAATGGTGCCAGCTTTGAGTTTCTGTTTCATCGCTTACCGCGTGCACATAAAGCATATTCTCTTTGATGTAGCTTTCGTCTGCCTGTGCGGCGAAGACATCAAAAGAAATCACACCGGTGCTTACAATAAGAAGCAAGCAAAGGATTAAGCTGATTGTTTTTTTCATTGATATAACCTCCTTGAAATATAGGATTTTCTACAATCTCAGCATATCATAAAATTTGATTGAACGCAATCCTTTTTAAGGCGAAAATCCGAATTTTCTTGCAAGTTTTTTCGCTTGGTGATATACTAAATATATAATGATTAATAAGCTAAAGGAAAGGAAGTTATACTAATGTTTCTTTATAATAAAGAGGTAGTTTTTCAGGATATGGAAGAGCTTGTTTCAAGAGAGTATGTACCTTATGAAATGCTTCGCGATAAAACTGTTCTTATCACAGGTGCTACGGGTATGCTGGCTTACTATTTCACAATGGCTCTGATGCACTTGAATCTCACAAAGGATTACAATATTAAGGTTGTAGCTTTGGTAAGAAATGCAAAAAAGGCAGAAGCTAAATTTGCAGGCTTTCTTGAAGATTCACGATTTGAGATTCTCGCTCAGGATGTTTGTGCACCTATTAAATATGATGGAGCTGTAGACTATATTTTCCACGCCGCTGGTGCTTGCAGTCCATACTTTATCAAGCACGACCCCACAGGTATTATCTCTGCTAACACCACAGGCACAGTAAACGTTCTGGAGCTTGCAAGAGAGAAGAAGGTTACAAATATTATCTATCCCTCTACCCGTGAGATTTACGGTAAGGTTGAGGGTGTGGAGTTTATTAAGGAAACCGATATGGGTGTATTTGACCCTCTGGAGGCACGCTCCTGTTACCCCGAAAGCAAGCGTATTGCAGAAACAATACTCAGAAGCTATAACGTGCAGTTCGGTGTGCCCTTCACCGTTTTGCGTATTGCTCATTCTTACGGTCCCGGTATGATTATCGAAAGTGACGGCAGAGTTATGTCCGATTTTATCAGCGATGCCGTAAATTCACGTGATATTATTCTCAAGAGCGAGGGTTTGGCACTGAGAGCTTTTTGCTATGTTACCGATGCTGTTGCCGCAATTTTTCTTGCAATGCTCAAGGGTGAATGCTGCGAGGCTTATAATCTTGCCAATGAAACCGAGCCTACACCCATCCGCGATGTAGCTCAGATGCTTACTGAATTGTTCCCTGAGAGAAATATCAAGGTTATCTTTGATATTGCACAGAACTCCGGTGCATATTGTAACTATGCCAGAGTCGGACTAGATACCAAGAAGCTGGAGGCACTTGGTTGGGCACCTGAGGTTAAGCTCAGAGAGGGGCTCAGAAGAACAGTTGTAAGCTTTGATTAATAAGGCTGTAAAATGTAGAGGGGTGGTGATGTTTTGAGCTTTTTTGTCAGAGTCAGAAATAAGTTGTTTCCGAATTTGCCTGCCAGTAAAAGATATAAGTTTGCACACAAACAGAATCCGGAAGTTAAGGTTTTGCTTGCGGGACTTATGATGAGTACAAATTTAGGTGACGGTGTTATCAGCGATTGTGTTCAGTACCTTATACAGGATATTGCAAAGAAAAACGGAATAAAAAAGCTCAGAATTACTACCCGTGATATTCGTAAGGAAAAGTCCAAGGCTCAGCTTGCGGCTGTAAGAAACAGCGACCTTGTGGTTTTCCCCGGCGGAGGGATGATAAAGTATCAGGTTGAGAATTTGCCTGTAGCTATGGAGAGAATTATATCCAGAGCTGAGCATTACGGAATACCCGTGGCTTTTAACGCCGTGGGGGTAGAAGGCTTTGATTTGAGTGATGATGGATGCAGGCTCCTTTGCGATATGTTATCCTCTTCTTGTGTGAAAAACATTACATCACGCGATTATGCTGATTTTCTCAACGAGAATTATTTTTCGGGCGAAAAGAGAGCGTATCGTGTCAGTGACCCTGCTGTATGGGTGTCTGAAGCTTATGGAGTACAGAAGGCACCGGACTCTCAGATAGTAGGTCTGGGTGTTGCACGTGCAGGACTTTTTGAAGATTACGGAACACAGTTTTCTAAAGAAGAATTGCTTGATTTGTGGAGCGGAATAATAGACCGTCTTGAAAAACAAGGCATCAGATGGAAGCTTTTTACAAACGGCTTTGCAAAGGACGAGGAGTTTTTGCGCGAGCTTGTAAGTTACATAGGCAGAGAAACACAGCTTCAGGAGCTTTCTGTTCCTAAGCCCGAAACACCTGAGGAGCTTGTGCAGAATATTTCTAAGTTTAAGGGTATTATCGCATGCCGTATGCACGCAAACATTATTGCATATTCAATGAAGATACCCTGTGTTGGTTTGGTGTGGAACGATAAGCTAAAATTTTTCGGCAAAAGTATAGGCTGTGAAAAGCAGTTTGTAACTTTCGAGAAGCTTAACTCGGATTATGTGACCGATGTGTTTTTTGAAGCACTTGAAAAAGGCTTTGATGAAAATCTATTTCGGAGCGAGCGTCAAAGTGCATATCGGGGTATAGAGGAATTACTTGTTCCTTTCTCTAAGGATACTATCAGTTGCCGCAGACGCGACCTGACAAATAAAAAGCTTGTATGCTACGGATTACCAAATCTTCAATCTGACAAGCTCAACGTTGAGTTGTTTGAAAGGTATGTGGAGTATTTTGTTTCTGATGATGAAGAGCTGGTAGGTACCGAGTGCTTAGGCAAGCCTGTGTATTCTTCAAAGAAACTCAGAAAGCCTCTTGGCAGAAAGCCTTTTGTGATTATCAGCGAAACAATTGATTACTATCCTGCTGCAGAAACTCTTAACAATTACGGCTATAAGGAGAGGTTTGATTTCACTAATATGCACGCATATAAGCGTTATGTATTTAAAAAAGGTGATGTGTTTATAAGTAAACCTGAAACAACCATATAAATCTGCCTAAAAGAAAAACAGCAGTTTGCCCTTATGGACAGACTGCTGTGATTTTTTATTTTGCTTCTACATCAGAAGAAGGGTAAAGCTCCTCAACCACATATTTTGATACTGAATAGTTGTGACTGTGCTTTCTCTTGATTTTAGGCTGATAATCTTCCATTGTGCATCCTGAGAAGATTATTTTGTCCTTGTCAACGGAGTGACATACTCTCTTGTTAACAGGAGGCAGCTCCATATAATCGCCAAACATATGAGTAAGCAGGGTGTGATATTCAGAGGGAGCCCTGAAGGTGTGACCTTCAAATTCGATGTCAACACCGTCGCCCCACCATTTTGCGGGAGCAACCTCTTGAGGGAAGCCGTGGAAACCGCTCAGGGATGCCAGATAATTCTTCTTTGACATTGCGTTTGCAAGCTTGCCGAGCACTACTCTGAGCCAGAGCATAAATGCCTTGGGAGTAAGAGCTTGAACTATACGGAAGAACCATATAAAGGGCATTTTTGAGTTCTTGTAAAGAGGCTCACCTGTTTTTGATTTTGAGCAAATCATACCGATAAGGCAGGTGAAAGCCTTGAAGAAGAACTTCTGCATAAGGGTGTTGTCGGGTACAAAATCCAGAGGGAAGATATCAATGAAAATACCCTTGTGCAGGGTTGTGTGTTCGAATTTGTTCTCTCCGAAATATGTACCTGTTCTGCGAAGCTTTGCATAGTAGAAGTAGCAGCCCTTGTCGGTGCCCTTTGTCTGCATAAATAAATCCTCTGGTAACTCTTCCTTTGCAAGCTTCATCAGCTTGTCAAAGTCAGGTCTGGGCATTGAAATGTCAATGTCATCGTCCCAAGGAATAAATCCGCCGTGGCGTACTGCACCGATGAGTGAACCGCCTACCAGATAATATCTAAGGTTGTGCTTGCGGCAGATTTTGTCAACTTCAATGAGAATATCAAGCTCTGCAAGCTGAAGCTTTCTCAGAAGCTTTTTCTGTTCTACGCTTTCTGTGATTGTTTCACGCAGATTTGCTTCGAGCATTTCTTTGAGCTGTTCTTTGTTGCAGTTTTCATCAAGAGCTGATGAGATAACAGATACCGAGGCTTTTGTAGCCGCGTTAACAAGAGTATCTATATTTGCGATTTCGGGGTTAGTCATAACTTTCAACTCCGTTTCTTGTGTTGTAAAAACAGATATATTCGTCAAATTCTTCATTATTATACATAACTTGTCCTCTATTTACAATGTGTTTTCTGAATTTCGGAACTTTGGTTATTGTTTACACAAACAACTATGAGGTTTTGTGCAAATTTACAATAACAAGCAGAAGTCTGCAACCTGAATAATGCAACTAACCTCTGACAATAATAAGGTCGGAGGTGTTATCTTTTATGAGAAGATACAGTTATCAAAAAAACAAAAAGAGTCGTAAAGAAAAAATCGGTTTCTTTACAGCCTTTTCGGTATGCATTGTTGCGGTTGCTTTGGCGCTTTGGTCAACATACGCCAGTATTGGTGGGTTTGATAATCAGAATGTAACAGAGTCTACCTATATTGCCACAATGCCTCCTTCAACACAGGCGGTTAATAACTATGTTACAGGGGTTGTTGTGACCGAGCCTGAGGAGGAAGAAACAACTGGCGCGGAAGTCACAGAGCCTCAAACAGAAGAAACGAGGGAAGAAACCACACAAGCCTATAGCGGTGAAAACACCGCTTTGCAGACTATACTTCAGGTGTCCGCAAGCTTGGATTATCCGGTTATCTCGGAAGAAATCAAAAGGGAATATTCAGAGGATGCGGTGTACAGTCAGACAATGGGTGATTACCGCGCTCACACGGGTGTGGATTTTGTAGCAGATAAGGGAGAAAACGTTATCGCAATGTCAGACGGTATCGTTGACAGTATTTATACAGATGAAATGTATGGCAATGTTATTAAGGTTACCAACGGCAATTTCTCAATTTATTATTGCGGAGTTTCAGATACTATTTATTGTGCTGAGGGGTCACAAGTCAGCCGAGGAGATATTATCGGCAACGTAGGGGATGTTCCCTGCGAAATAGATGACGGAATGCATCTGCATGTTGAAGTTAGGGTTGGCGACAAAACAATAGACCCTTTGACAGTTATTTCAAACGATGAGTAATAATATCAAGGCGTAAATAATATATATGTAAAACATCACTTGCCCTCGTTTCGCTTTAGGGGCAATGAATTACGGCTGTGGAAATTATTTATCCACAGCCGTTTTTTGTAGAATATTGAAATTGTTAATTGACGAAAGCTATCAGGCGATGTTATGAACTATCGTTCGCTGTGATGCCACTCCTCGTCTGCAAAAATCATATCGTCAATATCACCGTAACAGAAAACTACAGAACAAATCAAAAAACACACCTCCGAAAAACAAACTTATATAGTATATGCTTTCGGGAGTAAAAAATGCATTAATCCTCGTTCTGAATTTCCATATATGCTTTGATAATCTTTACTATTTTATCTGTGCTGAGCTTGGAGCTGTCAAGACAAAGGTCATAGTTCTGGGCATAGCCCCATTTCTGTCCGGAGTAGAAGCTGTAATAGTTTGCTCTGACCTTATCGGTTTTATTAACAATCTGTTCAGCACGGTTCTTAGCAACTCCGTGAATCTCAATGGCACGCTTTTTGCGGTATTCCATGTCAGCGTGAATGAAAACGCTCAGGGTGTCATCTCTGTCCTTGAGAACATAGTCGGCACATCTGCCAACGATAACACAGGGACCTTCATCAGCGAGCTTCTTAATAATCTGATGCTGAAGAATGTAGAGCCTGTCGTTAACAGGCAAGTCGCTGTTGGAAGAAAAGCTGTTGCCGAAGCTGTAAAGTCCCATGGATAGGGAGTAGAGCAGACTGTTTGTGGCACGCTCGTCAACATTGTTGAACACCTCTGCGTCCATACCGCTTTCCTTGGCTGCAAGGGATATAAGCTCCTTGTCGTAGCAAGGAATGCCAAGAGAGTCTGCAAGTGCCTTGCCGATTTCTCTGCCGCCGCTTCCGAATTGTCTTGCAATTGTGATTATGTATTTACGCTCCATAGCACACCATCCTATATATTTAAGTTATAATATAAATATATTATCATATTACTATAAAAAAATCACTACTTTTGTGTGATAAAATTTAAGTTTGTAAAAGGTGGACAAAAACAACGTTCAAAAATTATGTAAAGAATATAAGAGTAAAACGGTTAATAATGGTAATAATAAGATAGTGACGTTCACTAATGAGAAAAAATCGGTGGTTTTATATTAACGGATGTGATAATGAGGGACAATGATGCATCGAAATAGAAAAATTACAAGAGAAAAAGTCAGTGTTTATCGGGACTCAAAGCGTTTGTAAAAAAAATATTAAAATTTTTTGAAAAAAATGCTTGACTTTTTATGAGCGATGATGTAGAATAACTCTTGCGCTAAAGAGAGCGGCTCCCACAAACGGGCCAACCGAATCGGCGCAAAGGACATTGAAAATTGAACAACAGATAAAGAGAACCCGTAATTAATTTGAGGAAAAAAGTACTCAAAAAGTTACAGTGAAGATGACACAACAAACATCAAGTAAACACGCAAGTGTTTTTAATGAGCAGACACAAAAGCTCTGAAATAGGTTTTAACACCATATGGTGTTAACATACAGATTTTAGAGAGTTTGATCCTGGCTCAGGACGAAC
>JAFQQF010000025.1 GCA_017411385.1 Ruminococcus sp.
AAAGGCTTTTCATTTGATAAGTTACGACGTTGCACCAAAAGAGATAATATATACTTTAATGGCATTTACTTTTATGTCACCCCTGAACGAGTTTCTTCACAGAGCAAACTGTGAACCGAAATTCGTTCTTTTTCTTTTGGGCAAAACAGGTACTCGCAAAAGCACACTATCAGCGTTGTTCTTATCTTTCTTTGGTAAATTCACATCATCGGATTTACCTTTGTCTTTCAGAGATACTGCCAACAGCATTACACACCATGCTTTTACTCTGAAAGATGTGCTTACTTGTATTGATGACTTTCACCCTTGCGGTAAACAAGAGGAAACAAAGCTGACATCAACAGCACAATCTATTATGAGGTCATACGGTGACCGAACAGGCAGAGGCAGACTTAAATCAGATGCAACACCTATGGATTCCCGACCGCCTCAGGGCAATGCAATTATAACTGCTGAGTTTCCGCCTGATATTGGTGAAAGCGGTACTGCAAGATACTTTGGTCTTGAACTGAAATCAGGTGATGTGAATCTCAGCATGTTATCAATGTTACAAAAAGAAGCTTCGGAAGGTATACTTCAGAAAACAATGTATGCGTACACAAAAATGATTTCAAATTTTGCAAATGCTGATGAGAAAAAGTTTGTGGGTTCTCTGGCGGAAAGTTTCAGAATATACAGAAACGAATTTAACAAACAGAGTATTCAGTGTCACGGCAGAGTGCCTGAGATAGTTGCAAACCTCAGAATCGGTATGAAGATGTTTCTTTTGTTTATGAAAGAACACAAAGTTATTGATGATGAGGCTTGCAGTAAAATTGAATCTGAATTTTTCGAAATTCTTTGTGTACTGGCAAAAAGACAATCTGAAAATATTGAGCAGGACAAGCCTACACATAAATTCATCCGTAAACTATATGCTTTGATTGACAGTGGTTCTGCAGTAATTATCAATCGAAACTTTGAACCTAATATAACTCCCAATAATCTTATAGGTTATGAAGATGATGATTACTATTATCTTAACAAGACCGCAGCTCACAGAGCAGTAAAGAAACTCTGTGATGAACAAGGCGAAAGCTTTACTATTACTGAAAAAGGATTACTTAAAGCATTGGCTGAAGAAAAGCTTATTGAAACTGCAGAAGGTCAGAACACAAAGTCAGTCCGCATAGGTGGTAAGACAAAACGTGTGGTATGCCTTATTAAAGCAAAGTCGGATCCGATTGCAGACACTATGTAAGAAAAAGTGTGACAACAGTGACAATGCGGTTGAAAGTCTTTTAGACACTGCTGTTTCAGATAATTTAATATGTGTGACAAAACAGTTTACTGAAGCTGATGTGTTACTGAAAATATAGTTTCACAAATCGCTTCGTTATCTGCAAAAACCGATATTGTATCTGTTGTTACTGTTATTTATCAGTACAGGTTGAGGTGCGGTTGTTTGCCTAAATTTCGCCTTTGTGGGCGTTTTTCAGAGATCAGAGGGTACTAACCCGATTATCTTATAAAACCTAAATTGAGGGCAAAAATCGGCTTTTGATGTTTTCCTTGCCGGTCAATTTATATCAGGGCTTGCCCTGTATATTTTCTCTCCTTTTGGGAGAGAGCCAGCATCGCATTCGGCTGTACACCACCCCTTAAAAAAGGGGCGGTTTTGCCGATGCACTTTAAGCGGGCAGAAGCCCTGCACCCACTTTATATTAAACTAATACGGAGGTAAACATGAAATCCAAGAGAATCAATTTAAGGGTATCTGACGAAACAGATACCCTCATAAGAAACAAGGCTAAGAAAGCCAATATGACCATAACTGACTATGTTATTAAGTGTGCAACCTCGAAAAAGATTGCAAACTATGACGGTCTTAAAGAGCTGACAACTCAGGTCAAAAAGCTTGGTAACAACCTTAATCAGCTGTTGATATTGGCTCGTCAAGGTAAGATTCAGACCGTGTATCTTGATGAAACACAAGCTGAACTTGCAAAAATCCACGATGAACTTTCAAAAATAACAGGAGGCAGATAGCATGGCCATAGTACATTTTATCAATTCAAAATCAAAACAAACTGCAAAAGGTATGGCTTATGTTCTCAGATACACTACTCAAGACAGCAAGACCATTGATAAGAATGGCGTAAAACTTGTGACGGGTATTAACTGTACTGCTGACTCAGCCTACACCGAGTTTTGTAACACCAAGAATCTTTTTGGGAAAAGTGATGGCAGACAGTACTATCATTTTGTGCAATCCTTCGGAGTTGATGAAAACATTACTCCGCAAACGGCTCACGAAATCGCATTGAGATTTGCAAGTGAAACTGAAAAGTTCAGCGGTTTTGAAATTGTAGTTTCAACTCACTGTGACAGAGATCACATACATTCTCACTTTGTTATGAACAGTGTAAATGCTGAAAACGGTAAGAAGTTTCATATCAGTGAGAATGAAATTGAAGAACTTATGAATCAGTCGGACAAGCTTTGTATGGAGTATGGCTTATCGGTTGTGCCAAAGGCAACAGACAAACCTAAATCCAAAAACATGTCAGACAGGGAATATCGCTCTGCGATAAAACGAGAAAGCTGGAAAATGAGGCTCGAAGCTACAATTGCAAATGCTATGAAAATTGCAAAATCAAAAGAGCATTTCATAATGCTTATGGAGTTTGAAGGTTACAAAGTAAGTTGGTCTGACTCCAGAAAATACATAACTTACACCACCCCTGACGGTAACAAGTGCAGGGACATAAAATTATATGACGATAAATTCTTAAAGGAGAGTATGAAATATGAATTTACAATCAGAGAGAAAATCACATCAAGATTTACTGAAACAGGCACAACAGGATCTGAAAACCGCAGAAACTTATGTACCTTGCGTAGCAGTAACGGAACAGAACTGGAAAGCTTTGATATCGGAGCTCAGCATTCAGGTGAAAACACTTATGGACATCGAGGAGAGGCTTCTGTTGCTTGCTACCCGACAGCAGCTGACAGAAAGCATGCAGTCACATCTGGAAACACTTATAAATCACACTCAGAGTATGAAGACGGAGATCTCTCAGTTCAATTCAAATCTTCAGGAACCTACGGAGGAAATGAAGAAATCTCTGGAGAAATTTCTGACGGATACGGAGAAACAGGTTGGGAAAATGAGCGAGAAGTTTTCACAGAGTCTCTTAGACGAGAAGCAGAGGCTCAGAAAACATACAGTGAAACTTATGCTCATAGCGTTGATACCCACCGTGCTTCTCATAGTTTGGGAACTGATACGGCATTTCTTATTGGCGCCTTGAGTGAAATCATTGACGAAGATGATAAAACCGAGGACTGCACAACACAGCCTGTAATAACAGAAAGGAAAAATTATATGAAGAAACGAAACCGAAACAACCACGACAGTGGTATGAACATGAATATGTAAAGGAGGAATGGCCCGACAGTAAGGTAAACAGCAGTGTTGCCTTATGGCAACAGGTAAATGGAACATACCCGATGATGTACTTGAATCTTTGGCAAGATGCTTTCTTCCGGACATTATAGCTTTCTATGAAACCGAAGAAGGTCAGGAATACTTTGCTCAGTGGAAAGCAGAACGCGAAAAGAAAAAAGCACAGAAAACAGATTCGGAAAATTAAATTAGCAAAGGGCAAGGAGAAAACTCCTTGCCCTGATTTTATACTTTACTATTAAAATTCGGATATGTACATAAAAAGAAAAATCCGAACCCATCTCCTATTAAGAGAAGGTTCGGATTTATACTGTATGGTCCGAGTGACAGGAGTCGAACCTGCGGCCTCTTGAACCCCATTCAAGCGCGCTACCAAACTGCGCTACACCCGGATGTCGTTTCGCGACTTGAATATAATACTACATTTGAAAGTGAATGTCAAGAGGAATTTGATTTTTTTCTGTGATTATTTTGTCGATGGTTAATGCGTGGCTCAGCTGTCTGTTGTAATTGGATTTATATTTGCCTTGCGAAAAAACAGAGAGCGTAATTTGCTTTGTTGAAGTCAATTTAGTGTGTAGTGTTCTCGTAATACATAGCATATTGCTTGTGAGTTTAACAGAAAGTAAAACAGAGAGGGAAACAATCCCTCTCTGCTGTGAAAACTAAAAGTAATTATTCAAAAAATGCGGAGAATGCACGGTATGCCATGTAGATGTCAATCTTGGAGATGATTTCAAATGGAGCGTGCATGGAGAGCACGGGAACGCCAAGGTCTACAACGTCAACGTTCATATTTGCAACATACTTTGCAATGGTGCCGCCACCGCCCATGTCTACCTTGCCAAGCTCGCCAACCTGCCAGAGAATATTGTTATTTTCAAGCATAGCTCTTACTTCGCCCATATACTCGGCAGAAGCATCAGAGGTGCCGCCCTTACCGCCGTGACCTGTGTACTTGCTGATTACAACGCCCTCGTTGAGGTAGGAGCTGTTCTTAGCTTCGAAGCAGTTTGCATATGTGGGGTCATAAGCTGCGTTAACATCTGCAGAGAGGCACTTTGACTTGGAGAGTGCGTGGTAGCCTTCTACACCGTCAAGCTTTGCAAGGTCGTAGATGAAGTAGCGAAGGAAATCGCTCTGCATACCTGTGTTGCCGTCGGAGCCTGTTTCTTCCTTATCGCAGAGAACTGTAATTGCTGTCTTCTCGGGAGCTTTTGCATCAATTGCCGCCATAAGAGCAGGGTATGCACAGCACTTGTCGTCGTGACCGTAACCGCCCATGAGTCCGCCGTCAAAGCCTACATCACGGGTTTTGTAAGTGGGAACGAGGCACAGCTCTGCAGAGAGGAAGTCATCCTCAGAGATGCCGTACTTCTTGTTGAGGAGATACATTGCGTTGAGCTTTACAAGCTCTGCTTCGTCGTCGTTTGAGAAAGGGCGAGAGCCAACGATTACGTTAAGGTCTTCGCCAGCGAATGCTTTCTTAAGGGGCTTTTCAACCTGCTCGTAAGCAAGGTGAGGGAGCAAATCAGAGATGCACAGGCAGGGCTCTGATTCGTCATCGCCGAAGCGAACTTCTACCTTTGTGCCGTCTTTGAGGCATACAACGCCGTGAAGTGCCAGAGGTATTGCAAGCCACTGATACTTACGGATACCGCCGTAGTAGTGAGTTTTGAAAAGTGCAAGACCTGATGCCTCGTAAAGAGGATTGGGCTTTAAGTCGATGCGGGGAGAGTCAATGTGAGCGATTGCAAGCTGTGCACCCTCCTTGACACCCTTTGTACCGATAACAGCCAACATAAGAGCCTTGTCACGGTTGTTAACGTAAACTCTGTCGCCTGCTTTGTATGCCTTTTCAGGGTCGAATTCCTCAAAGCCTGCCTTCTTTGCAAGCTCGATGGAGTATTTAACGGTATCACGCTCTGTGCGGGAGTAGTCAAGGAAAGGTTTGTAGCCTTCGCAGAATGCATCTGCCTCCTTGATGGTGTCACAAGAGAGCTTGGAGATACCGGGCTTGTCGCTCATTAATATTTGTTCTTTCATAGCTTTTGCAGCGTTTGTGTCTGACATAATAATATTCCTCCTGTTTATATATTCGGACAGGGTTTACACCCCATTAATTCCTATTTTAATAATACCACGGTATGGGATTGTTTGCAACAGCTTTATTTGGTTTAGTATTCGTCAAAATACAGCTTCTGATACATCTGCTCTGCGTGGCGGATTCGCTCTACGTACTCGGCAGTTTCATCAAAGGGTATAGAGTAAAGAGTTATTCCATCTGTGCTGTACAAAGGGTCAGAGAGCCAGTCACTTACAATGTTTCCTGCGTTATAAGCGGCACAGGCGGTATAGCAGTCACCGTAATTGTCAGTAAGATTACGAAGATAATAACAGCCGTAGTCGATGCTAACACGGGGGATGAATACATCTTCTGCAGATGTATTCTCGTCTTTTAGGTCCGCAATCCACATAAATGTTTCGGGCATAATCTGCATGAGTCCCTGCGCACCTGCTACAGACTCGGCTTGAGAGTCAAACTTGCTTTCTGTATGGATTACCGCACAGATAAATTCCGGCTCCAAATCGTATTCTTCTGAGGCTCTGAGGATTTCTTCGCGATAGTTAAGCGGATAAATCTGCATCTCGATTTTTTGTCTGAGTACAGTCAGTACATCGGTGAAGGTGAGCACGCAGACAATGAGTATGAGCACAAGGGAAGCGACAAGAGCACCTGAGCAGGAGCAACCCTTTTTGCGTTTTCTTCTGCCTTTATTGCTCATCACAAAGCTCCTTTATAACCGTTATGGTCTGTGTTTTTAGGTTTTCAAGGTCAGAATTGTTTGTGATTACAAAATCCGCTTTTCCTTCATAAAACTTAGAAGGCTTCTGGGCACTCATACGGGAGTGAGCTTCTTCCTTTGTGATGTTATCTCTGCACATTATTCGTTCAAGACGGGTTTCAAAAGAAGCTGTTACGGCGATGATTTTATCGCAGAGGGTGTCAGCTCCTGATTCGAAGAGAGTGGGAGCATCGAAAACTATGTTATCAAAGCCTTCCTTTGCAAGATGTTCAAATTCAGCCTTTGCAAGTTGTAATATCACAGGGTGAGTAATCCTGTTGAGAGCTTTTGTGGACTCTTCGTTTTTAAAGGCAAAGCCTGCAAGCTTTCTGCGGTTGATTGTGCCGTCTGAATTCAGAATATCTTCCCCGAAGCTTTCCACCAGATTTTTGATGCACTCGGGGTTTTCAAGGGCTTTGTGTGCAACCTTGTCGGCATCTACCGTTGCAAAGCCTTGCTCTCTGAGTATGCTTGCAACCTGTCCCTTGCCTGCACCCGTGGGGCCTGTAAGTCCTATGAGGGTGTAGGCTTTTGTATCTTTCAAATCAATTGTTTCAAAGCCTGCGGCACGGATTAATCGGTTGAAAAGTGCCATACCAAGTCCTTCTTTGTCGGGGCAGGGGACATAAACGGTGGTTACTCCTTCGAATCGGTCGGCTTCTCTTAAAGCTCCAAAGAGATTGTGTGCCTGAGCTTTACTGTCAGCTCTGTTGCCTAAAGAGATGGTTTTGTGATGAATATAGGGTGCATCTTCGTTGTAACATAATACAGCGGTAGTGTTAAAAGGCTGTGAGTTTACAAAGCCACAGAAATCCTTGCTGTCACCCTTTACAAGGTAGACCTTTGCTTTGGGTGAATAATGCTTGTATTTCATACCCGGTGAGGCGGCTTCTTCGCCATCTCTGAGCTTTTCAAGTACGGCATCACTCAAAGAAACCTCGCCTAACACCTCTTTCAGTTGTTCTAAGGTTATGCCTCCGGGACGGAGCACCATAGGCGGATTTGTGCAGACGGTAATAACCGTGCTTTCAAGTCCTACGTCACTCTGTCCGCCGTCAATAACAGCGCCTATTCTGCCCTTGAGGTCATCCATTACGTGCTGTGCGGTGGTAGGGCTGGGACTGCCTGAAAGGTTTGCCGAGGGTGCGGCAAGGGGTAGGTCTGCTTCCTTAATCAGTGCTCTTGCCACAGGGTGAGAGGGCAGGCGGATTCCCACAGAGTCAAGGTTGCCTGTTACCTCTTTGGGGATAAGGCGGCTTTTAGGCATGATTATTGTGAGGGGACCCGGCCAGAAGTGCTCTGCAAGAAGCCTTGCACTTTCGGGGAATTCTCTCACAAGATTGTATTTTTCTATGTCCTCAACGGAGCTTATGTGAACAATCAGAGGATTATCTGAGGGTCTGCCCTTGGCGACAAAAATGGAGCTTACAGCTTCTGAGCTTAATGCATTGGCAGCAAGGCCGTAAACAGTTTCCGTAGGCATACCTACAAGACCGCCGTTTCTGAGTATTTCTGCGGCAGTCTTTATATCCTCTTGTTTTGTTGTGAGAAGTAGTGTTTCCATAGTTGTATCTTTAGTTGTATCCTTAGTTATTCTGTTCTTTCAGCTGTTCTGCTCTGTAGGCGGTAATCAGCGGGTCTACAACCTCGTCAAGAGCGCCTTCAAGAATTGTATCGAGCTTGTAGAGTGTAAGTCCTATACGGTGGTCGGTTACTCGGTTTTCCCGGTAATTATATGTTCTGATTCTCTCACTTCTGTCACCTGTGCCAACCTGAGATTTGCGCTCGGCGGCAATTGCACCCGACTGCTCCTGCTGTTTTTCGCTTAAAAGTCGGGATTTGAGTACCTTCATTGCTTTGTCCTTGTTTTTGTACTGGCTTCTTTCGTCTTGGCATTCCACCACGGTGCCTGTGGGCAGATGGGTTATACGGATTGCGCTGGAGGTTTTGTTGATGTGCTGACCGCCTGCACCCGATGCACGGAAGGTATCAATTTTAAGGTCATTGGGGTTGATGTCAATTTCTACGTCTTCAGCCTCGGGCAGTACTGCCACGGTGACTGTGGAGGTGTGGATTCTGCCACCTGATTCGGTTTCGGGCACACGCTGAACACGGTGCACACCGCTTTCGAATTTAAGGCGGGAATATGCGCCTGCACCCTCAATCATAAACGAGATTTCCTTGATGCCTCCAAGTCCTGTTTCAGAAATGTTTATTGTATCTGTGGAGTAGCCGCGACTGTCTGCATACATTGAGTACATTCGGTAAAGTACAGAGCAGAACAAGGCTGCCTCTTCACCGCCTGCACCTGCGCGGATCTCCACGATAACGTTTTTGTCGTCGTTGGGGTCTTTGGGAAGAAGCAGGATTTTAAGCTCGGTTTCAAGTACTTCCACTTGTGACTTTGCAAGGCTTAATTCCTCCTGAGCCAACGCCTTCAGTTCTTCATCTGCAGAGGAGTCCGCAAGGATAATAAATGACTCCTCAATGGTATCCTTAGCATTTTTGTACTCTCTGTATTTGGTTACTACTGCCTCAATGGAATGAAGCTCCTTCATAATTGCGGTGTAACGCTCATTGTCAGAAGCTACCAAGGGGTCGTAGAGCATATTATTCAGTTCATTGTAGCGTTTATCAAAAACTTCGATTTTTTCAAACAAAATATCAAATCCTTATTCTTGAGTGTCGGTGCTGATAACTTTTTTGATGTTTTTTTCTACCTTTGAGCGGGGAAGCATCACCTGATGCTCACAGCCCTGACATATCATTTTGAAATCCATTCCCACCCTTGTTACAAGGAAGCTTTTGCATCCGCAGGGGTGAGGCTTTTTCATTTCCAGTATATCTCCGACTTTGATGTTCATAGGATAACTCCTTTGAGTTTTTGATGGGTTTATTCTACCACGTAGTCACGGACTCTGTGCCAGAATTTTTCGTCGATTATAGCCTCGGCAAGAATTCCATCAGCGGTGTATTCTTCAGAAAGAAGTGTAGCACCTTTGCGGATTTCTGCTACAAGACCTGCCCCCGAGAAGGGCACAAGAAGGCGAACCTTCTTGACTCTGACGGGCAGGTTTTCTTCGATAGCCTTTAAAAGTTTTTCTACACCTTCGCCTGTAACAGCACTGATGCGCACACTTGTACCAAGGTCAATTTCCTCCAAAGGGGTAGTGAGCAGGTCGCATTTATTGAGCACGTTGATTATGGGAGTATCTCCGCAGCCAAGCTCCTTTAAGAGGTCACGGGTAACGCTTAAGTGAAGCTGTGCTTCCTCGGAGCTTATATCGCATACGTTGAGGATAATATCTGCCTGTGCGGCTTCCTCCAGAGTTGATTTGAAGGCTTCCACCAAGTGGTGAGGCAGACGTCTTACAAAGCCTACCGTGTCAATAAGCATAACTGTTACACCATCGGGAAGCTTCAGAGAGCGGGAGGTAGGGTCAAGGGTTGCAAAAAGCTTATCCTCTGCCAACACCCCTGCCTCGGTAAGATGGTTCATAAGTGTGGATTTGCCTGCGTTGGTGTAGCCGACGATAGCAACTGTGATTACTGAGTTTTTCTCTCGTCTGCGACGAAGTTCCGCTCTGTGGTTTTCCACGTCCCTGAGCTGTGCTTTTACTGTTTCCATTCTTCGTCTTATGTGACGCTTGTCGGTTTCGAGCTTGGTTTCACCGGGGCCTCGGGTGCCAATTCCGCCGCCCAGACGTGAAAGTGCCAAGCCTTTACCTGTGAGTCGGGGCAGGGAATATTTGAGCTGTGCAAGCTCAACCTGAAGCTTGCCTTCCTTGCTTCTTGCACGCTGAGAGAAAATATCCAGAATCAGAGTTGTGCGGTCAACAACACGGACATCTGTTTCTTTTTCGATGTTACGGATTTGAGTGGGAGTCAGCTCGCAATCAAAAATGATGAGGTCTATTTCCTCTGCTTCGCAGTATTCTTTTATTTCAATGAGCTTTCCCGAGCCTACACAGGTGGCGGTGTCAGGTCGCTCCAGCTTCTGGCTGATAGATGCCACAGGCTCGGCGCCTGCTGACTCTACAAGCTCAAAAAGCTCACAAAGAGAGCTTTCTGCATCAAAGTCACCTGTATCAACGGATACAAGCAAAGCTCTGTCGATTTTCTCTTGAGTTTCTATAAGTTCCATAATTACCTCACATAGAAGCAGACATTAATATTAAAATTATAATATATCCTTGTTTATTTGTAAACATTTATGGTTGAAATTATCCCTTTGTGTGCTATAATCTTTATGTGTTATTTTAGGAAAAGCGGTGAAATTTATGAAATTGAAGCGTGCTGTTGCTATTAACGATATATCCTGCATAGGCAAGTGCTCTCTGACAGTTGCACTTCCAATTATTTCCGCTCTGGGTATTGAGTGTGCGGTGCTTCCTACAGCGGTGCTTTCTGCCCACACTGCCTTTGATGGTTTTACCTTTTGCGATTTGACAAGTCAGATAAAGCCCGTTTCAGAGCATTGGAGCAAACGGGGAGAGGAGTTTGATACCATTTATTCGGGGTATCTGGGCTCTTTGACACAGATTGAACTTGTGGCTGATTTTATAAAGACCTTCAAGGGTGATGACACGAAAGTTATTATAGACCCTGTGCTGGGTGACCACGGCAGGCTGTATGCGAATTTCACCGAGGATTTTCCAAAGGAAATGAGAAAGCTCTGCAAAATGGCAGATGTGATTACACCTAACCTGACAGAGGCTTCACTGCTTCTTTCGAGAGAGTATGTGGGTGAAGGGTATACAGAAGATTACATCAAAGAGCTTCTTTGCGAGCTTGCCTCTTTAGGTTCTAAAAAAATTGTGCTCACAGGTGTAAGCTTTGATGAGAAGCGTCTGGGAGTTGCGTGTTATGATTGTGAAAAGGGCGAGTACACCTACTATCCCGGTGAGAGAATTGAAAGTATGTTTCACGGTACAGGGGATGTATGGGCAAGCACATTTGCAGGAGCATACACAAAGGGATATGAGTTTACAAAGGCGGCTCAGCTTGCAACGGATTTCACCGTAAAGTGTATCAAGGCAACTCTTGACGACAAGGAAAACCATTGGTACGGTGTAAAGTTTGAGCTTTGTCTTAAGGATTTGATGTAAGGCTGTGTAGCTTATTATTAGTAATTTTGTGATAAAAGAGCAGACGTGGTTCTGCTCTTTTATATTTATGTGAGCTTCACAGGGCTTTTTTATTTAAAATCACTTGATGTGTGCTGTATATTTGTGGTATAATTACTTGATTATATTTTAATTTAGGGGATGTATTAAGTGGACCTTAAAAGAATAGTTATCAAGGTGGGTACTTCCACCCTTACATACGAAAACGGAAAGGCAAACCTGCGACGCATTGATAAGCTCTGCAAGGTGCTTTCTGATTTGCACAATCAGGGCAGAGATATTATTCTTGTTTCTTCAGGTGCTATCGGCGTAGGAATGGGCAAAACAGGACTTCCCAAGAAGCCCGACTCCACTCCCGAAAAGCAGGCACTTGCCGCAATAGGTCAGTGTGAGCTTATGTTTATGTACGACAAACTCTTCGGTGAATACAACAATATGGTTGCACAGGTGCTTCTTACACGCGATGCGGTGGACTCTGAGCACAGAAAGCAGAATGTACTCAATACCTTCAACACCCTGCTTTCGATGGGCATAATCCCCATTGTAAACGAAAACGACACGGTGGCTATTGATGAGCTGGAGGGACACAACTTTGGCGATAACGATATGCTTTCTGCCATCGTTGCAAAGCTTGTAGGTGCAGATGCTCTTGTAATCCTCACGGATATTGACGGACTTTATGATTCCGACCCCAGAAAGAATAAGGATGCAAAACGCATTGAACGGGTAGAGAAGATTACCGAGGAGATTGAGTGTATGGCAGGCGGCTCAGGCTCTAACCGAGGCACAGGCGGTATGACCACTAAAATTCAGGCGGCAAAGTATGTTACAGAGGCAGGCATTGACTGCTTTGTAATCTGTGGTGATGAGCCTCAGAGGATTTACGATGTGACTGATGAAAAGTCCGTAGGCACACGTTTCTGTGCAAACTGATTTGATTTTTGATTTTTACTCAAAGGAGATTTTAATATGACTGTAAATGAGATGGGAAAAAGAGCAAAGGAAGCCTCAAGAGTTCTGCTCACAGCAGAAAGCTCTCTCAAAACAAAAGCTTTATATGCTTTGGCTGATGCTTTGGAGGCTAACTGCGACTATATACTTGCTGAAAACGAAAAAGATTTGCAAGCAGGCAGAGAAGCAGGAATGACAAGCTCTCTTCTTGACAGATTGGCACTTTCAGAGGCTCGCGTTTCCTCTATGGCTGAGGGAGCACGTCAGGTTGCATCCTTTCAGGACCCTGTTGGTGCTGTGCTTTCAGGCAGTGTTATGCCCAACGGCCTTGAGGTTACAAAGGTAAGAGTGCCTCTCGGTGTAATCGGCATTATCTACGAGGCTCGTCCCAATGTTACCGCAGATGCGGCGGCTTTGTGCCTCAAGTCAGGCAACGCTGTAATTCTTCGCGGCGGTAAAGAAGCAATTAACTCCAACAAGGCTGTTGCAAAGGTTATGAGAGAAGCTGTGGAGAGTGCAGGACTTCCCGCAGATGCAATTCAGCTTATTGAAGATACTACACGTCAGAGCTCAATAGAGCTTATGGGGCTTACCGAGTATCTTGATGTGCTTATTCCCAGAGGCGGCGCAGGACTTATCAAGGCTACAGTTGAAAACGCAAAGGTACCTGTTATTGAAACAGGTACAGGTAACTGCCACGTTTATGTTGATGAGTTTGCAGATTTGCAGATGGCTACCGATATTGTTTTCAACGCAAAAACCTCCCGCCCCTCCGTGTGCAATGCTATTGAAACCGTGCTTGTTCACAAGGCTGTGGCAGAAAAATTCCTGCCTTTGATGAAGCAGGAGCTTGATAAAATGAATGTTGAAATCCGCGGTTGCGAGGAAACACAGAGAGTTTTAGGTTCTTGTGTTGTTCCTGCAAATGAGGAGGATTACTACAAGGAGTTTCTTGATTACATATTGGCTGTGAAGGTAGTTGACTCCATTGATGATGCAATTGCTCACATTGCAGAGCACTCCACAGGACACAGCGAATGCATTGTTACAGAAAGCTACTCGAATTCTTGTAAATTTACCGCTACTGTAGATGCTGCTGCGGTTTATGTTAATGCTTCAACCCGTTTTACCGACGGCGGTGAATTCGGACTGGGTGCAGAGATTGGCATATCAACACAAAAACTCCACGCCAGAGGCCCGATGGGTATTAACGAGCTTACCAGCATGAAGTTTATTGTTAAAGGTTCAGGTCAGATTAGATAACCTGATTTTATTAAATTATCAGATATAAAAGAGCAAGAGTTAAAGCAGGGTCCTGCGAGTCCTCAGATGAGAGAATGAGTATAAGAGCAAGGATTAAAAGCTTCTCTTTATCTTCAAAGAGAGTTGATAGCAGGGGAGTGTTGCTGTTACAGACTGTGGCATTTTGGCTGCTTTCTGTCTTGTGTGTTTCGGGTGAATTTTCGAACTCGGTGTGCTTTGGGTTATGCTGTGCAGGCTTTGTGCTCTGTCGGCTTTGTGCAGACTGAGCTTTACTTGATGGGTTGTTTTGCTGCATTTGGCTTGCACGTCTGAGTGCTTCGTATTCAATCGAGTCCATAATATCACTCCTTATATCGTTTTATAAAAGCCCCGTGCTTCTGAGCTTTGGCAAAAGCTTCATAACCTTCAGCATCTTGCCGGCATCGTCAAGGCGGTTTCTTCGCTGGGGCGAAAGAAAGGGGCGAAGAGAATTGAGCAGTACTGTTGCTTCGTCATCTTCTGAAAAGCTTGACAGCAAGGGCATAATTTTTGTTACAGAGGTCAGCATTTCGGGTGAAATCCCGCTTAACACAGAAGAGGACTGATTTGTATTGTTTTGACTGTTATTACCCATAAGAGTGGTAAGAACAGATAGGTCAGGAACAGTCTGCTGTGTTGTTGCAGGTTTTGTATTTGCGGTGTTATCCGTATTTTGCGACAGTCCCAGCTCCTTGCCCAAGGAACGAATTTTACTCATAGCCTCGGGGTTTGACAGCACTGAGCCTAGAAGCTCCTGCAGGTTATCCATTGGAGCTAAGCATCCTTATGAGCTTCTGTACCTGAGGGTTTTCCATTATGGCACGGGTTTTCTCAGGGTCGGACATAATTTCCTTGAGCTTTTTTTGCTGTGCTTGTGACAAATTACCCGTCAGAGCCTCAACATTGCCTGCCTGTGCCGAAGCTTTTATTTCTTCGGCTGACTTTCCCAGTTTGTCAGAAAGCTGTGACAGGAACTCTTTTTGCATATTGTTTTCCATAGATAACACCTCGTTTCAAAATATGATTGTCATTTATATATTATGACAGAAAGGCGATTATGCGAATTTTAGTTGTTTCGGATTCCCACTCGATGTATGATAGGTTACGCCGAGTTGTTATGAAGCATTCGGAAGCGGAAATTGTAGTCTTTTGCGGTGACGGAGCTTCGGATATTGACGAAATCAAAAGAGAGTTTCCGAACAAAATGATTATTGCAGTGAGGGGTAATTGTGACTTCTGTACGGATAATCCCAACATAGAAACAATAACCATAGAGGGCAAAAAGCTCTTTATCACCCACGGTCATATATATAACGTAAAGTCGGGACTTTACAAGCTATCCCTTGCATCAAGAGAGGCAGGGGCAGATATCGTTTTGTTCGGTCATACTCATCAGAGCTTAGAGCTGTACGATGACGGAATGTATATGCTTAATCCCGGAGCTATCTCGGGTTATGAAGGTACATACGGGCTTGTGGATATTACACCGCAGGGCGTGTTGACTAACATAGTTAAAATATAAGCGCGTTTTTGTGCTTTAGAATTTTCCTGTAGCAAATTATTAAAAATTATGATACAATCAAATTACAACAAAAGAAGGCAGGTGAGGTTTTGTGAATTTTTCGGAATTTGATTGCAGTGATGCACTTAAAAATCAGCTTAATGCAATGGAGAAAAGTCGCAGAATGCCTCATGCTGTACTTGTCACCGGGGGCTCGGAGTCAACCAGAAGAGAGCTCTCAACGCTTTTGAGTTCATGGGCGGTTTGTGTAAGTGAGGGTGAAAAGCCTTGTATGGAGTGCTCAGGGTGCAGAAAGTCGGTATCCAAAAACCACGTTGATATTTATTATGCAAAGGGCACAGGCAAAACAGACGGAATCGCCGTTGAGGAAATCAGAAGGATTACAAAGGATACGGCACTCTCACCCAATGAAGCACCAAGAAAGGTTTATGTGCTTTTTGACGCAGACAAGCGAATGGGGAAGGAGTCAATGAATGCTTTCCTGAAGACTCTGGAGGAGCCTTCTCAGGATATACTTTTTATTCTGACGGCGGAGAACATAAAGGCAGTGCCTGAAACCATACTTTCACGCTGTGCAACCCTTACCCTTGAAAGTCACTTCGAGGCCTCTGAGGATATAAGAGAGGCAGTAGAGGAGATTGTAAAAGGACTTACAGCTTCATCGGAATTGATGCTTTTAAAGGCTCTGGCGGCTCTTTCCAGCCGACAGCAGGCTTTGGATATACTCACACTTCTGAGGCTAGTGCTTGTGGATGCTTTGAGCTTGAGCGTGGGTTCAAGGGCTTTGAGCGAAGAACAACTGTCTTCACCCCTTGCACAGAAATTTACAAAATCCAAGATTATAAGGCTCATTGATGTAACAAGTGACGCCATTAACAAAATAAACCGCAACGTAAGTCTTGTGTTGATTTCAACCTGGCTTTGCGGAGAATACAGGAGGATAACATGGCAGATGTAGTAGGAGTTCGCTTCAAAGAAGTGGGCAAGATATATTATTTTGCTCCCGGTGAGGAGCAGTTTGAGGTAGATGACAAGGTAATCGTTGAAACAGCCAGAGGCGTTGAGTGCGGTACCATTGCCACAGCCAACAGAGAGGTTGCAGACGAAGAAATTGTGCATCCGCTCAAAAACATTATCCGCAAGGCAACGGAAGCAGACCTGAAAAAGGTTGAGGCAAACAAGCTTCTGGAGAAAAAAGCCTTTGACATTGCTGTGAAGAAGATTGAGGCTCACGGACTTGATATGAAGCTTGTAAATGTGGAGTATACCTTTGATGCAAGCAAGGTGCTGTTTTACTTTACTGCTGACGGCAGGGTGGATTTCAGAGCACTTGTAAAGGATTTGGCTTCTGTTTTCAAAACAAGAATTGAGCTCAGACAGATTGGTGTTCGCGATGAAGCGAAGATGCTGGGAGGCTTAGGTGTTTGCGGTAAGCAATTCTGTTGCTCAAGCTTTATGGGTGAGTTTGCACCTGTTTCCATCAAAATGGCCAAGGAGCAGGGGCTTTCACTTTCTCCTGTTAAGATTTCAGGCACCTGCGGCAGACTTATGTGTTGTCTTAAATACGAACAGGATGCATATACCGACCTGCTTAGGAATACACCTAAGTATGGAGCAATCGTCAAGACTCCTCAGGGCAAGGGTACAGTTGTGGAGGTAAGCCTTCTCACAGGTGTTCTGAAGGTTAAGATGGACAATACTCCTCCCGAGGCGGCACCCCAGTCCTTTAAGGTTAAAGATGTAAAAATCATCAAAGACGGAGCAATCCGTGTGGACAAAAAGGAGCTTGCCGAGCTTAAGGACTTGGAGTAATCAGGCTTTCAAGCTCACTTGATTGTAGAAATTTTTAGTTTTCATAGGTAATTTCAGAAAATTGCGACAAAATAATTGCTTTTTTTGAAAAGTGTGATACAATTATAGAAGAATTTTAATAAGGAGGTGCCTCCCCATGGCATATGTTATCAATGATGATTGCATCTCTTGTGGCGCATGCGTAGATGAGTGCCCCTGTGGTGCTATCTCCGAGGGCGACAGCAAGTATGTTATTGACGCAGACCTCTGCGCAGATTGCGGTGCTTGTGCTGACGCTTGCCCCGTAGGTGCTCCCAACGAGGAGTAATTCTCTTAAAGAGGAATGTGACTGCACCCCGCAGGCTTAGGTTTGCCTGTACGGGGTGCTGTTCTTCTATATAGGCTGTTTTGGAGGTGTAAAGAAATGCTTAAAAGTTCAGAACACTTTGAACCCTTGGGCTCAGGAATTGAAATTATTGTAAGCAATGACTTTCACTTTACAACTGATACGATTTTGCTTGCAGACTTTGCAAACCACAAAAAGACCGACAAGGCTGTGGACCTTTGCACAGGCTGTGGTACTATCCCTATGCTGTGGATGCGCAAGAATGCACCATCTGAGGTTTATGCAGTTGAGATATTCCATGAGGGCGCAGATATGCTCAGGCGGACAGCAGAGCACAACGGTGTTTCTCATATTGTAAAGCCTGTGTGTGCGGACATAAAAGAACTTAAAGGGATGCTTCCTTTTGGTTATTTTGATTTGGTTACCTGCAATCCTCCCTACAAGCTTTCGGGCGGCGGAATTGAAAGTGAGGAACACCACGAGCTTGTGGCAAGGCATGAGAATATGTGCAACCTTGAGGATGTAATATCCGCTGGTTCTAAGCTTCTGCAGTTTTCGGGCAGGCTGTGCATTTGTCAGCGCCCCGAGCGTCTGACTGATGCGATGGAGCTGATGAGAAAATATGATGTGGAGCCTAAAAGACTCAGGTTCGTTCAGGGCAAAAGCCACAAAGCTCCAAAGCTTTTTTTGCTTGAGGGAAAAAGAGGTTCACGAAAAGGCAACCTTGTGGTACTTCCTACCCTTATTGTGGAGCGTGACGAGGGCGGCTTTACTCAGGAAATGAACGAAATCTACGGCACCTACAAGGAGGGAGCAGGGAGTAAATGAGTATGGATAATAAAGGAATCTTATATGTAGTAGGAACTCCTATAGGTAATTTGTCTGACCTTACTCCCAGAGCGGCAAAGACTCTGGAACAGGTGGATTTTATTGCTGCGGAGGATACAAGAGTTACTTTAAAGCTCCTTAATCATCTTGGTATAAAAAAGCCTATGATGAGCTATTTTGAGCATAATAAGCAGTTCAGAGGTGAGCTCATCTGTAAGAGGATACTTGAGGGTGAGAGCTGTGCTGTGGTAACAGATGCAGGTATGCCTTGCATCTCCGACCCGGGCGAGGAGCTTATTAAGCAGTGTGCAGAGTATGGCATCAAGACTGAGGTGGTTCCCGGACCATCTGCGGTGATTTCGGCACTTTGCGTTTCGGGACTTTATACCGGCAGATTTACCTTTGAGGGGTTTCTCTCGGTGAACAAAAAGAGCAGACGCGAGCATCTTCTTACTCTTGTAAATGAGCAGAGAACGATGATTTTTTATGAGGCACCCCATAAGCTTGCAAACACCCTAAAGGATTTTTACGATACCTTCGGGGATAGAAGGCTCACTATTGCAAGGGAGCTTACAAAGCTTCATGAGGAGATTATCCGTACCACTACAAGGGAAGCTTTTGAGAGGTTTTCTGATGGCTCCCTCAAGGGCGAGATGGTCCTTGTGCTGGAGGGTGCACCAGAGGTAAAGGAAGAGGAATATACTCTTTCAGATGCAGTAAGCCTTGCAATGAAGCTTGTTGAAGAAGGTGCAAAGGCATCTGATGCGGCAAAGGAAGCGGCAAAGGTTACAGGCTTTAAAAAGAACGAGATTTACAGGGAATTGATATAAATGGATTACAGCGAAGCTTTGCATAGAATAGAAGCTCTGAGGGAGTTCGGCTCTCAGCCGGGACTTGAAAGAGTGAAAAAGCTATTGTGTCTTATGGGAAATCCGCAGGACAAGCTTTCCTTTGTTCACGTGGCAGGGACTAACGGCAAAGGCTCTGTATGTGCTGTTTTGTCCTCGGTGCTCACACAGTCGGGTTATACCACAGGACTTTTCACTTCTCCCTATATTACCTGTCTGCGCGAGCAGATTCAGATAGGCGGAGTTATGATTTGCAAAGAAGAGTTTTCAGCCCTTTGCGAATACGTGTTTGCCTATGTTGACACTCTGTTTTCAGAAGGCATTATCATCACCGAGTTTGAGTTTACAATGGCTCTTGCTTTTGAGTGCTTTTACCGCAAAAATTGTGATGTGGTGGTGCTTGAGGTTGGAATGGGCGGACTCTATGACAGCACAAATGTGATTGATGCACCCTTGTGCGCGGTACTTACTCCCATCAGCCTTGACCACACGGGAATGCTCGGAAGTACTCTTGAAAGTATTGCCTGCCACAAGTGCGGTATTATAAAGGAAGGCACCACAGTTGTGTCAGCAACTCAAACACCACAGGTTAAAAAGATTATTGAGGATACCTGTTTAGAAAAATCTGTGACTGTAAAGTTTTGTGAAGATAAGCTTTTGGTTACGGACAGAAATATTGACGGCACAAGATTAATTTACAAGGATGAAGAAATGTGCCTGCCTCTTTTGGGTGAGCATCAGGCGGAAAACTTAAGTCTTGCTCTGAATGTTTTGGAGGAGCTTTTGCAAAAAGGCTTTGATAGGATTACACTTAGAAGTATCAGAGAAGGCATTGCTCGTATTAACCATCCTGCAAGGTTTGAAGTTATGTGCAAAAATCCTTTGGTGATTGTTGACGGTGCCCATAATCCCGACGGAATGAAAACCTTTTCGGATACAGTCAGAAGCCTATTGCCTGAGAAAAAAGGAGTACTACTGCTGGGTATGCTAAAAGACAAGGATGCAGATGCTTCTTTGGAATATATAAAGGATTTGTTCTGTGAGGTTTTCACGGTTACTATCAACAATCCCAGAACAATGACGGCTTTTGAGCTTGAAGCAAAATGCGGAGCTTACTTCGAAAGAGTTACTTCCTGTATAAGTTTAGAAGATGCTTTTGACAAAGCAATTGAAATAGCACAGGAAAATGACACCCACCTTTGTGTGTGCGGCTCCCTTTATCTTGCCTCTCAAATCCGACCGTATATCCTCAAAGCTTTGACACAAGGAAATTTTACGACAACTGAATAATACATAAAAATTTGCCAACACTTAATATAATTTAGGTGTTGGCTCTTTTTTTATAATCAACAAACCTTATGAGCTTCCCTTTTTGAGGGAAGTGGCAGAGGAGTTATCCGATGCCGAAAGGAGTCACTAGAAGGATGTGAAAATATGGTTGAAATTGAAAGGGATAATGACACTTTAACGGTGAAGCTCAAAGGTGATATTGACCACCACCGTTGTGCTGATTTAAGAAGAAAGATTGATGCCCGTGCTGACAGCGAAAGACCTAAAACTTTAATTCTTGATTTCTCCTGTGTGCAGTTTATGGACTCCTCAGGTGTGGGGCTTGTTATGGGCAGATACAGGCAGATGTCGCTTCTGGGCGGAAGGCTCAAGGTTATAAATGTAAATGATAATATTAATCGAGTGTTCCGACTTTCGGGGCTTGAGAGCTTGGGGGTAATGGAATGAATATTGTAAATGAAATGAACCTGAACTTTGAGGCAAAGAGCATCAATGAGAGCTTTGCACGCTCTGCGGTATCTTCCTTTGTGCTGAGCTTAGACCCTACAATAGCAGAGCTTTCCGATATAAAAACAGCTGTGAGCGAGGCTGTTACAAACTGCATTGTTCATGCTTACGGGTACCAAGGTGGTACTATTTACATAAATGCAAGAATCACCGATACAGGCAGAATAATTATTAAAGTCCGTGATAAAGGCTGTGGTATTCCTGATGTAAAGCAGGCGATGGAGCCGCTTTATACCACAGGTGGCGAGGAGCGTGCAGGTTTGGGCTTTGCTGTTATGCAGAGCTTTATGGACAGGGTACAAGTTCGATCAGCTGTTTTGAAGGGTACAACAGTCACCATGGAAAAAGCAATCATCAGATGTGCAAAAAATGAAAGACCGCAGTAAGCTTATTGAGGAAAATACAGGTCTTGTCCACGCTTGTGCACGAAGATTTATGGGCAGAGGTGCAGAGTATGACGACCTTTACTCCTGCGGCTGTGTGGGACTTGTGAAAGCGGCAGATAATTTTGACGAGAGCTTGGGATTTCGGTTTTCAACTTATGCTGTGCCTGTAATACTCGGAGAAATTAAACGGTATTTTCGGGATGGCGGAAGTCTTAAAATGAGCCGAAGGCTTAAAGAACTGAGCCTGAAAGCCCAGAAATTTTGCACGCAATACGAACAGGAGTCTGGCTTTTCGCCTAACGTTTCTCAGGTAGCAGAGGCTTTGGAGATATCTATGTCTGAAGCTTCACAAGTGATGTGTGCATCAGCTCTGCCCTTATCTCTATCTTACTACGACAGCGAGGAAGAAGGCAGAGAGCTTCAGATAGCGGTAGAGTCTGAAGAAGAGCATCTCACGGAGAGAATGACCTTATACAGCGTGCTTGAAACTCTGAGCACACAGGACAGGGAGCTGATAAATCTTCGGTATTTCAAAAGCAAAACCCAGTCGGATACCGCTTTGATGCTTGGAATGACTCAGGTGCAGGTAAGCCGTCGGGAAAAGAAAATCCTTTCTGTTCTGAGAGAAAGGATGACGTGATATACAAAAAGCCTGTGTACTATCGGTACTGAAATAGTCAATAGTTAGTAGACACAAAAAAGCCAAAGATCAAGCTGCCAGTTCAATTCTGTATTGGACTGGCGGCTTTCTTTTAAGTTTACGAACAGGACGTATGTAATTGAAGTAATGAATAGTGTCGGCAACAACTTTGTGTATGTCATCACACTTCCAATATTGGAAGTGT
>JAFQQF010000026.1 GCA_017411385.1 Ruminococcus sp.
AGTTGTTGCCGACACTATTCATTACTTCAATTACATACGTCCTGTTCGTAAACTTAAAAGAAAGCCGCCAGTCCAATACAGAATTGAACTGGCAGCTTGATCTTTTGCTTTTTTGTGTCTACTAACTATTGACTATTTCAAAGCTTTAAAACTTCAAGGCTTTTTGCATTTATAAATAAAATCTCCAGAGCTTATCTCTATATTCCTGAGTAGCATAATTGATACCGATTCTCGGTGATGTGTGAATTTTTTCAGGAACAAATCCGTCGTCTTCAACCCATATCACATCAGATGTATTAACATCAATTCCGTTAAAAGCACAAGTTATTCCAAGTTGCTTTGTTAGCCTTCCCGGTCCGTTAATACCTTCTACCCCTCTGATGAGAACACCTTGTGGATGCTCTGCAGGACCGGAGATTATGTTAATCAAAGCGTGTATTCCATAGCATAGGTAAACATAAACTTTTCCGCCTTTACTGTAAAGCATCTCTGTTCGATTGGTTCTGCCCTTGTGTGCATGACAGGCGGTATCTTCCTCACCGAAATACGCTTCAGTTTCTGTGATTCTAACACGACATATCCTGTTGTCAATATTAACACACAAAAGCTTTCCGAGCAATAAGGGTGCTAATTCAGTAGCGTTAAGCAGAAACAGGTCTGAATCAAGTTTTTTACTCTGCATAATTATATCTCTGTAGCATACTTGTGTGTGAATTATCGATTCTGTCTATATACACAAATGAAGTTTTAGCGGTACCGTGGTCCGTAAATCGAATAACATCGGTAACACCCATATGTGTGATTCCTTTAATAGCATTTGTCACATCGCTGGAGTAAATATCAGAATCCTCACTATCTGATGTTTCTTCCGTAGTGTTGAATATAGACTCGTGATTTTTATGCATACTCACAAGAGAATCGTAAACAGTCATATAAGCGTCGTATCCGTATGCAACAGATGCGGTAACATCAGAAGAACTGATGTTTTTATATTTTGCAAAGGTGTTAATAAAATCAGTTCCGATGTAATTATTGTCATCAGACTCAAATTTACTCACAAAGTGTACAGAGTTAAATGCTTTTGTTTCTAGTAGGGTTTTATCGCCTACCTCTGAAAAGAAAACAACGGTATTAAGTCCGGCATCCACAAGCTCTGTATGAATCCTTGTATTATCTGCGTGATTTCCTGCCAAAAATACAAAATCATAGTCAGAAGCAACAATAGTATTCGCGTTATAATTGCTTCCCTCATTGCCGTAATAATAAGCTGTAACAGCTTCTCCTTTGGAAGAGGTAAACGTAGATTCAAACATTTTCGCGAAGTCCTTGCTATAAGCGTTATCATCAGCTGAAACGAACGCACCTTTTGAAAGGCCTTGAGAAATCAGATGCGAAACCACAGCAGAAACTTGATATGAGTAAGGTACAGAAATAGAAAAAGCATTATCTGATTTTTCTATCATTTCACTGTAACAATCAGTAAAAATAATTGGTGTTTTGTATTCAGAGAAGGCTGAAATTATAGCGTCGGTTGTTTCTTTATCATTACCTTCACAAATAACTGCGGCAACTGATGATGAGGCAAAATCAGCCGCAGTTTTACTCATATCCGCTGAGCTTAGTGCAACCTTGGTTTCGATATTGTAGGTCTTGTCAAGATTAACAGAATTGGCAAGCTCTGCTGCATAAGTGATGCCTGAATATACTCCTTTGTCTTCATCAGAAGAAACAATCACACCAATAGTTATATTATCCCCTGAGTTAACAATATAGTCGGCGGTACCTTTGTTATCACAACCACATAACACAATTGAAATAATAAATAAACAAATTATACAGATTGATAAAGACTTCTTCATTATTCTACCTCCATAATAGAATGTATATATTTTACAACAAATTTTAGAATTTTTCAATAACATCATTATTTGTTTGAAATAACAGAACAAATATATTATACTGAATATAACAAAAAACCAGAGGTATTCTATGTTTTATTATATGCTTTCCGATTATCTGAAAGAAGAATACGGAACTAAGCTGCACAAGCTGTTATTGTCAGGCGGGATGACGTGTCCTAACCGCGACGGTATGTGTTCAACAGGCGGTTGCATTTTTTGCAGCGGTACAGGCTCGGGGGAATTTTCACAAAGCCTTGAATTATCCATTTCTGAGCAAATTGAAAACGAAAAACAAAAATTTTGGGGTAAATCAAATGCAGATAAATATATAGCGTATTTTCAGGCATTTTCAAACACGTATCAGACCCCCGAGTATCTTAGAGCACTATATATGCCTGTTGTAAACAGAAATGATATCGCAATACTCTCAATTGCCACTCGCCCTGATTGTTTATCTGATACAATCATAGAGCTGTTAAAGGAGCTTAATTCAATTAAGCCAATTTGGATTGAACTGGGTCTGCAAACAATTAATGAAGAAACAGCAAAATTCATCAACCGCGGATACAAGCTTCCAATATATATTGAAGCAGTCAAAAAGCTCAAGTCGGCTGGTATTAAAGTGATTACCCATCTGATATTAGGTTTGCCCTTCGAATCAAGAGAGGATATGATAAATTCTGCAAAATTTGCAGGTAAATACTCTGATGGGATAAAATTTCATTTGCTGTATGTTGTAAAAGATACAGAGCTTGCTAAGCTTTACAACGCTGGGAAAATCACACTTATCTCACAGGAAGAATATGTTCAGACTTTGTGTGATTGTGTTCGTTCAATACCAGAATCTGTTGTGATTCATAGACTGACAGGTGACCCTGACAAAACTACTCTTGTTGCTCCAAAATGGGCTTGTAATAAGCTTAAAATCCTTCGGGAGATACATAACGCCTTTTATGACAAGGATTTAATACAGGGCGAATTCCTTGAAGGCTGATAATACAGTTAAAGACCTGCATTATATTGCAGGTCTTTTTATGCGTAAAAATATGAAATCCCGAGCTTATAAGGGCTCGGGATTTTGGCGGAGAGAAGGGGATTCGAACCCCTGATACGGTTATAGCCGTATACACGATTTCCAATCGTGCTCCTTCGGCCAGCTCGGACATCTCTCCATTCGCGACCTGATTATTATAACTCATAAGTTACAAAAAATCAAGTCTTTTTTTCAAAAACAAAGAATTATTTTGTTGTTTTTGAAAAAGCAATAAAATCAAAGGAATTGCTTCATTTCCTCTGTGAACATATCAAGTTTTGTTATAGAATAATTCAGTTCTAACGACAGATTGTTCTCTATTGCCTTGATAACCAAAGGAAGAGCCACATTCTTAGTGTTTCCTGCAGGAAGAATAACCTCAAAGGAGCAAGTGTTGTCAAATTTGAAATCCATTGCTTTGATGTATGGCAGAACGTCAATGTCTTTCATGCCGGCTTTGGATTTCTTTTGAATAATCACACTGTCAAGCTTTGTTAAGTCAAGAATTTTTTCTTTGAGTGTTTTATCCTCTACCCCATCAGCACTCAGCTGAGCACTATATTTTGCAAAGCAGATATACTTTGGATCAAGTTGTGGATAAGTTGCATCGAAAACCTGTATGCCCCTAGGAAGATACTTATTCATTGCAGAAGGAATCTGGGTTATGTCATAGGTATCATCAACAATGCGTATATCCATACATTCACGCTTAGCATCAATTCCCAAGGATATGGGCAAAGGAAAGGTTACAAAGGGATGGGGATTAAATCCTTCTGTATACCAGATTGGAAGTCCTCCCCTTCTTACAGCACGAAGCATACAACGGTTAAGGTCAAGGTGCGAGATGTATTTACACTCGTATTCTTTAGTGAACCATATTCTGACGTTTTTCAACGCAGACACCTCCTTTGTAGCATGCAGCACCGCAATTAGAGCATTTTTCTCTGCAGTTGGGCGTGGTTACGCTCTGGTACGCACGTTCGCATTCCGCTTTCAGGAATTCCTTACTCACGCCGTAACTGATGAAATCCCAAGGCAGAATCTCATCAAAAGAACGTTTTCTTGATGCATAAAACGCAGGATCTATTCCGCATTCCTCAAAAACCTGCATCCACGCATCAAAATCAAAGCAATCATTCCATCCGTCAAAGTGGAAGCCCTTTTCGGCAGCTTTGAGCAATACCTTGCAAAGCTTTCTGTCACCACGGGCAAACACACCCTCGAGGAAGCTGGTGTTGGCGGCATGATAGTTAAAAGTAATTTTTTTCGTTGTAATACTTTCTTTGAGGTGCTTCTGCTTATTTAGTATAGTTTCAATGGTATCCTGTGCTTCCCATTGGAAAGGTGTGTGAGGCTTTGGAACAAAGGAGGATGCAGAAACAGTTACATTTACACCCTTACCCTTTGTTCTGTATTCGCAGCGATAGTATTCATTGACCACAGCCTGTCCGAGTTTAGCAATACCCTCAACATCCTCGAGCGTTTCAGTAGGCAGACCAATCATAAAATAAAGCTTTACATTTGTCCATCCGCCCGAAAAAGCTACGTGACAGGTCTTTAGGAGCTCGTCTTCACGAACGTTTTTATTTATTGCATCGCGAAGTCTTTGAGTTCCTGCTTCGGGTGCGAAGGTAAGACCGCTCTTTCGTACTGTTTTTATCTTGCTCATAATATCGTCAGTAAAACCATCAACACGCAACGAAGGTAAAGAAAGGCTTACACCACAGTCATCAGACCACTCAGTAAGACAAGTTAGAAGCCCAACAATATCAGCATAATCACTTGATGAAAGTGAAGATAAGGATACTTCATCATAACCTGTGCTTTCACAAAGCTTTTTGCATTGTTCAAGGATTGTTTTCTTAGACTTTTCTCTTACAGGTCTGTTTAAGAAACCTGCTTGACAGAAACGGCAACCCCTGATGCATCCTCTGAAAATTTCGGAAACAGCCCTGTCGTGCACTATTTCGACAAGGGGCACAACAAAGGTGTAGGGATAATAGACATTATCCATATCCATAATTATACGCTTCTCAACAGTTTCGGGTGCTCCATTTGTAGGAGCAAAGCTTTTGATTGTACCATCCTCATTATAATCCACCTTATAAAGTGATGGTACATAAACACCCTTTATCTGTGCTGCAAGCTTTAAGAATTCGTCTTTTGATTTGTTTTCGTTTCGGCATTTACGATAAAGCTCGATAACCTCTAAATCTACCTCTTCTCCCTCACCGATGAAGAAAATATCAATAAAATCAGCAAGAGGTTCAGGGTTGCTTGTGCAGGTGCCGCCGGCAACTACGATATTATTAAGCTCTTTTCTATCCTTGCTCAAAAGTGGAATTCCTGCTAAAGAAAGCATATTAAGAACATTGGTATATGATAATTCATACTGAAGTGTAAAACCAATAAAATCAAACTCAGTTAAAGGATCTCCGCTTTCTAATGCATAAAGAGGAATGTTTTTTTCACGCATCAAACCTTCCATATCAGTCCATGGTGCAAACACACGCTCGCACCAGATATGATCGTATGAATTGAATTGACTGTAAAGAATTTTCATTCCCAGATGTGACATACCTATTTCGTATGTATCAGGAAAACAAAAAGCAAACCTTACGTCGACCTTGTCTTTGTCCTTTATAATGCTGTTAAGCTCTCCTCCGGTGTATCTGCCGGGTTTTTGCACTTTTAGGAGGATTTTTTCAACTTCCTTTGAATACAAATGAATCACCGCATTTCTTTATTAATAATTAACAATAACCAGTATATTGCCAGTAATAGCATCGAATAATTGAATTTTGATGTCAACAAAATATATGCGCCTGCAAAAGCAATGGGAATTACCGTTGTTATAGTGATTATATTAACAAGTTTTTCTACTGTGCTTGTGCAAAAGCGGCGCGTCAGCAACAGTTCTGTTAATTGTCCCCCATCAAAGGTTTTTATGGGCAAAAGATTAAACAGCCCCACAACCAAATTACACATTGCAACATTGAATACAAAAGCCGAGGGAATGATTTGATATAAAAGAAAACAAACAGAAGAAACTATAATATTAACACATATACCTGCAATTGTAATTATCAAATCTTCTTTATATGTTGCAAAGCATAAGTTGCAATTTATTGCAACCTCGCCTGTTTTTATACATATACTTTCGGGTTTACCTTTGTATCTGCAAATAAAAATCAGATGCCCTGCTTCGTGTATGACAGAAGCCAGAAGGCAAACAGGCAGTAAGCAAAGCTTATCATCAGAAATAAACAAACTAAGGCATATTAATGAGATTGCAGGAAATGAAACGTAAAACCGGATGCCTGCCAATCTAAATTTCATCATCGGTTGAATTAAAGATTAACGAGTAGTCCAGACTACTAAAATCTCCGTTAAAATACAGGTCTGCAGTAAGCTCGGAATCATACCAACTTTTAAGCTTAGAAAAAACAACAGGATTAAATGTATTTAATAAAAATAAGATAGTAAGAATAATCAAACAAACCGATAACTGTATTGAAAGTATTGGGGTAGATACTCTGTTCTTTTGCTTTGCTTTATCCGTTCTTTTTAGGCTTTCCTCTGGAGTGGTGTCTATGCTTTCTTCTGACTTTTTAACTGGAGTTGTGAGTTCGCTCCAAGTTGTGCTGTCGTTAACATCAATATAGTTGTCCATAATCATCACCTGCTAAAATATATGCAGGCTTATGATTAATCTTTACTAAGCTTTGAAAAATCTCTTTTGTTTAGGTCTATAAAGAATATGAGAGCAAGTATTGTGCAACAGATTTCTGCAAGAGGAAATGCAAACCACATTGCGTTAATACTAATTTTTGAAAGTATAAAAGCTATTGGTAAGATAAGCACCAGCTGACGGAGCACAGACATAAGCAGACTTCGAATTCCCTTGCCAACTGATTGGAAGAGTGCTGTCATAATTACTCCGACTGATGCAGGTATAAAGCACAAGCTCAACCTACGCATTGCTTTTACACCCATAATTGTTAATTCTTCTGATACATTGAAGAAACCAAGAATCATTTCGGGGAAAATCTGGAACAACAGAGTTCCGCAGGTCATAATTAAAAATGCAATGAGCAAAGCATATTTTAGAGTTGACATCATTCGTTTGCGATTCTTTGCTCCGTAGTTGTAGCCTATGATGGGAGAAACTCCCTGATTGAGTCCGAATACCGGCATAAATACGAAGCTTTGAATCTTATAATATATGCCATAGATAGTTTGAGCATCAGTGTTAATCTGGGGACTTGCAGGTGACATATTGATTATCATATTGATTCCTGCAACCAAAACAGAACCAATTGCTTGCATTACAATTCCCGAAAGACTCACAACATATATCTCTTTAATAATTTTAAAGGACAACTTGAAATTTTTAAAAGTGAATTTAATTGCAAACTTTTTAATGCATACAACTGTTATAAGGAAAAACATTGCAAGCCATTGACCGAGAACAGTAGCAATAGCAGCACCTTTTGCGCCCATTTCAGGAACGGGACCTAAGCCAAAAATGAAAATAGGGTCAAGTATAATATTGCCTATTGCACCAATCAAATGCGATGCCATAGGAAAAATCATATTTCCTGTTGCCTGAATGCTTTTTTCTATCATAACTTGAATGAACGCACCAAGAGAAAATATAAGAACAACAGAAATATAATCAACACCGTAACTAATTATGTCTTGATTTTCTGTTCCTGCCATAAAGGTAATGAAAGGACGTGAGAAAAAGATGCCAATAATTGCAAATACAACCCAAGTTGCAACTGCGAGAATAATGCCTGTGCTTGCAACCTGTTCTGCTTCTTTTACTTTTTGCTCACCTAACCGTCTTGCGATAAGCGAGTTAACACCAACAGCTGTTCCTACGATAAAGGCAATCAATAATAACTGCAACGGATAAACCAGCGAAACAGCAGTAAGAGCATCACTGTTTGTGCCGTAATTACCAAGAAATACGCTATCAACTACATTGTAAAGTGCTTGTATAAGCATAGAAAACATCGCAGGTAAGCTCATACTAAGTATAAGCGGCAATATTTTCTTTGTTCCCATTTTGTTTTCTTTTACTTCTGACATTTTTACCCCTCTGAACAATTAGAATTAGTGCGTTTTTTACGTTCTGATAAAAGAATAAGTAAAGCTATTATAATCACAGAAGAAACTGCACCGCATATATCAATAAAAATATCCGTTATCTCGAAAGCTCGTCCTTCAGAAAAAAGCTGTAGAGTTTCATCACACACAGCAACAACTGAAGCTGTTACAACCGAGAGCGTAGAATTCCTTAACAGTTTGCAGTAATACGCACGATACATTAGCATTAAGGATACGGATAGTACAAAGAACTCTGTAAAATGTGCACAGGTTCTTACTATGCTGTCTGTAAACGGTTCCCCAAATCCAAATAAGGATGCAAGGTTGTTCAAAATAGCTACCAGATGTCCGCTGTCATTAGATGAAGCATCACCGGATTTTAATGATTGTGCGAAAATTAAAGCAACTATTAGAATTGATAATACAGTATATATAACTCGTTTAAACTTGCAATTATTAGAGCGTTTCATCATATCACTACCCAATCCTTAATATTTTATCTAATATCAGATAAAAAGTCAAATTTATGTTGTAAATAAATTAAATCTATTATATAATGTAAATGTATTTTTTTAAAGAAAGTTATACGAGGTATGTTATGCTAAATAAAATCAAAATACTTGCACTTAATGCAAATGCAACTGCAGATGAGCTTGGAATTACCGAGCGTCTTGTTAATATGATGGTTGGATTACTTGGTGGCTTCCCTGCTGAGCTTGTTGTGTTCATTATTTCACTTTTCCCGATTCTTGAATGCAGAGGCGGTATGATTGCAGCAAGTCTGCTGGGTGTTAACTACTGGCTTGGTCTTGTTATCAGCATTGTTGGTAACCTTCTGCCTATCCCCTTTATCTTTCTTTTTATTGAGAAAATATTTGAACTTATGAAGAAAACCAAGCTTCTTGGGAAGCTTGTTAATAAAATCGAAGCAAAAGCAATGAGCAAGTCTGAAAAAATCACGAAGTATAAAAGATGGGGACTTCTGCTTTTTGTTGGTATTCCCCTGCCGGGCACAGGTGCTTGGACCGGTGCACTTATCGCGGTGTTGTTAAAGCTTAATCTTAAGGATTCTGTTATCAGCATATTCCTTGGTGTACTTATGGCATCTGGTATTATGTCTTTTATCACATACGGACTTCCTTGGTTAATATCCTTATTCGCTTAAAATCTCAAAGGGCAATCATCAAAGATTGCCCTTAATTAATATGGTGGTTTTATGAATAACAAAAAATACGACGTGGTCATTGTAGGAGGCGGTGCATCCGGTCTTCTTTGCGCTGTCCTTATGAAAAGCAAAAACAATCTTTTGAATATTGCTGTAATAGAAGCTCAGGACAGGGTGGGTAAAAAACTTCTGACTACAGGAAATGGCAGATGCAATCTGACTAACCTTTACGCTGATGCGTCCATGTATCACGGAAGCTTTAAAAAGGGTGTTGAACATTTATTAACCCTTTGTTCTCCATCTGCAATAGTAGATATTTTTGAAGAGCTTGGATTACTGACAGTTGCTGAGTCAGACGGAAGGGTTTATCCTATAAGTAAGCAGGCAAATTCTGTGCTTGATATACTAAGAAGTGCAGTACGCAGATTAGGGATAGAGCTAATTTGTAAATGCAAGGTTACAGATATCAAAAAAGAAAGTGATAAATTCTGTATATATGCAACGGATGCAATTCTTTATGCAAAGAAAGTAGTGTTAGCTACAGGCAGTAAGTCATCTCCTTCTACAGGTGCTGATGATTCAATCCTCAGAACTATAGAAAGTATGGGCCATAAAATTGTCAGTCCTGTTCCCGCTCTTTGCCCGGTAAATGTTAAGTCGGAATATATAAAATCTCTAAAGGGCATCAGAGCTACAGGTAAGGTTAGCATACTGCAAAATAACAAAAGATTACGAGAGGAATTTGGTGAGATTCAGTTTACAGAAAACGCCCTGTCTGGAATCTGTATATTTAACTTGTCACGAATAGCTAATACTGAAGATAATACCGAAATATCTATATCTCTGCTTCCTGACAGAAGCTTCTCTGAAATCTTCACTCTTTTGTCAAACAAAATTGCTCTTCTCAGTTCAAACGATAAAGCTGAGGATTTGTTAATAGGCTTCTTTAATAAAATGTTAGGACTTGCACTTATAAAATCAGCAGGGATATCCCCGTCAGCATCTGTGAAATCTATAACTGATGCTCAGATAAAAAAGCTGATTTCTGTGATTAACGACTGGAGATTTGCTGTTATAAGACATAATGACTTTTCCCGTTCTCAGATTACAGCAGGCGGTGTTTACGGTTGCGAAATTAATGAAGCCTCAATGGAAAGTAAAATAGTTAAAAATTTGTATTTTATCGGCGAAGTGGTTGACTGTGACGGCGTTTGCGGGGGTATGAATCTGCAATTTGCTTTTTCTTCAGCGTATTGCGCCGCCTGTGATATTGCCTATGATTACATTAAAAAATCTTAAATTGCCGCTTAGATATACTGGCGAGCAATTGCACTCTGAAGCGGCAAGAGCCCTTAATATCTCAACAAAAGACATCGTTGACATTACTCTTAGGAGAGTCAGTATTGACGCTAGAAAGAAGTCAGACATTCATTATATCGCTATGGCAGATGTGCAGGTTGACGGCGATGACAGCAAGATTATTAAAAAATGCAAAAATGCTGAAGTTGCTATTGAAAAAGAGTATAGATTCACTGCTGCAAAAATCCCTCATAAACGTCCTGTGGTTATCGGCTCTGGACCTGCAGGCTTGTTCTGTGCTTTGATCCTTGCAAGAAACGGGGCTAAACCAATAGTAATAGAACGGGGACAATCTGTTGATGAGAGAACAAAATCAATTGATATCTTTTGGGAACATGGAAAGCTTAACACTCAGTCAAATGTTCAGTTTGGAGAAGGTGGTGCCGGAACATTTTCTGACGGTAAGCTCAATACGGGCACAAACGATATAAGACAGAGCTTTGTACTCAAGGAGTTTGTTGCACATGGTGCACCAAAGGATATTTTAATTTCTGCTAAGCCTCACATAGGAACCGATATGCTCAAGGGCACCATTAAGTCTATACGCAAGGAAATTGAAAGTCTTGGAGGAGAATTTAGGTTTAACACCCTGTTCTGTGATTTTAAAGCAAAGAACGGAAAAATAAACGAAATTACAATAATCACTAATGAAAGCAAAGAGATTATTGATACGGACAATGTAGTTCTTGCAACAGGTCACAGCTCCAGAGATACCTTTGAAATGCTTCGATCAAAAGGTATAGCTATGCAGCAAAAACCTTTTTCAATTGGTGCAAGAATTGAGCATTTGAGAGAAGAAGTTGATGAATGCCAATATGGTAAAGCACGTCACTTGCTCCCTGCTGCTGATTACAAACTCAGCACGCATCTTAGCTCAGGCAGAGGAGTCTACACCTTTTGTATGTGTCCGGGTGGATATGTAGTCAATGCATCAAGCGAGTCAGGCAGATTATGCACTAACGGAATGAGCAAATTTGCAAGAAACAATCAGAATTCAAACAGCGCAGTTCTTGTTGGCATAACACCCGAGGATTATGATTGTGGTGATGTGCTTGACGGTATGAAGCTTCAGAGAAAAATCGAAGAGGCTGCTTTTAATCTCTTAGGCGGTTTTTCAGCACCGGTACAAAGAGTCGGAGATTTTCTAAATAAAGCAGGCAGTGTTAAGACATTACCTGTTCCAACGATTAAACCCGGTTATGAATTCTGCGATATCTCAAAAATTTATCCTTCTTTTATTACAGATTCTTTAAAGGAAGGAATAGTAAACCTTAGCAAGCGTGCACCCTTCTTTGAAAATATGGGTGCAGTGTTAACCGCGCCGGAAACAAGAAGCTCCTCCCCTGTCAGAATTATTCGAGATGAAACCTTTCAATCCGTTTCGTGCAAGGGTATTTATCCTTGCGGTGAAGGGGCAGGTTATGCAGGAGGAATTATGTCTGCGGCAACTGATGGAATAAAATGCGCAGAGGCAATTTTATCTTAAAATTAAATGACAACAAACAAGGCTCCCAGTAAAATCTGAGAGCCTTAATTTTTTATTCGGTTGATAATAGAACACTTACTGTTTCTGATGAGCGGTAAACCCAGCACAAGCCGCTTGTGTTAACGTTTATTGTAACAGGTACATCAACAGGAGTATCAGACGAAGGTGTCACCCCGTTAAAATCATAAACAATTGTAAAATCAGATTCCTCTAACGCAGAAAGTGCTGAAGAGGTACCGACAGCAGTTACCGCAAATGTTGACGGTACTGTATATGAGTAGCCATCGGGAAGGTTTTTAACTGTAATCTGTTTAGATGGTACGTCAAAGGTTTCTATTCCAAAGTTTGAAAAATCCAATTGAACCTTGACTGTTTCAACACTGTCACTTTTGTTTACAAATTTATCGCCCAGAATATCGTGGACATCAAAGGTTTCATTATAAATCTGGTTCTTATACTTAGAAAGAGAGCCTATATTGATTGCAAACTCAGTTATCGCTTTCTCTCCTGTTATGAGTTCCTCGGGACCAGCTACGCTGATTGTAGAGGGTGTTACTGAATAGTAAAAAGACTTTAACTTTTCACCAGACGGCTCGTACACAATGGTAAATGGTACGTTCTCGTCGATTTTAAGGAATCTGAAGGACACATCAACATTTGAGTAGCTCATTGTGATATATTCTGTAGATACCTCTTGTGCACCTGCTGAATTAGGAGTTTCACTATCATAAAGTCTTATGGTGTAGTTGTTAGTCACAGTCTTTGCGTTGGGGCTGTTAACCTTGCCGGAAACATAAGCACATTTAACCTTACTTACATAGGTTTCGGGACCTGTGATTTCAACAGTTGCAGGTAAGTTGTTTTCAACATAGTAGCCCTCCGGACTGTAGGAGAAGTTGCTGACTATATCAACCGTTTTGGTTGCTTCTCTGTCCACCATAATGGTGATGTTTTCGGGCTCGGTTTTTTCTATATCGAATTTCATATTACTGTTGTTTTCAATAATAACGGGATAAGTTCCTGTACCCGGTTGATTAACAGAAAACAAATCAACAGATGCGGTTATATCAGAGGCTGAAAGTGCGTCAATAATAACACGTTTACCTGACACATTAACAGACACGGTTTCTGTGCTGGAGCTAAAGATTTTTAAATCCTTGGAAACACTGTTTGACAGGCTATAGTTTAAGGGTACGTCGCTGATGGTTCTTGTTGTGTTATCAGAGCTAATCATCCAAAACATAAAGGAAAGAACAAAAGAAAGAATTAAAACAAGCTTCTTGTTGTCAAGAAGTCTTCCGAAAAGTGACTTATTCTTCATCGGCTTTCTTCTCCTTCCTTTTCTTGAAGATTGCAGGACCCTCAGGCTTGCCGGAATCAACAGGAAGCAAGTGCTCTTCGAGAGTATTAACAAGCGTATCGCGGTCATAATCTCTGGTCAGAACACCATTAACCGCAACCGAAATATTACCTGTTTCTTCAGATACAACAACTACGATTGCGTCGGATACCTCACTCATACCGATTGCGGCACGATGACGTGTACCAATATCTCTTCTTCCATCCTCTTTGCTGTTTAAAGGCAGAATGCAACCTGCAGCAAATATTTTGCCTCCGCGAATTATACAAGCACCATCGTGAAGCGGAGCTTTATTGAAAAACAAGTTGCCGAACACAGCGCTGGATGTGTCGCAATTGAGAATTGTTCCTGTTGCAGCAATGTCGGTAAGCTTTGTTTCACGTTCAAAAACAAACAAAGCTCCTGTTCTTGTATAGCTGAACACAACAGCGGAGTCGGCTACGTCAGAGATTGCTTTAATCTCGTCATCTCGTTCTTCATTGGACATAAGTCCGCCCTGAAATATTTTCAGATAACTCTTGGTGAATTTTGAACGACCTAATTGTTCCAAAGCTTTTCTGATTTCCGGCTGAAAAATAATAAATATGATGATAACAGAAAAATCCAGAAAAACCTTCAAGATTGAGGTAACCATTGTAAGACTGAAGATTGACGCTAAACCATAGAAAAGCAGAACAAGGAATATACCTTTGAGTAACTGCTCTGCTCTAGTGTCGCGGACAAGCTTCAGAATTCCGTATATCAGTATTGCAATAATAATAATGTCAACAAGGTCAGCAATCTTAAAAGTGCTGAGCAAGGATATTATATTTCTGAACCATTCAGTAATAGCTTGCATAAACTTCCTCCGATATTACTTATATTTCTATTTTATCATTATAGAAAGTATAATGCAATATCAAATAAAGATTTTTTTATTATTTGATAGCTGAAAAATTGCAGTAGTAAGAGCTTTTATATCAGCTTGAGTAGAAAAGATTGACGGACTGATTCTGACTGTGCCTATATCATCGGTTTTCATATATTTATGAGCTAAAGGACTGCAATGGATTCCTGCACGTACTGCAATGTTGTATTTGCTGTCAAGCAGGTGAGCTACGCTTTCGCTATCAAGCCCATTGATGTTAAACGACAACAACGGTACGTGAAATTCATTTGAGGGCTCCTTAGTATAAAGAATCACATTTTCCATCGAATTAAGATTGTGATATAAAGCTTTTATTAATAATAGTTCGTGTGTAAAAATTTGTGTTACTTTTCGCTTTGATACAAATTCAATTCCTGAGCTCAAGCCGGACATTCCGTGGAGATTAACTGTACCGCTTTCAAATTTATCGGGCAGAACCTCGGGCTGTAGACTATTTAGTGAACTGCTTCCTGTACCGCCTTCGCACAAAGAGTCCGGTATTGTTTCAGTGTTTATCAACAATGCACCTGTGCCCATTGGGCCGTAAAGCCCCTTGTGCCCTGCAATACAAAGGTAATCAACAGATGTATCGCTGATATCTATGCTTAAAAGGCCGGCTGTTTGTGCTGCATCAACACAAAACAAAATGCCGTAATATCTGCATAATGCACCTATTCGTGATATGGGAAGCTTAATTCCAAAAACATTTGAAGCGTGAGTGCACACTACAAGCTTTGTTTTATCTTTGAAAGCTTTTCTAAAGGAATCTAGAGTTTTATCATCATCGCACTCAAAAACTTCAGCAACAGAATAGGTTATAAAACCTGATTCTGAAAGCTTTTCAAGAGGACGTACCACAGAGTTGTGTTCCAAAGAGGAAATAACTACATGATCACCCTTCCTCAAAACACCTTTAATAACAGTATTCAGAGCAAATGTGCAACCCGAGGTCAGAATGATGTTTTCCGGTTTATCAAAGTTAAACAGCTGTGAAATCCTATTTCTACAATCGAAAATTGCTTCAGAAGCCTTTATCGACAGCTTATGCCCTGCCCTGCCGGGATTAGCACAATATGAAAAGGAATTGTTCATTGCTTGGCGAACAGCTAAGGGTTTTGGAAAGGTTGTCGCGGCATTGTCAAGATAAATCATAGGTTGTATTTTCCTGTTCTTCCAAGAATAACAAAGCCTCTGCTTCTGAGTATTTGTTCGGCTTTATCTGCGTTTTCAGGAACATAAACACTATATCCGCAAGCAGCTTTCTTCCCTAGGCTTGGAGTTTTTTGAACGTATCCAAGGATACCCGACTTTTCCAAAATATTCTTTGCTCTTACCGCAAGGGTTATATTCTGGAGCATGATAAGTTGGTTTTCCATAAATTTATCACCTCATGTTTTTATTACATACTATGTAACAAAACATGAGGTGTTAATTACTTAGAAAGCATATCGCTCATATCATATAGACCTGCTGGCTGAGAAGACGTAAACAAAGCAGCTGGTAAAGCACCATTTGCAAACAGTGCCTTGGACTGTGCTTGATGTGTAAGGGTTATAACTTCGTCATTGCCTGCAAAAATAACAGAATGCTCACCCACTATGGTTCCGCCGCGTATACTGTGGATACCAATTTCATTTTTAGAGCGTTTCATTCTGTATGAGTGTCTGTCGTATGTATATCTTGGGTCATCATCTCTAACCTCAGATATTCCGTCAGCAATCATCAGCGCTGTGCCTGAAGGAGCATCAAGCTTCAAATTATGGTGCTTTTCAATAATTTCAATGTCAAAATCAGAGCCAAGTATTGATGTAGCCTTCTTTGAAAGAGCAATAAGTAAATTGATGCCCAAAGACATATTGCCTGAGGAAAAGACAGCTACATTCTTTGAAAGCTCATTAACCATTTTTTTCTGCTCATCATTAAGTCCTGTGGTGCAAATTACAGCAGGAACTAAGTTGTTCTTCGCATAGGTGCAGAGAGCTTCAATAAGTGCGGGGTTGGAAAAATCAATTATGACATCAACATTCTCAGAAACATCTTCGAAGCTTTTATATACAGGGAAATTATAGTCAGATTCACCGTAAGGGTCTACCCCGCAAACAATTTTCAAATCATCACGATTTGTAGCGGCATTTACAACAGCATGTCCCATTTTTCCGTTACATCCATGTAGCAAAACATTTAACATAATAATTCACTCCTAAAAATTTTGGCGTGCAAAGTCGGAATACTCCGTCAAGCACGCCAAATTCTTGTTGATTATTTAATCGTACCTATAAGATTATACTTAGCCATACAATCCTTAAGGTCGTGGTAACCGTGGTAACTCATAGGAACTAAAGGCAGACGGCACTCGCCGCAATCAAATCCCATAAGATTCATAGCTGTCTTGACAGGAATAGGATTAACATCAGAGAACATCATATCCATAAGCTCGATGTATTTGAAGTTCATTTTTGCAGCCTCAACAAAATTGTTATCAAGGCAAAGCTGACAGATGTTGTGCATTTCCTGAGGACAAAGATTAGCAAAAACAGAGATAACACCAAGAGCGCCCAAAGACATAAAGGGTACGGTCTGGTCATCGTTACCTGAGTAAATGTCAAGCTTATCTCCGCAGAGTGAGCGTGTCTTTGAAACAGAGGAAATATCTCCGTTTGCTTCTTTTGTAGCAACGATATTGTCGTGCTTGCAAAGCTCTGCGTAGGTTTCGGGCTTGATGTTACAGCCTGTACGGGAAGGTACGTTGTAAAGAATCATAGGGATATCTACCGCATCAGCTATAGCGTTGAAATGGCGGATAAGACCTGTCTGTGATGTTTTGTTGTAGTAAGGTGTAACGCTGAGAATTGCATCAGCTCCGTAGGTTTTAGCTGCCTTGGAAAGACTGATTGCAGTTGCAGTATCGTTACTTCCTGCACCGGCAATAACAGGTACTCTGCCTGCAACCTTGCGAGATACAAATTCAAGAACCTCGCAATGCTCCTTTTCAGAAAGAGTAGCAGCCTCACCTGTGGTACCGCAAGCAATAATTGCATCAGTACCGCCTGTAATCTGATACTCAATAATCTTTTCAAAGGATTCATAATTAACACTGCCGTCAGAGTTCATAGGAGTTACAATAGCAACACCGGAACCGGTAAAAATAGGAGTTTTCATATAAATAACCTCCAAAAATTCAATATGTGAAATTCAGAAAATGATCAATCGATGTAGCCTTCTGCACAAAGAAGCTCAGCAAGAAGAACAGCACCGCCTGCGGCACCTCTAAGAGTATTATGTGACATACAAACAAACTTGTAATCATACTGAGTATCCTCACGGAGTCTTCCGATAGATACTGCCATACCACCCTCAAGCATACGCTCAGACTTAATCTGGGGACGGTCAGGCTCTGTGAAGTAGTGAAGGAACTGCTTAGGTGCACTGGGAAGCTCAAGCTCCTGAGCACGACCAGCATACTCATTCCAGATTTTAATAATCTCATCAACTGAGGGCTTGTTATCTTTATCCTTAAATGACATAAATACAGCCGCTGTATGACCATTGGAAACAGGTACACGCAAGCACTGTGCTGTAATTGCAATGTCATCAGTCATCTTTATTTCATCGCCCTCAATCTTGCCCCAAATTTTGAGGGGCTCGATTTCAGACTTCTCTTCCTCACCGCCGATGTAAGGAATAATGTTGTCTACCATTTCAGGCCAACGCTCGAAGGTTTTGCCGGCGCCGGAAATTGCCTGATATGTGCAAGCGAGAACCTTATCAACACCAAACTGCATCAAAGGATGGATTGCAGGAACGTAGCTCTGAAGTGAGCAGTTGGACTTAACAGCAATAAAGCCGCGCTTTGTGCCAAGACGTTTTCTCTGACTCTCGATGATCTTTGCGTGGTCTGCATTGATTTCGGGAACAATCATGGGAACGTCGGGTGTAAGTCTGTGTGCAGAGTTGTTGGAGATGATAGGACACTCTGCTTTTGCATAAGCTTCCTCAAGAGCCTTGATTTCGTCCTTCTTCATATCTACAGCACAGAAGCAGAAATCAACCTCAGCTGCAACCTCCTCAACATGAGAGGCATCCTTGATAACAAGGTCAGCCATATTTGCAGGGATGGGAGTATCCATAACCCATCTGGGTTCAACTACTTCTTTGTATGTTTTACCAGCACTGCGAGCGCTTGCAGCAAGACATACAACATCGAACCAAGGGTGGTTCTCAAGAAGAATCGCAAATCTCTGGCCTACCATACCTGTAGCGCCAATAATACCTACTTTATACTTTTTCATAAAAACCTCCTGAAAAAACGCAGAAAAAAGTTGTGTTTTTTCTGAATATATTATATTATTAGTAAAGTAACCACATTGCTATAAAAAGCAAACATATACCCACTATCTATATAATATACCACCCACTGGTTTTCTTGTCAATCAAATATGAATAGATAGTGCATAATTTTTCACAATATAATTCCAGAGAGGAAACATAAATGAGAAAAAGCGATTTTTATTATCACCTACCCGAAGAGCTTATAGCTCAGACCCCTCTTGAAAAAAGAGATTCATCACGTATGCTTGTGCTTGACAAAACAAGTGGAAAAGTATCTCACTCAAGATTTTACAATCTGATTGATTATCTGAATGAGGGCGACTTGCTTGTTATGAACAACTCACGGGTGCTTCCTGCAAGAATATTCGGCACACGTAAGGATACAGGCTCAAGTGTTGAGTTCCTGCTTCTGAAGCAAATTGAAAACAATAAATGGGAAACTCTTGTTAAGCCCGGAAAAAAAGCCAAAATCGGCACAGAATTCGATTTTTCGGGAATTATGAGCGCAACTGTAGAGGACATCGGCAAAGAAGGAGTTCGTATTGTCAGATTCGAAAGTGAAGAAAACATCTATGCCGCGCTTGATAAAATCGGACAGATGCCTCTCCCCCCTTATATAAAAGAAACTCTTAAAGACAAAGAACGCTATCAAACGGTTTACAGCGACCCTGTTGGCTCTGCAGCAGCTCCTACTGCAGGACTTCACTTTACAGAGGATTTATTAGAGCAGATACAAAGAAAAGGCGTTCGTACTGCCTATGTTACTTTACATGTGGGATTAGGTACATTCAGACCTGTAAAAGAAGATGAAATTACTGACCATATAATGCACAGCGAGCACTATGAATTGCCGGAAGAAACAGTTAAGCTTATTAAAGACACCAAGGCATCGGGAAAAAGAGTTATTGCTGTAGGTACCACGACTACAAGAACACTGGAAAGTGTTGCAAGGGACAAGGGTGAGCTTATCCCCTGTGAAGGATGGACAGACATTTTTATTTATCCGCCCTATGAGTTTAAGGTTCTAGACGGACTCATTACAAACTTCCACCTTCCCGAGAGCACACTTGTGATGCTTGTTTCTGCCTTTGCAGGCTACGATAACACGATGAACGCTTACAAGGAAGCTGTAGAGGAAAAATACAGATTCTTTTCCTTTGGCGACTCTATGATGATAATATAAACAGGAGAATGCAATGTTTAAGATAATAAAAACTGAGGGCTCGGCCCGATTGGGAGAATTCAATACACCAGATGGTTTGGTGAAAACACCTTGCTTTATGAATGTTGCTACAGCAGGTGCAATTAAAGGAGGATTGTCAGCCTTTGATTTAAAGGAAATCGGTTGTCAGGTTCAGCTATGCAACACTTATCATCTGCACGTGCGACCCGGTGATAATGTGGTTAAGAATATGGGCGGCCTGCATAAATTCACATGCTTTGACGGTCCGATACTTACAGATAGCGGCGGGTTTCAGGTGTTTTCACTTGCAAAGCTTCGCAATATCAAGGAAGAAGGTGTTACCTTCTCAAGCCATATAGACGGCAGAAAGATTTTTATGGGACCTGAAGAAAGCATGGAAATTCAAGCAAACTTAGGTTCAACTATAGCTATGGCATTTGATGAATGCGTTGAAAATCCTGCCACCTATGAATATGCAAAGATGTCGTCACAAAGAACAGTCCGCTGGCTTGAAAGATGCAAAAAAGAACACATTAGACTTAAAGAAGCGGAGCTTATGACTAATCCCAATCAGTTACTCTTCGGTATCAATCAGGGTGCTACTTTTACAGACCTCAGAGTTGAGAATATGAAGATGATAAGAGAGCTTGACCTGCCCGGTTATGCTATCGGAGGACTTGCTGTAGGTGAAGAAGCCGAGGTTATGTATGAAGTTATCGAGGCTGTTGAGCCTTTTATGCCCAAAGACAGACCCAGATATCTTATGGGCGTAGGAACACCGCTCAATATCCTTGAGGGTGTTCGAAGAGGTGTAGATTTGTTCGATTGTGTAATGCCTTCGAGAAACGCAAGACATGGTCACCTTTTCACAAGTCAGGGAATAATCAACATTTCCAATGCTAAATATGAGCAGGATGACTCCCCCATTGACCCCGAGTGCGACTGTCCTGCGTGCCGAAACTTCAGCCGAGCTTACATAAGACATTTACAGAAATCTCAGGAGGCATTAGGACTCAGACTTGCGGTAATTCATAACCTCAGATTCTACAACAAGCTTATGGAGGATATAAGAGATGCTCTTGCTGAGGGTAGATATGAAGAGTTCTACAAAGCGAAAAAAGACGTAATTTGTAAACGAATATAATTAATAAAATATTCACTTGATTTATACCATAATAACTGCTATAATCTTGTTATTGTTATGAAAGGAAAGATATATAATGATTAGTAACATTTTGAATTTTATTAACCCCATTGCTCTTTACAGCACAGCTGCTCCTGCAACAACAGGTGCAGAAGAAGTGCCCGCAGGCTGTGCAGGTAACAGCGGTATGATTCTTGTAATTTATATTCTTATATTCGCTGCAATGTACTTCTTCATGATTAGACCTAATTCAAAGAAGAAAAAGCAGGAAGAAGAGCTTAAGAAAAACATCAACGTTGGCGATGATATTACTACAATAGGCGGTATCTGCGGTAAGGTTGTAGCTGTACGCGACGAGGATGAAGAAATCATCATCGAAACAGGTGCAGACAGAGTAAAGCTCAGATTTAAAAAGTGGTGTATCTATTCTAACAACACAGCAATTGCTGCACAGGAAGAAGAAAAGAAGCGTCAGGCTGAAGAAAAAGCAAGACTCAAAGCAGAGAAAAAAGCTGGCAAAAACAAAGATAAAGAATAATTAATCAATCCCCTGAATATAATCAAGCAGATTATATTTCAGGGGATGTTTTTATGAAAGCCATTAAATCAACAATAGCACAATCCGGCACCGCATTATACATAAAAGCAATTATTTTCGGCACGCTGGCAGGTTCAATGAGTCTTGCAGTTTTGTTGGCGTTAGGTTGTGTGGGACTTTTAATCACCAGCTCTATTCCCCACGATTATCTGAGCATTATTGCAATAGCTCTTTGTGCTGTTTCCTCCTTCATTAGCGGTTATATATCAGCAAGAATTACAAAGGAAAAAGGTTTTTTTATAGGTGTTATATCAGGCATAATTATGTTTGTTATCGTACTGCTTTCCGGCCTGATATGGGGCGATGGAAGTTTTACTTTTCTCACACCTTTAAAGCTGGTGTTGCTTATGCTGTTTGGAGCGTTGGGTGGAATTAAAGCCGTAAACAAAAAAGACAGAATTCATATTAAGTAAGGAAAAGCCACAGAAGACGAATAAAATCTTCTGTGGCTAATTTTAATCAATATTGATAAGTTCATATTCACGACTGCCGATGCCGATTTGTGCACCGCTCTCAACAATATGAATACCGTGCCTTGAATCCATTCTTTCGATAAGCGAAGCTTTGCCCTCATCAGGTGAGTTTACAACTGCATCATAGCAAGCCTGATCAAGAGCAACAGGGTCGATGCTTGCAAATATACCCAAATCCCCCATTTCAGGCTCCTTGGGATGGTCGGAGCAGTCACAATCAACAGAAAGTCTGTTGGCTACATTAATGTAAACAATGTTTTCGCTTCCCATAAAATCCACAACGCTTTTGCAGGCATCTGCCATACACTCAAGAAAGACATCCTGCTTCGGCAGATTATCAAACATAACCCTGTAGTCTGTAGTAACACCAGCTGTATGTATATATGTTTTACCTTTTGTGGAGGCAATTCCGATGCTCATATTTTTAAGAGCACCTCCGAAACCTCCCATAATATGACCCTTAAAATGTGAAAGCATAAGCATCGAATCGTAATTTTCAATATTCTTTCCTACAATATTCTTTGTAAGATTGATGCCGCCAACAACAGGGATTTCCATATCAGCTTCTTCATCAAGGATATCACAAGGGGCAATTGCTTTAAAGCCGTGCTCTTCGATAGTTTTCCAATGCTCCTTTGGGTCAAGGCGTCTGCCCTTATAGGCTGTGCAAGACTCGACGATAACACCACGAAGCTTTGAAACAAGAGGCTCGATTAAGGCTGGCTGTAGGAAATTGTGACCACCGGGCTCACCTGTAGAGATTTTAACAGCAACCTTGCCATTAAGCTCTACGCCCAATGCATTATAGATATTCACAAGGCTTTCAGGTGTAATCTCCTTTGTAAAATACACTTTTGCTTTGCTCATAATAATTCTCCTTTACATATGAAATGAAAGCTCGCATTTTTCTGATATATTGAAATGCCTGAAATACTGGTTTTCAAGAGGAATCCACTTATTTATAAATTCGGTGGTTTTATCATAACCGTTTCGCAAGAGTATCCTCTTTATCTGCGTAATTCTGTCAATATGCAAAAAAACATGCAAATCGCAATAAGAATAAAGCTTTGGGTGGCAACTGTATGAACCTTCAAGAATCACAATGTTTGCAGGAGTTATAAGCTTCTCTTCCTTAAAGGTCATAGTGTGACAATCAAAGGGTTTATATGTAAACTGTTCTCCGTTAAAAATCGGAATAACCACTTCATCAAGAAGCCTCTCTACATCAATATTACCGCCCGGGGTCTGCAGTCTTTCTTTCGTACGCTGTTGTGAGCGTAGAAAGAAATCATCCATATGTATAACGGTAGCAGTCAAATACTTGGAAATCATTTCAGCTATGGTTGTTTTACCGCTTCCGCTCATTCCGTCAATCGCAACTATGATTCTTGTTTTAGTTTTTATCAATTCATTTATTTTTTCAAGAATCAGCTTTAACGGTTCGTTGTTTTTATTCATACGCGGACTCCTTGCTACCACTTGCCTTTCTGAATGGTCTTAAATGGGTTCTGTCAAGAGTAAGCATAACACCGGGAACGATAATCAACTGCAGGATAATTCCGGGAACAGCATTGATAAATGCACCCGAAATAAATGTGCTAAGAGTAAATGCCTCTCCCTTGAACCCGAGAAGCAAGAGCATTGCTATCCCCCACACAGCTCTGCCTGCAAGCATTGATGTAATCAGACATCGGTATAGCGAACGGATACACTGCCATCTGGCTTTAACAAACAAAAATCCGGTAAGAAAGCCATAGGTTGCAAGTTCAAAGGACATAGTAATAGCAGAGGGATAAAGTACAGGCATAGTAAACACAAGGCTTCGCATAATTGGAAGTATTACTCCAATTGCAAGTCCATACTGCCATCCGCATACTAATGAGCAAAGGATAACCGGAAGGTGCATTGGCAGAAGCATATTTCCTATCTGTTGAATCTGTCCTGTAAGAAAAGGTAAAAGCAAGCCAATGCTCAGAAACATTGCAGACAAAAGCATATTAACAAGTTTCTTATTTATGTTTTTCATAACATCATCCTACGCTTAAACTACTGACAAGTGCTGATATATCCATCGGTAATTCTGCTTTAACGCATATATTCTGTGAAGTAAAAGGGTGCTCAAAAGAAACAGAATAACAATGTAAAGCCTGTCGTGAAATCAAAGTCTTACCGCCACCGTATAAATCATCACCGAATAATGGAAATCCAATATGGGACATATGGCAACGTATCTGATGGGTTCTGCCTGTTTCGATAACAACATCGAGAACAGAACCGCCATTAATAGTCTGAATTTTTTTATAGTGGGTGACGGCATGCTGGCCCAATTCTGAAACTTCTCTGACAATCTTACTGTCAGCTTTCAGCGCAATAGGTGCATTGATAGTACCGCACTCAGGCGTTTCTCCCTGACAAACTGCAATATAATGCTTTGTAAAATCTGCGCTGTGTAAAAGTGATGCAGTGTGCCTATCCCGTGCAATTACAACTACACCTGATGTGTTTGCATCAAGACGATTAACAGCACGGAAGACAAAATCAGAATCAGAGCTTATATATCTATAAGATACGATATTTGCAAGAGTGTCAAGCTGATGTATCTTTGCGGGGTGAACAGGCATATAAGCAGGCTTGTTAACAATCAGAATATACTCATCCTCATGCAATATATCAAGCTCACCCTTGACAGGTGTAACTGTGTTTTCTTCGGCAGGAAGACTCATTACTACAGTATCTCCTGCATAGACTGTATCAACAGAGCGTAAAAGTTCTCCGTTTCTTAAAAGTCCGCCCTGTGTTCTTTTGAGTATCGCAAGAGTACGAGCAGAGAGTTTACATACGACTCTGAGATATCTGCCTGCATTCATACCGTTATACTCATCAGATACTATGAATTTAAGTTTTTCAGCCATGAAGCTTCACCCACACTGTAATTACCATTATCAGTATCAGCTCCAAGGCTATGATAACAGGAATACCAACCATAAACCTTTTGTGTTTTGTTTTGTGGCGTATGAGTAACATAGTTATGTAAACAGACAAGCCCCCGCCTATGGCTGATAAAACGAACAAGGTTTTTTCGGAAACTCTCCACTTGTTTCTTTTTGCACAAATCTTATCATAGACAGTAACTATACATCCGATTACATTGATTACCGCCAAATATAACAGGCTCCACTCTAAATACCAAGGCATAAATATCCTCCGGGAAGTGATTATTATGAGAAAATTTAATTATGTTACTGTTCTGACAGCTATACTGTTGATTTCAACAATTGGCATAACTATGTTTACAGGTAACAAATATCAAAGCAACGGACTAAACAACACAGAACCCACAATAGACGAAGCGAAAGAAGATGATGAGATGAGAGGTCTGTGGGTGTCGTATCTTTCACTTGATATGAGCGATACAGATCGAAGCTTCGAAAGCTTCAAAGATAAGTTTGATAAAATAGTAAGCTCGGCCAAAGATTTAAAATGTAATACACTAATTGTTCAGGTACGGCCGTTTTGCGATGCGCTGTATAAATCCGCTTATTTCCCCCACTCTCACATTTTATCAGGCAAGCAAGGTGAATACCCAGGTTATGACGCATTAAAATATATGTGCAGTAAAATCCACGCAGAAGGTATGAAGCTTCACGCTTGGATTAATCCGTACCGTGTATCTTCATCCGGAACGCCTAATGAATTATCTAAAAACAATCCATATATTCTAAATAAGAGTATGGGTGTTGAGCTTGATTCTGGAATATACCTAAATCCTGCCAACGACTCAGCAAAAGAGCTAATAGTTGCAGGTGTCAAGGAAATTATAAAAAACTATGATGTAGACGGAATTCAATTTGATGACTATTTTTACCCTACGGACTCAGGCTCGTTTGATGATACTGAATTTGAAGCATATAGAGAATCCGTTAACAACATAACCAAGGCAATGTATAAGGAGCAATGGCGTCAAAGTAACGTAAACCTAATGCTTAATGAAGTTTACAGAGAAATCAAAGCTACTGACTCCTCTGTAGTCTTTGGAATTTCACCGCAAGGTAATATAGAGAATAATTATAATATCGGTGCAGATGTAAAAAACTGGTGCGAAAGCATTGGATACGCTGATTATATATGCCCTCAAATGTATTATTCAACCAACAATCCAACCTTAAACTTCGAAGTTAGCCTGCAAAACTGGCAGGAGTTTGAATATCACAACGATATTAAGGTATACGTTGGGCTCGGTGCCTATAAAGCAGGAAGCGATGCAGACTCGGGCACGTGGCTTAATACAGACAAAGAGCTTGCAACACAGCTTATGCTGTTAAGACGCTACGGATATGACGGATATATGATATACGACTACAGTGCTCTTATAAAAGATAGTGCACAATCAGAGCTTAAAAATTTAAAATCCGTCATTTAGCAGTTCCCCTGCACATCGTTCCCCATCTACAGCTGTAAGGAGCACTTTACGGCATTCTCCTGAAATATCAATACCGTTTGTATTAACATAAACAGGTATATAGTTTTTGCTGTAGCCCTCAAACATACCGTTCGAGTCGGCACGTTCGAACAATACCTCGCATACAGCTCCAATCTGAGATTTCATGAACTCAATACGCTTGAGTTCATTGGCTTCTGTCATAAGCCTTGCACGCTGTTCCTTGACAGATCTGCTAATCTGATCAGGCATTCTATCTGCAACCGTACCGCTTCGTCTTGAATAAGGAAACACGTGTACTTTGGCAAAACCAATGCGTGTTACAAAATCAAGCGAAGCCTTGAATTCCTCTTCGGTTTCACCGGGAAAGCCCACCATAACGTCAGTAGTTATACTGGGATTATCGAAATTACTGCGAATTCTATCAACAATCTCAGCATATTCCGAGCTTGAATATCTGCGGTTCATACGCTTTAATGTTTCAGTGCAACCGCTTTGCAAAGAAAGATGGAATTGAGGACAGAATTTATCAACAGCAGATAATCTTCGGATAGTATCATCGTCAAGAAGCTCGGGTTCAAGAGAGCCTAAACGAATACGACATATTCCGTCATGCTCAGCTACACATTCTACTGCATCGCTGAGCGTCAGACCGATATCTGTACCGTACTTTGACAAATTTATGCCAACAAGGACAATTTCCTTATATCCGTTTTCTGCAAGCAACGAAACTTCATGCGAAAGCTCGTCAAGAGGCTTTGAGCGAACTCTGCCACGAGCATAAGGAATAATGCAATACGAACAGAAGCGGTCGCAACCATCTTCTATTTTTACAAAAGCACGGGTGCGTTCGCTAAAATCTGAAACCACACAGGGTTCAAATCCTTCGTTCTTTCTATCATGGTCAGTTACATCAACAATTTGCTCTCTATTAGTCAGAAACTCTTTAATGTATTGCGGTATCTGTGCACGTGTTGTGTTACCTGTAACAATATCACACATTTCAAAGTTTTCATATTTCCGCGGAAATGCCTGTGACATACAACCGCACAAAAGTATTACTGAAGCAGGATTTTCTCTTCTGAGTTTTCTCAGAAGCTTTCTGCATTTAGAGTCGCTGACAGCAGTAACAGAACAGGAATTCACAATGAATATATCTGCATTGCAATCCGTATCTGTATAATAATAACCGTCAGCACACATTATTTGTTTGATAAATTCAGATTCATACTGGTTTACTTTGCAACCAAATGAATAAATTTTAAAGAACATAATCTTCCTCCAAAAGGAAAATTCTTAAATCAGAACTCCCCGAAAAGTGAAATCTGAGAGCTCTCGGGCAAGCCCTTGAGAGAGCCGATTTCTCTGAGGGACTCTACTACAGCCTTCGTAACCTTAGTTTTTTGCTGTAATTCTTCAACAGAGAAATACTCGCCTTGTTTGCCACACTCTGCAAGTGAAATAGCTGCAGCTTCACCAATGCCTGAAATGGACATAAAGGGTAATCTGAGCTTGCCATCTTCAATTACAAACCTCTTTGCATCAGATTTGTAAATATCAATTGGCAAAAGCTCAATACCGCGGGCAAGCATCTCATTGATTATTTGCAAGGTTGCATACTCGGTTTTTTCCTTCGCTGTTGCTTCAAATCCCTTTTGAGTGATAAGGTTCATCTTTGCGACAACAGCCTGCTTACCTTTTAGTGCAGTTACACCGTCGAAATCTTCACCGCGGACAGTAAAGTATGCGGCATAATAAACCAAAGGCTTATGAACCTTATACCAACCAAGACGAAGCGCTGCAATCATATATGCCGCCGCGTGAGCCTTGGGGAACATATACTTGATTTTCATACAAGAATCAATATACCACTGAGGCACGTTGTGGTCCTTCATAGCCTGTATATGCTCTTCTGTGAGAAGCTTTGTAGCCTTACCCTTACGGACAATCTCCATAATCTTAAAGGACATCAAGGGGTCCAAGCCCTTATGCATAAGGTAAGTCATAATGGAATCTCGCGTACCGATAACATCCGAAATCGTGCAAACACCATCGCGAATCAAATCAGCGGCATTGCCAATCCAAACGTCGGTACCATGAGAAAGTCCCGAAATCTGCAAAAGGTCTGTAAAGGTTTTAGGCTGAGCATCTACAAGCATCTGACGTACAAAGGGTGTACCCAACTCGGGCAAGGAGAAGGTACCGGTTTCTGAGTCTATATCTTCTTTTGTAACGCCCAATGCCTCGGTGGAGGTAAACAAAGACATAACCTTAGGGTCGCTCATAGGCACATCCATAACCGGAATGCCTGAGAACTCTTCAAGATAATGATATATTGTGGGCACATCATGGCCAAGCTCATCAAGCTTGCAGATGTTATCGTGAATAGAATGGAAATCGAAGTGAGTTGTGATATTATCAGACTCAGTATCATCAGCAGGATGCTGAACAGGACAGAAATCATAAACCTCCATGCCCTTAGGAACAACAACCATTCCGCCGGGATGCTGGCCACTTGTACGCTTAACCCCTGTAAAGCCTGTAGCAAGACGCTCTTCTTCTGCTTTGCCGAGATTGAGTCCTCTCTCCTGCTCAAACTTTTTAACAAAACCAAAAGCAGTTTTATCCTTCAATGTAGAAATGGTACCTGCTTTGAAAACGTTATCCTTACCGAAGAGCTCCTCTGTGTATCTATGGGAGCTTGACTGATACTCACCGCTGAAGTTAAGGTCAATATCAGGTACCTTATCACCCTTGAATCCGAGGAAGGTTTCAAATGGTATTTCATGGCCGTCACGGCGAAGCTCTCTGCCGCAAACAGGACAGTTCTTTGGCGGCAGGTCAAAGCCTGAGCCGTAGCTTCCATCTGTAATAAACTCGCTGTATTTGCAATCAGGACAGATATAGTGTGGTGCCAGAGGGTTAACCTCGGATATACCTGAAATAGTAGCAACAAAGGATGAACCAACACTGCCTCGGGAACCAACAAGATAGCCATGCGCCTCGGAATTGGATACAAGCTTCTGTGCTGTCATATACAGAACAGAGTAACCGTAGGTGGTGATAGCGTTTAGCTCCTTGTCAAGACGTGCTTTAACAATATCGGGCAGAGGGTCGCCGTAGAGTTCTTTTGCACGGCTCCAAACGATATCCATAAGCTGTTCTTCTGCACCGTCAATAAAAGGAGGATAATTACCACCGGGTACAGGTTTAATTTTTTCAATGCAATCAGCTATTGCGTTTGTATTCTCAACTACTATTTCGTAGGCTTTTTCTTCGCCTAAATAGGCAAACTCTTCGAGCATCTCGGCTGTTGTACGCAAGTAAAGGGGTGCTTGGTTATCTACATCAGAGTAACCCTGACCTGCCTGCATAATTTTTCTGTACTCAGCATCGTGCGGGTCGAGGAAATGCACGTCGCAAGTAGCAACAACGGGGATACCCAGTTTTTCACCCAAGGAAATAATCTTACGGTTGATATCGCGGATATCCTCGACACTTTCGACCATTCCCTTATTAATCATAAAGGTATCGTTGCCTTCAGGCTGGATTTCAAGATAATCATAATAAGAAGCAATATCGCAAAGCTCGTGTTCCGGCTTCTTTTCGTAAATGGCTCTGAACAACTCCCCAGCTTCACAGGCAGAACCAATGATAAGTCCCTCCCTGTGTTTATCAAGAACGCTTCTGAGAATTCTGGGGCGTTTGTAGAAGGTGTTAAGATGCGAATGTGAAATCAGCTTATAAAGATTTTTCAGTCCCACCTGATTTTTTACCAGAATAATCTGATGATAAGACGGAAGCTCCTTGTACTTACCGCCACGCAGACCTGTATTAATTTCACTTGTTGAGTGAATATTATAATCGGAGTCAAGTCTTGACATCAGCTGAATGAAAATCTGTGCAAGAATATTGGCATCATCTGATGCCCTGTGATGATTGAACTCGGGCAATCTTAGATACTTTGCTACAGTATCAAGTTTGCAGTTTTCTATACCTTCCAGTAACACTCTTGATAGAACCAATGTATCTATGGAAGTGAAATTATAATTAATCTTTAATCGTTTGCAAGCTTCTCTGATAAAAGATGTGTCAAATGAAGCTTTGTGGGCTACAAGTATTCTGTCACCGCAGAAATCAATAAAGCTTCTGATTGCTTCTTCCTCTGAGGGTGCGCCTTCAAGCATTGTGTTATCAATACCGGTAAGCTCAGTGATTCTTTCAGGGATGGTTACACCGCAATTAACAAAGGTGTTAAAACTATCCACAATCTGTCCGTTTTTGATAAGTACTGCACCAATTTCTGTAATGCGGTCTTTGCTTGATGATAGGCCCGTTGTTTCAAGGTCAAAACAGACAAACTCTCCGCTGAAAGGCTCATTTTTAGTGCCTTTTACAATGTTCACAACATCATTGACAAAGTAAGCCTCTGTGCCGTAAATCACCTTGATGTCACTACCGGCAGAAGCGTTCATAGCATCAGGAAACGCCTGTGCAACACCGTGGTCGGTAATTGCAATAGCTGGATGCCCCCAAGAAGCGGCACGTTTAATCAAATCCCCTGCAGGAGTGAGTGCATCCAAAGAGGACATATTTGTATGCAGATGAAGCTCTACTCGTTTTTTAGGTGCATTGTCTTGAACTTTGAACTTTTCAGCTGTCATAACCGAACGGCAGTTGATTACATATGCTCTGATAAAGGGGTCGTATTCATAATCACCTTTTGCGATTATGGTTGTCCCCTTTTTCAATGCTTCAAGCGGCTTGCACTCTGCAATGGGTGCAAAAATCTTCAGCATAACCGAGCCTGTGTAATCTGTGATATAAATTGAAATAATATTCTTATCTCCAGACTTGGTAACCTTGGTTTCCATACTAAAGATGTCACCCCATACGGTTACCTTACCTGAATCCATAGAAAGTGTGTTTATGGGTGCAGGCTTGCTTTTGATAATTCGTCCCCATAGAGGTCTTGTAGAGCCGGGGTAAATCGAAGGAAACAGAAAACTGTCCTTTCTTACTTCAATTATCTGAGAAGGGAGATTTTCATCGTGCTTCGTTTCGAACACTTCGTTATAAACTTCAAGCTCCTGACGCTTCAAAGATTCTTCGTAATGCTTGATATTTTCGATATATGCATCATCTTCGGTGTTGATATCGGTAACACCTGAAAACTCAACAGAATATCTGCATCCGAATTCATCAAAAATAATCTTCTGCAATTCTTTATCAAAGCCTAAAGATTTCAAAGCAGACATACCGCCGTGAAACAGCTCTACAATCAGAGTATCACCGTGAATTTCAACAGTACTGTCAGACACAACACCATTGAGCGAAGGGATCCTGCGTCTGAGCTCCATAAGAACATAATTATAATACTCAGGGATAAACACAAGATTATCATAAACAGGCAAGATAGTTGTGTTGGAAAGTTCCAACGCTGAGCCTGAAATTAGCTTTTCTGTGGCAAACAGAACATCTCGGTCTATAAAGTCACCAAAGCGTACAGTAATTGTAACTGTACGCTTATGATTATCTATATATACTTTTTCAACGTCGCCCTGAGCAACTTTGCTGTCAAAGTAACTGCCCTCTGACAGATACCTTGTAAATAAACTACCTAACTTTTTCATTCAATCCTCATCATATATGTAATAAATTATAGCTTATCTATTTCTGAAATAAGTGCTTCTACAATCTTATCTTCAGGTACTTTGTAGAGAATTTCTCCTTTGCTGAAAATAAGACCGCAACCGTCACCGCCTGCAACACCGATATCAGCTTCTCTTGCTTCACCCGGTCCGTTAACCGCACAACCCATTATTGCAACAGTAATATCTTTGTTAATGGTAGAAAGACGTGATTGAACTTCATTTGCAAGACTGATAAGGTCAATTTTTGTACGACCGCAGGTTGGACAGGAAACGAACTTTACTCCACCCTGTCGAAGTCCGATGGATTTAAGAAGCTCAACTCCAGCAACAACCTCACGCACAGGATCAGCAGTCAAAGAAATACGGATAGTATCACCTATGCCGTGTAAAAGAAGTGAACCCACACCGGCGGCAGATTTGATGATTCCACTGTATTCTGTGCCAGCCTCAGTAACACCAATATGCAAAGGATAATCGCAACGCTCTGAAGCAAGCTCGTACGCCTTTACTGTTGTGGGAACAGAAGAAGATTTCATAGAAAGAACTATGTCTGTGAAATCAAACTTTTCAAGAAGTGAAGCATGGTAAAGAGCGCTGTCGCAAAGAGCTTCAGCAGTGGGATGACCGTACTTTGCAAGAATAGATTTTTCAAGTGAACCGGAGTTAACACCTATTCTGATGGGCACACTCTTACTGCGGCAAGCCTCAGCAACTGCCTTAACTCTGTCGTCAGAGCCGATGTTACCGGGGTTGATGCGGATTTTATCAACACCTGCAGCTACACACTCCAGTGCCAGCTTATAATCAAAGTGAATATCAGCAACAATGGGAACGGACACAGCTTCTTTAAGTGCAGGGATAAGTGCAACCGCTTCCTTGTCGGGTACAGCAGCACGGATAATCTCACAGCCTGCAGCCGCAAGACGTTTTGCCTGCTCAACACTAGCTTTAATATCGTGTGCAGGGGTGTTGAGCATCGACTGAACAGATACAGGTGCACCTGCTCCAATCTCAACATTGCCTGCTTTTACTCTGATTTTAGACATAACTACCTCACACAAAAAGCATCCAAACATCCTTGACGGACACAATCAGGATGAACACAAGAAGAATTCCAAGTCCAACTGCGTTGATTACCGCCTCTGCCTTTCTGGGTACGGGCTTTCTGAAAATTCCCTCTATAAGTAAAAAGAGGAAGCGACCGCCATCCAAAGCAGGAAAAGGAAGCATATTAACAACACCTAAATTAACGGTGATTATCATCATTACATAAACAATATTTAGAACTGCATCACCGAAGCCGGTTTTAAGTCCCTCCTGTGCCACCTCGACCGTGGCAGTAGCGGCACCAATGGGACCGGACACATCGGTAAAACCGAACTCTCCCTTAATAAGACCAACAAGGGAATCAACAACCATTCTCACAACAGATACTGTCTGGCTTCCTGTTTCACTCATAAGGCTCAAGAAATTTTTCTCTTTAACTTGTGAATAGAAATCAATTGACATTCTGGGTGTTGAGTCATCAGCAGTTGTATAGGTCATAAAGTCAACATCTTCAAGAATAACTCTCTCACCCTTGCGCTCAACAACCATATCTGTTCTGAATCTGGGTCTTGTTTCTTTAGTTTCGATATCAGGCAAAGACCACTCTTCCTCAGGGAAATACGAATACATAACCTGACACCCTGCCTCAAAAGCTTTTAAAGCTTCTTCTTTTGTGGCAGATATATTTACCTTTTCGGTAACCTCACATAAATCATTATAGATTGCTTCGTACTGTTCATTTGTGAAAGAGTCAAAATTGCCTTTGTTGTACTGAGTATAATATATATCAGCTAACTCATTTGCACAATCCTGCTTATAAATTTGCAGACTGTTACCATCAACATCCTGAACCTTGATTGTTGCAAGAGCATATGACAAATCCATAGAGTTACGTACTTTATAACCGTCAACAGAAACAATCCTATCCCCTGCCATAAGTCCGCTGTTTGCACTGTAAGATTTCGGGATAAAGGAGTCTACGGTTGTGCTGGCAAAGTACTCATTAGGAAGCAAAAGCACTATCATAAGTATTAATCCGAGGATAATGTTCATAACAGCGCCAGCAACTACAATAATCATCCTCTTATATATTTTTATGTTGTTAAAGGCTCTGGGGTTATCACTATCCTCATCCTCGCCTTCCATTGCACAATAGCCGCCTATTGGAAGAAGCCTGAGTGAATAGGTTGTTTCACCCTTTGTAAATGAAAGTATTTTAGGACCCATACCCAAAGCAAATTCATTAACCTTTACGCCTGAAAGCTTAGCAGTTATGAAATGTCCGCCTTCGTGAAACAGAATAATCAGCTCAAAAAGCAGAACTCCGATTATTATGAGTCCGGCTGTGATAAGAATATTGACAAAAGCTGTCAAAAAATCATCTCCAAAAAATTACTGTACCGCTGACATAACATACTCTCTTGCAGCTTTGTCAGCAGAAAGAACATCAGAAAGACTTGAAAGTGTGCCTGTTGATATATCCGCAACTGCTCCGGTTACAAGCTCACCGATTTTCAGGAAAGGAATCTTGGCCTGTCTGAATAAAAGATTTGCAGCTTCGTTGGCACCGTTAGCTATAGCAGGAGAAGTACCGCCCTTGTTAAGTGCTGCCTTACAAGCTGTCAAACACTCAAATGTTTCATAATCAGGCTTGTCAAAAGTAAGCGTACCTATCGATGTCAGGTCTAATTCCCCTACAGGAGAAACAACACGCTCGGGATAAGTGAGTGCATACTGTATAGGAATTCTCATATCAGGAACACCAAGCTGAGCAAGAACAGAATTATCTGTGAATTCAATGAGAGAATGAATAATGCTCTGTCGATGAACCACAACATCAATGTTGTCTGCAGTTACGTCAAAAAGCCATCTTGCCTCGATAATCTCAAGGCCTTTGTTCATCATGCTTGCGGAGTCAACAGTAATCTTAGCACCCATGCTCCAGTTAGGATGTGCAAGTGCCTGCTCAACAGTAACATCACAAAGCTCGGCTTTTGTTTTGCCGAAGAAAGGACCGCCTGATGCGGTAAGAATAAGCTTTTTAAGGAATTTTTTGTCAGGACAAGCTTGCAAGCATTGGAAGATTGCACTATGCTCGCTATCAACAGGAAGCAATGCAACACCAGACTCCTTCACAGCATTCATAACAAGCTCTCCGCCTGCAACCAAAGTTTCTTTGTTTGCAAGTGCAATGTCCTTGCCTGCCTTACAAGCGGCAAGGGTAGGCTCCAGACCTACCATACCAACAAGGGAGTTTAAAACAACATCTGCTTCATTTAACGATGCTGCTTCAATAAGTCCGTTCATACCGCAAAGCACGCGGGTATCGGTATCGGCAAGACGGATTTTAAGGTCTGAGGCGGCAGTTTCATCAAACATAACTGCCAGAGAAGGCTTGAATTTGCGAGCCTGTTCTTCTATCAGCTTTACGTTACTATGTGCTGTAAGTGCACATATTTTCATATTATATTTTTCAGCAACATCAAGAGTCTGGGTACCGATTGAACCTGTCGAACCCAAAACAACCATTGATTTTGTCATATAATCACAACCTTATTATATCCGAAAGGGCTTTAAAAATATTACTTAAACCACAAGTCCCCAGAGCTCGGAAATAAAATACACTACCGGCGCACAGAAAATAACAGAATCGAAACGGTCAAGAAGTCCGCCGTGTCCGGGCATAATGGAGCCATAGTCCTTTATGCCGCAATCTCTCTTTATTACAGAGAAAACTAAGTCGCCAAGGATAGATACCACAGAACAGTACACACCTATGACAAGCAAAGCAAGGTAATTGAACTCGACATTACGATAAACAATGAATTGGAAAACAACACCTGCAAGCAAAGCTCCGAGAACCGAGCCGATAATTCCGCCTAATGCACCCTCAACAGTTTTATTAGGGCTGATATTAGGACAAAGCTTGCGTTTACCCATGAAGCTGCCTACAAAATAAGCAGTACTGTCAGCAAGCCACGGCGACACAACACCCATTACAAGATAGAAGCTGTACCACCCACCGCTACAACAAATAAGTCTTGCCATAGAGGACATTGCAACAGAAATCACAACAACTCCTGCATAAGCGAAGGTTAGGTCAAATACTGCAAACTTTTCTCTGAAAAAGACCATAAAAAGAAACATTGCCAGAGAGAAAACATACAAGGGTATGTACCATAAAGAGGTGCATGCGACCATTGGCATAGCCAGCGAAAAAAGAATTGTAAGTATAGCCACAGGAGGATTCTTCTGAAGCTTTTTAGCTGTTAAAAATTCCATACAAATAATAGCATTGCAAAGAGCTATGGCAACAGCAAACAGAATCGGCAGCATTTCGCCGAATATCATTAGCAATACTACAAATATAATACCGATTATTGCGGTAATAATACGAGTTTTCATAGAAACCACCTGCAATATAAAAAAGGTAAATCAGACTCCGCCGAATCTGCGATTACGCCTTGAAAACTCCCTTAAGGCAGAATCAAGGTCTTCAGTGCTAAAATCAGGCCAGAGCTTATCAAGAATAATAAACTCTGTATAAGCCGCCTGCCAGAGCATAAAATTTGAAATTCTATATTCTCCGCTAGGTCGGATAATTAAGTCGGGGTCAGGCTGTCCTGCAGTGTAAAGGTGTGATGACACTGTATCAGCTGAAATTTCATCAACAGAAAGTTGACCGGATTTAACTTCGTTAGCGATTGTTTTTACTGCCCTGACAAGCTCATCACGGCTTCCGTAATTCATGGCTATATTAAGAACCATACCTTCTCGGTCAGCGGATTCACGCTGTGTTCTTTCAATAAGCTCCTGAAGTTCTGGCGAAAAAGCCGATGTATCACCGATGAAACGAACAACGATGCTGTCATCCTTAAAATCAGAAAGTGCCTCTTCAAGATACTGCTTGAAAAGCTTCATCAATGCCGAAACCTCATCCTCCGGACGCTTCCAATTTTCTGTTGAAAAAGCATATACTGTCAAATAACGGATACCTATATCACTGCAATATCGTGTGATTGTTCGGAAATTCTGAGCACCTGCAGTATGCCCTGCACTTCTAGGCAAACCACGCTTACTCGCCCATCTGCCGTTACCGTCCATAATTATGCCTATATGCTCAGGAAGGACGAGGTTATCGTCCTTCCTGCTGTGTTTAATTCGTCGAGAAAACAAAAACGACATAAATTAAATCTCCATAATTTCTTTTTGCTTCTTCTGACAGATTTCATCAGCAAGCTTTGTGAATTTATCAGTAAGCTTCTGAACCTTCTCCTGTCCAACCTCTAAGTCATCCTCGGTAATCTCGGAATCCTTCTTCATCTTCTTAAGGCTATCTATCGCATCTCTGCGCTCATTTCTAATCTGAACCTTTGTATCCTCAGCCTGTTTTGCAACATCTTTAGTGATTTCCTTACGCTTATCCTCTGTGAGAGGAGGGAAAATCAGACGAATGCATTTGCCGTCATTCTGGGGATTGATGCCGATGTCAGAAACCTGAATAGCTTTCTCAATTGCACGCAACACTGAAGCATCCCAAGGCTGAATAGTGAGAGCTCTTGCCTCAGAAACCGATACAGCCGCAAGCTGCTGAATAGGTGTTGGTGAGCCATAATAGTCAACCATAACCTTATCAAGAACGCTGGGGTTAGCACGGCCAGCACGAACTCTTGCATACTCACTTTCCAGATGATTAATTCTTCTCTGCATAGCTTCTTCAGCTTTTTTTATAACGGTATTCATAAAAATATCCTCCTGAAATTATGTGTTTTATTTTACGAGAGTGCCGATGTCTTTGCCGCATACTGCATCGTAAATGTTCATAGGTCTTTCAATGCTGAAAACAAGAATGGGGATGTCATTTTCACGGCACATTGTTGCGGCTGTGCCATCCATAACCTTAAGCTGTTTTTCTACAACCTCATTAAATGAAAGGCTGTCATACTTAACAGCATTGTCGTGAGTTTTGGGATCACAATCATACACACCGTCAACCATTGTTGCCTTCATAATAATGTCAGCTTCGATTTCAGCAGCTCGAAGCGAAGCAGCAGAATCTGTTGAGAAGAAGGGGTTACCTGTACCGCAACCGAACACAACTACTCTACCCTTTTCAAGATGACGTATTGCCTTGCCTCGAATATATGGTTCAGCGATCTCTCGCATAGAAATAGCTGTCTGAACACGGGTATCAACACCAAGCTGTTCCAAGGCATCACACACACCTAAAGCATTGATTGCTGTAGCAAGCATGCCCATATGGTCAGCACGTGTGCGGTCCATTTTTCCGCTTGTTCTACCGCGCCAGAAGTTGCCTCCGCCAACAACGATAGCCACCTCAACACCCAAGTCAACGCATTTCTTTATAGGCTCACAGATTTTAAGCACGGTATCAAAATCGATACCGCTTTTCTGTTCTCCTGCAAGAGATTCACCTGATAATTTAAGTAATATTCTCTTATATTTTGGTTCCATTCAGAACACCCCCATAGGTCTGTATATAGTTAATATAATAATACAACATACGCGCAGATTTGTAAAGATTATAAATCTGTATTTTAAATATTTTTATTCACATATATTTACTTCTGCTAGTTGAAAAACAAAAACAGCGTTTGCAAAATACGCAAACGCTGTTTAAAGATATTTTTAATTATTTAACCATTGAAGCTACTTCTGCAGCGAAGTCATCCTGACGCTTCTCAAGACCTTCACCCTTCTCGTAACGAACGAAACCGGTGATAGCGATTGAGCCGCCAAGCTCCTTAGCTACGGAGTCAACATACTGCTTGATTGTAACGTCGTTGTTCTTAACAAACTCCTGATCTACAAGGCAGTTCTCCTTGTAGTACTTAGCAACCTTACCACCAAGAATCTTCTCGATGATTGCCTCGGGCTTACCTTCGTTGAGGAGCTGCTCACGCATAATCTTCTTCTCGTGTTCGAGAACATCAGCAGGAACAGCCTCCTTGTTGAGATAAGGTGTGCTCAGAGCTGCAATCTGCATTGCTACGTCTTTACCGCAAGCTACAAATGCATCGGCATTTGTGTCAACATCTGTGTCAAATGTAACCATAACACCGATTTTGCCACCAGCGTGAACATAGCCAACGCAGGGAGCTTCAAAGCGCTCGAAACGTCTAATCTGAAGATTCTCGCCAATTGTGAGAACCTTCTCCTGAAGGAGAGCTTCTACAGTCATCTCTGTGCCGGAAGCGATGCAAGCCTTAAGTGCATCAACATCAGCAGGATTGTTGTCAATAACTGTCTGTGCGCAAGTCTTAACGAACTTCTGGAAATCCTCGTTCTTAGCAACGAAGTCGGTTTCAGAGTTAACCTCGATAACTACGCCAACTGTGTTTGTATCGTTAGTAAGAGCAAAAGCGATACCCTCTGCTGCAATACGGGATGCCTTCTTAGCCTGCTTTGCAAGACCCTGCTCTCTGAGGAAATCTACAGCAGCATCCATATCACCGTTTGCTTCTGTAAGAGCCTTTTTGCAATCCATCATACCGCAACCGGTCTTTTCTCTTAATGCCTTAACGTCCTGTGCAGTAAAACTCATTTTACTTCAATCCTTTCGATTAATTTATATGGAAATCAATTACTCAGCTTTTGCTGCTTCCTCTGCAGGAGCCTCATCAGCCTTCTTGGTTGTTCTTCTCTTCTTGGGTGCGGGCTTCTCAGCAGGCTCTTCCTCTGCATCCTCTACGATAGCTGCAGCGCCCATCTGGCCCTCTTTGCCTTCGATGATTGCAGAAGCCATTGCGCCAGCGATAAGCTTAACAGCACGGATTGCATCATCATTACCGGGAATTACATAATCGATTTCATCGGGATCACAGTTTGTATCAACAATAGCAACAACGGGGATGCCGAGCTTCTTTGCCTCTGCAACTGCAATCTTTTCTTTTCTGGGGTCTACGATGAAGAGTGCACCGGGCATCTTATCCATATCCTCAATACCGCCAAGGAACTTCTCGAGCTTCTCGATTTCAAGCTTGAGCTTGATAACTTCCTTCTTGGGAAGAAGATCGAATGTGCCGTCAGCCTCCATAGCACGAAGCTGCTTGAGTCTGCCGATTCTGCGGCGGATTGTTGTGAAGTTTGTGAGCATACCGCCCAGCCAACGTGCGTTTACATAGTAAGCGCCTGCACGCTCAGCCTCTTCCTTCACGCTGTCCATAGCCTGCTTCTTTGTGCCAACGAAGAGTACGGATTTACCTTCTGTAGAAAGGTCACGAACGAAGCTGTAAGCCTCTTCGAGCTTCTTAACGGTCTTCTGCAAATCAATGATGTAGATACCGTTTCTCTCTGTGAAGATGTACTCAGCCATCTTGGGGTTCCATCTTCTGGTCTGGTGACCAAAGTGTACGCCAGCTTCGAGGAGCTGTTTCATAGATACTACTGACATGTTTATTCCTCCTAAGGTTAAACCTCCGACAAACTTTTGAATTTTGTCCTATGAAAATATCCTTTATTGGATACACCTTTGGGACAAGTTTGCCGTGCGTAGTGCCTTAACATAATAGCAAAAACACCAGTATTTGTCAAGGGTTTTTGCGTTATTTTCTTTTTTGTTTATTAGCTATGTAATACATAATAAAGTGAATACGTTTTTAGTTGTTACAGTTATGCAAATAACACAAAAAGGCAACCGCTTTGAAGCGATTGCCTTTCATATTACCATCTGTCAAAAAATCTGTGGCTATTGTGTGCAACAACGAACTCCTGAGATTCATGGAATCCGCTTGTGCAAAGAGCAGGTGCATAGAAATATACGATGCTGTGCTGTACAGCGGCACCGCCCTGATCGAAAATGAAGCTTACAGCATCAAGTGCGTCCTGATTAGGAGTGTTATACAGAGAAGCCTGATAGCCCATGCTAATTCTTAAAGAATCAACTGACTTATATCCGTCAAGAATCATGGTATCTCTGATGGCCTGTGCAACAAGACAACAACCAATGAAGCCTTCGCCGCCTGCCTCACCCATTACAAGGCGCTCTAGAATATCTCTGTCATAATCACTGAGAGAAATGGAATATCCTACATAGCTAGCATCAGGATTAGCAATGTCAAGAAGATACTTGCCGCTTGTAGAAACAGTCGCGGTAGGCATCTTTGTCTGAGCCTCTTGTGCAGCTTTTTCGATAACCTTGGCTGTCTTCTGAGCAGTTTCTTTAGCATCATCAAAGCTCTTTGCTTTTTCTGTTGTTGCAGAATCCTGCTTGTTAGAAAGCTTTTTGTCGTCTGTGTAGGATCTTGTTACGCGTGTGTTACCTGTTGATTCGGTTGTGCTTAGTACGCTGTTTGTGCCTGAAACTGTCTGTGCACTTGCAAAGAACACGGCACAAGGTACGATGATGATTGTTAAGATGAGAGAAAGCGATACTACAGCAGCCAACCTTTTGAATGTTCTAATCAAAAATTCGTCCTCCTTATTTCCGGGTACTGCAACGTGTGTTTATGTTGCAAGTGTAGAGTTTAAATAGTAAATCAAACCCGTTCACGGTACCCTTGGACAACTCAGCCGAAAATCTCACTTGGTGGGATGGCTCCAAGGTTCCTTAAGGCGGAATCGTAAATTTTGGACATCCGTACCAATTTTCGAAAGCGTTGTATTTAAGCGGTAATATTTTTGCTTAATCACACAATCTCAGGTGCAATTAAACCATACTTTTTGGAAAATTGCAAAAGTTACAAGTGACAATAATTATTCTTATAAAGAATATTACGGGTGTTATTATTCTGCAGGCGAATTATTATTCGTTATTATGCACATAATTTCAGTTCTGGTTTCGTTACTCTTGCTGAATGACACAAAATTTGTGACTGTGCACACTAGACAAAGGACTTAGGGATTCTCTGCTTTTTTTGGTTATATTTAATATTTGTAGACACCAATATAGTGTCTTCACCAATTAGTTGAATATCTGACCAAGGTATGATTACGTCGTCGTTTCTCCCTAACAAACCCAGGCATCTGGGTCTTCCGAACACAATGATAGCTCTAACCTGCGAGGTTAGGGTGTCAACCTCAACATCATCAACAAATCCAATTCTGCATCCGTTACTGCTGTTAATTACTTCCTTGTGTCTTAGCTCAACTATTCTGCATACCATGGTTTTGTCCACCTCGTTATCTGCTGTTAATATTATATTTTAGTGTATAGAAATATATTCATATAATGAAAGTCCTTTAGAAGTAATTATTGTATTTTTTAAATTTCTATAATTCTATTGAAAAAATCCAGTCTTATGTTAAAATATATATGTTTGGAGGTTATTTTATGCAATCTTTATTTAGTAATAAACTTGAGTTAAAAGAAAAGCACATTCCATATACTATTTCAATTACAATACTTGCTTTAACTTCTGTAGTTCTATTAATGCTACCTGTAATAGTAAATATTCTAAATAGATTTTCTACAATTGACACATCGTTGGATATTGCATATTACATATTAAAGGGACTGTTCGGATTATCTATTGCCGTAGGAATAACTATATATGTATTGAAAAAGAATGTTACCGCCGTTGCTATCCCCTGCTTGTTCGGTTTCATCACAGTATTGTTTCCTCTATACGAAAGTGTTACAGCTTTTACAAACGCATACTCAATGGCACAGCAATTATCTATGAGCGTTGGTTACGGTCCTTATCTTATTGATATAGGCGAACACTTAATCTATGCCCTTTTATGCTTGTTTACACTTATGTTTTCAATAGGAAGATTTAGATACATTCTTATTATTATGTTGCTATCAGTTATAGGTTCGTTATCCACAATATTTACTTGCGTAGATAAATATATAACCTATGATATTTCTGTTTACGAGATACTCTCCTTTGGTTACGCGGCAGTTGCTTGCTTGATACCATTATTACTTGTTTTATCCGTTAATTCAAAAGACGTAACTAAACGCGAAAAATACAAGGCGAGGAGAATGAAATAATGAGAATAGTCAGAAATGCCGTTCTCAGAGAAGAAAAAGGCATACAAATTTCAATGCTTATTATATCCTTAGTTATGCTTCTGATTTCTTTTTGCAGCATAACACTTGATTTCAACGGTGAATCGCCTGCGTTAATGGTTTCTTTATTTGATATATGGTCGTTGCCTGTGTCAGTTATCCCTATCACGTGGGCAATATGTATCGTAATGCTTATGAAAACAAAGAAGGTTATGTTTTCTAAACTTCCTGCATACATTTTCTGTTGTATGGTTCTTTTGGGATTGATTATACTTTTTATCGCATTAAGTGAAAAATATCTTATATATAAGGTTTTAGGTTTTGCTGTCGGAGTACTGCTTATTTACCCATTTGTTATAGCAACTCTCACTATCGAAGGCAGAATGTATAACAGGGTGTTCGCTACAATATTCAGCTCTGTTTTGCTTGCTGTTTCTGTAGCCGGTGCTGTAGCTGTGTGCATTGCCTTAAAAGCAATAATTCTCAGTGCAATTATTCCCTCGCTAATTTATGTTGAACTCATACTGAATGTGCTTTGCTATAATCTGGAAAAAATCAAGAAATCAGATATAAAAAAAGAAAATATAATAACACATTAAATAACAAAGGCTTCTGCTAAAATACAATAGCAGAAGCCTTCAATTTATATTAATAAACAATCAACGTAGAAAAATTATATTCAAGCATATTTCGGGTTACATTAGTAAAACTTGTATCCACCAAATCCACAACGATGTATTTATCAACTGCTTTAGCATTTTTGATGGTCATAGTTTTGTTACGCTCAAGCTCCTCTTTTCTTGTATCAACCATCTTTTCTGCATTATCAGAAGTCTTGAAATCATATATATATGTCATATGCTCAATGCTGCCACTTTCTGAAAAATACACAATCCATAAATAAGCATCAAAATAATTAATTACAAGTCTATCATCATTGGTAACAAGATTATCAATATCTTCTACAGTTTTTATTAAATTAAGATACTTGCTTTCCTCATTTTCTTTACCAAACACATTATTAAAAGAGCATCCGGAAGATGAAAAAGCAAATAAGGTTGCTGTCAGCACAACAAGCAAAAACAAGGCTCTACTTCTTATTTTCATGATCTTCACCCAAATTATAGAAGAATAATTAAACATCACCACAACAGATTGTGGGATACTGTAACAACAATTATATAAATAAGAAAAAACCGCATAAAAACGAGGCTTTTTCAACGATATCTCTTTTGGTGTAAAAGAGTTTATCACTAACCAAAAGAGTTTTCAAACAACAATATTGTAACAAAAAATGACGGCTATGTAATATACATAGCCGTCTTAAATTTACTATTCAAAGTAATAATTAATAACCGTGAGCATTGCTAAGAACCATATCCTTAACTTTCATAAGTCTGGTTTGGGTAGCGCGCTCATTTTCATCCAGTTTCATAGTAATAAACCGAATTTTTTCTCTTGTTTCAGGAATCATAACGTGCTCTAGTGCATTAACTCTTCTGCGAGTCTTCTCGATTTCAGCAGATAAAAGCTGGCAGGATTTTTCAATTTCTGCAAGCTTAAGCAAATCAGGTAGCACATCTGATAAAGAAGTCACCGCAGTGTCAAGATCAGCTGAGGTAAAAGCAAGTCCGTAGCAATATATATCATTACTGTCGGGAGTTCTTGTTTTTACTGTAAAAACAGGAATGTCAACACTCATTACATTTCGTTTGGAAACATCAAGATAAACCTCCTGCTTAGATGCCAACATCGCCGAGGATAAAGCTTGAGGAGTCATTGAAGCGCTGGCAAGAACAAACTTACTGTTCGCCTCTATAACAGCTTTTTCAACTTTTTCTCTTAATTCGCGGTTTTGACGAGCCATATCTAAAAATCTTCGCATAAGCTCATCACGCTTATCTTTAAGGAGTTTATGACCTCTGATGGCAGTTGAAAGCTTTTTCTTGAGCCTTGTCAGCTCCATTCTTGTAGGATTGATTTGTGCAGTAGCCATTTACATCACCAAATCACTTTTTATCGTAATACATATCAAGATATTTATCATCAATACGCTTTAGTTCTGAACGAGGAAGAATTCTGAGAAGCTCCCAACCCAAGTCGAGTGTTTCTTCGATGCTTCTATCCGTTGTATATCCTTGGGAAACGTAGCGATTTTCGAACTCCTCAGCAAACTTCGCATAAAGCTTATCAATATCAGTGAGAGCCGCTTCGCCAAGAATTACCATAAGCTCTTTAGCATCCTTTCCTCTTGCATAAGCAGAGAAGAGCTGGTTCATAGTATTGGAGTGGTCTGCGCGGGTTTTTCCCTCTCCTATACCCTTGTCTTTAAGTCTTGACAAGGAAGGAAGTACATCAATAGGAGGTGTAACTCCCTTTCGATATAGCTCACGGGAAAGAATAATCTGTCCCTCTGTAATATATCCGGTAAGGTCAGGGATAGGATGAGTCTTATCATCCTCCGGCATTGTAAGAATGGGTATAAGAGTAATAGATCCGTTTTTGCCCTTTTGTCTGCCTGCACGCTCGTAAAGACTTGCAAGGTCTGTATACATATAACCGGGGTATCCTCGTCTACCGGGAACTTCTTTTCTTGCGGCAGATACCTCTCGGAGAGCATCTGCATAATTTGTGATATCCGTAAGGATTACAAGCACATGCATCTCTTCTTCAAAAGCCAGATACTCTGCGGCTGTAAGAGCCATTCTTGGTGTTGATATTCTCTCAATAGCAGGGTCGTTTGCCAGATTCATAAACATTACGGTTCTGTCGATAGCACCTGTTTCACGGAAGCTTTCCACAAAATAATTCGACTCTTCAAAGGTTATGCCCATTGCGGCAAACACTACAGCGAAGGGTTCAGATGTTCCGCGAACCTTAGCTTGTCTTGCAATCTGTGCAGCAAGATTAGAGTGAGGCAATCCGGAAGCTGAAAAGATAGGAAGCTTCTGTCCTCTTACAAGAGTATTAAGTCCGTCAATAGCAGAAATGCCTGTCTGGATAAATTCCTGAGGATAGTTTCTTGCAGCGGGATTCATAGGAAGACCGTTGATATCAAGTCGTTTTGTGGGAAGTATCTGAGGACCGCCGTCGATAGGTCTGCCCATACCGTCAAATACTCGTGAAAGCATATCATGGGATACAGCAAGCTCCATGCTTCTGCCTAAAAAACGCACCTTTGAATCTGAAAGATTAATACCTGCTGCTGAATCAAAAAGCTGAACCAAAGCATCGGTACCGTTGATTTCTAAGACCTTGCATCTGCGTATTTCGCCTGTCGAAAGCTCAATTTCACCAAGCTCGTTATAGCTTACGTTCTCTACATCCTTGACAAGCATCAGAGGACCGGCAACTTCCTGAATCGTTCTGTATTCTCTTGGCATATCAGTCCTCTCCTTCCGTAAGAACCTTGTTTATTTCTTTATCAAGGTTAACCAAAATTTCATTATACTGCTTTTCTGTGTCGTCTACAGGAACATATTTGAATCTGCCTATGCTTTCTCGAACATTCATAGCAACAAGCTTGTCGACGTTTGCACCCTTTGTAAGTGCATCGGATGCCTTGTCATAAAAAGCAAGTATAAGCTCCATTAACATCAACTGTTTATCAAGAGGAGTATAGGTATCTATGTCGTGAAAAGCATTCTGGTGGAGGAAGTCTTCTCTGATTGAACGTGCTGCTTCCAGCTTCAATCTGTCAGGTGAAGAAAGAGCATCCATACCGACCAACTTAACTATTTCTTCAAGCTCTGCTTCCTCCTGAAGCAATTGCATCAGGCGAGTGCGAAGCTGCATCCAACGGGGTGACACCTTACAGTCAAACCATTTTGTCAAGGAATCTGTATACAATGAATAGCTGGTAAGCCAGTTGAGTGCAGGGAAATGTCGCTTATAAGCCAACGAAGAATCCAGTCCCCAGAAAACCTTAACTATTCTCAGTGTTGCCTGAGAAACAGGTTCGGAAATATCACCACCGGGAGGTGAAACTGCACCGATAACAGAGAGGGTACCTATGCGCTCATCAGAGCAAAGTGTTTCAACTTTACCTGCTCTTTCGTAAAACTGTGCAAGACGAGAACCGAGATAAGCGGGATATCCCTCTTCACCGGGCATTTCTTCAAGACGACCCGACATTTCTCTGAGAGCTTCTGCCCAACGTGAGGTTGAGTCTGCCATCAGAGCTACTGAATAACCCATATCTCTAAAATATTCAGCAATAGTTATACCAGTATATATTGACGCCTCACGAGCGGCAACAGGCATATCTGAAGTATTAGCAATAAGCACGGTTCTTTCCATAAGAGATTTGCCAGTTTTGGGGTCAATGAGCTCAGGAAACTCATTAAGAACGTCAGTCATCTCATTACCGCGTTCACCGCAACCGATGTAAACAACAATGTCTGCCTCTGCCCACTTGGCAAGCTGATGCTGAACAACCGTTTTGCCCGAGCCAAAGGGACCGGGTACTGCAGCAACGCCACCTTTGGTTATTGGAAACAAGGTGTCAATTACACGCTGACCTGTTACAAGGGGTTCGTCAGGTGACAGCTTTCTTTTGTAAGGTCTTTGCACTCGAACAGGCCATTTTTGCATAAGACTGAGTTCTTTGTCATTACCATCGGAAAGTGTTATAACCGCAACTGTTTCGTCAACAGTAAACTCACCGGCTGATATACTCTTGATAACGCCTTCAACTCTTGCTGGTACAAGAATTTTATGAAGCACTACATCGGTTTCTTGAACTGTACCAAGTATATCTCCACCCTTAACTTTATCACCATTTTTTAGCAAAGGGGTAAACTGCCACTTTTTCTCTCTGGAAAGCGAAGGAACCTCTACACCTCTTTCAAGGCTGTTGCCAGATATTTTCATAATATCCTCAAGAGGTCGCTGAATACCGTCATAAATATTAGAGATAAGACCCGGGCCAAGCTCAACAGAAAGCGGCGCACCTGTTGACTCAACAGGCTCACCGGGAGCAAGTCCCGAGGTTTCTTCATATACCTGTATTGATGCGGCGTCGCCGTGCATCTCAATAATCTCGCCAATCAATCGCTGATTTGATACACGAACAACGTCAAACAAATTTGCATCACGCATATTATCAGCAATAACAAGTGGTCCTGCTATTTTTCTGATAGTACCGCTCATATTAAATCATCCTTTCAAATTGGATAACTTTTATAAGTTAATCATTAAATATAATATCAGAGCCTACAGCCTTTTCAACTGATTTCTTCACATTTGCAATGCCCTGTCCTGTGTTACCCCTAAGTCCGGGAATCAAAATAATGGCCGGGGTTGGTAAATAACTGTATTTTTCAATTTCAGCAGCCAAGCCTTCAGCTAACTGCTCTGTTATATAAATCACAGCATATTCACCATTTGCAAGGTCCTTGAAAACAGGCAAAGCTTCCTTAGAATTCTCAGCAAAAAACACATCAAGTCCAAGAGATGCGAAGCCGTAAATACTGTCCCTGTCCCCTATTACTGCAACTCTATACATACATTTCTCTTATCCTTTCTCTGATAACTGAATCAGGCAAAGAATTATTCTTAGCTGTAAGTATCAGCCTGACAGCTTTGATTTCAGTCTGCTTTGCAATAATATATGCAACAAGAGGACCGATGGAAAACGGGTCTGATTTCTGTGAACGCATCAAATCCATAATGAAATTATCGCACCATTTTTCAAATGCAGATAATGAGTCTTTAATGTGAACTACAGCGTTCTTGTAGTCGGTAGTCAAAAGATAATTACAAATTTCATCAAAGCCTTTGGCAGCTGCAACAGACATCGTTTTTATATTCAAGCTGTCACAATCAGCCATACAGCGAAACACAAAATCAGCGGATTTTTTAAGCCGTGCACATCTTACTGCAATTTTTATATTTCCCGATGCTGTAAAAAGCTCGCAGTACTTTCTGATAAGCTCATTATCAGCAGTTTTTGCAAAAGCCCCTACATAAGTAAGACAGGCTTTATCAATTAAAGCATCGCAAAGCTGACCGTCACCGGTTTTAAGTATTACACCCATAGCCTCCTGAGCGGTAGCAGCTATAAATTCTGGTAAAGAACTGTAATCTTTATTTTTAATTGAATTATAAATAACATCCGACTCGAAAACGCCGCCGCTCAAAAACAAATGTTCAGCAGAAGTATCCGTGTATATTGCTTTTACTGCTGCTTTAATGTTGTGAAAATCGTTCTGAACTCTGAGAAAATCAAAAGCAGACAGATCACCTACGAGCTCTTTCATAAGCGACCATAGACCTTCCTGCTCTGAAAAAAGTATGTCCTTATCTGATAAATCTGCAGAATTGCCCCATCCCATATCGCGGAGGTAACGTTCAACGCTTTGAGAATCCTTCATCGAAATCAACTGTTCAATATTCTTATTGGAGAGAAGCTTAGATTCCTTACAGCGTATACGAGCAACCGCATAAATATATTCTTCTTTTTGAAAAAGCACGGTCAGCCTCCTTATGAAAAAAGAGCTCTGGATATTTCGTCGCTAAAAAGCTCAGACTCTGCCATGAAAACGGATGCAAAAGAACAATTGACTTCCACCATATCATATACAAGGATAAACCCACCGTCAATCGGAGCTGGTTCTTTACTTATAAGGAGATTGCCTTTTGCGTAATCCTTAAGATTCTTTTCAAAATCAGAAGGCAATCTTTCCAAATCAGACTTGCAAAAACGAATAACTCCATCTGAATTCTCACTATGTTTAGCAATCATTTTCAAGATAAGCTCAAAATACTCATGAGCGGGAAGGTTGCAAAAATAGTGTCTGGCGTTTTCCAATGACTGGGCTATAATGTCCTGCTTTGCCTGTAACATTATCGAGCGATGCTCAAGCTCGGCAGAAGATTTTGCTCTGCAAATGATATCATCGTAAATTTTCTTTGCTTTGATTTCGCCATCTGATTTAATACGCAAGGCCTGTGACTGAGCTTCTTTTAAAATATCCTCACAGCGTAATTGTGCAGTATTATTGATGCTTGAACAAAGGCTTTCACTGTCAGACTTAATCTCAGCAATAATTTTATCTAATCCGGTCATAATGATACTCCTTAAAAGGATTTATCTCAGTAATCAGATCGCAAGAACCTTGATACCGTTTATTGCAAGAATTGAAATAAGCAAAGCAAGAATTGCGTAAGTTTCTACCATAGCAGGGATAATCAGAGCCTTACCCATCTGATCAGGCTTCTTAGAAACTGTGTTAATACCTGCTACAGAACACTTACCCTGATGAATCGCAGAAATAAGTCCCGAAAAAGCTATAGGAAGCGAAGCAGCAAGGTAAAGTGCACCCTTTGCAACAGAAATATCGCCAACAGGCTCACCGATAACTCCAACAGCCTGAAGTGTAAGGAAGGCTACAAGAAGTCCATAGATACCCTGAGTTGCAGGAAGCAACATAAGAATAAGAACTTTTGAGAACAAAGAAGGCTCCTCAGAGAGCACACCTGCAGCTGCTACACCGGCTTTACCTACACCAATTGAAGAACCGATACCGGCCATAAAGGTTGCAAATGCTGCGCCTAAAATTGCAAGAAATAAACCTGACATAATTAAATATCCTCCTTGATATTATAATACTTTGTATTGACTGCATAGGGTTTAAATTCCCGTCCGCCTCCTTCATAAAACTTACCAAAGAACTCGACGAACTGCAGTCTGTTTGTATGAACATACGCACCCAGTGCGTTTATTCCAATATTTAAAGCGTGTCCAATGATGAAAACCACTATAAATCCGATAACTCCAATAACACCTGAGCCAAACATAGAACCAAGCTGGTTAAACACCTGAGCAACAACACCTGTTGCAAGTCCCAATGCAAGCAATCTGGAGTAAGAAAGAATATCTGAAAGATAACTGGTTACTCCGTAAAGATTATATGCACCTTTAATCAGACGTTTGAAGGGATTGCGGTTACGGGCACTACAGAACAGTATGAGCACTGCACCTATAAGAGCCATAACACCGCCAATGGTAAGCCACACAGAAGAAAGTCTGAAGCCGGCCATTGATGCGAGCATCTCTGTAGAAAGAAGCGCAAGCACCGCTCCGCCTACAAGAAGCATCCAAGACAAGTCATCGTATATCGCATATAACCACTTACCATTGCGAATATAATTAACCGCTTGTAATAAAAGTCCCGCAAACAAGTGGATAATTCCTAACAAGAATGAAAACATCAGAAGCTTGGTAGGTCCTGCACCTTCTGTGGGATTGAACCATATAGGAGTAGTGATACCTGGAATTACAGGAGGCTGTGCTCCAAAAAATGTATTGCTTATTACGGCGACAGCATCTCCGAAGAAACTGCCAAACATCAAACCCCAGAACAGAGTGGATATACCGCACCAAAAAAACATTTTAAGTGAGCGTTTGAGCGATGACTCCATATTTTTGAAAGCTAAAACAGCTACAGCACAGCCCAAAGACATAACCAAGCCATATCCTGCATCAGAAAACATCATTCCGAAAAACACATAATAGAATATAGCCATAATTCCTGTTGGGTCAAGCTCTTTTCTGTGAGGTGCACTGTAAGAAAGCAAAACTCCCTCAACAGGCTCAGTAAACTTATTATTGCTAAGTGCAACAGGTACATCCTCACCTGTTGCATCCTCAAGCTCAACCTGTGCATCGAAGTTTTTAAGAAGGTAATCAGAAAGCTTCTGAGCATCACGCTGTGCTATATAACCCGTCATCACAAAGGTGTGAGGTGAATAAGTCAAATTATCAACCTGCTCATACTGCTCAGCTTTCATAATGAAGTAATCCTCGAAAAACTGCAAGGAACTCAGCATATCCTTTTGAGCAATAATTCTGGATTTATATTCATCAATGGTTTTTTCTCTCTTGATGATTTTTTCCTTGATATCTTCAATTGCTTCCATGGGAGAAACAGAAGTGCTAAATATAGGCAGTATAAACCCGATTTTTCTCAAAGCATCTGAAAAATCCTCAGCCTGAGAATTTGCACAAACAGCAAAGATACAGGTTTGATGCTCATCAACAGAAACAATCTCGATATCATAAAGACTCAAATCAGGAGCAATAGAATTAAGCTCTGTCAGTATTAATTCAAGATTGAGCTTTTCAGGGAACGAACCTACAAAGGTTGTAGTTGAAGCGGTAGAATAGCTTTTCAGCGGAACATCAAGTGTCTGCCAAGGCAATAAACTCTCAAGTCTGCTTTGTAAGGCTACAAGCTTTGCTTTGCTTTCTGCTATTTTTTTATTATCACGGATAATTCCGTAGGCTACGTTCAATATTCTTGTGTAGTCCTCTGCTTGCTTGTAATAATCCTCTTTACCGAGCACCTTACGTCCCTGAAGCGAGGATAATAGCGGTTTTTTATATTTAACAAAAGACGTTAATATCTCACTTGCATTTTTGACCGTTGCGGCATTACGTTTGTAGGAAGCTTGTAATGAACCGGTGTCTTCTCTGTAAAAAATACTGTCTGACACATCAAGCTTCTCAATCTCCACAACGCCCATACGTTGTAAAGCTTCGAGTATGCTTTTGCAATGCTTAGTGAGAGCATAAATATTGATACGCTGCATCTGAAGTATAGCCATATAGTTTACCTCAAATCACAATATTCTCAAATTAAAAGCTCTTTTATTCTTTCGTTTACAAGAGCTTGTTTTTGCAAACAATCGCTTTTTAGTTTATCTGCCTCTAATATTGCAGAATTCCTTGCGGTAACAACAATCTCCTCTGAAGCTTTATAGGCTTTGTCAGATGAGCTTTCCAGTCTGCTTTTAACACTATCAGAAGCTTCAGACAAAATAGCTTCCGCTTTTTTTGTAGCTTCCAAAACCAACGCATCTGCTTTATCCTGTGCAAGCTGAACATCATTTTGTGCATTGATTTCTGCCGTTCTAATCGCATCCATCGCATTCAAGGCCATTATAAATCACCTCTTCTTATCTCTTATGTAAGATTTTACAACTCTTTGAATTAATAGTCAATATTTAAACAAAGATATTTACAAATAATAAACAATAGTTAACTTCTTGTTAAAACGTCTTATTGTTTACAAAAATATACAATATAAGCTACCTACTTATGACAAAAACAAAACGAGCTTTTATGAGAGAATTAATCAGAAACATAAAGGGAGTTGGAATTCTGGTTATCTATGTTGACACTTTAATTTGTGTAAATATTATTTTAGACTGCCTGATTCTTTATTCAATAAAACGATTTCTTCACATAAATGCACGTTCGTTTAGGATTATATTGGCTTCATTGTTTGCAGGAGTATCAACTGTTATTGTATTTTTACCATTTTACTCTGTTTTCATATCAATTTTAGCAAGACTTATGATAGGCGGAATTACAGTAATTATCGCCTTCTCATTCAATGACATTATTAAATTTACTGTACGCACCTTATCTTACATAGGTGCAAGTATGCTACTTTGCGGATGTGTCATATTAATTGAAGTATTATGGGACCCTGGCGGATGTGCGGTTTATAATGATGTTATATATTTTGACATCTCCCCTACCTTACTTATAATTACGGCACTGTTTACATATACAGTCCTCGGAATTTATCAAAGGCTAAGAAACAGAAACAAGCTAAGCTGTGCAACAAAAAGAGTAAAAATACAAATAGGCAGTGATAGTATTATCACCTTCGAATCTGCTATTGATACAGGATGTAATCTAAAAGAACCTTTTTCGGGCTTACCTGTAATCATAGTCGAGAGAGAGCTAATCGACATAAACAAATTATCGGAACATAAATTCAGAATAATCCCCTTTACTACTGCCTCAGGCTCCGATGTGATTATGGGTTTCAAGCCGGAAAAAGTTTATATTGAAAACAAACAGCTATACGGCGGCTGTTACATAGCACTTTGCAACAACAAGCTGCGAGGTGAAATAAAATCAATTATGGGAAACGAAATATGGGAGGCTATATAATGAAAATAAAAGAGCGACTGCGTCAAACTATTATAAAGTTGAGATTAATTCTATCAAACACTAATGAGGTGTTTTATATTAACTCAAGTGAAGCTTTACCTCCTCCTCTGTCAAAGGAAGAAGAGCAAATAATTTTAAAGCAACTGCATAATGGTAAAGAAAGCGTCAGAGAAAAGCTGATTGTTCACAATCTGAGGCTTGTTGTATACATTGCAAAAAAATTCGAAACAACAAGCTGCTCTGTAGAGGACTTAATTTCAATTGGCACCATAGGACTTATCAAAGCTGTAAATACATTTTCACCCGACAGAAACATAAAGCTTGCAACCTATGCCAGCCGATGCATTGAAAACGAAATTCTTATGTTTCTGAGAAAAACCTCTCAGTTGAAAAACGAGGTGTCCATTGATGAACCTTTAAACACTGACTGGGACGGAAACGAACTATTACTGTGTGATATTTTAGGAAGCGATTCGGACACAGTTAATACAGATATAGAAAAAGAGCTTGAAATCCAACAGTTACTAATTGCCGTGTCAAGGCTTAACGAACGTGAAGCCACTATAATGGAGCTTAGGTTCGGACTTTCAGGCAAAAAAGAACATACACAGAAGGAGGTTGCTGATATGCTTGGGATTTCCCAGTCATACATATCACGATTAGAAAAGAAAATAATATCCAAGCTGAAAACAGATTTGGAGAAAACAGTTTTTCAATAAACATCAGGACCGACAACCAAAACGTTGACGGTCCTGCTTTTCCTTTTAGCATCACATAATACTATTATCTGTTGTTTTAGGAGCTTCGGTGGTATTTGATGCATTGTTATCCGAAGCAGAATTGTCTGTGGGTTCGTTGCCAATATGACCATCAGAATCAGTAACCTGACCGTTGCTTTCTGTACCGCTGTTATTCTGAGTGGGAGCATCAGTAGAAAAAATTGACGAAACCATTGTTTCAATCATATCGCCCTCACGCTTACAACCTGTAAAGACCAGCATAGTCATAAGAGCCAACAAAATCACTGCAGTAATTCTTTTCATAATTCACCTCATAAAATGTAGAAATACCGTTCCTAACTTTGATAGGAACGGTATTATTATGTGAAATATTTATTAAATTATGTTTATTATTTCAAATCATCAAGAGAAATTTCCTTCTTTATTGTTCGAAGAGAGTTTTCATCCCAATATTCAACAAGCAACGATGATTCTGTAAAACCGGTAACACGAATTCCTCCGTTAGTTTTGTGACAAGCTGAGTCCACATACATAAAATTACCGTCTTTATCAAAACGCACACCTACACCGACCGGCTTGTTATTATTCCATGTGCCGGTATGAATAGTGCCGGTTTCGGAGCTGATACCGACACCAAAACCTTTTCTAAGATTATCTCGCCAATTTCCCCAATAACAAAGGCTTCCGTCTTTGTAGTAAAAGCTACCGTTTCCGTGGCGTTTATCATCCTTGTATTCGCCTTCGTATGCTGTCTTTCCATCTGACATAAGAGTTTTTCCTCTGCCACAGCGTAAGCCGTTTGAGTCTGTTTCGCCGTAATAAAAATAATCAGCTCCATTACTGGAAATCACAGCATCAGCGGTGTTTTCGCTAACAAGCTGATCCATGGCTTTGAAGGAACCGTCACAAGATGTCAAGAAAAGCTCCTGAGCACCTGCAGCAAATGCATCATCAGCAGAGTCCTTGTATTCAGCAACAGTTTTTGCATCAAGCAATAGAGAATCAATCAGCGACTGGACATAATCGTCTATATCTTCATCCTTCATTGTAAGCAAATTAAGCTCATCGTCAGAACTGTTTACTTCTAAAATGTCGTCTGAATTCACCTTTGAAGAGGTATCATCAACTGAAATCACAAGGGAATCAATAGAATCAACTGCATCCTGTATATCAAATGATACTTCCATTTGAACTGTATCAACATTCACATCTGACGGTTTCTCTATATCATCACAGGCATCTTCTGCTGAAACAGATGTAACGTCTAAAGGATTATCCCACTCAGCCACAGAGTTGAATACTGTATTTTTATCAATTTTTATGTCTGTTGCATCAGATATAAGCTTGATAGCATCTGTAATATCAGCCTCAAGAGAATAACTTTCATCAGCATCTGAAATTTCAATCTGCTCAACTTCGTGTGGCATATTTGCAGAAGTAACACTTTTAACTGACTCGTCAACATCACAACTTAGTTTATCTGCAATTTCTTCAGATTCATCATTGTCAGAAAACCCTTTTTCGGTCAGCTCCTGTGCTTCAGATAAATCAAACATACTGCCAATAGCTTTGGTTGTATCAAAGCTGCTTACGTCAAAGCAAAAGCCGGAAGAAATATCCTCTTCTGTGGTAAATACTTCAGGCTTATTAAGCTGGGCGTGTTTCTCTTCTTCTTCTTTAAGGACTTGCTTGTAGATATTAAGTGTTTCTTCCGAAGCAAAATACAAAACTCCGTAATTTGTAAGCGCCATAGCCTCAGGCTCGGGAACTCTGTTAAGAACAGAAATAAGAACCTCATTACAGCTTGCAACAGGGCAACAATACAGGGTTATCGGGTATGTTTCCCCCGTGATGTACTGAAGAATAATTGTTTCCCCGTTTTTTTCTTTAGGAACAATAGAGCAAAGCAAGGTGTTTCCGGATACAGAATTATAATAATTAGTCTTTTGCCACTTATGATGTTTGCTGAACAGCACGCGCTTTATATCTCTGCCCTGATCATCGTAATAGTTAAGACAATACTTACCATCAGAAAGCTGTTCAATATCCTCAATAATGCGTCTGTTTTTTATCACACGCCAAGAAAGAGGCTTTGTAGGAACAAAGGAGTAGCTATATTCAAATTTATTATTTTCAGCTGTTCTGTAAAGCTTGCTGGCCACGGGCTTTAAGGTTCTAAGATACCGCATTAAAATGTTAGAGAAAATATCATTTCTGATATCATGAACGTCACGGGATTTTAAGGATACACCGTAAAAGTAAACATCATTAAAGGGGAGCTTTATATTCTCATTCATAAAAGTCACCTGTTTGTGAAAAAGTGTATATACAAAATACAGGCACACTCAGGTGCCTGTAGATTATAAATCAGATTGAAACATCCATTGCGATGTTATAAAGGTTATCATCAAATACACGCTTCATATTGAGAGCCTCGGTAATATCCATATCAACAACATTGCCGTTCTGCAATGCACAAACACGGTTTCCGATGTTATTAACAAGGAGCTCAACTGCATGGTGACCCATAGCTGTAGCAACAACTCTGTCGCGGAGTGTGGGAGAACCACCTCTCTGCACGTGACCGAGAACAGTAGCTCTGGTTTCAATGCCGGTTTTTTCCTCGATATACTTTGCGATATCAGCGCTGCCACCTACACCCTCAGCAACAATTACAATAAAGTGCTTTTTGCCGGTAGCCTGAGTTGCAAGAATCTTGTCAACAACCATAGTGTCAATATCATGGGGTTTTTCGGGAACGAGAATTGCAGTAGCACCGCAAGCGATGCCTGTCTGCAGAGCAATATCACCACAACGACGGCCCATTACCTCAACAACAGAGCATCTGTCATGTGACTGAGCTGTGTCACGGATTTTATCAACCATCTCCAGTACTGTATTCATAGCTGTATCAAAGCCGATGGTGTACTCAGAGCATGCAATGTCGTTATCAATAGTGCCGGGAATGCATACACAGGGGATTCCTGCACCGGAAAGGTCGCGTGCACCACGGAAGGAGCCGTCACCTCCGATAACAACCACACCCTTAACACCAAGGGAACGGCAATAATCAGCAGCCTTCTGAACACCTGCAGGTGTGTTGTACTCTTCACTTCTTGCGGTGTAAAGAACAGTACCGCCGTGATTGATAATATCAGAAACGGAACGCAGGTTCATCTGAACCACGTCGCCGTTAAGAAGACCGTTATATCCTCTCTTAACACCGTAAACCTGTAGATTACGGTTAATAGCTGCACGAACAACAGCTCTTACAGCGGCATTCATACCGGGTGCATCGCCACCGCTGGTTAATACAGCAATAGAGTTTGCAATTTCAGACATTATAATATACCTCCGGGTAAAAATAATACAATATAATTATAATAGGAAATACTTGTAAATTCAAGTCTTTTTTAATTTAAAGTGAATTTTACTTTGACAGACTCCTCGCCTAGCTGATGTTTAAGCTCAGAAATAAGCACATCGTTAAGGTCAACCCAAAGATGCTGAGGTGCTCTGAGCACCTTTTTATCCTCCTCAAGATAAAAGAACACAGGAGTAGCACCATCGAATATCTCGATTAATCTTCGTGCTTTATTGAACATTGGTCCGTCTTTTGAATCGACTCTGACATAAAGAGAAGGCTTGCCGGAATTTTGCACAGTTGACTTCTGCAGAGGTGTTTCATCCACAGAAAGCGGCGATGAAACACCCGAAGCTATGTTATCAGAACCGGCAGAAGGAACACTCCCCTTCTCTACCTTTTCGACAGAGTTTATGAGAACCTTAGAGTCCTCATCCTCACGGCAGCTCACCACTCCCATAACAGCTACAACAGCGCCTTCATAAAGCATTGAACCATACTGAGAAAGAACTTTAGGAAACACCACAAGCTCCATAGAGCCTGACCTGTCCTCAACAGTCAAAAATGCCATCATCTGATTAGACTTTGTGAGCTGATTACGATACTTTGAAACAATGCACAAAACACGGACTTTGTCACCATCGCGATAAACTCTGCTACCTTCCCCCGTGATAATGTCACCAATTCTGTCTGTTCTGACCTTTTTAGTGTACCACTCATACTCAGAAAGCGGATGCCCTGAAAGATACATTCCTGCCATCTCTTTTTCCATATTAAGCAGTTCAGAAAGAGAAAATTCAGACAAATCGGGAATTATAACCGAAGATGACGACGCATTATCGGATACACCCTCGAACAGAGATAGCTGTCCGTCCATATTTCTGCGCTTTTCATATTCCAAATCGTCCATTACAGCTTTGGCTATGCTAAGCATTTGTCTGCGGTTTGCACCTAAATCATCCAAGGCACCGCACTTAATAAGGCTTTCCAACGAACGGGAGTTCATTCCACCTGTGTATAATCTCTTGCAGAAATCCTGCAATGATGTGAATTCTCCCATTCTGCGCGCCATAATAATTGAATCAATGAAATTATAGCCTAAATTCTTAATCGCCATCAAACCGTAGCGGATATTACCTCCGACTACCGTAAAACCGTGGGTACTGTAGTTCACATGAGGAGGCAAGACCTGAATGCCCATCCGATGACAATCGGTAATATAAGATGCCATTTTATTCTGATTATCAAGCACACTTGAGAGTAAAGCCGCCATATATTGCTTTGGATAATGATATTTAAGCCATGCTGTTTGATAAGAAATATAAGCATACGAAGCTGCGTGGGATTTATTGAATGCATAGGATGCAAAGCTTTTCATTTCTTCATATACGCTCTCTGCACATTCTCTGTCAACTCCGCGTCGGATGCATCCTTCAACCTCAACAACTCCGTCTTCACGAACAAGTCCGTTTATGAAAACTTCACGCTCACGTTCCATAACATCGTGCTTTTTCTTACTCATTGCACGTCGTACAACATCTGCTCGTCCGAGAGAGTAGCCTGCAAGCTTTCTGAATATCTGCATTACCTGCTCCTGATACACAATACAGCCGTAGGTAACATTAAGAATATCCTCAAGCAAGGGATGCTTATACTTGACTTTACTTGGGTTGTGTCGGTTTTCAATATAGGTAGGGATGCTATCCATCGGGCCGGGTCTGTAGAGAGAAATAACAGCAATCAAATCTTCCAGAGATTCAGGTTTAAGCTGAACAAGCACATTCTTCATACCCTGTGATTCAAACTGAAACACACCCTCCGTGTTGCCGAGAGAGAGCATATTATATACACCCTTGTCCCCTTCCTCAATCTCATCAAGATTAAAATCAGGCTTTAACTGTCTGATTAGTTTCACAGCATCATTGATAACGGTCAGATTGCGAAGACCGAGGAAATCCATTTTAAGAAGTCCCAGCTCTTCAAGAGTTGTCATTGTAAACTGAGTTACAACCTGCTCGTCATTCTTTGCAAGAGGTACATAATCGGATACAGGTCGGTCAGAAATAATAACACCAGCCGCGTGGGTAGTGGCATGTCTTGGCATACCTTCAAGTCCCATTGAAAGCTCGATAAGCTCTTTTATTTCCGGCTCAGTATCGTATCTGTCTTTTAGTTCCTTACTGATACTGAGAGCTTTTTTTAGGGTCATATTCAGCTCAAAGGGTATGAGCTTTGCTACAGAGTCACAGGTACCGTAAGGAAGCCCCAAAGCCCTGCCAACATCACGGACAACACCCTTTGCCGCCATGGTTCCGAAAGCTATAATTTGAGCAACATGGTCGTAACCGTATTTACGAATAACGTAATCTATAACCTCTGAGCGTCTGTCCTTGCAGAAATCTATATCAAAATCAGGCATGGACACACGCTCGGGATTAAGAAATCTTTCAAATAGAAGATTGTATTTAATAGGGTCAATACCTGTAATACCGATGCAGTAGGCGCAAAGTGAGCCTGCACCGGAGCCTCTGCCGGGTCCTACAGGTATGTTTTGAGATTTTGCGTACTGAATAAAATCATTAACAATAAGATAATAATCAACAAAACCCATACGGCTGATTGTAGACAGCTCATATTCAAGTCTTTCAATAATAGCAGGGTCTGGGTTTGCGCCATAATGCTTGTAAAGACCTGCATAGCATTGTCTTCTGAAGTATTCGTAGTGGTTTTCGCCGTTCGGTACATCAAACACAGGAAGCTTACGCTTGCCGAATTCAAATTCAACATGACATCTGTCGGCAATAAGCTGAGTATTGTCAAAGGCTTCGCTGTATTGAGGAAACAACATACGCATTTCTTCTTCTGACTTCACATAGAATTCATCCGTTTCAAAACGCATTCTGTCCTCATCGTGGATAGTGTGGTTGGTCTGAATACACATCAGTATAGACTGAACCCGTGCATCTTTCTTAGCAACATAATGACAGTCGTTAGTAACAACCAAGCCAGCTCCTATGTCCTTTGAAAGCTTTATAAGCTCGGGGTTAATCTGTTGTTGCTCAGGAATTGAATGATCCTGAAGCTCTATATAAAAGTTATTCTTTCCAAAAATACTCTGATACTTAAGTGCCTTTTCCTTAGCACCTGCATAGTTCCCAGAAGCCAGCTTCTTGGGAATTTCTCCGGCAAGGCAAGCTGAAAGGCAAATTAATCCCTCGTGATACTTTGAAAGCAAGTCATCATCAATTCTGGGCTTTACATAAAAACCGTCTGTAAAGCCCATAGACACAAGCTTCATTAAATTATTGTAACCTGTGTTGTTCTCGCAAAGGAGAACCATATGGTAATAATCTCTGTCAAGCTCTGGGGTTTTATCAAATCTGGAGCGAGGAGCAACATAGACCTCACAGCCAATTACAGGATGAATCCCTTGCTTTTTACATTCTCTCCAAAAATCAATAACACCATACATTGCACCGTGGTCAGTAATAGCAACGGCGGTCTGCCCCGAATTTTTAACTGCAGCAACCAAATCCTTGATTCTGCAGGCACCGTCAAGCAAGCTGTATTCACTATGAACATGTAAATGAGTAAAAGCCAAGGGAAACACCTCCTTTAAAATCACTAATCTATGGTCGCGTTCACTTCTCCGTCTGAGAGGATTATATTAATATTATCTCCGCTTTTAATCTGAGATACTGAAGAAACGGTTTTTTCACCCGCTGTAATCACAGAATAGCCCCTTGAAAGAATGGCTTGTGGGTCAAGTGAAAAAAGTCGAAGCTTCAGCTCGTCATTCATTACCTTTTGTTCCGAAAGTATTTTTTCTCCTGCAAAAATAAGTCTGTCTTTAATTCTTAGAAATACTTCTTTTTTATTATTAAACTCAATGTTAGGGTCTGTCTGTGCAAGAACATTTGAAAAGTCAGAAAGAATCTTCTGTTTACTCTGAATGAGATTTTCACCAAGTACAGACAAATACTGACCTTGCTTTATAAGGTTATCCAACTCAGCTTCTCTGTCAGGAGTTGCTAGCACCGCCGCCGCAGTCGGGGTAGGTGCTCTCATATCAGAAACAAAATCGCAGATTGTAAAGTCAGTTTCGTGGCCTACAGAGGATATAACAGGAATTTTACAATCAAAGATTGCACGGGCAAGAGCTTCGCTGTTAAAAGCCCACAAATCTTCAATAGAGCCTCCGCCCCTGCCAATAATAATAACATCGGATACATTAGCTTTATCCGCATCCAATATAGCTTTTGTCAGCATAGCGGGTGCATTGTCTCCTTGCACAAGCACAGGAATTATTTCCACCTCGGCAAAAGGCCAACGATTCTTCAGGATATTTAGTATATCCTGCAAAGCTGCACCTGTGGGCGAAGTAATAATGGTTATAAGCTTGGGATATTTCGGTAGTGGCTTTTTGTATTTATTATCAAACAAACCTTCAGCCTCAAGCTTTGCTTTGAGTTGTTCATAAGCAATAGATAAAGCACCGACTCCATCAGGCTGCATGTCCTCGATATATAGTTGATATTGACCCGACGGTTCATAAACAGATACTCTGCCACGGACAATGACCTTCATACCGTTCTGCGGTCTGAATTTAAGGTTTCTGGCACTGCTTGCAAACATTACCGCTTTGACTACTGCCTTTTCATCCTTCAGCGACAGATAGATATGACCGCTTGCATAATGGTCGGTTAAATTTGAAATCTCACCGGTAACAAAAACATAGCGCAGGTTATCGTCACCTTCAACAAGGGATTTTATATAGAAATTAAGTTGTGAAACCGAAATAAACTTCGGTTGTAAATTACTATTCATAAAATCACACACTAAGATTATTGATACGCTCAAGCTTCATAGCACCCAACACAGCGACTCCTGCTGCATTATCGCAAGAAAACTCGGGTGCCGCAAAATCTGCATTGAACTTTAATTTTAACTTATCTCTGATAATAGCATCAGACATAACTCCGCCTGCGTAAACTACGGGCATTTGACCGAATTTATCAAGAATACTCTGAGTCATAGCAGAAACTGTAGCCTCAACATAAGCAAGGGTTGTTGCACAAGTAAGCTCCTTATCAGATGTCTTATTGTAAATGTCTGAAAGCTTATTTTCAAAACCGCTCAGACAACAATCCGTACCTTTAAGCACAGGCCTGACCTTAATAGGTTTAGTGTAATTCACAGCCAGCGACTCCAGCTCCTTGCCACAAGGGAATTGAAGTCCCAGCATAACTCCAACACGGTCAATAAGCTGACCTGCATTCAAATCAAGGGTTTTGCCTACAATTTCACAGGATATTATGTCCTTGTCGTCAGGCGAAACCAAGATTGCTTCTGTTGTGCCGCCACTGACATGAAAAGCAAGAAACCTTTCGCAAGTCTGAGAAAGCTTATCTGCTGAATACAGAGCCGCTGAGATATGCCCTTGCTGATGCGAAACATCAAAACATGGAATATTCATCGCTGAGGCGATGCTTTGAGCAACACACATTCCTACTGTAAAGCAAGGCATATACGAGCCTTCCTGTCTTCGTGGCGTTGCAGATACACAAACCGCATCAATAGTCCTGCCCTGTGCTAAAGCAAACAGCTGGGAAATCAAATTCGGGAGCTGGCGCGTATGATGAAACACAGCATCACTCTGACGAATTCCGCACTCTCCCAACTTTACTGGCAAAAGCTTTTTCAGCTGAAAAAGCTCATTTCTCTGAGAATCATATAGAGCACATGATGTGGTGTAATTACTTGTATCAATTCCAAGCACAAGTGCCATTACATAAGCTCCTTAGCAACTGCACCCAGCACTCCGTTAACAAAAGAGGCATCATCGGGTGAATACTTCTTAGCAAGCTCAACTGCTTCGTTGATAGCAACAGATACAGGCACTTCATTTACATACTTCATTTCATAAACAGCAACTCTGAGCAACGCCAGCGCAGTTCTGGATATACGGCTGATTTTCCAGCCTGCAGAAAGATTTCTGGAGATGTAGGCATCAATCTCATCTATTTTTTCATCAATTTCCTTAGCTGTATCCACAGCATAATCGCTCAGATAAATATCACGGCTGTCAATAAGATTATCAGCAATTTCATCAAGGTCTGTATCAGAAAACAGCCTTTCAAAAACAAGAAGCACTGCTTGCTCACGCATTTTATATCTTGAAATGCTGTTGCGGTTTGCATAAGCAATATCTGCTGAATTATCCTTCTGAACAGCTTCTGAATCAGCTGTGTTTTCAAAAGAGTCTGTAAGGTTAAGATTTTCGTTCATAGTACCACTCCGCTCATAGTTATTAATAGCCAAATTAATTATACCACAAAACAGAAGAATTGCAATAAATTTCAGTATTTATGCAATAACAACTTGTAAAAGAAAAAATCAGATAAGCACTACCTTTAGATAATGCCTATCTGATTTACTCACACTTCAACTATGCTTATATTTTCAAATGGTAAATCTGCTGTTTCATCAACACAATCTTTTATGATTAGCAAGGAGTTATCAACCATCTCGTTAGCAGGAATGATAACTGTGCATGAAGTTTCGCTCAAACAACAGATGCAATCTGAAAAGCCCTTGGCTTTCAACGTGGTTTCAATTCTGTTCTGACCGAGTATTATTTCTTCTATGTGTGAAAGCTGTTCTGCCGCTTCTTCTTTAGCTTCATCTGACGAATCTGAAAGCTCTAAAATCTGTCTTGCAAGCTGTATTACCTCATCCTGCGCTTTTTGCCTTTCAGTACGTGAGGTAGCAAAATACTCAAGTTGTTCCTTAGAAAGACCTGATTCATTTTTTACATCAGCGTTTACCGATGATTCATCTGTTGTAGTTATACTGCTGTTCACATAGCTTGCTGCACCCAATTCTTTTGCTGTATCAGCAACAGACAAGCCTTTTGAGTCAGATAATTGCCAATTCAAATAAACTGCTGCCGACAAAGCAAAAACCAAAGATGCAAGCAAAACATGACGTTTTTTGATTTTCATTATAACCTCCAGAATTTATTTAAGTTTCGATATACAAACCTTAGTGCTTGGAATATTAAGCGCCGTGGTTAGCAATTGAGTAATATTAGAACAAACCATAGCTGAATCTGCACCTTTACAGGCAACAACCACTCCCCTGACGGTTGGTTCGTTGATTTTTTGTAGGGTTCTGCCATCGTCAAGATATATGTATTCGTATGAATTTTCCAGAGTAAGCAGAACTTTAGCCTCTCCTGCACCTTCCACACTAGTTACCATAGACAGAATTTCAGAAGAAAGCACAGCTTGATAATTATCTGTGCTCAGATTATCAGTATCGACTGCTTCTTGCTTGTCAAAAACAGTTGAAATAAACAATAAAGCAAGACAGGCAAGTCCTGCAATAATTATTACATTTCTTGTTTTTTCACTCTTGAACTGCTTTTGAATTTTATCTTTCTCAATTTTCATATTATTTCTCACTGACCTTTGGTTTTACTCCGAGAGCCGATTCAACTAAATTCACTATAGTATTTGTTTTGTACGAGCTGTCCTTATTAACATATATATTCACCTCTTTAATATATATTCCTGTTTTATCATCAACTCCAATGGTTGTTCTAATGTCATCAACATAAATTTCTGCGTTTGCAAGCAAAGCTTGGGTGTATGAATTAATGTAATTACCGGTTGTTCTTAATACTTCTTCACTGTATGTATCAGACAATTCATTTTGCTTCATTTTATACTCAACATTATATGAGTATTCATCAAGACTTTTAATTAATGTAACAAACGGAGAAACAAGACAGCAAAGAGCAAAAACACCAATGACTAAGTTTAAAATCTTTGTTGTACTGCCTGAAGGTGCCACAAGCTTTATTAATGAGCAAACCACTAAACAACAGCACAATGATGCAGAGCAAATGTATAAAGATTCATTCACATTGCATTACCTCCTGCTGTAATAATCAAAGCAGTTGAAATAATATAGAGAGCCATAATACAAATATTGACTGCAAACAGTACACTTAAAACTGTAGAAACACCTGACAACATCTGCACCGGCAAGCTAAGATTTATAACCTGAGATATGCTCTTGCAAAGATTTACAGAAAATGACCATAGAAGGAGCTTCACAATAACAGGCAGAAACACCGCTCCTACTGCAAAAATCACAAATACTCCCATTCCGTTTTTTAATATATTTACGCTTCCTTGAACAGTCTTGTACGCTTCCGCCAAAGCCGTACCCACTATGGGAACGAAGGATGAAACAGTATAGCGAACAGCTCTTGTGGAAACAGTATCTACAGATGTGGAGATTAAGGTTCTGAATGTAAGCAATGCTGAAAAAATCGTAAAAGTGAAGGATAACAGCCACTTGACAGTTTTGGCAAAAAAAGACGTTATCCCGTTTAAGTTTATTTGAGGAACAACTGAAGAACAGATACTAACACCCAAGAAGACATTAAGCATGGGTGTAATCACTTTATGGCAAAGCTGAGATATAAGCTCTGCAGCACCAATCATCAGTGCATAATATCCCGAGCTAGATAGAGATTTTCCGCAAGTGACCAAAACAGCACACATAACAGGAACATAGCAAAGCATAAAGTTAGTTGCTGTAGCGATTACTGTAGCTGTTTCGTTGATTACAGAGGTAACGGGTATCACAAGAGCACACGCAAGGCACAAGGCACACACAACAGATAAAACCTCCTTTAAGGTAACACCTGTAAGGCTTTGGGTAAAGCCATCAAACAATGCATAAATAAGTATTACAGCAGTTATAACAGAAAACGTTTTGAACACATTTGCACCTTGTGTCTTAACTGAATTCCCAACACCGTTCATTATTGAGATAAATGTAACATTTTCGAGGGTTGCAGGTCCCGCATCTGCCACTCCCATTAACTTAAGTACGTCTTTTGTTTCGTCAGGTAAGCTTAAATACAACTGTTGAATATCCAGAGTGTTACATAGGTTTTCATTAATCTCTTCATAATCCATTGTTTCATCAGTCTGTGCAGATACACTAACCAAACCCAAGCACATAAAAGTTAAAAGTATAAACGAAAATGATATAAAACGCTTCATCTTCCTCCTCCTGACAAATCAAGTGCAAGAGAAAGAAACTCCTCAAACAAAGGAAATGCAGTTAACAACACACATATTCTTCCGGACATAATCACAATAGAAGACAGTGCATTTTGAGAGGCATCCTTACAGCAATCACAGGCAAACTCAGTTATAAAGCAAATACCCACACATTTCAGCAAAACCTCGATATACACTGTGTTCAGCTGCGACTTAAAGAAAATCTCCTCAATCCCGCTAACAGCAACAACTGCAGATGAGATAATATACATAAAAATCAAAGCTACGGTGCATACAGTTAATATCAGAGAATATTCGGCGTTATGTTTTTTTAGCAGCACCGCTAACACAGAGCTCACTACGGCAGCAGCACAAATACAGATTATGTTCAAAACCCAAACACCCTCTTGATTGTTTCAAAGAGGTTGCTGATTTCGCCGATTATCATCATAAGCGCAACCACAAGACCTGCAATGGTGGTAAGTAGTGCCTGATCCTCCCTTCCGCTTCTAATAAGCAACTGATTAAGCACGGCCACTATAATACCCACAGCGGCAATCTTAAAAATCATATCAACGTCCATAAGCACCTCATACAATCATTAAAATTATTATACAGCCCAAAGAAAACCCAAGCACCTTATATAGCTTTTTTAAGCTCTTCTCTTTTTCTTTCGCTTCACTTATTCTTTCATCAAACAACTTTTTGTAATATTCACAGTTTGATGTTTGTCCAGCTAAATCAGAACTCCCCAGGCCTTCTGAAAACCGCTTCAGCAAATCCTTGTCCTCTTCTGTTAAGGAGCACTCTGAAGGTATCGCATCTATACACCTGTGAAAGCTTTCACAAAAGCTATTCCCTTCATCACAAAACAATTGCACATTCTCAAAGCCATTGATTTTACAGAAAGATTCAATAACAACACCTGTAATCTCACCAAGACCAAAAGAAATTAAAGTTTCTGTTTTAGATATTGCTTCCGATATTGCTTGAAGTGTCTTTCTTCTGTTTGTAAGCTTTTCTGAAAACCAATGCCCCAATAAAGTTGTCGCAAAAATAAAAGCTATGGAACAAATTAGTTTATACACAGCAAAGCTCCTGTATTGATATTGTATTACATATTTGTCCTGCATTTTCTCTTCCACTTAGAAAAACAACCTTATCAAAAGCGCCTGTACTAATTATTTCACTAATATTTTTTCGTCTTCGCAGTTCATCCATATTACCTGCGTGCATTGAGGCTACAAATCTAACACCGCAGTTCACACCCTGCAAAATAGCATTTGCATCATCCTTACTTCCGATTTCATCACAGATAATAAACTCAGGAGATAACGAGCGAATTGCCTGCTCAATACCTTGAGTGCGTGGATACAAATCAAGCACATCAGATAAACCTATATCGTTTTGAGGAACACCATTGTAAACAGAAGCAAGCTCTCCCCTTGTATCAATTAATGCAACTCTACCGCCATATTCTGTTGACAAAAGTCTTGCCATATCCCTGAGCATTGTGGTTTTACCGCTTGCAGGACTTCCGCACAGAAGCAATCCACCTGCAGATTTTAGAGCATCATTTGCGATTGATTCAGCGCATCTTTTTATTTGACGGGAAAGTCTTATGGAAACGGTGGAAACATTCCGTATATTCTGTATATCGCCTCCACAAACAACAGCGGTTCCCGAAATACCTACACGATGACCTCCGTTTATGGTTATAAATCCCTCTTTTATCTCATTCAGATGGCTGTATACTGAATAACCACAGGCAATATTAAAACACTCCAGTACGTCGGAAACGCTTGCTATTTGAAGTTCCTGCGAGTTCAAGCAATCAGTGAGGCAACCTGTCCTTGTAAGGTACATCTGATTTCTTCCAAGATATACACACACAGGTTTTTCCGCACGTAAAACAATATCCTGCACAGAGTTCCAAACAACTGACAAAGCCGTTTTAAGTTTTTCTCTTAATTTTATAGGTATTACTCTCAGCACTGTTTGAATCATTACATTATTTTCATGTTCATTCATTTCAATCATCCTTTCATTAACCTATATGAAGGCAAGTATCAAGTTATGACAGGCTGTCCAGAAATGAAAAAAGCCTGAAGCTATAAAGCTTCAGGCTTAAACATAGTTGTTAATCCTTTGGAATTGGAGTTACCACAGGCTTGCCGTAGCTATCAAGCAAAACAGTAAGACCGCCGCTGTAACCAGAAGAATGATAAAGATAATTTACACCCGTTTCTTTATCAACCCAGATTTCTGTTGAACCCATATCCTGCTTGTATACTCTTTCAAATCTTTTATCGCTCATATAAGTCACCTCAAATAAGTTGTTTTGATTCTATCATCGAGAGCAATTGTTCTTCGGTAATTACGGTAACGCCAAGCTTATTGGCTTTGTCTAGCTTGCTACCTGCTTCCTCTCCGGCTAAAACATAGGAAGTCTTCTTTGATACCGAAGAAGAAACCTTTCCGCCATTTTGCTCAATAAGTGCAGATGCATCACTTCTTGTAAATGAAGGCAAAGTACCAGTGAGTACAAAGGTCTTACCCTCAAAAAGCATAGAATCAAGCTCTTTCTGCACACTCTTCATTTCCACTCCTAAGTGGCGGAATTCTTCAACAAGCTCGCGTGTACTACCCAGAGAAAAATAATTTGATGCCACCTGTGCCATAACCGCGCCGAAGCCGTCAATCTGCATCATCGAATCAGCATTTGCTTCCATTATAGCCTCTATACTGCCAAAATACTCACAAAGAAGCTTTGCAACCTTAACACCGATGTGGCGTATTCCCAGTGCATACACAAAGCGATGAAGCTCTCTGCCCTTAGATTTCTCAATTGCATCAATAAGATTCTGAGCAGACTTTTCGCCTTTTCTCTCTAAGGCTGAAATGTCTTCGGATTTGAGTCTGTAAATATCCGCAGGTGAAGAAACCAAACCTTTTTCAACAAGCTGCTCCAAAACCGCAGGACCCATTCCGTCAATATCCATAGCATCACGGGATACAAAATGGATTAAGTGGCGCATAAGTTGAGCAGGGCAATCGGTGTTTGTGCAACGATAGACAGCTTCGCCTTCTTCCTTTGAAATACGGCTTCCGCAAGAAGGACAAACCTCGGGGAATTTATATTCAGTCGAATTATCAGAATGACGTACAACAGAAACCACCTCGGGGATAATCTCTCCTGCTTTTCTGATAATCACCCTGTCACCGATACGGATGTTCTTTTCTTTTATATAATCCTCATTATTAAGGGTAGCCCGCGAAACGGTAGAACCGGCTAGAAGCACGGGCTCGAATATTCCCACAGGGGTAATTGCACCTGTTCTTCCCACATTGAGTTCAATATCAAGAAGAGTTGTTTCTTTTTCTTCGGGAGGATACTTGTAAGCTTCTGCCCATTTTGGATACTTTGCGGTTACACCGATTTGCTCTCTCTGTAAAAAGCTGTCAACCTTTACAACTGCACCGTCGATGCCGTATTGAAGCTCTCCTCGTAGGTTGCCAATTCGCTCGATTTCATCAATAACACCCTCAATGTTATCAAAGGTATTATAAAAAGGAGCTGTGGGAAAGCCAAGCTCGGTCAGATAGTCCAGAGATTGTTTGTGAGAAGTAAGCTCCACACCCTCAACCTGCTGAATATTGAAGATGAAAATATCAAGAGTACGCTTTGCAGTTACTGAGCTATCCTTTTGTCTGAGTGAACCCGCCGCCGCATTACGGGGGTTTTTGAAAGGCTTTTCTCCCTTATCAAGCTGTTCATTACAAAGACGCTCAAAGGTTTCAAAGGACATATAAACCTCACCTCGAACTTCCAGATACTCAGGTGCGTTCTCTATAAACATAGGCAAGGTTTTTATTGTCATCAAGTTTTCTGTGATATCCTCACCTTTAATGCCGTCACCACGGGTTGAACCACGGAAAAACTTACCCTTTCTGTATTCACAGGAAACAGAAAGACCGTCAAATTTAGGCTCAACTATATACACAGGAGAATTCACAACATCTCTCACTTTACGGTCGAAATCTCTGAGCTCATCATGTGAAAACGCATCGTGCAAACTCATCATAGGAACCTTATGCACGACCTCAGAGAATTTTTCTGATTTATTACCGCCAACGTGCATAGTAGGAGAATCCTCAGTTTTAAGCTCGGGATATTCTTCCTCGATATTCTCAAGCTCACGCAGAAGCATATCGTATTCAAAATCCGTTATTTCAGGATTATCTTTATTATAATATCTGTCGTTATGATATTCTATAAGGCGACGAAGCTCAGACGCTCTCGTCATTGCCTCCATATACAACATACTTTAACCTCGCAATATTACTTGTTTACGGCAGATGTGCCCTTCTCACGCAGATATGTTGACTCCAAATCAGCAAGATGAAGCTTAACTGCAAGAGGATATTTTTCGTATGCCTGACTGAGGGTAAAGCCCTGACTGTCATCAAAGCTTCCCATATGCCAGCGGATAGCCATAGCCTCATCAAGGTGCAGTCGCATAAAACGCTCAATTAAGAAAACTGATTTTTCACCGTGTCCAAAGGGGAATTTATCTTCGATTGAATAGAAGGGCTGTTTTTCCCACTGACCTGTAAGTTCGTTCTTAACATTTCGTGTTGATATTTTATAAAATTCTGCTTTACACACATCATGCAAAAGTGCACAAATCGCAAAGCTTTCAACAGAGTCAACCCCCTCTTCAAAGTGCTTCTCCATCATTGTGTTGAAAACACTGACAGAATGCATAACCAATCCGTTTTCACAAGCACAATGATATTTAGTACTTGCAGGTGCTGTAAAAAAATCTGTGTTCTGAAGCCACGAAAGTAGCTCTTTGGCACCGGGGCGCTGAACATTTTCTGTAAAAATCTGAATAAACTCATCTCTTGCGGTCATATTTTACACCTCACAGAAGATTCTGATTATATATAGCGCGCTCACCGCCGATAAATTTCGGTCGGGTGCGTGCGCAAATTACAATTGCCTCGCCGATTGTACGTGTCTGAGTTTTGACAGGCACAGCGGTTGCACGCAGGTGCATACCTATAAGGGTACCGCCTACATCCATTCCTGCATCCGCTTTTATATTTTCTACCATTACAGGGTCCTTAAATAATGAATATGCCAAGGTTGCACTTGCACCGCCTGCATGGGCGTGAGGCACAACATTAACAATATCGAGTCCTTGTCTTAGTGCTACAGTACGCTCAACCACAAGTGCTCGGTTAAGATGCTCACAGCATTGTGCCGCCAAATACACACCTCTACCCTCAAGCTCGGGGAGCAATACATCGTACAAAGCCTTTGCAGCTTCTGCACTGGAAGCAGTACCTATGTGGTTTCCGCAAATTTCGCTTGATGAGCAACCAAGCACGAACACATCGCCTTCTTTAAGCTGAGCTTTAGAAAGAAGCTCAGTAATTACAGCTTTTGCATCTGATTTAATTTTATCAACAAATGTATTTTCTAACATAAAAAATCACCTAACAAAACAGGCATCCCCTAAAATAGAGGATGCCCGTAAATCAGCAATAATTATTCCTCAGAAGCTTCCTCTGCCTCTGCAACTTCTTCTGCAACAACCTCTTCAGCAGCAACCTCTTCTACCTTTGCTTCGGGGAGAAGTGCTCTTACAGAAAGGCTTACGCGCTTCTTGTCGAAGTCGATACCAACAATCTTTGCTTCAAGCTCATCGCCAACAGCAACTACATCCTGAGGCTTCTCAACACGCTGGTTGGAAAGCTGAGAAATGTGGATAAGACCGTCGATGCCGGGGATGATTGTAGCAAATGCACCGAATGTTGTGATGCCTGCAACCTTAACATTGCATACTGTGCCTTCGGGATAATCACGACGGAGAATCTCCCAAGGATTGTCCTCTGCCTTCTTGAAGCCGAGAGAAATCTTGCTTGTTTCTGTGTTGAAATCCTTAACGAATACTTCTACAGTATCGCCAACGTTAACAACCTCAGAAGGATGCTTGATTCTGGACCAGCTGAGCTCGGAGATGTGAATCATACCGAATACGCCGCCAAGATCAACGAATGCACCGTATGTTGTAAGGGACTTAACAGTACCTACATAAGTCTTGCCAACCTCAATGCCCTCCCAGAAAGCAGCCTTGAACTCGCTGCGCTGGTCTTTGAGAACACTCTTGATGGAACCAACAATCTTCTTGCGTCTGCCACGCTGGGAAACCTCAAGAAGTCTGAACTCAACCTCTGTGTGGAGAAGAGGAGTAAGGTCGTCCATACGAACGATAGAAGCCTGAGAAGCAGGAACGAATACGCGATTGTTACGTGCAAATACGATAACACCGCCGTTAACTACCTCAATAACCTCACCTGTGAGAACTGCATTCTCTTCAGCAAGCTTTACGAGCTCGTCCCAATCCTTCTTAGCATCTACTCTACGCTTAGAAAGCATAATTGTGCCTTCAACATCGTTAGTCTTCATAATGAGAAGCTCAATCTCATCGCCAACCTTAACGAAGTCGTTAGGGTCATTAACAGGGCCGAAGGAAAGCTCAACAGCAGGAATAAAGCCAGCCTGCTTTCTGCCAACATCAACATAAACCTCTGTGGGAGTTATGCTGATAACAGTACCCATTACCCTCTCGTTTGTATTTAAGCCTTTGAGGTTCTCTTCCAAAAGAGCCTCAAAATCTTCAGTTTCGTTTGTTACACCGGACTTGGTCATTTCTTCCATTTTATCCAGTACCTCCTTTATAATCCTTGCAGGAGTGGAAGCTCCCGCAGTTACACACGCCGAACAAACATTGCTTAATCTTTCCGGTAAAAGCTCCGAAGCTGTTTCAATCCAAAGGGTGTCAGCGCATACCTTACTGCATAGCTCATAGAGCTTTGCGGTATTGGAGCTTTTTCTGTCACCGATGACTATCATAAGCTCAGCGCTTTTCGCCAGATTTTCGGCTTCCGCCTGACGACTATGCGTAGCACTACATATTGTATCAAATATTTCCGGATTTGTACAGACCTTTTTTATGGTTTTATAACATTTTTTCCATTCTTTTTCGCTGAAAGTGGTTTGAGCAACAAAAACAGCCGAGTTATAATTCTCGGGTGGAATATTCGCAAACAAATCTAAAAGTTCTGCTTCGTTTTTATAGGTGAAACACGGAAGCTTTGAGTGTCCTATTATTCCTTGTACCTCGGGATGAGCACTATCACCAGCAATAAAAACAGACTTGTTTTTATCTTCATCTGCAGAAAAAACTATAGAATGAATTTTAGAAACAAAGGGACAGGTTGCATCACAGCAATAAATTCCGAGGGTTTCAATTTCATCCATTACTCCACGGGAAACTCCGTGTGAACGGACAACAAGAGTTGCGCCATTTGGTGTATCTGCAGGAGAAGCAACTGTAACAACTCCCCTGCTTTTGAGTTCATTTACCATTTCTGTGTTATGAATGATAGGTCCTAAGGTTGCAACCTTTTTACCTTCATCCAAAAGTGAATACACCATTTTGACAGCACGGTTTACACCAAAACAAAAGCCTGCGGTTTTAGCGAGCTTTATTTCCATATTTATCCCTCTCCCACATTACGGAAATCTTCTCCATAAGACGACGGGAAGCTTCGCGATATTCACGAGGACCTCCATTTTCAATTCCAAGCTCCTGCACGGTTACAGGCTCGCCAAAGGATATGTATCTGCGTGAAAAGAAATACTTTTTCTTTGTTCTATAGGTAATTGAAACAGGAACGATTTTGCAATCCATCTGGTGTGCTATCATAACTGCACCGCTCTTGGGACGCAATAACTCACCTGTTTTTGAACGGGTGCCCTCAATAAAGATACCAAGACATTCTCCGTCATCAATAATGCTTTTTGCATAATTGACTGAATCCCAGTCACCCTTACCTCGATTCACAGGAAAAGCACCTAATTTAGTAAGTAACCAACGTAAAAAGCCTTTTTCAAAAAGTTCAGCTTTAGCCATAAAGCGGATACGTCTTTTCTGACCGATACCTACAAGTATGGGATCCGGTGCTGAGATATGGTTTCCTGCAAAAATATATCTACCCTCTTTGGGGATTTTATTTGCATTTGTGTATTTGAAGCGATATACAGGCCACAAAACAACTGCCACAATCCACTTCATAACAGTATAAAAGCTTTTACTGTACTTTACTTCTTTCACTTGCTGTTCTCCTCAATCGTTCTGATAAGTAGGTCTATAGACTCTTCCAGATTAAGTTCTGATGTATCTACAAGGATGCTATCCTGTGCAGGCTTTAAGGGTGCAATAGGTCTGTTCATATCGTTGTTGTCACGCTCGATAACATCAGCAAGCACATCCTCGTATACTGCCTCTTCCCCTTTTGCTACAAGCTCGTCGTATCTCCTACGTGCACGGATTTCGGCAGAAGCGGTAAGAAAAATTTTAACCTTTGCATCGGGCAGAACAACAGTGCCTATATCTCTGCCGTCCATAATAACATTCTGTGCACTTGCTAAGTCACGCTGAAGATTAAGCAGGAAAGCACGCACCTCAGGAATTGCAGACACACGGGAAGCAGCCATGGAAACCTGCTCTGTGCGAATCAAAGATGATACATCCTCACCATTTAGAAGTACAAGCTGAGCCTTGTTCTCATCTCTTGCAAGGGTAACCTCGATTTCTGAAAGAAGGCTCTTAACACCCTCGACATCTGTGGCATCAACACCCTTGCGGATTGTGTAAAGACCGATTGCACGGTACATAGCGCCTGTATCAACATAAATAAAGCCAAGGTGCTTTGCGGCAGCCTTTGCAATGGTGGATTTACCTGCGCCGGCAGGTCCGTCAATAGCAATAGCAATAGACATAAACATTACTCCTGTCAAATTAATTTAAGAATTATATACAGCCCAAGTACCTGCAAGCTTACCTGTAGAAAATGCAATCTGCAGATTAAAACCGCCTGTATAAGCATCAACATCAATAACCTCACCACAGAAGTACAAACCCTTGCAAAGCTTACTTTCCATTGTAGTAGGATCTATCTCTGATGTTTTGACGCCTCCGCGGGTAATTATGGCTTCATCAATTGGGCGTAGGTCTGATATATCGAATTTAAGCGCTTTAAGAAGGCTTACCAAAATATGCCTTTGCTCTTTCGTAATGCTGTTGCAACGAGTAGTGGGAGCAATTCCTGATCGCCTGATAACAACAGGAATCAAAGAGCTTGGCAACAAATCAGAAAGAGAGTTTGAAAGCTCTCTGTTTTTATATTTATCAAAATCACGAAGTATTCGTGCGTCCAGCTTATCAAAATCAAGTGCAGGCTTTAAATCAACCAATATACTGTAGTCGCCTTTTTTTACATCTCTGATATGTGCACTTGAGCTGAGAATTGTAGGGCCAGAAAGCCCGAAATGAGTAAAAAGGAGTTCTCCGAAATCAGAATATACCTCCTTTTTGTTTTTCACAAGCTTTACTCCAGTATTACGAAGAGAAAGTCCCTGCATTTCCTTGCAATCGCGTAAATCATCGCCACTTGTGCAAAGAGGAATCAATGATGCCTCGGGCTTTATGATTGTGTGACCTGCCTGCTGTGCAAGCTTGTAGCCGTCACCGGTTGAACCTGTGAGCGGATATGAGCATCCGCCTGTAGCTATAATCACCGCATCGCAAGGATACTCCCTGCCTGTACTATCTACAACTGACTTGACAGCACCATCAGAAATAATCAATTTTTTTGCAGTAGTTGCAGAAACAACTTTTACGTTTCCTTTATGAACGTATCGCTCCAAAGCTGACACCACATCGGTAGCTTTATCAGACACAGGGAAAACACGGTTGCCGCGTTCTGTCTTTACAGCCAGTCCCATATTTTCAAAAAAATCTATAGTATCTGAACAATCAAAATTGCTTATGGCACTATACATAAAGCGAGGATTTGAATTCACATTTTCGATGAAAACATTCTGGGTGCAGTTGTTTGTAATATTGCATCGGCCCTTGCCGGTAATGCAAAGCTTTCTGCCTACACGTTTGTTTTTTTCGAGAACGGTAACTGACGCGCAAAGCTCAGCCGCTGTTCCTGCGGCAATAAGCCCTGCGGCACCGCCGCCTATAACAACAATATCTGCCATATCATTTATTACTGTTGTGAGTGCTTGTATATACACCTTGCTCGTTCCATACAGTTTCCAAGGTTGCAAAAGTTTCCTTTACTTCCTCTTTATTCTTAATAACTGTAGCAACAATCAATGCGTTGATAAGCGACAAAGGAGCAACCAAAGAGTCAACAACAGATGCCATATCACTTCGTGCGATAAGTACAGAGTCTGCACTTTCAGCAAGAGGCGACATCATACTATCGGTGATTGCAATAGTTGATGCACCGCGGGAAGATGCAAAATCCATAGCGCTTGCTGCAGTTTTGGAATATCTTGGGAAGCTGATACCAATAATAGCATCCTTTTCAGATATTCTGAGCAAAGCCTCATACATACCTGAACGGCTTGCTGTAGTTACAATATGAACATTGCCTAAAATTAGGTCAAAGTAATAACCCAAGAAGCCTGCAAGGGAGCTTGCCGAGCGAGTACCGAAAATATAAATATTCTCAGCTGATGTAATAGCTTCTACAGCACGATCAAAATCCTCGTGAGAGGTTTCTTCCAATGTTCTGCGGATTTTCTGGATATCCTGATTGAGAACACATTCAAGAACATCACCGTCACCGATTTTAGCGGCAGTAACCTCAATACGCTGAACAGATGTAAGCTTGTCCTTTATCATTTCCTGCATAGCTTTCTGGAGCTGAGGATAGCCCGCATAACCAAGCTCTGTAGCAAAACGAACAACTGTGCTCTCGCTGACACCTACAATCTCTCCCAATCTGGAGGCTGTAAGAAATGCCGCTTGGTCATAGTGCTGTTCAATGAATTCGGCGATAAGCTTATGTCCCTTTGAAAGAGAGGTCATTTTTGAATCTATTCTGACTAAAAGATGAGTTTCCATAGCTATACCTCACTTAAAAATCTAAAGAAGATTTTATCACATCTGCTTTTAAAATTCAATGATTTTTGCAGGATTTTACAAAGGAATTTGCATTTTATCACAAAATAAGTTCTAATTGAATATATTTTCTTTCATTTTCAGAAATATTTGCAGTAAAAGAAAAGACATCGTGAAAAACACGATGCCTTGTACGTAAGAATTAGTCATCTTCAATTTTTACGGGTATAAGCTTGTAAACCTCAGCGACTCTATCTCTCTGCCAAAGCATTGGAGTAACACGCATAGAAAAGCCATAGCCGTTATCACAAGCCCAATCGAATGGCTTTGCCTGAGGGATTCCGTAAATAGCAAGTAAAGTCATAATAATACCGCCGTGAGTAATAATTGCACAATCGGTATTGCCCGTCTTAATAAGTCCGTCAACAATATTTTGAAAAACAAGACAGATACGTCTTGTGAAATCATCATTTGACTCACCAAGAGGAGGAGTTGCACCCTCATCTCCTGCCAGCCATCTCTCAAAGAGAGGATCACCGCGGAGCTCATCGGCGGTTTTGCCTTCCCATTTTCCAAAGTTCATTTCGGTTAGCTCATCAATAACAATAGGCTTCACATGAGGATAAAGCACCTCGCAGGTCTGAGTGCAACGCTTAAGAGGTCCTGTAAATATCACAGGAGCATAAGGATATTTATGAGTAGAATCTAGGCTCTTAAGTGCTTTTATACCATCCTCAGAAAGTGCAGGGTCAGTTACACCGATATAAGCCCCCTTATTAGTTTCTTCAATGGCTCCGTGTCTGATAAAATGAATATAATAAGATTTCAAAATATATCCTCCATTTTACTTTACAATATGTAGATTATATATTATACTATGAGTATAGAAAGGCGGTAGTGATATGAACAGGGATTTTCCGAGAATAATAACAATGCTGAGAAAGGAAAGAAAGCTCAGTCAGAAAGAAGTTGCACAGGAGCTGGGAGTTTCACAAGCATTGCTATCTCATTATGAAAAAGGAATTCGTGAGTGCAGTCTTGATTTTGTTATAAAAGTTGCAGAATACTACAGAGTTTCCTGTGATTTTTTGTTGGGACGTACTCCTGAAAGGTCAGGCGCAACACTGAGCTTTGATGATATACCGGATGCAGATGAGGCATTAAACGACATAGAAAAGAACTCAAGCCTTGTTCCCTATCTGAACAAAAAGATTCTAAGCAACACTCTAAACGTAATATTTGATATGTTAGCAAAGAATAAAAACAAACAGCTTACAGCAGATGTGTCTAATTACCTGATGCTTGCCGTATACAAGGTGTTTCGTTCTTTGTACTCTGTGAATCCTAAAAACGAGCAGACAATGTTCTCTGTAAAAAGAGCTTTATATCACGGCTATTGTGATTCTTATATGGCAAGGTTTTCAGCAAAATTTGAATATGCAACAAGCCTTGAAGCAGAAAACGAAAACGCAAAGTTATTAAGAGAATCCCAGTACTCATCTGAATTATTATCGCAGGAATACTCAAAAGAGTCAAGTTCGTTATTTAATTTAATTCAGCATGCAGAAAGTAAAATACGTACTAAGACAAGCAAATCATAATATACAGATAAGCACTTTTGAACTTACGCTCAAAAGTGCTTTTAGTTTAATTAGTCTTTTCGGGGCCGGCACTTACTACAAGATAAACAGCAGACTCAAGGGCGATTCTATCACCTGCGCTGTGTCCTTTGTATCCGATAACCTTACCCTCGGCTACTTTATCACTATGAACAACAGAGGTGTCCTGATAAACAACAAATCCAAGCTCAGTGAGCTTTGACACGGCAGATGCTAAGGACATATCCTCAACATTAGGCAAAGTTGCAGCATTGGGACCTCGGCTTACCTTAAAGGTTACAGCAAAGCCTTTATCTGCATCTAAGGGAGTTCCCTCAGGAAAGCTCTGTGACATAATCACGCCTTCATCGTACATATCGGAATAACCATCCGATGAGCTTGTGTATGCATCCTTGTATGCAACAATACCTTTAGAAGAAAGCTCTGCACGTACCTGTTCAAAATTCTTGCCAACATAGTTTTTCAAGGTTTCACCTGTCCACTCCTCATTATTGATTGTAGGAGTTTCGGTTACCGATGTTTGAGTGGATATCTGACCGGGCTCAGGATTTTCTGTTGTTGTGTTTCTATTAATGATAAGTATACCAATCCATAAAAACAAAAGAGATGCTACAACAGTAACAATGATACCGACTGATATAGGCGACATTCCGAAGTTGCTCTTCTTAGGTCTTTCTGTTTTAGCCATACTGGCAGTGCGGCTAATTTCCTCTTGAATTGCCTTTACGGTAGGAGCAACAGAAAGCTGAGAACGCAAATCACCAAAGTCGATGATTCTGTCTTCACGCTTAACTTGAAGTCCATTTGCAAGCGCAGAAACCACATGTGGAGGCAATCTCTTCACAGTGCTTGTGCTCATAAAGAGTGCACCGTCAGACAGCCTCTCCTTTGCTCCTGCAGGAAGAGAGCCTGTAAGTGCATAGAACAACGTGGCGGTAAAGCCATAAATATCGGTAATATTATCTAAGGGAAAAGAGTTTTCATACTGCTCAGGAGCGGCACAGCCTGTAAAAAGCTGAGATTTGAGAGATGTACCCCTTCTGCGCTCATCAGCGGTAGCAAAGCCTAACAACAAAGCTTTTCCTGAGGTTGTAATATATAGGTTAGTGGGAGAAATTGCGTAGTGTCCATAGCCATGCTTGTGCAAAGCTTCAAGAAGAGAAATTACAGGCATAAAAAGAGGACGTGCTACCTCCCACTCCAAATGACCATTATTACGGGTTACATACTCCTCAAAGGAAATAAGCTCCTCATACTCTTCTACCACATAGCAGGTATTGTTTGCTCTGAAAATATCTGTAATAACATTCATAGCAGACATATCACGCAAGGTAGAAAGAAAAGAGAAAAACTGCTCAAATTCCATAAACAATCTTTCGTAATCCTCTGCTTTGGAAGCATCAGGAATAACTTTAACTGTACCCTCAGCTCGGGTATAATACCCAGCAGGTAAAAACTCACGTATAAGAACAGTATTGGAAGTTTGTCTGTCAAATCCGATGTAGAGTGTACTTTCACCGTTTGTTTCTATGTTTCTGCCTACAACATAGCGTTTGTTGAGAACCGCACCGTAAGGCAGAAAAGGTGCCGACTGAGTACGGGAATTATCAAAACCGCAATCAGGACATATAATCTCTGAGCCGATTTCATGCATACAGCCTATACAAAGTGACATAATATCATCTCCATTTGAAGCACATAATTACACTTATAACTATAGTAATTATATTATATCACGTCAAAAGCCCAAAAACAAGAATCTGTAATGTTACACAATTTACAGTTTTGTTATTGTATTGGTAGTTTTAACAAAATCAAATTGACTTTAGCACCAAATCACAGATAATTGCAAACAGAAAAACGGTTGTTTCCATAACACAGGAACAACCGTTTTTTCTTATAAAGTTTATTTATCAGAGAACTGAGAATTGTAAAGCTTAGCGTAAAGACCGTCTTTAGCCATAAGCTCTTCGTGATTTCCTACCTCTAGGATGTCACCGTCCTGCATATACAGGATGTTTTCAGCATCTTTAATTGTAGAAAGTCTGTGAGCAATAACAAATGAGGTCTTCCCCTTCATCATTTCGCTCATAGCTTCTTGAATCATAACCTCTGTACGGGTATCAACAGAAGACGTTGCTTCGTCAAGAATAAGTATAGGCGGATTATTAAGCATGGCTCTTGCAATTGTTAAGAGCTGACGCTGACCCTGAGCGATATTACCTGCACCTTCTTGCAAAACAAAGTTGTAACCGCCTGGCAATGTACGGATGAAGGCGTCTGCCCTAGCTTTCTTTGCCGCCTCAATAACCTCTTCGTCGGTTGCATCAAGCTTTCCGTAACGGATGTTCTCCATAATTGTGCCGTTGTAAAGCCATGTATCCTGCAAAACCATACCGAAGATTTCTCTCAAACGGCTTCTTTCCATATCGCGGATATCAACACCGTCAATATTAATTGAACCGCTTCTTACATCATAGAAACGCATAATAAGGTTAATAAGGGTTGTCTTGCCTGCACCTGTGGGTCCAACGATAGCAGTCTTTTCACCTGCACCGATCTTGATATCAAGGTCGTGAATAAGTGTCTGGTGTGGCAGATAACCAAAACGGATGTGGTTAAATGTAACCTGACCCTTGAGCTCTTTGGGGAACTGGGGATTCTCAACATCGTCAACCTCTTCCTCTTCATCAAGGAACTCGAAGATTCTTGAAGCTGCAGAGCCTGTTGACTGGATAATGTTTGTAATCTGCATTACCTGAGTAAGAGGCTGAGAGAACTGTCTAAGATACAAAGTAAAGGACTGAATCATACCGATAGAAAGTCCACCCATTATAGCGATAATCGCACCAACAATACAAACAAGAGCGTAGCCTAAGTTTGTCATATTCTGCATTATCGGCATAAGAGTACCGGCAAGGAACTGACCATCCTTTGAGGATTCAAAAAGGTCCTCGTTGGTTTTTTCAAATTCATCGATAACAGTATCTTCTCTGCCAAATACAGTAACTACATTGTGACCTGAATAATACTCTTCTACGAAGCCGTTCAGTTCTCCTGTTTTGCTCTGCTGTGCATCAAACTTTGCTTTTGATTTCTTAGCAATTTTTGCTGAAACATACAGGGCTACAGGAACGATAGCAAGCCCGACAAAGGTGAGAACACCGCTTATGTTGAGCATAATGATAAAGATAATCACAATGGTAAAGAAAGCGTTGAGTATCTGATAAATGCTCTGCTGTAAAGAGCTAGAAACAGTATCAACATCATTTGTAACGCGGCTCAGAATATCACCGTACGAATTTGTGTCATAGTAGTTTAAAGGAAGCTTTGAAAGCTTATGGTCAACCTTTTTTCTCAGGTCATAGATTGTGTTTTCTGTAACACCAACAATCAGCCATGTGCCAATGTAAGAAAGCAGGGAGTTTATACCATAAGCACAACCCATAAAAGCAAGGAACTTGAGGAAACTGCGAAGAGCATCGGGGTTTTTACCGCCTTCAAGGAGTATTGCAAGGAAGTTTGTAGCATTACCCATAAGCAGAGGTGCCGCCGCATAAGCAAGGTTTGCCACCATAATCAGAAGTATTGCAAGTATCAATCTGCCGCGGTAGGGCTTCATATAAGAGAACAATCTCTTGTATGCGCCTTTTTGTTTGGAGGAACTAACGTTATTTTTCATCACTCTTCCTCCTTACTCATCTGAGAATCTACAATTTCCTTGTAAACATCACAGGTATTGAGAAGCTCATTGTGAGTGCCTATACCTGCAACCTGACCTTTTTCGATTACAATGATTCTGTCGGCATCAATAATGGTACTGATTCGCTGAGCAACAATAACAACAGTGGCATCGCCTGTTTCTTTTGAAAGAGCCTGACGCAAAGACTTGTCGGTCTTGAAATCAAGAGCAGAGAAGCTATCGTCAAACACGTATATTTCAGGCTTGCGGACAATTGCTCTTGCAATGGCAAGGCGCTGACGCTGTCCTCCAGACACATTTGTACCGCCCTGAGAAATAGGAGAATTAAAGCCCTCCTCTTTCTTCATTACAAAGTCATAGGACTGAGCAATTTTCACAGCCTCTTCGATTCTGTCCTCATCGGCAGTTCTGTCACCAAAAGCAATGTTAGAGTCTATTGTACCTGCAAACAGCACAGCCTTCTGAGGAACAAAACCGATTTTGTTTCTCAAGACTTCCATATCATAATCTCTTACGTCAACACCATCTACAAGCACCTGACCCTCGGTTACATCATAAAGTCTGGGAATCAGGTTAACAATTGTGGATTTACCCATACCAGTACCGCCGATAATAGCCGTAGTTTCTCCGGGCTTTGCCTCAAAGGAGAGGTTCTCAATAGCAGGTACATCTGCACCGGGATATGTAAACGAAACATTCTTAAATGTAAGATATCCTCTCTGTGAGGTATTATCCTTTGTATTTTCACAATTTTTGATAGATGGCTCTGTTTCAAGAACCTCCTGTGCTCTGGCTGCTGCAGTTGATGCACGGGGCAGCATAACAAACACAAGAGTCAGCATAATCACAGCCATCATAATCTGCATGATATACTGGATAATTGCCATAATTTCGCCAATGGTATAATCAATGCCTTTGTTGAGTGACTGGTTTGCTGCCATAAGCATTACCATTGATGCTGTTAAGGCAAGTACCACAACAAGCACAGGCATAACAAGGTTTGTTGTACGCTGGAGCTTCTTATTTGTTTTCTGATAATCCTTATTAATTTCATCAAACTTCTTCGACTCAAAATCAACTGTACCGAAAGCACGGATTACCCTCACACCTGTAAGTTTTTCACGCATAACAAGGTTAATACGATCGATTTTTGTCTGAATCCTTGTAGAAAGAGGCACCGCAATCTTGGCTATTGCTACAAGAACAATTGCCATGAGAGGAACAGAAATTACAAGCACACCGGAAAGCTGAGGCGAGCTTGAGATAGCAAGAACAACACCGCAGATACACATAATAGGAGCCTGCACAGCAATTCTTAAGCACTGGTTAAGAAATACCTGTACCTGAGAAATATCGTTGTTTGTTCTTGTGATAAGAGAGGATGCAGAAAATCTGTCAATTTCAGTCTGAGAGAAATACTGCACCTTATTAAAAATTTTACTTCTTAAGTTTCTGCCGACGCCCATGGAAACAGTAGCAGAAAGTCTGCTGGTAACTACTCCGCAGAATAGTCCGAACACAACCAGAGCAATCATAAGTCCGCCAACTCTGAATACCATAGCTTTGTCCCCTTGAGGAATAGCCACGTCAATAAGACGTGTAAGTAACGACGGCAATCCCAGTGCTGAGAGGGTTGTGCCCAAAACTGTCAGCACTATAAGTACAAGCTGTTTTTTATAACAGCCGAGTTCTTTAAATACACTTTTCATTTTGAAGTCACCTTTTATTCCTTGTCTTCAAACACAGACATAATAAGCCTTACACCATACACAAGCAATTCAATACCAATCATATATCCGATGGCAAAAGCGGCATATAAAAGATGAGAGGCACCGTAAAGTCCTGTTATAATAAGTAGTATACTCATAACAAGTGTCAACACCCAGAACTTACCGCTACGTTTTTTCTGTGCTACTGCACGGAATATACCTAGAACGCCTGCATAGATTAACCAGAAAACGAACATAATGAGAATCATAATATCCAGAACACCGCGTACCCAAGGAATAAACAATGCAAGTACAGACATAACTGCAGCAGATATACCGAATATAAGCTCGATAACGCCGTTTGCAACAAGTCCTTTTCTTCCCTCTTCATTTTTTCTCTCTCGGTTTGATGCATATTCAAAAATACTGCATACACCCAGAACGCCAAGCAAAATAGCCACGATAAGACCGCTGCTCAAAAAGGTTGCACCGGGAAAACACATGCAGTAAATTGCACCGAAAATAGAAAAAACGCCTAAAATACAGTTAAAAGTTTTCATAAGCATCCTCCTTTTTTATTAAATAATAGCATATTTTCGACAATTATCAAGACAACATTGTAATTATCTTCAAAATTTGTTGCACCGCTCGCAGAGCGATATCATATCGGAGATATATCATCCGTTGTGATAAGAACGGATATCATTGAAAAAAGTCACCTTTGTCTGTAGACAAAAGTGACTTTTAGTTGGCGATGCAAAACCACCACAAATGAACCTTTAAAGTTCGTATTTTTGCGTTGTTTGCAAACTACAAAAAGATATTTTCTGTAGACTTACATGCAGATTTAAACTCTCAAATTAAATGATATATCGCTTACGCGATATGATATAATACCCGTTCCTTAATATGCCGAATGCATATATCATCGCTCGCAGAGCGATATCATATCGGAGATATATCATCCGTTGCGATAAGAACGGATATCATTGAAAAAGGACAAGTTTCTACTGAAACTTGTCCTTTTTCATGGTGGAGACGATGGGGATCGAACCCACGACCTCTTGAATGCCATTCAAGCACTCTCCCAGCTGAGCTACGCCCCCACGAACGAATAGTATATTAACATAACTTTGTGAAAAAAGCAATACTTTTTGAGTATAAATTTAGAAAGCAAATTTAAAGGACAGATAAAAACATTATCTGTCCTTAAGCTTTATTTGTTTTTCATTGTATTGTAAGAAAGCTCTACTGCTTCAAAGCTTATATTACAACAGAATTTATATACAGGAACCTTTGTGAGGGTTTCATCAAGCAAGCTAAACAGTGCTGACATCTCAGCGACATTATCAGGTCTGAGGGTTTGTTCCATAAGAACAGGAAGTGCCTCGGCAACCGAAATCTTTTTTATGCTGTTTTCCTTGCTCTGATTTAGGATGCTAATTCCGCACAAAGGAACCATAACGTTAGTGTTTATATCGTACTTGCCGGAAAAGGGTGTTCCGCAGATATAAGGGGTACCATCAATAATTCTGACCGCAGGCTTATCATCATTTACAGAAATAACCTTATCACCAAAATACTTGCGCCAAAGTGATGCGTGAGTTGACTTACCTGCACCGCAGGGACCTGTAAAAACAAAGCCTTCTCCGTCTACAGAAAGTGCCGCGCTGTGAAGGAAGAACGCACCTTTTAGAATTATTGCCCTGTAAAACTTAATACCTGCAACCACATACTCTGCCAAATCCTCGTTCATAGGATATTTTGCTATATGGTTTTGAATATCTTCCTCTGTAATTTCCAGAGAAAAATCAGGAGTCAAGCTCTGGTCCTCGGATAAGTACTTCTCTGAACGATTCCTAAGACGAGAAAATCGGGGTTCGTATTCAACATTAAAACCGCAAATTGAGTAAATCATTTATTCTATCCTTTTTCTTAGGTGTTTTTTAATTCCCAAGGCTTTAAGTCCTTAATTTCGTTGAACATTTCAACATAGGATTGATGTCTTGAAGATGATATATTTCCATCATTCACAGCTTCTATTACTGCACATCCCTTTTCACAGGTGTGCATGCAGGAGGAAAATTTACATTCGCCTATATAATCCTCAAACTCAGGAAAACAGTACATAAGCTGTTCCTTCATCACAAGGTGGTATCTCTCCAAATCTACTGTAGAAAAGCCCGGTGTATCTGCAATATAGCCTGTGTCAGTTTTAAAAAGCTCTACGGTTCGGGTTGTATGTCTGCCTCTGCCGAGCTTCTGGCTGATTTCTCCTGTTTTGAGCTCAAGCTCGGGATAGAGATTATTAATGAGAGTTGATTTGCCAACTCCGCTGTTGCCAATGAAAGCCACGAGCTTACCGCAAAGAGCAGTACGGATTTTATCTACACTCTCGGCGTCCCCGTCAGAATAAGTAAATGTTGGGAAGCCAGCCTTTTCATAAACTTCTACCAATTCATCGCAGGAGGAAAGGTCGGTTTTAGAAAAAACAATATATGGCATCGTGCCTATATCAACAGCTGCCGCCGTGAGTTTATCTATAACTAAGGTATTAGGCAAAGGTTCAACTGTAGAGATAACAATCACAAGGGCATCGAGATTTGCAAGAGGAGGACGCACAAGAAGATTCTTTCTCTCGCAAATTTTCTCAACACTATGATAACCGTCAGGCTTAAGGGCAACTGATACCCTGTCACCTACAACCGGTGATTCTCCCCTGTTACGGAATTTACCTCTTGCCTTACATTCAAGAATTTCATCCTGAGTGTCAACATAGTAAAATCCTGCAGTCAGCTTGATTATTACACCTTCTTTTGTAAAGCCAGTCATTTATTGAGCCTCACCGGGTGTCATTGTAGGTTCAACCTGCTCCAAGCCGGTATCAACATACTCATTCTGTGCAACAACCTCATAGGTTTTTTCTGTGAAATTAACACGGTATTCTCTGTAAAGCTGGTCATCAAGCAAAACACGAACGGTCGTGTAATCTCTGCCTGTAACGCTAAAATTGTGAGTTGCCACACCGGGGTACACGGTTACCGTTTGAGGAGATACTCCTTCTACAGCAACTGTAAACTGCATTGAATGAGTGATATTCTGAGGCAGGTCAACAGAAATTGTAACTGAGTTTTCGGGTGAAAGTGCACTTACGTAAATTGTAACAGCTGAGCCGGATTTAAGCTCACCACCTAAGGGTGACTGCGTAACTACGGTATCCTTAGCCTTAGTGCTTTCAATCGGTTCAACTATACATTCAAATCCTAGGCTCTCAATTTTTGTTATAGCATCAGCCTTTGTATAACCGATTGTATTGGGAACACTCACCTTGCGGGAGTCAGCCTCACCTGCTGCAACATAAAGATAGATGGTTTCATTGAGAGAAACCACAGAACCCTGCTGAGGATAAGAACGAACTACAGAATCATCCTCCGCACTTGAATCTGAAACCTTGATAACCTCGATTCGATAAAAGCCTTCTTGGTTAAGAGTGGCCATAGCAGAAGCAATATTTGTACCGTAAATCGCAGGTATAGATTGGTCACTCTGTGCACTATTCACGGAAAGTGTAATTGAGCCGTTTGCTTTGATTTTTTTAGAGCCTGCTTTAGGCTGCTGATCAAGAATTATGCCAAGCTCATGCTCTTCACTATATACATAATCATATTCAAACCTAAACTGATAGTCGGTGTTCTCATTAATTTCCTGAACGGTCTTACCCACAAAGTTCGGAACCTCCACATCAGGAGCCTCTGTAATCTGACTGTTGCGGAATGCACCTAAAGGAATACAAACAATCAGAGAAATGCAAAGAGCGATAAGTATTCCAACTATTATCGGTACGGTCAAGCTATGACGTACCTTTTCATCTTCGCTGGGCTTGTTGCTCTGAGCAAACTCTTCTGCTCTGTGACTCTTACCTTTTGACACAGCATCTACATACTTAGTAGGCTGCTTATCGTAAAGATATTTATACTCAAAACGAACAGAAGGATTCATTCTGAAACGTTCGATATCATCAAGCATATCCTGTGCTGACTGATAGCGGTCACCGGGCTGCTTTTGCATAGCCTTAAGAGTAATCTCCTCAATACCTTCAGGAATTGAGGGGTTTAGTGTACGGGGAGTATCGGGAACAACCTGAAGATGCATCAAAGCTACAGACACAGCATTATCGCCGTCAAAGGGAAGCTTTCCTGTGAGCATCTCGTACATCATAACACCGATTGAGTAAATATCGGTTTTGCCGTCTGTTATATCACCCTTTGCTTGTTCAGGGGCAATATAATGAACAGAACCGATTGCCTGCTCTGTCATAGTTCTTGTGGAATTTGAAAATCTTGCGATACCGAAATCAGTAACCTTGATAGTACCGTCAGAAAGAAGCATCATATTCTGAGGCTTGATGTCACGGTGAACAACACCCTTGCTGTGTGCGTGAGAAAGTGCCTTAAGAATCTGGGTTACAAGGTGAACAGTTTCCTTCCAAGTGAGAACCTTTTGCTGATTGATATACTCTTTAAGAGTTATGCCGTCAATATATTCCATAACGATATACTGAATCATATCTCCGAAGCTGACATCATAAACCTTCACAATATTGGGATGTGAAAGCACAGCAATAGCCTTGGATTCATTTTTGAATCTGCGGATAAACTCCTCGTTGTTCAGGTATTCATCTTTTAATATCTTTATAGCAACCTCACGGTCGTCTATTGTATCATAACAGCGATAAACGTTAGCCATACCGCCGATACCGATTAGCTCACGGATTTCATATCTGCCGTCAAGCTTTTTTCCTACGTATTTATCCATTTGCTACACCTCCTCAATAAATAACAGTTACAGTAATATTGTCTGTTCCGCCGCCTTCTTTGGCTTTATCCACAAGCTTGTTTGTCATATCCTCACCACGATTTTCGTGGACAAGCTTTACTATATCGCCGGTGCTTACGCAGTTTGTCAGACCGTCTGTGCATATTAGCAAAACATCACCATAAGTAAAATTAGCTTCGATGTAATCAATAGTAACCTCGGGGCGGATACCCAGAGCACGTGTAATTATGTTTTTATTGGGATGCTTCATAGCTTCCTCAGGGGTGATTTCACCGCGTCTTACCATTTCCTGAACGATGGAGTGGTCTTCGGTGAGCTGTTTAATCTTACCGCCGCGAATAGCATAGGTACGGCTGTCACCAACGTGAACCACGTGTATTGTGCGGTCTTTTACAAAAACAAACTCACAGGTTGTGCCCATTCCCTCCAGCTCAGGGTTGGAAATAGACAAATCAAAAACGTGAGCATTTGCACGCTGAACAATATCTGTAAGCAGGGTTACAAGCTGTTCTTTAGAAAGCTTTTCATCGTAAAGCTCAGATATCTGCTCACTGATAACATCAACAGCCGCGGCAGAAGCAACGTTGCCACCGTTGGCTCCGCCCATACCGTCACAAACTACAGCCCACGCACAAGAGGGCGAGAAAACTCCGAAGCGACAGTCATCTTGATTTGATGTTCTTACTAAACCTATATCACTTTTGCTGAAAACTTCCAAGTTATACTCCTCCTTTGTTTTTAAGATTCTTACCTCTCAACTGTCCGCAGGAAGCGTTAATATCACTGCCTAAAGTACGGCGTACAGTTGCGTTTACATTATATTTTGAGAGAACGTTTACAAAAGCTGTAAGACGCTTATCTTTACTAGGATTATAGCCTGTTCCCTCCACAGGGTTCACAGGTATCAGGTTGACGTGGCAAAGGGTGCCCTTTATCTGCTGAGCCAAAAGATGTGCACACTCATCGCTGTCGTTAACCCCTGAAATCATTGCGTACTCGTATGTAATACGTCTGCCTGTGTTATCTGCATAATATCTGCAGGCTTTAAAAACCTCTTCAAGAGGATATTTTTTATTGACAGGCATAGTTTTTGAGCGAATTTCGTTGGTTGGTGCGTGAAGTGATAAGGCCAAGGTTACAGGAAGTTTAAGGTCTGCAAGCTCATAAATTTTCGGCACCAATCCGCAGGTGGAAAGCGTAATGTGACGGGTGCTTAAGTTAAGACCTTTTTCGTCACTTGCAAGACGGATAAAACGGACAACGTTATCAAAATTGTCCAGAGGCTCACCCATTCCCATCAGAACAACATTGGAAATTCGGATTGTTAAATCCTTTTGTGCTGTATAAATCTGACTGAGTATCTCGCCTGCTGTAAGGTTGCGGGTAAAACCGCCCTTTCCTGTAGCACAGAAGGTACAACCCATTTTGCACCCTACCTGAGTAGAAATGCACATTGAATAGCCGTGGTGATAATCCATAACAACAGCTTCAACATACTCTCCGTCAGGAAATGAATACAAATATTTTATTGTATTATCATACCTTGAAACAAGCTTTTTTTCAATATTTGCAACAGAAATGTAACATATTGAAGAAAGGTCTGAGATGAGTGCTTTGGGGATATTTGTCATCTCTTCGAAGCTTTCAACGTGTTTTTGATGCAACCATGAATAAATTTGATTTGCTCGGAATCTTTGGTGACCTCTTTGAGTCAAAAGCTCTTCAAGCTCGGTTATGTTCAAAGATTTAATGTCTGTAAGGCTCATAAGCTTCTCCTTTCCATAGTAGCTATGAAGAAGCCGTCAGTGCCACTTTGTGCTGGAAACAGTGTGAGCATATTGGTCTTTTCAGAGATTTTTCTAAGAACACCTGAAGGCAGTTCAATTTCTTTTGCAACAAAATTCGGATGCTCTGATAGGAACTTATCCACAATCTCGTTATTCTCTTCTGGATTCAGAGTACAAGTAGAATAAACTAAGGTACCGCCCAATTTAACCAATTTAGCAGAGTTTTCAAGGATACTGTATTGAAGCGGTGGCAAGGAGGTATAGTCTGCTTCCTTGTTATATCGTATTTCGGGCTTGCGGCGAAGTATGCCAAAACCGCTGCAGGGCACATCGCAAAGCACAACGTCTGCCTCTTTTGTAATCTCTTTATCCTCTGCAGCATCTCTAACTGATGCATTGATTATTGTGATACCAAGGCGTTTTGCACCTGAGTTTATAAGCTTTATTTTATGTGGGTGCAGGTCAAAAGAATATACCTCACCCTTGTTTTCCATATTTATTGCCATTGCAAAGGACTTGCCGCCGGGTGCACTGCACACATCATATACCCTGTCCCCTGCTTTTGGGTTCGCAATCAAAGCACAGACTGCCGAGGCTGTATCCTGAACAAAAAACTCACCTAATTCATAGGCTCTGAGCTTATCAACTGCACCTGTATTTGTAACAGAGAGCATATTCTCTATCTGTGTTTTTTTAGCAGTTACACCTTCTTCACTCAGATTATCAATCAGAGTGTCTGAATCTGTAAGAAGTGTGTTCACATGAATTGTCAGAGGCGGTCTGCCTGAAAGTGCATCGAGTACAGAAACAGTTATTTCCTCACCATAAGAAGTAAGCCAGAGCTTTACCAGATACTCGGGACAGGAGTGTTTTACGGAAAGATACTTTACCTTGTCACTTTCATCAGGCATAGGCAAGCTACCCTCTGCACGAATTACTGAGCGGAGCATTCCGTTTATAAACCCTGAGGACTTGAAAAGCTTTTTCTTTTTGGCAAGGTTAACACTTTCGTTAACTGCAGCACTAGGAGGCACCTTATCCATATAAAGTATCTGATACAAGCCCATCCGAAGTATAATAAGAGTTGAAGGCTCAATTTTACGAAAAGGTACTGAGGACAGTTTGCGGATAATGAAATCCAGAGTAATGAGTCTTTCGAGAACACCATATACAAGGGCAGTACAAAAAGCACTGTCCAGCCTGCTTAAGTTATTCTCTTTTACTGCATTATCAAGTGCCAGATTTGAATATGCATCTTCAACAAGAACCTTTTTGAGCACATCAAAGGCAACTTCTCTGGAATTTTTCATTATAATCTCCGTAAAAAATCAAGGTTTATCTGCGACGTTTTGCAATTGAAATTACACGCAGAAGCTGTAAAAGCGCTGTTAAAGCCGCGGCAACATAAGTAAGTGCCGCCGCTGTGAGGGTTTGCTTTGCACCCTGATACTGTTCACCTGTGAGAAGCTGTGCATCTTTAATAACATTCAAAGCACGCTTAGATGCATTGAACTCGACAGGCAGAGTGACAAGTGTAAAAAGAAGTGATGTGCTGTAAAGGATAATACCGACTAAAAGCACAATTCCGCCCAGTTCATAGGTTACTGATGTTGTATCGACTGTGCCGTAGTACAGGTAATAGCCAGACATTGCAAAACCGATTAGTATCAGAATCCAGCCGATTCTGGAGCCGAAATTGGTTACAGGCACCAAAGCACCTCTGATTTTATTGGGCAGGTAGCCTTCGGCATGCTGTACGGCATGACCTGCCTCATGAGCGGCAATACCTACCGCAGCAATTGTTGTTGCATTAAATACACCCTCTGAAAGGTATATAGTGTTGTTGCGAGGGTCGAAATGGTCGGTAAGCTTACCGCTCACAGGTACAACATTAACACCTGTTACATTGTTAGCCATAAGCACCTGACGAGCCGCGTCGGCACCCGTCATACCTCGCATATTCTGAATTTTTGAGTTTTTGCTGTAGGCAGAGTTAACCATTGCCTGAGCAATTAAAGAAATTATAAGTGCAGGAAGCATCCACATCAAATATGATAAATACCCCATACCGATACCTCTTTATAGATTATTTTCCGAAATAGTTTGTGCTGTCCAGTCTGTGTCCCATAAGAAAAGCCTTTGAGTCCATTGGCTTTTTGCCCTCGGGCTGAAGTGTGAGGATTTCAACTGCACCTTCACCGCAGGCAACCGTCAGAGGATTTACTGATACCACCTGACCCGGCTTACCTGAAATTGAAGATTTACGGGTAGTGATTATCTTAACTCGCTTACCGTCAAGGGTTGTCAGCGCCATCGGCCAAGGGTTAAGCCCTCTTACAAGATTGTGGACCTCTTGTGCAGGTTTGCTCCAATCAATGACACACATTGACTTATCCAACATTGAAGCATAGGTTGCTTCAGTTTCATCCTGAGGAATACGCTCTGCTTTTCCGCTTGCAAGCAAATCGAGGGTTTCGCTGAGCAAAGCCGCACCTGAAACAGCAAGACGGTCAAAAAGCTCACCTGAGGTTTCGTTCTCGCCGACCTCGGTTTCGTATTTTAGTATCATATCTCCTGTGTCCAGACCCTCGTTCATATACATTGTGGTGGCACCGCCAACCTTATCACCGTTTAGAACAGTCCATTGGATGGGAGCAGCACCGCGGTATTTGGGCAGTAATGAGCCGTGAAGGTTGATACAGCCTAAGTGAGGAATCTCTAGAACCTCCTTTGGCAAAAGCTTTCCGTATGCTACAACCACTATTACATCGGGGTTGAGAGCTTTGATTTGTTCAACAACAGCTTCATCACGAAGCGTTGCAGGCTGATAAACGGTGAGTCCCTTACTCTCGGCAAAAACCTTTACTTCGGGAGGAGTCATCACCATTTTTCTGCCACGGGGCATATCAACCTTTGTAAAGACAGCAGAAATATTATGCCCATCATTTATGAGTCTATCAAGACTTGCTACTGCAAAATCGGGAGTTCCCATAAAAACTATGTTCATAGGTAGTCCTCCTATCAATCACCGATTTCTTCAGGGGTCAGCATACGCACTACATTATCCTTGAAAAGAACACCGTCGAGATGGTCTGTTTCGTGGCAGAAAGCACGTGCAAGAAGTCCTTCGCCCTCGTAGGAAACCTCGTTTCCAAATCGGTCAAAAGCTTCTACCTTAACTCGCATAGGTCGCTTTGTTATGCCATATTCACCGGGAGAGGAAAGACAACCCTCAACCTCCTCCTGATTACCTGATTTTTCTACAATCTCGGGATTTACAAGCTCAATAAGCCCTTCACCCACATCAATTACTACTACTCGGCGAAGCACTCCCACCTGATTTGCGGCAAGTCCTACACCGTTTGTGGCATACATAGTTTCCGCCATATCATCCAAAAGAGTATGCAGACGTTTATTAAATTCTATTACAGGACGAGCCTGCTTACGCAGTACGTCGTCACCTTCCTTAACAACATTTCTAATTGCCATATATTTACCTCCTGTCAGGTGTAGCATCAGAAATTCAGAGGTTTCAAATCAACATACACCGTGACATCCTGAAAAGCCTTATCCTTGCCAAACTCACACAGAAGCTTTGACATAAGCTCCCGAAGTCGTGCACAGTTTCGGCTTTTTATTATTATTTTATATCTGTATTTATTATTTACCTTTGAAACAAGCGCAGGCGAAGGACCGAGTGCACGAATAGGCACATCCGCAAACTCTTCCTTGCAAAGCTCTTTGAGTCTTGTGATAAAGGCATTTGAGCAGGTTATGGTCTTAGCCTTATTCTCACCCAGAAAGCCCACTAAAAGTAAATCTGCAAAAGGCGGATACATCATAGCCCTGCGGATTTCTATTTCGTCCTCATAAAACTCATCATAGCTTTGCCTTGACGACAGTTCAATTATTGGGTTTTCAGGGGTATAGGTCTGGATAATCGCTCTGCCCTTTTCCTCACCTCTGCCACTCCTGCCTACCACCTGAGTAAGCATAGAAAAGGCACGTTCGAAGCTTCGGTAATCATCGCTGTAAAGCATCTGGTCTGCAGAAAGCACACCAACCAGAGTAACTTCGGGGAAATCCAGCCCCTTTGCTACCATCTGTGTACCCACAAGAATGTCGTACTCTCCCCTTGCAAATGCCGAAATCAGTTTTTCATGGGCATTCTTATGCATTACAGCATCAGCATCCATTCTGAGAATTCTGGCATTTGGGAAAAGCTCAGCCAAGGTTTCCTCAGCACGCTGAGTACCTGTACCACAAAACTGAATGTGTTTTTCGTGACAATTGGGACATTCCTCTGAAAGAGTCTGAGAATATCCGCAATAGTGACACATCAGCCTGTTGTTTGCCTGATGATAAGTCAAAGATATCGAGCAGTTCGGGCAAGCAAGAGCTTCCTTACAACTGCGACAAACCGCAAAAGTATTGTATCCCCTGCGATTAAGCAGAAGTATTGACTGCTTACCAGAATTCAAGTTATCCTCAATTCCCTGCAAAAGAGCAGAGGATATACCTGTTGTATTTCCTGCCGATACCTCCTCATTCATATCAATGGTAAGAACCTGAGGAAGCTGTGCACTTCCAAAGCGATTCTTCAGAGTAAAAAGAGAATATCTGCCTGCATTTGCATAATAGTAGCTCTCTACATCGGGAGTTGCCGAAGCAAGCAACAGCATACAGTTATTGTGATTGCAACGGAACTTTGCTATATCACGGGCGTGGAAACGAGGTTTGTTTTCGGATTTATAGGTATGCTCCTGTTCCTCATCCATAATAATAAGTCCAAGGTTATTAAATGGAGCAAATACCGCACTGCGGGTTCCCACGGCGATTTTAGCCAATCCCTTCTGAACACGCTTGAACTCATCAAGCCGCTCACCCAAAGAGAGCCCGCTGTGAAAAATTGCAACATCCTCACCGAATAGCCCTTTGAATTGATTTACAAGCTGAGGCGTGAGTGCAATCTCGGGTACCATTACTATAACGCCCTTGCCGTCATCTACAACTCGTTTGATAAGACTTAAGAATACCGAAGTTTTGCCTGAGCCTGTTACTCCGTAAAGCAAAGACACCGAGGGCTTACCTTCTTTGTATTTTTCACACAAGCCGTCAAAGGCACTTTGCTGTTCCTTCGACAACACAGGAAATTCACGCTTAGTATATTCAGCTGTTTCGGGTGTACGGAAAACCTCTGCATCAAAATACTCTGCAAGCCCTTTTCTGACTACTGCATCCACAACCCCCTGAGTAACACCTGTGAAATAGCATACTTCTTTCACAGATACTTCCCCTGCGTCGCGGATAAGGTCAAAAACTGCCTGCTGTTTGTCTGTGAGAGTGCAAGAAAGCTCCTGTGCATCCTCGCAAAGACGAAGCATTTTGACAGACTTATCCCCAATTTTACGGCTTGCATCGTCGGATTTTGTGAGATAGCCTTCCCGAACAAGTCGCTCAAAAGGGGCAAAGCTCTCAAGTCCGAAAACACTCATAAGCTGTTCTCTTCTTACAGGCTCCTTAGAGCTGAGAAGGTAATCGTAAATACGCTTATCTTCCTCAGACAACAAAGACGAGTCTACTTTCTGAATTGCTGAATAGACAGTAGTGATATTGTAGCTAAGTCCTAATGGAAGCATGGCTTTTACAGCCTCATAAAGAGTGCAGTAATAATGCCTGTGCATATAATCTGCAAGGCTTAGCATTTCTTTTGAGAGTACAGGCTCTTTATCCAGTACCGAGGATATATATTTTAATCCTGTATTGTCACCCTCTTTAAGATACATAACCACACCCTGACGGCTTCGGTTACCCCTTGCAAAAGGGACATTGACCCTGCAACCGGCTTTGATAACAGAGCTGTCCTGTGCCTTTACAGCATAGTCAAAAGTTTTATCGAAGTGATAAACCGTACCCTCGACTGCAACACCTGCAATGAGAGTGTTATCACTCTTCATCCTGAGGCTCTAAGATATTGAACTTGTGGTTTTTGAATTCATCAATAGCAAGAAGTACAGGCTTGTCAGCAGTAACTACGCCCTCGTCCTCAAAGCCCTGTGCGATTTCTCTTGCTCTTTTTGCTACACCGATTACCAGTGCGTAACGGCTCTCCTTACCGCTTAACATATCGTCGATAGATGCTCTAATCATTTTATGTTCACTCCTGTAAAATAATAATAGTTTTATATTAAGCTTTCGCTTACTGACATTAATTAATATTGTGTTCGATTATTCGGAAAATTCCTTTTTGAGAATTGAAATAACCTCATTGATTGCTGCTTCAAGCTCACCGTTTATAACGTTGTATTTATAAAGAGGTGCTGACTTGATTTCTTCACGCGCCTCTGCAACACGTTTCAAGATGGTTTCCTCATCCTCGGTGCCTCTTTTGCGAAGTCGTCTTTCAAGTTCTTCTATGCTCGGAGGCAGTATAAAGATGCTGACACACTCGGGGAATTTTCTGATTACATTTGTGCCGCCTTTGACTTCAATCTCAAGGATTACGTTAGTCCCCTGTGAAAGCATATCCTCAACAGCTTTCTTAGGTGTGCCGTATTTGTTGCCGCAGAAGGTTTCGTTTTCAAGGAAGCCGTCTTCTTCAATCATTCTGTCGAACTCTTCGTGAGAAACAAAGAAATAATGCACACCGTGAACTTCACCGGGTCTTGGTGCACGGGTTGTGGCTGATACAGAGAATTTAAGCTCGGGGAACTCTTTGAGCAGATGCTCCATAATGGTGCCCTTGCCTACACCGGAAGAACCTGAATATACAACAAGCTTACCTCTTTTTACTGTACCTTCACTCATTTTTCATCACCCTCCTCAATTCTGTTGGCAATGGTTTCGGGCGATATGGCAGAGAGAATTATATGGTCACTGTCTGTAAAAAGAACAGCTTTGCATCGTCTGCCGTATGTAGCATCCACGAGATTGCCTTTCTGCTTTGCGTCTTGAATGATTCGCTTGATAGGTGCTGAATCGGGGCTGACAACTGTTATAAGTCTGCCTGCAGCCACTACATTGCCAAAGCCGATGTTTATCAGTTTCATTGATAATTCCTCACTCTATATTCTGAATCTGTTCGCGGATTTTTTCAATTTCCGACTTGATGTTTACAACCTGATGGGCTAAAGCTGCATCCTGCACCTTAGAGCCAATAGTGTTTGCCTCGCGGTTCATTTCCTGCACAAGGAAGTCAAGTTTTCTGCCTATGGCACCTGTGGCACCCATAATGGAATTAAGCTGGTCAAAGTGACTGCGCAGACGAACTGTTTCCTCTGCAACTGCTACCTTATCTGCAAAAATCGCAACCTCGGTAAGCACACGTTGACGGTCAAAGGTATCATTGCCCACAAGCTCCTCAATACGTGCACAAAGGCGTTTTTCATACTCCTCAACAATTACAGGAGAACGCTCCTCAATAATTGCAACTATGTCAAGGATGGTCTTCGCTCTTGACATTACGTCTGAGTAAAGTCTTTCGCCTTCAACCTCACGCATTACAATAAACTTGTCAACTGCTTCCTTTGCAACTGAAAGTACATCTTCAAGCACCTGTTCTTCGTTTTCGGGAGCTTTATGCACTGTGAGTACATCAGGAAAACGTGCAACGGTTGTGGCTGTGATGTCACTCTGCACATTGTAGCTTTCTGCAATTTCAGAAAGAGCTTTGAAGTAACCTGAAGCAAGAGCATGGTTTACGTTTACTGTGCAATCCTCAGACTCACCTGTGGAAACAACAGAAACATACATATCAATCTTACCTCTTGATACTCTGGAGCTTACATAGGATTTAAGCTTTTCTTCAAGAAAAGCATAGCCTCTGGAGGTACGGCAGGAAAACTCAAAATACTTGTGATTTACACTTTTGAGCTCAACTGTGATTTCTTTGCCGTTAAGCACAGCCTCTCCTCTGCCGTAACCTGTCATAGATTTAATCATCAACACTCATCCTTTCCATAATTTAACTTGGATTTGATGGCGTTTATCCTTTGCTTTTTTGCCTTTGATAAACGTTCATAATATTATATCATTATGAATTTATATATACAATAGTTTTGTAACCAAATTGTAACCATTAAAATAATTTGCAAATACTGTATATATGTGCTATAATCTCTGTGATAATTTTATAAAGGGATGAATTTTTATGTCAGGACATAATAAATGGAGCACCATTAAACAGAAAAAAGGCAAGAACGATGCTGCTCGTGCCAAGATTTTCACTAAAATCGGCAGAGAGCTCATTGTAGCAGTTAAGGAAGGCGGAAGTGCTGACCCTGCTGTTAACTCAAAACTTCGTGATTGCATTGCTAAAGCGAAGGCAAATAACGTTCCCAACGACAACATCGACAGAATCATCAAAAAAGCCGCAGGCGAAGGCGACTCTACCAACTACGAGTCAGTTACCTATGAAGGCTACGGCGCATCAGGTGTTGCTGTTATTGTTGAAGCACTTACAGACAACCGTAACCGTACTGCAGGCGATGTTCGCCACTACTTCGATAAATTCGGCGGCAACATGGGAACTCCCGGCTGTGTTAGCTTTATGTTTGAGCAGAAGGGTGTTATCGTAATTGACCGTGAGGACTTAGAGGCTGATGAAGATACAGTTATGGAGCACTCACTTGAGGCCGGTGCTGCTGACTTTGAGGCTGACGAGGATGTATTCACAGTTTATACAGAAGCTTCAGATATGGGTGCAGTTCGTGATGACCTCGCCGCAAAGGGCTATACCTTCGTAACCGCAGAGGTTGCTATGGTTCCCAACACCTACGTTAAGGTTGAGGACAAGGAAATTCAGGAGAAGCTTCAGAAAATGCTTGATATGTTTGAGGATAACGACGACATCCAGAACGTATGGCACAACTGGGAAATGACTGAGTAATCAATATATAACAGAAAGGTACTGAAATAATCAGTACCTTTTTTCTTTTGCGTTTATATGTGAATTTAATTTCCAAAAGTAACCTCTCTCTCCTTTCGCAAGGTATACTTAGCGAAGGAACTGGAGGTGGCTGAATGAAAACACTTAAAGTTAAAATGCTTTTAATCACTTTTACAGCTTTACTCATCTTGTTTGGAAGTACAACAAACTATGTTCAGGCTACATCCAAAGAATTCTCAGCTACTGATTATGAAACCGACAAAACATACATAATCACTCCAACAGAAAGCGGAACAAGCATCAGCTCAGACAGCTTTTACATACTTTTACCTATGAGTACCCCTGTGCTCTCATGCTGTGTTAATAAGGGAGTTGTCCATATACTGACTTATGCTGATAATGATGACAGCCATTGTGCTGCATATTATTCTGTTGACACAAGCAATTGTAATTTTAGTTATACTATAATTCCTGAACTGCCCATTGCCGCTGATGAAATCAGATTTTCTGTTGATGCTGAAAATAATTTCTATCTTATTGACAGGTACAACAATAGAATTGTTAACAGATATCGCAACGGTGTTATAACGTCTTTTGACCTAAACGCAACCGTGAACCAAATTCTTTGTCCGGATGGATACGCAGCTGTAATCTTAACCGAAAAAGGAATATTTAATATTAACAACACCGGTGCTTCAATAGTTTCTTCAGTTATACCGGAACCTCCCTGTGTTTATATAGGAAATGCTATCATTGCAGATGCCGAAGGCACAAGATACGCCTATGAAAATGGTTGTCTTATCCCTTATGAAGTCGAAACTACAGCTTGCGAAACCACCACACCAAACGTTAACAGTAACACAAGCATTGTTATAAAGGACTCCTGCATTATTGTTCCACAAGGCTTAACCGTTGCAAAGCTTTACAAAAGCCTTGGACTTTCCAAGAATGATTTGACTGTTTACAAAGCAAACGGCTCTGTGCTTTCTCAGGGGACACTAGGTACAGGAATGACGGCACGCTTTGACGGTAAAAACTACAACGTGGTTATTTACGGAGAGCTTACGGGCGAAGGTAATATTAACTCCAGAGATTTAAAGCTTCTTATGGAGCACCTGACAGGTGAAGCAAAGCTTAACTCTGTTCAAAGACTTTCTGCTGATATAAACAAAGACGGAAATATATGCACCAAAGATTTGCTTCTTCTTTCAAGAATGTACTGATACACAAAAAGCGACAGTTTTTACACTGTCGCTTTAATTATGGATTTATTACTTTTCAACCTTTGTATAACCTACTCCGTCAAGAACAAGGTTGCCCTTGTCGAGATAGTAATGGAAGGTTCCGTCTTCTTTCTGACCACCGTAGTAATCAAGGGTAATGAGAATTTCATCCTCGTAAACAGTGTACTTGAACGTGTACTCCATGCCAAGTCCGTAGCCCATATACTCGCTGAAAGTATAGTTAGAAAGATAAGAGCCGGTGCCATCTGCATTAAAGGTATATGTACCGTACATTTCCTCGGTCCATGTGCCTACAATACCATCAACAATGTTAAGCTCGGTGATACCAAGCTCATCTGCTGAAGCATGGGTAATATTCTCAGGCTCAACCTCGTGCTCAGGAAGCTTTGTTTTGATAAATTCCAGACTTCCTGCAGGAAATGTAAGAGTCATAATCCGCTTGTTGTCAGAATAGGTTACTTGAGCCTGACCGCCGTAAGAAGCAATGAAGTAGAAGTCAGATGTAATTATGTCAACTCCGTCTACCCTTTCTGTTTCGTAGGTTCCAAAATAACGGATACCGCCACCATCCATTGAAACATTACCGTCTTTGTCAAACACAAAATAAGTACCTGAATCGGGTGCTTCAGCAAGCACAAAAGTACCGTTAATACAGGGCTTGAAGAAAGCATTATAAACAAGCACAACAGAGCTTACAAGAATTGCTGTAACAAGAAAAGCTATAGTTGCGATAATGATAGGCTTCTGAACAATAGCTTTCTTCGCAGGCTTAAGAAGCTCTTCTGTTTCTTTTGCCACTTCTTCCTCGGAAAGATTCACACCATAGCGTGACATTTCTTCCTCAATATCCTGCTGAGTTACATCAAGGGTCGATGCTGTATCATCAGCTGCTACATCCTCTGAAATAACTTCTGTTGTTTCCTCAGAAACGCTCTCGCCTGTAAGAATTTCTTCGTTATTTATATTCATTATTATACCTCCAAAATATAAACTCCTATTATATTACTATTTTTTTTAAAATAAATCAACATATTTTATTTGATGATTATGTGAATACTTTCAGAGCACTTTGGCATATTTTATCCTAATTACCTTTTTCTATTGAATTTTTCAAAAACTGATGCTAAAATATTAATAATTATTGTCTTGGATATAATTTACATTTTATATAAATGGGGATTTGATTATGAATTATATGGATATTTACAAGCAGTGGCTTGAGAATGCTACTGACGACCCTGCTCTCACAGAAGAGCTCAAAGCAATTGAAGGCAACGATAAAGAGATTCACGACCGCTTCTACAGACAGCTTGAGTTCGGCACAGCAGGACTCAGAGGAACTCTGGGAGCAGGTACCAACAGAATGAACATTTATGTTGTACGTCAGGCTACTCAGGGTCTTGCTAACTATGTTAACAAAAAATTCGGCGGCGGTGCTGTTGCAATTTCTCACGACAGCAGAATCAATGCTGACGTATTTATGCTTGAAGCTGCCCGTGTTCTTGCTGCAAACGGCATCAAGGTTTACATCACAAAGGAGCTTCAACCCACACCTGTGCTCAGCTACCTTGTACGTCACTTCGGCTGTCAGGCAGGTATTATGGTTACTGCAAGCCATAACCCTGCCGCTTATAACGGCTATAAAGCTTACGGCGAAGATGGCTGTCAGATGACAGACGTATCCGCAGGCATTGTTTATGACGAAATCTGCAGTCTTGATATGTTCACAGGTGCTAAGCTTTGTGACCTTTCAGAAGCTGTACAGAGTGGTATCGTTGAATACGTTGATGACAGCGTTTACACAGAATATCTTGCTGAGGTAAAAAAACAGCAGATTAATCCCGGCATCTGCAAAGGCTCTGACCTTTCAGTTGTATATACACCTCTTAACGGCACAGGTAACAAGCTTGTTCGCCGTGTACTTTCAGAGATAGGTATTGAGAACGTTTCTATTGTAAAAGAGCAGGAGCTTCCTGACGGCAACTTCACAACCTGCCCCTTCCCCAACCCCGAAATTGAAGAAGCTCTGGAGCTGGGACTTAAGATGTGCAACGAGTTAAAGCCTGACCTGCTTCTTGCCACAGACCCTGATGCTGACAGAGTTGGTATTGCCGTGCCCGATGAAGACGGAAGCTACCGCCTTATCACAGGTAACGAAACAGGCATTATGCTCACCGACTATATCCTCAGATGCAGAAAAGAAAACGGCACTCTGCCAAAAAATCCTATTATTGTAAAAACTATCGTTTCCACCATTCTTATAAAGCGTATCTGTAAAAAGTACGGCTGTGCTATGGTTGATGTTCTCACAGGCTTCAAATATATCGGTGAGGTTATCCTTGGTCTTGAGCAGAAAGGCGAAACAGACAGATACCTCTTCGGCTTTGAGGAAAGCTACGGCTACCTTGCAGGTACCTATGTACGCGATAAGGATGCTGTAGTTGCTTCTATGCTCATTGCTGAAATGGCTGCTTACTATAAAAAGCAGGGCAAAACCCTCTCTCAGGTAATTGACGAGCTTTACCACGAGTATGGCTATTACTATAACAAAACCCTTAACTTCTACTTTGAGGGTGCAGAGGGTATGCAGAAGATGTCCGAACTTATGGATAATCTCCGTGCTGACGCTCCTAAGGAGATTGCAAGCTTCAAGGTTGAGGGTATCTGCGATTACTTTGAAAGCATCGATACAGACCTTGTAACAGGCAACACAGAAAGTATCAACCTGCCCAAGTCAAACGTGCTCTCCTACTCCCTTGAGGGTGGCAATGCGGCTATTGTACGTCCCAGCGGCACCGAACCTAAGATTAAGCTTTACCTCACCTCCGTTGGCAAAGACAAGGCTGACGCTCTGGCTATTATGGACAAACTTGAAGTATCTGCTAAGGCACTTCTGGGTGTAGACTAAAATTTATATATTACAACGCAACAGCTCCGAGTATCTAAGGATATTCGGAGTTTTATTTTTTTCCAAAAAGTTCTCATAGAACCAACTATTTATATTGACATTTTCGAACAGCTGTTCTATAATACTTGTATAAGAACATCTGTTCTATTTAGCGAATGTACGAATACGCAAAAAGCAGGATGAGGTATTATGAGAGTTATATTGCACAGTGACTGCAACGGCTTCTTTGCAAGTGTTGAATGTCTTTATAATCCCGATATACGGCAAAAACCTGTGGCTGTATGCGGAGATGCAGAGGCACGCCACGGAATCATATTGGCAAAAAACGAAATAGCCAAGAAATACAAAGTACAGACAGGTGAAGCAATCTGGCAGGCAAAGCAAAAATGCCCTGAGCTGGTAGTTGCAAAGGCACACTACGACAGATACCTGAGGTTTTCTAAGATGGCAGGCAGGATATATGCAGATTACTCCGATATGATTGAACCCTTCGGACTGGATGAATCTTGGATTGACATTACCGCAAACGTTGATAACTTTGATGATGGCTACCGCATTGCAGAAGAAATCAGACAGAGAGTAAAATATGAGCTGGGAATTACTGTCAGCATCGGAGTAAGCTTCAACAAAATATTTGCAAAGCTTGGAAGCGACTACAAAAAGCCCGATGCAGTAACGGTTATCACACCTGAGAATTACAAGGAAATCGTCTATCCCCTGCCCGCGGAATGTCTTTTGGGTGTAGGCAAAGCTACAAAGAAAGCTCTGCACACATTGGGAATATACACTATCGGGGATATAGCAAAGGCATCAAGAGAGCTTCTGCACTCACACTTGGGAAAGTTCGGAGATAGCCTGCACACCTTTGCAAAGGGCTATGACAGCTCCCCCGTAAAACCTTTGGGATATGAGAGAATCCCCAAATCCATAGGCAACTCCACCACCCCTTCGCGGGATATGAAGAACACAGAGGATGCAAAAATCGTTCTGGGTGTGCTTTGTGACAGTGTTTGCCGAAGAGCAAGAGAACAGCATCTTCGTGCCAAAACAGTAAGTATAAACATCCGTGACAAGGATTTATTTATTATAAACAGGCAAGAAAAACTAAACCGAAGTACAAATATCAATCAGGAGATTACGGCTGTGGCAATGAAGCTTCTCAGAGAAAATTACAGTTTCTCAAAGCCTGTACGAAGTATCGGTGTTACTCTTTCGGATTTTGTGCCGGACACATATTCCGAACAGACAAGTCTGTTCGTAGATGAACACAAGCGCGAACGGCTTATGGAACTTGACAAGTCTGTTGACGTACTGAAAAAACGATTCGGAAGCTTTTGTGTAAGGCCTGCAAATATGCTGTCAGACAAGGTGCTTTCGGGATTTTCACCCAAAGAGGAAAATATTGTTCACCCAGTGGGATATTTTACGTAAATAAAAAGCCGTCGCAGATTGACGGCAGAAAGGGATTTTCACTATGAAGCAATATGTATCTGTAACCGCAAGGTTTGACTGTGACGGAAATCTTCTGCCCATAGCAATTCATTGGAAAGACGGCAGAAGCTTCGAAATCGACAGAGTTCTTGACATAAGATACGCCGCCTCTATGAAAGCAGGCGGCGCGGGGATTCGTTATTCCTGCAGAATTGCAGGTCAGAAGCGGTATCTTTTTTTAGAGGATAACCGCTGGTTTGTAGACAGCCGAGAGGCTGTGTGTACTTAAAGACTTACTCCTGTGAAAATACTACATCATAGCTTCTGTGGGGCATTATTAGCTCCGTAACATTAAGGTCAGAATCCACCTTTAAAACAGTAGCAATTTCTGTTGTATCGTTGTTATAGAGCAGTTCAATCTGAGTGTCAGAAATAATTTTATAAGTTCCGCTTTCGTTATCTACATTGCCGAAAACACCGATAAAGGTTGTGAAGGTACCGTCTTCCTTAAAGCAAAGAGAGCCGCCGTAATCGCGGTAGCTTGAGCCGTATACCAAAGAAATACCCACTTCATTTCCGTCAGCATCAAAGGCATTGACAGGAGCGTAGGAACTTAGGAGTTTTATTGTTATCTCCTCCCCTTGTGTTGTAACCGCTTCGGTTGTTGCTTCTGAGGGCTTCTGCGTAGCAGTTGCAGAAGGCTGAGTATTGTCGGTATTACCCGGCTTGCAGGCTGTGAACACACAGCAAAGAACCAATACAGCAAGAATTAATGCAAATAGCTTTTTCATTTTATTCATTGTTTGCTTCCTCCAGTTTCTCAATCAAAGTTTTTCTTTTTACCATTTTTCCCTGATAGAATATATATTCCTCTCCGTCGCCTTTTTTAAGCTCATCAAGATTAACCTCAGGTTTTACAGCCTCTTCGTAAGCTTCTCCTTTAGGGCGTATATCGGGCGCAGGAGCAGATTCATTGTTCTTTGAAATATCTTCGCCTGCTATAACCGAACGCATATTGGGATAAAGATAGTTGCTGATAATCATAGCACAAGGTGTGGGTATGAGCACAGCCAAAGCGAAAGCTCCGTAAGCAATAAGAAGAAATTTTATGGTGTCAGCAGGCAAAAGACTTGCCATATAGGAGATAATCATTATAGGGGTAAGAACCACACAGAGGTAAGCAGCGGTGCCCAAAGTAGCGAAGAAATTCTGTTTAGCTTCACCGAATGTCATCAGAGCACTGTTTTTATAAATATCTTTAAGCTTCAAATCAAAAGAAACAGTCATCAAAGGTACTGCGTAAAACATAAACAGAAAGAAAACACAGATTACAATAGCGATAAAAAGGAAGATATAGAAAAACCAACCTAATGATGTAAGTGCACTATATACGCTAACGCTGAAATAACAAATCAGATATGCCACATACAGAAGAAAACCGTTAAGTAAAAACTTGAGTCCGTTTTCTTTAACTGCTGTAAGGTATTTTCCGAAAAGCCCCTCAGGTCTTATCCCCTGTGAAAACTCACGGGACAAAGCCACAACACCTGAGTAAAAAGGACTTGCAAGCACAAGCGAAAACGGCAACACCACAGGAACTATCGGCAAAAGATAAACACATAGTACATAAGCGATTGCAACGGAGCAAAGAAGCGGTATCGCAAAAATCAGATTAATTAGCATCATGGGCAAAAGATTAGACCAGAGATTGCTTATGAGAAGCTCAAACCCCAGTTTTTTTCTTTCCTGATTCATATCAAACATCCTATTCTTTAGTCATTTAAAAAAACAATCCTGAAAAAGCAGACCACAACAGCATATCAGCTAAGGCGGCAACTGCAGTCATCATCAGCATATACAAACTTCGCATAAGAAAGCTGCGGACATAAACAGACACTGGTTGAATATTTTCTCCCGATGTAAAAACAGACCTTGCGATTTTACACGAAAGGTAATGTGCCTGTATACATTCAAGTATCAAAGCAAAGGAGAAAATAAAGGTACCGGTAAGAACTACAAGCAGATAAAAGCCTACACCGCGAAAACCGTATGTAACAAACAAATATCCTGCAGAAAGTCCGACACCAAAGCCCTTGAAGGCAGGAGATAAAAAAGCAAGTGCCATCCCCCACGGAGCAAGTCCGCACATAAACACAAAGCCAAGAAAAATAAAATTAGAAGCAAACGCAGCTGCAAATGTCGAAAAGGCAGGCTGGTCAATCCTTGCACTAAGGTTAGTGGTAAACAAAAAGTTCAAGCTTTCAAGAAGCTCTTTGTCTGCACTTCTGGCATACAAGGAGCCCATAAGCAAGCCACAAGCATACACAAAGGTATAGAAGATTGTGGTTCCGTAGCGCTTAAAAAGTGCAGATACCTCTGTGTAGTTACGCGTAACAATTGCATTACGTTTTTTTGTTCTTCTTGGTAGTGTAAATACAATTCCTCTCATAAGCTCCTCCATATTACGGTTGTCCGTATTCAATAAAGCTTATGAGATTAAAACAAAAATTATGCTTCAGCGCAAAGCTCAGCCGCACGCTTTGTACAGGCTGACATTGCATCCTTTACAGCCTCCTCAAGACCGTGTGAATAAAACTTATTCAAAGCTTCAATGGTAGTGCCACCCTTGGAGCTTACTTTTTTTATTAAAGTATCAGGGTCATCTCCTGAAGAACGAAGCATTTCAGCGCTTCCCTCCATAGCCGCACAAATAAGACTCATTGCCTTGTCGCGGTCAATGCCTACACTCTCGGCATAATCTGCCATCGCCTTTGCAAAAAGATAGAAATATGCAGGCGAAGAGCCGTTGACAGCGATGATTGCATCCATCTTGTCCTCAGAAAACTCCTCTAATGCACCGCTTTGAGAAAACATAGAGGATGTAAGCGCTTTTGCTTGCAAGTTCACATTCTCTGAAAAACAAATAGCGGTAGCACCCTTGCCAACAAGCAAAGGTGTATTAGGCATTACGCGTACCACAGGACAATTAATTCCAAGAACATTGCGAACAAAATCAACGGTAATACCAGCTGCAATGGACACAAAAGTCTTACTTTCATCAGCGGAAGATGCAATCTCTGAAAGCACTTCCCTATAATTCTGAGGCTTTACAGCAAGAACAATGACATCACAGTTTTTTGTTAAATCAGAGCTGTTAGCCTCTGCCACAAGTCCTTTTTGTGCAAAGACAGAAAGCTTTTCTTCATCCATATCAAAAACATGGATATTCTGAGCTTCTGTACCGCTTCGAAGAAGTCCGCCGATGATTGCAGTAGCCATATTGCCTGCACCGATAAATCCGATTTTCATATTACCCTCCAAATATAAGCAAATTATAGTTTTGTTGATGAATTAACCGCACAAGTGAATTTATAGCCATATACATTGCTTGAGCCATTACGTGTATATTCACCGTAATAGAACACATCAAGCTCGTCAACACGGCGGTTAAGAAGTCCCCAAACACAAGAAGATCCTGCGTGATGGTATTGAAGAAGAAGCTTTGTGAACTTCGCTTTATCTACCCTGCCAAGGGAATAATCATCACTTGTGCTGAGTCTGCCCTTGGTAACATAGGTGGCATAGATATATCCTTCTGTGCCGTCTTTAAGCTTAACGTGATACCAACCGTCTTTTTCCTCAGTTTCAACAAGAATTAAAGCGGTTCCGTAAGCCAGCATATCCACAACTGCATCTGAGGTACTGGGACCTTTTCGTAAATTCACGTCAGAGCCGTTAACATAGGCATCCTTATCCGAAACTGAACCTTCTGCCTTAATATTTGTATCAAGGAAAATCTTTTTGAAATCGCTATCGCCAGCAAGGATGTTGGAACCTAAGTTATAAACAAAGGAAACAAGAGCATCATACTGGTGCTGATTACGCTTAATATCATAATCGTCAAGATAATTATTAACCGAAGATGCAAAACCACCTTCGTTTACAGTTTGAACAAGATAAGCATAAGCTTCCTTCTTTGTCATATCATTATAGAAGCTGTCGCCTAAATACACAACCTTACCGTAGCCAAGAGTTGCAACTCCGCTGGCAACTGAATCAAAATATACGCTTGAGCTGTAACCCTCAAAGTCAGCTATTAGTGACACAAGGTCGTCTGTGGGACGGCGTTTTTCTAAGGTTTCTGCTGTGAGGTCCTGAGTTTCTCTGACAAAAACGGTAGTCTTTGCATCGCCAGAAGAACAGGTCTGCCAATCCCCATCCAGCTTTGAATAAGCCACAACCTTATGTGTACCGCTTGAAGAAATGGTGGTTGTACCTGACCAGATAAAGGTGTTGCCGTCTGCAACCTTAGATGTTGCTTCAACGGTTTTGGTGCTACCTGAAACGTTAACCTCAAATTTAACCGCAGTTCGGTTTTGGTCGGTGACTGCATAAAGAGTAACTTTCTCGTTCTTTGCCGCAGTATTAGGAACACTATAAGCAAAACGCACAGGCTCCGCTGGCTTTACATTAACAAGGCAAGTCCTGACACCCTCGGAATTTTTGGCGGTGATTATAGCCATACCTTCAGACACAGCGGTAATAAAACCATTCTGAACCTTTGCGACTGAGGTGTCTGAGCTAGACCAATTAACAACATAGTTAGAGGTTGCACCATTATAGTAGGTTTTGCCTGCTGTAATGCTGACAGAATTTCTGTAAACAGAAATACCCGACGGTGCACCTTTAACAGTAACAATACAATTTATACTCTGTGTATCTGTATACGCTGTGATAACTGCAGAACCTGTTGACTTTGCAGTAACAAAGCCGTTGCTGACAGTAGCTACATCTGTATCGGAGCTTTGCCACTTAACAGGGATATTTGAGGTTAATTGATAATGATTACCTTTGCTGACTGTTATCTCCGTATCAGAGATAGAAATAGTATCCTCCTCCGGCTCGGTGTAGGATTCGGTTACCTCAACCTCGCACAAGGCGGTTTTATCAGTACCCGCAAGCTTTGCAGTAATTGTTGCAGAGCCAACTGCTAGTGCCTTGACAACACCGCTTTGAGTAACAGTTGCGATACTTTTATCTGATGAGGTAAACTCAACAGCGTTCTGAACAGATTCTCCCCCTGTAATATGCACCGCAAGGGCATACTTACTGCCTCTTTCGATGGTGATGTTATCATCAGCAAGAGCAATTTCAGTAACAAGAGGAGCCTTATTCTCTGTTACAGCTTCTCCAAGAAGCTCCGATAAATCAGAGGATTCAAACCAATTTGGTGTATCCGGTAGCTGAGCAGACTCGTTACTCAGGTTGACAGTAATATAAAGCTCTGTATAGTATCGATAAATATATCCTGTTTCAGAGTCTATGTTGACTTTAACCCAATCCTCATCACTGTTATCAACAACTACAAACTCTGTGCCTGTGTCAAGGATGCCCATAGACGTATAGTCAGTAGAGGGACCTTTGCGAAAGTTAACATCATCGGTTGTAGCTCCTGTGATTTCAACAGAGGACCCATCAGGCACATTAAGATAATCAATGGAGCAATAACCCTTAGTTCCATCCTCGCGTGCTACATAAGCCCATCCGTTGTCGCTGTCTTCAAGCAGAGTGAGAGATTCCTCCACATCAAGAACAGTTATGATATTATCATAAAAGCCTGCGGAAGAACGAAGTCTGACCGCATCGGTTGTAACAACCTGAGCAGATAAAGCAGAAACTGAAACACCGCCTGCAATCGCCATACCTGCAAGCATAGATACTAATAGTATATATGATAATAATCTTCTGCTGAAACGTTTCACAGCAGTCACCTCCGAAAAAAGACAAAATAAAACACGCTATACATATATTGTAACATATATGCTCGGCGTGTTCAATTTAATATTTGATTTTTTCTGTGAATTTTATTTGAATTTCAGCTTATTTCTCCATTTATTTACATATTCTGTAATTATTCTTGTAAGACAGAAGTCATAAAAAAGAAATATGATATTTCCTATAAGGAGAAACACCCAAGGAAGATATACAGAGAAAAGCTCAAAACTTTCCTTCGGAACAGAAAGAACATAGATGCTTACATAGAATGCACCAATCATACAAAGATTAAATGCAAGAAATTTCAGTATGTACTGTATCACCCTGATATTAATTCGCTCAATAACACCTTTAAACACAGGATAAAAGCCTAGGAATGCTGTGTAATAAAGTGCCGCTTCTTTGTCTGCAACCAGAACAAATGATAATACAGAAACCACCACATATACAAGCATCGCACTTGCATAGCCGGCTTCAATAACCACAACTGCAAGCAAGGCACCGGCAATACAAGGAAAAGCATACGTGCCCACAGGGATAAGCCCTGTAAGCAAAAGCATCACCAAAGAAAGAGCTGAAACAACAGCACACAAGGCAAGGCGATAAGATTTCTTTAAATTGCTTTTCATAGTATCAGCAACACCTGCACAAATCTGAGCCCATACACTCACAACAAGCATCAGCACAACATAAAGCTGTACATATATCACAGCTCGAGCAACCGCATCCGGTGCTCCGTGAACGGTTGTATTCGGGAGTTGTATAGGTTCTCTGCTGATTAATTCTGTTGAAGGTCTGTCTGAATTCTGTGTTTGAAGGGTCCATATCGCAGGCTGTCTTGAAATAACTGTAAGCCTGATCGGTCCAGCCCTTGTTGTAATTTATCATACCCTGCAGAAAGTACCATTCAGCATCTCGATTTGCGGCAGGAACACCGCTCAAAATGGTCTGAGCATCATCAAGTCTGCCGCTTCTGATTAAATTTCTCACATCTGGGTAGTTGGTATGAGTGTATGAATTATTATAAGTGTTTGTGTTGTAACTATAGCTGTTCGCTGATGAGGAATAGCTTCTGCCTTCTTTACGCATTTTCTGAACCTCATCGTAGGCTTCGTTGATTTCCTTCATTTTCTCTGTGGCGAGGTCACGAAGAGGACTATCCTGATAATTATCAGGATGGTATTTCTTTGCAAGCTCCCTGTATGCACTTTTAATTTGTTCATCGGTGGCGTTTTCAGCAACACCGAGCACAGCATAGGGGTTTTTGTTCATTTACATTTTCCTTTCCGAAAACAGAGATTCCTTCTGCTTTTTGGTAAGACCGAGTAAAACTATATTATCAAGTATATCCTCAAAACGTTTTTTGTCAATAAGCCTGTAAGCTGAAGACAATAGATAAAATGACTGTGATAATAAGTTATCTGCAAACTCAGCAGACTCAGCCTGTGTTTTTTTTAGCCTATTATATATGGGATTAAAGGACTTGTGCTTTATGTCGCTGTCGATATCACAAGCAGCATCCATAAGGTAAATCCACTTTCCCAAGTGATAACCAAACTGCTCATAGGCAGGACGAATTTTGTCGCTATAGCTTTCAAGTGAAAAGAGTGTTTTAAGCAGATTTGCCGTTGGCTCTGCTGCCTCATCAACACAAGCATTTTCTTTTTCTGCTTTAATTTGTGATTCGTACATATTTTTGCAGGCATCGGCATATATCGGATACCTCTTGCGTGCTTTCTTCATCCAAGAGGAAAACAAGGGTTTTATTAAAACGCAACCGATTTTTTCGAAAAAGCTTCCGTCACGTATATTATCAAGTAATTTATAGTAAGACATAAGCACTATTAATGCTGCACCTTTTGAAAGTGCGCCTTCCCCACTCGTACAATAATTGCAGGACTTGAAGGGATTAAACCTGCAACGACCTTTTTTGAACACTGCACACTCATCGGAATTCGCAAGAATAAAAAGAGAAAAGAAGGTACAATCGTAGTTAAGCAAGAACCTCGTAAGAAAAGAATATTCCTTGCCGAGCTGTTTGCAGAGGGAGCAATATACTCCTTTATACGCCTCATAATCCTTAATTTTCAACTCCGATTTATTAATGCAAACATAGCCAAACACAGGCACCCTCCTTTCTGTTTTATATCATTATAATACATCATAAAAGAAATTGATAGATTAACAAGGTGTAAATTTTATTTTTTTAGTTATTGAAATAATATGCATCAAAAGGTATAATTGAAAAAGAATAACCTAGGAGAAGGCTATGAACGTTTACGACTTTGATAAAACAATCTACAAAAACGACAGCACGGCAGATTTTTTTCTCTTTTGCACGAAAAGACACCCTGTGATTCTTAAACTTATCCCCTCAATAGGTGCTTGGTTTCTAAAGCATTATGTTCTGAAAAAATGTACTAAAACTCAGTTTAAGGAAAAAATCTTTCAATTTGTAAAGTACATTGATTACGAAAAGGATATTGCTGATTTTTGGGTAAAAAACAAAAAGAAAATCAAAAGATTTTACCTTGAAAACCAGAAAGAGGATGATGTGATTATATCGGCATCTCCCCTGTTTGTTTTAGAGCCGATTTGCAAGGAGCTTGGAATAAAACATCTGCTATGCTCTAAAGTAGACATAAAAACCGGCAAATACGATGGAATAAACTGCCACGGAACAGAAAAAGTCAGAAGATACAGAGAGGTCTTTGGTGACACTTCTGTGCAGGAGTTTTACTCTGACAGCAGAAGCGACACTCCCTTGGCTGAAATTTCAGAAAAACCTTTCCTTGTAAAAGGAAATAAAATAAAACCATGGTAAATACGGAGGTACCTATGAACAAGAAAATATTATCCTTAGTGCTCGCAATTTTACTTTGCATATCCCTTTTTGCCTGCACAGGCAACACAGAAAGCACAGAACCTACAACAGACAGCACAGCTCCCTCAGCGGAATATGTGGAAGCTTCTACAGAAGCTCAGAGCGATGTTCTGGAGTGGGTACAGTGCAAAGAATACAAGCTTGATGAAGATGTACCTGTTAAAAACATCATTCTTATGATTGGTGACGGAATGGGCGAAAATATTATAAAGAACGCCGAGATAGTTAAGGGTTCTCCCTATGCTACAAGCTATATGCCATACAGCTGTTATGTAGGCACAGACTCCCTTTCAGGCACTACCGACAGTGCAGCTGCTTCAACTGCAATCAGCTGCGGAGTTAAAACCTTGAACAAATATATAGGTATGGATGCTGAAGAAACACCTGTAGAAACTATTATTGAATTTGCAAAAGCAAGAGATATGAAAGCCGGTCTTGTAGCAACACATATCATTCCCCATGCTACTCCTGCAGGAATGGTAGCTCACGTAAACTACCGTGACCTGTTCAACAACATCACAAAGCAAATGATTAAAGCTGAGGTTGATGTAATGTTCGGCGGTGGCCGTGAATATACAGACACCGAAAAAATGCAGGCCAGAATTAAAAGTGGAGATTACTCATACATAGAAAGAGCCGAAGAGCTGAGTACACTTGAAAAAGGCAAAAAGGCTATTGGTGCTTTTGCGTACTTTGATATGACCTCAAACGTAAACCCTTCGCTCACAACAATGACGCAAAAAGCTTTAGAGCTTCTTGAAGGTGACGAGGGCTTCTTCCTTATGGTTGAAGCAAGCCACATAGATATTTTTGAAGCGCAAGAGGATATGGACTCCACAATGATTGAAATGCAGGCTTTTGACAAGTGCATCGACTACACTCTCAGATGGGCAGAGGAGCATCCCGGCACACTGGTGCTTGTAACCGCTGACCACGAAACAGGCGGTGTAATAGTTCCCGAAAGCGGTTTGCCTGAGGATGTCAACAACGATTGCTTCACTTCAGAGGGCGAACACACAAGTGCCGACGTTAAGCTCTTTGCCGCAGGCGCTCAGGCCGGAAACCTCTTTACAGAATACAAAATAGAGAACACAGACATTGCCCTGATTATGAGAAAAGCTCTCAACGATACATACGGTGAGAAGCCTGTTACACTCCTCAACTAAACATAAGCTTAAAATTTAAAACGCAGGAACATTTTGAAGTGTTCCTGCGTTTTTTCATTTATTATTCTGTGCGCAATGCTGTGACGGGGTCTTTTCGTGCAGCTTTACCAGAGGGGAAAAGTCCTGCTACAACTGTAAGACATACGCTGAGCAACACAAGAATGATTGCCCCACCGAGAGGTAATGAAGCACTCACCATAGCTGTTCCTGCAATCGCGTGAATAATGGCGTTGGCAGGAATGAGCAGAAGCAAGGTAATTCCGATACCGATAAGACCTGAACAAAGACCGATTATAAAAGCCTCTGAAAGGAATACCTGTGAAACATTTCTCTTTGAAGCACCGATTGCACGAAGTATTCCGATTTCCTTTGTTCGCTCCAAAACTGAAATATAGGTAATAATACCAATCATAATTGAAGAAACAACCAAAGATACACCCACAAAGGCAATGAGTACATAGGATATAACATTAACAATTGTGGTGACAGACGAAAGTAAAAGTCCCACATAGTCTGTATATGTGATTTTGTTTTCCTCTAAAGCAGTTTGATTATACTCCTCGATACAAGCAGAAATACTGTCTTTATCCTCAAAGCTGTCACAATACAGAGCTATTGATGTTGGTGCATCAAGGCTTACAACTCCAAATGCAGTCATATTGTCATCATAGTCACCTGTGGAGATGTAGTTATCATATATTGAAAGAAGAACGTCATCCTCAGGATTCGCAAGGTAACTGTCCATCATTGCTGCAAGCTCAGCTTCACCCATAGCCATCATCTGTGTTGCGGCGGCAGGGTTTTGAGCATACATCATAGAGAGCATATCACGACAGATTTTTGCTTTATCTGAAACTCCAAGGTTGTCAAGGAAAACCTTAGCATCAGCTATACGCTGTTCGTCGCTGTCGGGTGCAAAGGTCAGTCCGTTGAGAACGTTAACATCTTCACTATCTTTTTGCGCTACAACAACAGGGCTTTGGTCTGTGTATTCTATAAGGTAATCCGTGAGTGCTCTTGTGTATGCAAGATTACCTGAAATTATCAAGTTTTCTGCATCCTCAAGAGGTCTGATGATACCGCAGATTTCAAGAGCTAATGCTTCGTTCACAAGTTCTTCAAGCTTTTCGCTATCATCTGCTATATAATCAAAATTACCTTTTTCGTTCTCAGCATAGAAATCACAAGCAGGTATAAGCTTATAGGTTTTGTCACAGAAATCATCGTATGATATTATTTCTGTCTTTAGCTTTACCTCTTCGCCCTCGTCTACCTTCTTCATAATTTCTTCGTAATCAGCAGAGGGTAAAACACCAAGCTGATAAAGACTTGTTGCAGGAATCTCGTTTTTCTCGTTCATAACAAGAAGCACCTGATTGTAATCTGTGGGCCAGTCACCGTAGATAATCTCATAATTATCATAAACGATATTACTTATAAGTTCATCACCCTGACCGGGTAAAAGCTCGTCAAAATTATTGTTGCCAAACATAGACATCATTGAGTTATCCGAAGAAAAGCCCATATTTTCATACATCTGAGCTTCCGTGTTCATCATCTCATTAGCCTTGGATGTATATAGAGTGCTTCCGTCTGTGTTTACAAGTACACCGTCAGGGTCATAGGTATAAGCATTGAAGGACGGATTGTATGAATAAACTATGCCGTTTTCGCCGATATAGTTATGGATTTTACTATCCTTATTATCAAGATACTTCTTAAAATCCGTCAGATTATTCTCAGTAAAGCTTGTGTTAAGAGTTGACTCAAGCTCAATAGCTGTGCCATCTGAATAAACAGCGTTTCTGTCATGAGAAAGCTCATCTATTGATGCTGCACTTACACTCATATCCATAAAGCTTGAAAGATCCATAGTCTGTGCTTCAAGTAAAATTGGATATGATGCCATTGTGCTCTTCTGAATATCGACAATGTAATTGTTAACACCTGTGGAAAGAGAAAGAATGAGTGCGATACCAATGATACCTATTGAGCCTGCAAAGGAAGTAAGCAGGGTTCTTGCTTTCTTTGTGAGAAGATTATTGAAACTCAGGCTCAGCGACGTAAACAAAGACATAGAGGATTTACCCATATTCCTGTGTTTAGGCGCCTCAAGATTTTTTTCGTCTACTTCAAGAGGATTTGTATCCCCTACTATCTTACCGTCACGGATATTGACAATTCTTGTGGCATAATCCTGTGCAAGCTCAGGATTATGGGTTACCATTACAACAAGGCGATCCCTTGCAACCTCCTTAAGTAGCTCCATAACCTGTAAGCTGGTTTCTGTATCAAGAGCACCTGTAGGCTCGTCTGCAAGAAGAATATCGGGGTCATTAACAAGGGCACGGGCAATGGCAACTCTCTGCATTTGTCCGCCCGAAAGCTGATTTGGTCGCTTATGAAGCTGGTCACCGAGCCCAACCATTTGCAAAGCCTTGCGTGCCTTTTCGCGTCGAGCCGAACGCTTTATACCTGAAATGGTGAGTGCAAGCTCAACATTACTAAGAATTGACTGGTGCTCAATCAGATTATAACTCTGAAATACAAAGCCGATGGTGTGGTTCCTGTACGAATCCCAGTCCCTGTCTTTATACTTCTTTGTTGAAATCCCGTTAATTATAAGGTCGCCGCTGTCGTAACGGTCGAGTCCACCGATAATATTAAGCAAAGTGGTTTTACCTGAGCCAGAGGGACCGAGGATTGCCACAAACTCGTTATCACGAAGGTTAAGGGAAACCTTATCCAAAGCTGTCTGTGTAAGACTGCCTGTGATATAGCGCTTGCTGACTTCTTTAACCTGAAGCATACACATACCTCCTGCAATGATATAAATCAATTATAAAATAAAACTTTTTCTTTGTCATAAATAATCTGCAAGAAAAGTTTTAACAATATGTAAATTATTGGAAACAACACGGGTAATTATACCACCTGAACACCACGAATACAATCATATTTTGTTATTTTACAAAAGAAAAAGAGGATAGGCTCTCACCTATCCTCAAAGTGATTAATGCTTCAGTCGCAATAGTTGTGGTTTTTTCTGCAGGAACAGGATGCAGAAGAGTCCCCGTTCAGCTCACCCACATTAGGGGGAAAGAATTCGTTTGTGGGGAACTCAAGACGCGAGAACACCTCACAGGGGTTATCAGATGAATTGGTACATTCTTTCTCGGGAATGCAGAAATCATAGGAAGGCACGAGAATCTGTACGTTACGTTCAATCTGAACAATAGAGAACATACCAAGGCTTACAAAAACATTTCTGCTGCTTGAGGTTACAAAATCTCCGCCAAAGCAACAGCAAATTTTTGAAGGAATTCTGCAGGGAGGACCAACGTGATGAGTTGGGTCACAAACCTTTGCAGAGAGCGCAATAGGCTTTGCCACCTGAACAGATACAACAGGAAGGTTACCGCACTGAGAATTCTGAACCTCAATTTCATCCGGTGAACAGTTGCCCGTAAATACCTTGACACTTCCCTCACTGCCATAAAGGATTACCTTTTTATTAAAAATAGAAAGGCCATCCACCTGAGTGGGAGCGGTACCCGGTGAAGAAAAAACATCAAGGCTTATGTCATAGAAAAAGGTCATATCCACAGAATAGAAGCCTTTGTGAAAAGGCACAGGCTCCAAATCAGTGAGAACAGAAATAACTTCCGCATCTTTGATACGTACGCTTACCGCAGAGTCGATTATACCTTGGTTTTGATCTGTAAAATACACCCTGAGGTCTGTCAGACAATCCTTATCCGAGCAACTGTCGTAAACTCGTAATGCATCAATGCATACGGACTGGGTACAGCCTGAGTCGGTATTTGCCTGACAAGAATTGTCATGCATTTCGTTAATATTTTCTGCCATAAAACTACCTCCAACTATAGATTGCAAGCACCGACTCTCCATACTCACAGGATGCTCGGTACTATGGCTTATTGGTATTTTATGCAGAATTAAGCAAAGTGTGAAAAAAGAAGCACAGATTTCTCTGTGCTCCATAAAATTATCAGATTTTTTCCATTTTGCAGAAGTTAGCCATCAGAGTTTTGGTACCCACCTTATCAAAGGATACCTCAAGCATAGTGTCGCTGCCCATACGCTGAGCGCTGATAATCATACCGACACCAAAAACCTTGTGCATAACTCTGTCGCCTGCCGAAAAGCTTGCGGTGAAGGTATTGCTTGCAGGTGCTGTACGAGCTTTATTTGTTGCAAATGGGTCAAAGCGTTTAGCACTCTGAGTTGACACACCTACAGCAGTCACACCCTGTGGCTTTTTATTACCTGTTTTTTCAAGATGCTCGTCAGATATTTCCTCGCAAAAACGTGATACGTTATTGTGCTGGGTTGAACCGAAAAGCATACGGCTCTGGGCATGAATAAGATAGAGCTTTTTCTTTGCACGGGTGATACCGACATAAGCAAGCCTGTGTTCTTCGTTTAATGCATCAGGCTCATATACAGATTGGATTGAGGGGAACATCCCCTCCTCCATTCCTGCAATGAACACCAATGGGAATTCCAGTCCCTTTGAGCTGTGAAGAGTCATCATTGTCACGCAATCCGCACCCGACTCCATATTGTCAATGTCGGTCTGCAAGGCGATTTCCTCAAGGAAGGCGGAGAGAGTAGCCTCGTCGCCGTAATCCTCCTGAAAATTGATTATATTTGACATAAGCTCGTCTACGTTTTCAATTCTCTCATCGCCATTTTCTTTTTCAGCTTTCAGGTAAGATTTGTAGTCTGTGTGTTCCAAAACCATATCATATAGCTCTGCAACTGTGTAAGTATCTGAAAGCGAGGCATCAATAAAACCCTCAAGCATATCTGCAAAGGCTGTAAGTTTTGATGCGGCACGGGTTAAATCGGGGTAATCCTGAGCACGTTTTATTACGTCAAACATACTCTCACCCAGCATTGAAGCAATACTTGCAACTTTCTGAACAGTTGAATCGCCAATAGCACGGCGGGGCTTGTTGATAATACGTGTAAGACGAACATCGTCACGAGGATTGCTGATTACCTGCAGGTATGCCAGCATATCTTTGACTTCTTCACGGTCGAGGAAACGGTGTCCGCCGATAATACGATGAGGTATTCCTGAACGAGTAAGGGCGTTTTCTATAGCATTTGACTGGGCATTCATCCTGTAAAGCACAGCAACATCAGCAAAGGAACCGCCGCTTGCTACATATTCAAGGACAGTTTTTGCAATGAACATACCCTCGTCACGTTCATCAGAGGCTGTATGGAGAGTAATCTTTGCACCGTCTTCGTTCTGAGTCCAAAGAGTTTTGCCCTTACGCTGTTTGTTATTCACAATAACATCATTTGCCGCCGCAAGGATAGTCTTGGTGCTTCGGTAGTTCTGTTCAAGGCGGATAACTTTTGCTCCTGTGAATGTGTTTTCAAAAGAAAGGATGTTTTCGATTGTAGCACCGCGAAAGCGATAGATGCTCTGGTCATCATCACCCACAACGCAGAGGTTACGGCTTTTTGCCGCAAGCATACTTACAAAACGGTACTGGACCTTGTTTGTATCCTGATACTCATCAACCATTATGTATCTGAACTGATTCTGATACATCTCGAGCACATCGGGGCAGGTTTCAAACAAGCGAACAGTATTGAGGAGCATATCGTCAAAATCCATCGCATTGGAGGATTTCAACTGTTCTTGATACTTCTTGTATGCTCGGGCAATGGTAATCTTTCTGCTGTCAAAGCTGTCTTTTGCCTCTTGCTCCAAATCATCGGGAGTTTTCATTTCATCCTTAGCTCTGGAGATTGCAGAGAGCACCTGTCTGTGGCCGAGAATTTTCTCATCAACATTCATACCCTTGAGGATATCCTTCATAACCTTGCGCTGATCGTCAGTATCGTAAATAGTAAAATGAGCATCGTATCCGATTCTGTCGCCAAACCTGCGGAGAATTCGTGAGCATACAGAGTGGAAGGTTGCCGCCCATATATCCTGACCGCCATCGGGAACGGTTATGCATATCCTGTCTTTGAGCTCCCTTGCGGCTTTATTGGTAAAAGTAATAGCCAATATCTGCCAAGGCTTGCAAAGGCCACACTGAAGGATGTATGCAATGCGGTTTACAAGCACTGTGGTTTTACCTGAACCTGCACCTGCAAGAATAAGCAACGGCCCCTCAGTACAAAACACAGCCTGCTGCTGCATATCGTTCATTCTTGAATAATTCTGCTTTATACTTTCAATATCCATAATCCATTTTCCTTTAATAAAAATCTGAGAACTATTGTACCATAAATATAAAAAAGCCGCAACCATATCCGCTAAATTTTGCAGACAGGCTACGGCTTAGTTAACAACAACATATTATTCGAAATAAGAAATATACCACTCTGTTATAGCATCAAAATCTGAGCTCATAATGAGGGTTACGAAATTGCCATTCTGAGCTACAGAGCACTCATTAACAATAGCAAGAAGCTCGGCAGAATAGCTTGCACACAAATCACGCTGAGAGTTATAGCGGATTTGCAGGGCATCGTACACACGCTGAGCCGCCTCCTTATTCACAGCCTCAACCAAAATAATCTCGGTGATATCTGTAGCGGAATTAACTGTGGTTTCTGCGGCAAACTGCTTTACATCAGCAGGAGCGATATTATAATATAGCTCCAAATCATCTGCAGTTTCAAGACGCATCATTTCATCCTCAGAGATTTCGAACTTAAAGTTGATGGAATTTAGCACCTCAAAAAGGCTGACGTCCTTTGAACCTGTGCATCCTGCAAAAGAAAAAAGTAAAATCATAGAAAGCAAAAGGCTTAATAATCTGAACCTCTTCACAAAAACCACTCCTTTGTTATATACAACTATATTATACGACAGAAAGTGATAAATTGTAAAGTGGAAGTTAACAAAAAGCCGTCGTAAATACGACGGCTTTTTATGGTAATAGTTGATAATAATGATACGGTTTCGTATGGTTGCATTAGGGTTGCATTGGAGCTGCAACCCTCGGTGAGAAAAATGCAATCCTCGTAAAAGGAGTTAGACAATTTGGAATTTGACTACATCTGCGTTATCTTTTTTATTTCATCAACCATATCGTTAATAACACCAGATATATTTTTTCTGAACATTCCATCAAATAATCTGTAAAGATTTGCATCAAAATTATTTGGCAAGATATTGCATTCTTTCGAACAAATGGTTTGCATTCTTTTCTCACCAGGGTGTGTCATCTCGTTCAGAGCAAAAATAATGTCAAAATAACTTGCGAGGAATTCAGTAACCCTATGATTGACACTTACAAGGTCACCTCTATTCTCTGCCTTTTGTATCTGCATATCAAATGATGGCAACATACCGCTAAGAAGCTTTAAATTATTAGCAATAATATTCTTTTTTAACTTCTTTGGATATGGAATGCGATATTTTTCCTGTAACATATTCAGCTTGCCATTCTTATCAAGCACGATTTGGGAGGTTATTAGATTGTGCCACATACAGGTAGTATACCCATTCCATGGTATACAGTCTATAACTACAGAGGACACCATTTTTTCAAAATCTTCCATATTTCTATATATAATGTCCATATCAATGCTATCTTTTAAGGTAACATCATCTTCCAACTCCCAAAAGGAATTGCCAATTTCCATATATCCACAATATTTTTCCAGAATACGTCTTCGTGTGTTTTCGTCAATACTGTCTGTTATATATACATACACATCGTAGTCCGATTTGGTATCATTTCGTCCAGTTGCTCTTGAACCTCCCAATGCAATTGCTTCCACCTGAGGCAGATGTCCAAGTTCATTAAATAGTTCATTGACATCGATTATCATTGCGATTCCTCCTTGTCAAATTCAAGTTTGTCTAACTAATTATAACATAGTTAGGCGAGAATTCAATATTAAAAATAAGACCGACCATTCAGATACTTCTCGTATAAAAATAATCGGTCTTATATGGTCGAGGTGACGGGATTCGAACCCACGACTTCTTCGTCCCGAACGAAGCGCGCTACCAAACTGCGCTACACCTCGATATTTAATTGTTGAATAATTATGTATCAACAAAACTTAATATTCTGAAATATAAGTTCAGCCCCGAATTGCTTCGGGGCTGATTGGCTGCGGAACTAGGATTCGAACCCAGACATACAGAGTCAGAGTCTGCTGTGCTACCCTTACACAATTCCGCATCGGAACAACAGATATTATTATATCCGATTCCCGAAAAAAGTCAATACTATTTTTGAAATTTTTTGAAAAATTTTCTTATTACTTTAAGAGTGTGATTTTATGCCTTTTGGGCACGTATATCCTTGCCCAAAAATTCAAGTCTGTCACACTCTCCTATTATTCTGGACACAAAGCGCTGTGAATATGTGTCCTGAATTTCTCGAATTGAAAGATTTGTGTTGATAATCACAGGCTTGCGTTTCAAGATGCGGTTGTTGAAAATATTATAGATTGCGGTTTTTGAATAAGGAGTCTGAAATTCCGTACCCAAGTCATCAATAATAAGCAAATCGCAATCCGAGAGTGTCTGCATTAAATGCTCTTCTTCGTTGCTGTTGTATTCAAAGTGGGAATTTTCAAGACGTGAGAGGATTGTGGGTGCACTAACATAAACAGCATAGTAACCCTTGTTAAGCACCTCATTTGCAATAGCAAGGGAAAGGTGAGTTTTGCCAAGACCAGTTGCACCCTGCATAAACAAGGACCTGCCCTCCCCTGTGAAGTTTTTTGCATAATTCTTGCAATAATCAAAAATTCTGCTCATTCTTGTGTAGGGAGAAACACCCTCTGTATTAGTGTCATAAGGGTAGTAATCAAGGCTGAAAGTATCAAAGGTTGAGAGTCTAAGGGGTGAAAGCTTATTGATTTCATCACATGAGCACTCAATAAGAAGCTTCATAAAGCAATCACAGTAAAGGGTTTTGCCTTCACGCTCTATGTATGCAGTGTCATTGCAATGGGCACAGGTATACACAGGCTCCATATAATCGGCAGGATATCCTGCCTCCAAAAGGAGCTGTGCCTGACGCTTCTGTAAATCTGAGCTGATGCCTGCAAGGTGCTCCAGCTCTTCCTTGGCATTACTTCCCTTTAAAACTGCACGTGCTGCACCAAGGGAGCACGCAGTAAGCTTACGGCTGATTTTCTCGATTTCGGGAATTTTATCGTAAATCTCGTTTGTGTGCCTTTGTGCTGTGGCTTCTGCTTCGCGTCGTCTGCTGTCCATTATCTGAAATGCAGTATTAAAAATTTCTTTGCTGTATGTCATAGGCTGTCACCATTAATCATCGAAAATACTTTTCTTTTCGTACTCGTCAATATCGTAGGAAGGTGTTTGTTCAGAGCTCTTCTGCTTTTTACTTGTTTTTGATTTTGAAGCATCTGTAGCAGAAACCTCCTGAGGATTTCTAAGTCCCTGTTCAAACCAACGACGTAGAATGCCGTTTATATAAGAAAGGTTCAACTCACCCTTTGTGTCAACACATTTTTCATAGGCAAGTCTGAGCATTGCTTCGGAGAACTTCCACTCATTAACCCAGATATCAGCATACTCAAGCTGTTTTTTAGTGGGAGTTCCGCCAAGGTGCATACCAAAAACCGCGCTAACAACGTTAAATGCCTCAGAGGACTCGCTATAACGTCTGATTTTCTCTTCGGCAAGACTTATGGTTGTGATACCTTCGCTTGCCCAACTGATACCTGTTTTTTCGATATAGCGCATATTTCCCTTGTCAATTTGCACTGAGTGCTCCATAAGCATCAGGATAACCTCTACAGGCAATCCATCGGTATCGTGGAGCATAACAAGGGTTGCTGTATCAGAGTTTGAAAGCACCTTACCCAAGATTCGCTGAGCCTCATCCATAAGAAGTACAAGGTTTTTATCTGCACGCAGACGCTTTGCAACGTAACCGGGCTCAGGCTTGGTAACCCTTGAAACAGGGCGAGGTTTTTCTGAATGCTGTGATTCAGTTGAAGCATTCTGCACAGGTGAAACCGCAGTTACACCCTCCCCTGCTTGAGCATTTTCTGCCATTGTGACAGCATCAGTAGTTCTGAGCAATAAACCTTTATCACACCAATATGTAATTGCATCCCTGACATCCTCAGGGTGTAGGCTGAGAGCTTCAGCTACAGACTCGTCTGTAAGAGTTACACCGGAGCTTCTTAAAATATACAAGAGCACCTTCAGTTGAGCCTCACTTGCAAGCTTCAAGCCTTTATCAACTACGGATGTGGGTACAGCAAACACACTCCCCCACACACCGAAATCTATCTTATACGACATAAATCACCATTTCCGTTTACAGAGTCTTCAAATCATTTGACACCCTTGCGAATTAAATAATCCTTAATACGTTTATCGTCATAGAGGTTAAGGTCATCACAACCTGCAAGGTATTCGTTGTGATGCCTGAGCTCATGGGACAGAATGCGTCTTAACATTTCGCAGAATCTGTCTTTGGGCAGATGCCCGTACACACGGATAATACTGCCGTAATAAAAAACTATATATTTACCGATATTGCTGCGGTGATACTCACCGAGAATATACAAATCATTTGCAACCGCCTTGGGATGAATCTTTGCTCTCTCCACAAGCCTGAGTCCGCCCGAAAGCTCACGATAAAGTTCAAAGGGCATGGAATCCGCAATCTCGTCAAACATCAGACCACATTCTTCGTAAGAATACATATTATCAGTCTAAGAAGTCTTTAAGCTTCTTGCTTCTGGAAGGATGGCGGAGCTTTCTAAGAGCCTTTGCCTCAATCTGGCGGATACGTTCACGGGTTACGTTAAACTCCTTGCCAACCTCTTCAAGAGTACGGCTTCTGCCGTCTTCAAGACCAAAACGAAGTCTGAGAACCTTTTCCTCTCGGGGTGTGAGTGTATCGAGCACCTCCATAAGCTGCTCACGCAGTAGTGTATGTGACGCAGCATCTGCAGGAGCAGGAGCGTCATCATCGGGGATAAAGTCGCCAAGATGGCTGTCCTCTTCTTCACCGATAGGAGTTTCCAAGGATACAGGCTCCTGAGCTACGCGCATAATCTCTCTTACCTTATCAACGGACATATCAAGCTCTGCGGCGATTTCGTCAGCAGTAGGCTCATGGCCGTTCTGGTGAAGAAGCTGACTTGAAACCTTTTTAACCTTATTGATTGTTTCAACCATATGAACAGGAATTCGGATTGTACGTGCCTGGTCAGCGATAGCTCTGGTAATAGCCTGACGGATCCACCATGTTGCATAAGTAGAGAACTTAAAGCCCTTAGTGTAATCAAATTTTTCAACCGCTTTAATAAGACCTAAGTTACCCTCTTGAATCAAATCGAGGAACTGCATACCCCTGCCCAGATAACGCTTTGCAATACTTACAACAAGTCGAAGGTTTGCCTCAGAAAGACGTTGTTTTGCTGCAACGTCACCGTCTTTAATGCGGATTGCAAGCTCAATTTCCTCTTCAGAAGTGAGCAGAGGAACACGACCGATTTCCTTAAGATAAACCTTAACAGGGTCGTCGATTGCAATGGTTTCAACACCGTCAGACTCAAGGCTGTCACCATCAACAGAAGCCACAACCTCCAAAGCAATATCGTCAAACTGAAGGTCATCGTTATCTTCTACAATTTCAATACCCTGACTCTCAAGTCCGTCATAGAGCTTTTCAAGCTGTTCAGGGTCAAAATCCATTTCGCCAATTGCATCAAGGATATCCTTATTGGTAAGCTGTCCTTTAGATTTTCCAAGCTCTGTAAGCTCTTTTACAACTGATTTTTTATCCTGAATTGTACCTGCCATTTTAAAATTCCTTTCTGATATACATTGTATATGTTTAATTAATTATTACTGTTTTTACGGTTTTTCTTACGCATAAGCATCGCCTGAATATCCTCAGGTGACATATCGGTGAGTTTTTCGGGCGTTAGCTTTTCTTTTTCCTCAATAATTGTTTCTATATATTCAAGCATAGCTTCTCTGGTAGCTGCCTGAGAATTATATGAGGATAGCATACCGAAAAACCTTGATGCTTCATCTGCTGTAAAATCTCGGGTTATGGTTGATAAGGGCGATATACCCTCATCAATCTTTTGAAGCACATAAGAATAAAGCTCGGAATTAAACTTCGTGACAAAGCCTAAGGGCGAAAGCTTCTGCCGTGCAAAGGATGCCATATCATTATTATTCACCAAATAAACAATGAGCATTTCTTCTGCCTTTGCCGCACGGGTGTTCGAGGCCTTTTCCGTATTGATTTTATCCTTCTTACCGCTGAGTTCCTGAGAGAGTTGAGTAAACTCCTTGCGTGCAACGTCACCGGATTTTCGCCTTATGAGTTTTCGCAAATCTTCAAGTATTGCAGTTTTTTCGATGCCTATTTCGGAAGCCAGCTTTGACACATATATGTCCTGTTCAACAGAGCTGTCAAGAGATGCTATAATCTTTAATGCATCGGACATATACTGAGCTTTTGCATCCGGTCGTGATATATCATAACGGCTTCTGAGTTTAAAAAGACGATATTCAACATCATTGCCGCTGTTTTCAAGAATATTCCTAAAAGCAGCAGGGCCCTTATCACCCCGATTACGAATAAACTCATCAGGGTCTTTACCGTCTGGGATATTGATAATTCGGATAGTCAGTCCTGCGTTTCTGAGAATTTCGATAGCACGGGATGTCGCCTTTTGACCTGCTTCATCAGCATCGTAGCAGATGATTACCTCATCAGCGTAACGCTTTATCAGCAACGCTTGCTCAGCAGTCAAAGCTGTGCCCAAGGTTGCCACAGTATTGCAGAAACCAGCCTGATTAAGAGCGATAACATCCATATACCCCTCGCAAAGGATGAGTGTTCTTGCCCCTGTATTCTTAGCATTATTGAGAGAAAACAGGTTTGAACTCTTTTTAAAAGCCAAAGTATCAGAGGTGTTGAGATATTTTGGCTTTTGGTCTGTGAGAATTCGTCCGCCGAAAGCTATAACATTGCCTCGTAAATCTATAATAGGAAACATTACTCTGTCTGCAAAGCGGTCAACTATTCGCCTGCCGTCAGAGCTTTTGAAAGCAAGGTTTGCACTGACAATTTCGTTATCACTAAACCCAAGCTTTCTCAGATAATCGCATAGGGCAAATCGGCTTTTAGGCGAATAACCCAATCCAAAATGCCTTATGGTTTTGTCAGTAAGTCCTCGGTTGTGAAAGTACTCAAGCCCTTGCCTGCCCAAAGGCTCATAAAGCTGTCTGTAATAAAAACGTGCCGCTTCACGGTTGGCTTCAAGAATTCTTGTACGCATCTTAGCCATACCGTCATTATAAGAATTTTCGGGCATTTCAAGCCCTGCACGCTGTGCCAAAAACTTGACTGCTTCTATGTAATCAAGGTTTTCAATCTTCATTATAAAGGTGATAACGTCACCGCCTGCTCCGCAACCAAAGCAGTAGAAAGAGCCGTTTTCGGGATACAGGTTAAAGGAGGGAGTTTTTTCAGAATGGAAAGGACAAAGTCCTACAAGATTCCTGCCGCGGCGCTTCAGGTTAACATAAGACGACACAATATCGGTTATACTAGAACGTGATTTAAGCTCCTGCAGGAAGCTGTCTGGCAGAGCCACATCTACTCCTCCTTTCAAATAAGTGTTTGAATATATATACGAAAAAAAAATGAATTTTCCTGCCATAAAAACAGAAAAATTCATTATTTTAAGTAAGAACAGTGATTTTTGAGTGTTTATGTAATTAAATCTGTATTTTTTCAGGGTAGTATTGCTCAGTATCAGACTCAACTTCTACTGTGCCGCAGGTGGTTTCTGTAATAAGCTTTGAAAGTCTTGAAAGCTCACCTTTTGGTATATGAAACGCAAGCAGAACTTTATCGGAAAAATCCGCATTATCTACAGTAGCACCATTTTCAGGCAAAAGTGAGGAAAGTTTGCCATATTGATTATAGGTACATTCAAGGGTACACACAGCACAGCTTCGCATCATTATCTGGCCAGCTGCTTCAACTGCAAGGGAAGCTGAGTGTGAATAAGCACGGACCAGACCGCCACCGCCTAAGAGGATACCTCCGAAGTAACGGGTTACAACAATGCACACATCGGTAAGCCCGCTTTTGCGTATTACATCGAGTACAGGCATTCCGGCAGTACCCTGTGGCTCATTATCATCGCTATAGCGACAGGTATTCTGCTCTCTCAGCACATAGGCATATACGTTATGAGTCGCGTCCCAATGCTTCTGACGGATTGAATTGATAAAATCCAAAGCATCCCTTTCTGTTGTGACAGGCTTGATATATCCGATAAAGCGGGAGCGTTTCTCGACAAATTCGGGAGATGCCTCAGAGCTTATGGTCTTATAATCAGCAGGCACAGTATCACCTCACTCAAAAAGATTGGAAGTAAGAAAGATAAAAACAGACGGCACTTCGGAATTGAAGTACCGTCTTTGAAGTCAAATGACTATTACTCGATGCCGTAACGTTTCTTGAATCTATCTACGCGTCCGCCGGTATCAACGAGCTTCTGCTTTCCTGTGAAGAAAGGATGGCACTTTGAACAAATTTCAACACGCTGGTTGGGCTTTGTAGAGCCAGTCTCGATAACATTGCCACAAGCACAGGTAATAGTAGTCTGCTCATAGTTAGGATGGATATTCTCCTGCATTTCTTTTCACCTCTTTCGCTGATGCCGTAGTAACAGATGAATTATACTACATAACATCTTAAAATGCAAGTGTTTTTTATAAATCTTCGCAAATATTTATAAATTAATTGCCTTTATAATTATCGTGAAGAAATATGATAGGAATAATCCTCAAGAATCATATCATATCGACGCATATTGAGGGCATGCTCTTTGCCAACATATCGGTAAAGGTCAGGTGCGTAAGACATTCCTGTGCCTGCTTCTTCTTCCTCGGGGTAACGGAGAACAAAGCCGTAATTTACGCTGTATTTTAAAAGCCACTTTCCTGCCTCTGAATTTGCAAAAGCACCATCCTCGTCGGATGCAAAGCGAATAAGAAGACCTGTTTGGCTTTCACTGCAGCCAGCCTCGGGACAAATCTTCTTAGTTTCTGCCTCTGCTTTGATTTTTGAATAATCCTTATTTTTCTTAATCTCATCCAGCGTTTTCTCGTAAAGAACAGCCTGTTCAGAATAAGACACATAGCCGTCTTTAATTTTAATTTCCACCCCATCTGATGATGCATCAGAAATCATCTTATCCAAATCATCAAAGGCAAGCTCAGAAATACGGACCGAACCAAAAGGAGTAAGCTTTGGGACATAATCTTCTTCCAAAGGATTATGCTCATTGACTACTTCAAGAAGTATTGCATCATAGTCAACCGCCACTTCATCCGCAGTTATCGTATCATAGGGTTCAGCATTCAGCCCCACTTCAACCCAGTAAGCCACAAAGATTCCAAGTAGGATTACACCTGCTATGATAAGAGGCAAAATAAACAAAAATACAGTTTTAAGCTTTGTGCGTTCGTTGAATCTTCTGCCCCGATTATTATACTTGTTTTTTATATCATATCTGTTGTATGGCATAGCTCTCCTGTCAGTTGATTACCTTTGTTTCAATTTCTTCAACTGCACGTGCAATATACTCCTCAAGAGTCATTGCACCCAAGTCACCTGCTTTACGTGCACGAACAGACACTGTGTTGTTCTCTATATCCTTATCACCCAGAATAATCATATAGGGTACTTTTTCAAGCTGTGCTTCACGGATTTTATAGCCGACCTTTTCGGAACGGTCGTCTACCTCTACACGCATACCCTTTGCTTCCAGAGCCTTCTTAACCTCATAAGCATAATCGTGGTGTCTGTCAGCAATAGGAAGAATCTTAACCTGAGTAGGTGCAAGCCACATTGGGAAAGCACCTGCATATTTTTCGATAAGGAGAGCCAAAGTACGCTCATAGCAACCAATGGATGTACGGTGAATAATATAAGGATTCTTCTTTGTGCCATCCTTATCAACATAAACCATACCGAACTTCTCAGCAAGAAGCTGGTCAACCTGAATTGTGATAAGGGTATCCTCTTTGCCGTAAACGTTCTTAATCTGAATATCCAGCTTGGGACCGTAGAATGCAGCCTCACCGATACCAATCTTAAAATCAATACCGAGGTTGTCAAGAATTTTGCCCATTACGCCCTGTGCTTCATCCCACTGCTCAACAGTACCGATATACTTATCTGTATCTGCGGGATCCCACTGAGAGAAGCGGAAGGATACATCCTCGTAAAGGCCGAGAGTTTTGAGCATATATACAGCAAGCTCCAGACAGCTCTTGAACTCATCCTCAAGCTGCTCAGGTGTGCACATAAGGTGGCCTTCGGAAATTGTGAACTGACGAACACGGATAAGACCGTGCATCTCACCGCTTGCCTCGTTACGGAAGAGCGTTGATGTTTCGTTATATCTTAAGGGAAGGTCGCGGTAGCTTCTGCCGCGGTTGAGGTATGCCTGATACTGGAAGGGGCAAGTCATAGGGCGAAGTGCAAAAACTTCCTTATCCACCTCTTCATCACCCATTATAAACATACCATCCTTATAATGGTCCCAATGGCCTGAAACCTTGTAAAGGTCAGACTTTGCCATATAGGGAGTTTTTGTGAGAAGCCATCCTCTTCTCTGCTCCTCATCCTCAACAAAACGCTGGAGAAGCTGGATGATTCGGGCACCCTTGGGAAGAAGAATGGGAAGACCCTGACCAATAAGCTCGGAAGTAGTGAAAAGCTCCAGCTCACGGCCAAGCTTGTTGTGGTCGCGAAGCTTTGCCTGCTCCATCATTTCAAGGTACTCTTCAAGCTGAGAAGCCTTGGGGAAAGCAGTACCGTAAACACGGCACATCTGAGCCTTTGAGGCATCACCGCGCCAATATGCACCAGTGCATGCTGTAAGCTCAAAAGCCTTGAGAACAGATACGTTCATAAGGTGAGGACCTGCGCACAGGTCTGTAAAGTCACCCTGCTTATAGAAGCTGATTTTTTCACCCTTGTCTGCGTGTTCACGTACAAGCTCAACCTTATAATCCTCGCCCATATCAGAGAGAAGCTTCTCTGCATCTGCAGGCTCCAACTCAAATTTTTCAAGCTCAATACCTGACTTAACGATAGCTTTCATTTCCTTCTTGATTGCTTCCAAATCCTCCTGTGTGAAGGGCTTTTCAACATCAAAATCATAATAGAAGCCGTTGTCAACAGCAGGACCTATTCCAAGCTTAGCATTTGGATAAAGATGCTTTACAGCCTGAGCAAGAACGTGTGAGCATGTGTGCCAGAATGCACGCTTGCCTTCCTCGTCATCAAACGTGAGGAGTTCCAGCTTGCAATCGGTTGTAAGGGGTGTCCTAAGGTCACAAAGGACACCGTCAATTTTACAGGCACATACAGCCTTGTAAAGACCTGCGCCCAGAGATTTTGCTACGTCTGCGGCAGTAGTGTTAAGCTCATACTCCTTAACAACTCCGCCTTTGAGTTCTACATTAATCATAGAAAACATCCTTTCATAAAAAATAAGCCGTCCTGTCATTCTCCTTTGAGAATATCAGGACGGCGATAAAATACGACGTGGTTCCACCTAACTTCGGTACATTGTACCCTCTTTTGCATATAACGGTGCTGACCGCCGTGCCATTTCCTGCACGGACTCAGGGGTGGTAAACAGAAAACCCTTGCCGCAGATATTCCAGCCAATGTATCTGCTCTCTGTAGGCAGGTGTAAACGTTGTTATCCCCGTCAAAGTTCAAATATGAGATTAAAATTAATAATATCACTAATTATTTCGAAAGTCAATCACCGAAAAGCAATTTTACAAAAGAAAATCAAGGATAAATTCATTCAATTCCTGCAACGATTTTCTGAATAGTTGTTGCATCACGTACATTGATTTCTCCGTTAAAATCAGCATCTCCTCTGAGATTTGCACTGAAGCTCATTGAAACAAGACTCGCTGTAGCCTTCTGAACCTCTGTTGCATCACGAACATTCACAACTCCATCAAGGTTTGCATCGCCTATTGAATAAGAAGGAATATCCTTGTCCTCGCAAAAGCTGTTCGCATAGGAATTAAGCTTACACCACACAGAAGCCTCACCAGCATTAGAAAAAGCAGAAGTGGTAATAGATTCCACCGTTGCAGGCACCGAGATTTCAAAAAGAGATGAACAATTATAGAAAGCGTATTCACCTATGGATGTAATTCCATTTGAAAGCATTACGCTTTCCAGAGATGAACAACCTGCAAAAAGTCCTGCAGGCACATCCGCACTACCACGAAGAACTGCTGTTTGAAGACTTGTGCAACCAAGAAATGCACTATCTCCAATAAGCTTTACTCCTTTCGGAATCACAACATTCTGCAAGGCAGCACAGCCTGAGAAAGCTTCATTATCAATAGAAACAAGACTTGAAGCCAAATCAATATTTTTAAGAGCTGTGCATTCAGAGAAGGCACGCATTCCAATAGAAGTTACTCCCTCAGTAACAACAATACTCTCAATATTCTTATTCTTATAAAACGCACCGGAGGCAATTTGCCTTACATTTTCAGGAATGACAACCTCTGACTCGGAGGTGCTTGCATCAACAAGGATACCATTACCAAGCACCAAAAACTCATCTTCAACGGAAGACAAATAAGGCGTGTCCTCAAAAGCAAACGCACCAATATATGAAACATACTTGCTGACTGTAACGCTTTTTAGAGCTGAGCAACCATAAAAAGCCCCCTCACCTATAGAGAAAACCGAATCACCTATAAAAACAGAAGTAAGCTTCTCGTTTGATACAAAAGCATAAGGAGCAATTGAAGCAACAGAGCTATCAATTACAACACCGCCGGACTCACTACTGCTAACAAGCACGCTACCAAGAACAAGAGATTTGGTAGAATAAGAATCTTGAAAGGGTGTGTTATAAAAAGCATAGGCACCGCAAGAGGAAACCTTGTCTGTGCTTGTAACAACGCTCAGCGATGTGCAGTTTGCAAAAGCCTTATTTCCTATAACCGAAGTATTGTTAAGGTTTACAGATGTAATCGAGGAATTACCTTCGAAGGCAGAGTCCGCGATATAGTATACCTCTGATGGGATAGTAACTGACCTTTCACTTCCGCTGTATGAAATGAGAACACCATCCTCAATGTCAAAGGCTGTTGCCGAAAAAGCTGTAAGAGGACAGCTCATCATAAGCAACAGTAATGAAAACAATATTAACAATAATGTCTTTAGTTTCTTCATAATATCACCTGATAAATATAGATAAAGGGGCGGAAAACCGCCCCTCAAAATCAATCCCCAGCTACAGAGTCCCCGCCCTGAATACTGATTATAAGCTGGTCAATCTCATCAAGACGGTCAGCGTATGTTTTTTCAACATTAACGGAAGCCTCAGGCTCCTCTTTTTCAAGAATAAAAGAAGAGATATCCTCAACTCTTTCAGAAGCCTCCTCGTCAGTTACCTCCGGATTCTCAACAGTAAGAATAAAGTCCTCATCGTCGTACATAACTGCTTCTCTGATTGTGGGACCCTTAGGACGTGACTCGGATGCTGATTGCTTCATATTTACAGGCGTTGATACCTTGTCTTGACCATCAAATATCATATCTCCTTCACTCCCGGCAGTATTTTGAACATTATCTTCTGTTTCACGAATGGTATCCATTTGCTGTGCATCGCGATATAACTGTTCAGCAATATCGTCTTCATGTGATGCTATGTCATCAGTATCAGGAAGATTAACAGGGATGTCAGGTTGCTCATCATCCTCATAGAATGCATCAACCTCAGGTTCACTTTCTACTATATTCTCCTGCTCAGCATCAAAAGCCAAAGCATCGTCAACATCTGATATATTCTCCTCAACAGCATCAGCTTCAACCACAGGTACTTCCTCTGTATCATCAGAATACTCTTCAACTTCCGCATCGGTAAGTACGGTAGCAACAACAGCTTCTTCAAGCATATCATCTGCATCTTCTGAATCAACAGAGTCTTTTACAGCCTCTACAATCATTTGCTCTTCAACCGTCTTAGCTTTAAATGAAAGCTCAGTAACAAAGCCCAAAGTATAAAGTCCGATTATGATATAACCAACAGCCGGAATAAAATCAATCATTGCATTGCTGTCCGAAGAAATGATGCTGAAAATCTGAGAAATGCCATATACTAATGTGCTGACAACAGCAGGAAATCCAAAGGTAACAGCAGATTTAACGGCATTCTTACCGGGAATAAGCACATGCACCATGGTGGCATTTATAAAGAACATAGCCAAAGCCACAAACATAATCAGGTCCATTGTATCAGCAGCATCTACAGGTGTTGCTGTGTGCTTTAAGAAGCGGTCGATAAGGTGAACTCCACACCACAAAGGAAGCAAAAGATAGAAAATTGATGTTCCTTTAGTAGTGTTGGTACCGGAAAAATGACTTAAGCCAACAAATAGCAGTGCTATACCTGCAAGAGCAGTAAACACAGCGGTTATCATTGACATAACATCAATGATATTAATCTGAATCATTGTTGTGATATCCAGAGCTGCTGTGGCTGCAAAGGCAAATGCACCAATAAAAGCACATATTCCGCAAAAATAATTTTTTCGCAAAAGATGCACGGGTGAGGTTGTTTTATCAAACAAGGATAACACAAAGCAAGCAAGGAACAAACCAAGAATACTAAACGCAATAATCTCAGCAATACCGTTTGTATCTGTTGCAAAGTAGTTTTGTGCAAGGTCAGCGTTTGCACCGCTTATAATAGCAAGTGCCACAGACATAGCACACACAGGCACAAACAGAATCCATTTAATCAAGGATTTAACAGATTTCATTTCATACTCCTTCCCCACGGCAAAATTAAAGCCGATTGAATAAATTGAATAATCAGCCGTAACTCTCAATATATATTACCAGTACGGCATATAAACACACATATATTGTATTCCAAAGCCTATCTGTTGTCAAGGCGTTTTAGATGTAATTAAGCTGTCATAATAAGAATTTATAAGGTGAATATCTGTGAAAAAAATATTTTTATGGGGACTTTGTTTTTTGTTTATTGTTGCTGTCATCCCCTTCTCATCGGGAATCAAAGGCTTCGAAAACAGCATCAAAGCAATAAAAACCAACGCAACTGCAGATGAAGCAGAAATTGCAGATACAACAGAAAACAAAGATAACGAAGCGTTAAATGATAAAGAAATAGAAATAATTGTATGCAAAGTAATGGAGCACATTACCGAAAATGCACATAAGGAAACGAAAAAAGCTATCCTTGCGGTATGCAAAAACAATTACATCTACTTAAAAGGAACAGGGTATACTGATTTTGAAGCTGATATAAGCCGTTACAGCGACAGCTTCCTTGAAGAATTATATACACTGTACGAAGAAGAGGATTATTCAATAACACTAAACGGAGATATTGTTCCGATACCTCTGACAGAGCAAAACGGTGGCTTTACAGCCACTAACGACGAGTACCCATATATACTCAGAGTCGCTTCACCTTGGGATGTATTCTCAAAGAGCTATGTAAGAGGGGCTCGATATGCCGGCGGAATAAGCATTTACGGTATATCATATCTATGCGAAAACGGTATGAACTGGAAACAGGCGCTAAGCTGGTATATGCCGAATTTTGAAATCAACGGGTAAAAAAAGAACGCATCATCTCGATGCGTTCTTTTATATTACTATTACATTCTTCTGTATTTTTTGACTCTGCGTTGCTTTTTACTGTTTTTCACATTTGAAACAAGAGAAATATATACAATCACAAGCACCAAAGCCACTGCAAAAGCTACCCAAAAATACCATGATGTAAGTACAACCTTGAACATATACATTGCATAGGCAAAGTTACTGCGGCTTACATCCTCGCCGGCTACAAGGTCTACCGTCTGCACAGCCTCATCCTGATAATAAACCGTAGCTTTACCGACGATATCACCTTTTTTTATAGGAGCATCTATAGCATCCTCAACATCGGGAACAATCTTTACATCCTCTGCATTATAATCCTTGGGAAGTATTGTGTTTACAGTTTGAGCAGGATACAGGAGTATAGCTTTGTTTGAGGTAGTAAAATTAACCTCAGCCTCACACACGGGCGTATCAGTGGTCAGCATTCTTGAAAGCTCCAGATTAAGAAGTGCCCAACGCAGCAGCTGTTTTGCATCCTGCATAGCACCGTTATAATCTGTATCGTAAGAAGCTCCAAGGCAAATACACATATAAGCATAACCGTCAGCTATAGCTGATGTTATGATGCATCTGCCTGCTTGCTCGGTTGCTCCTGTTTTTATACCTTTAGCATAAGTATAGTAGTAATCACCGCCGCGATTGAAGTCAATCATATAGTTTGTAGTAACCAGAGGATAATCATCTCCCTCACAATAATATGTGGAGGTATCAGATATTTCTGAAAACAAAGGCAAGGTCAGAGCATAGGTAGCAATCTTATACAAATCATAGGCTGTGGAATAATGGTCCTCATCGTGCAACCCGTGAGGATTAGTAAAATGAGTGTTTTCACAGCCAAGCTCCTGTGCTTTTTCGTTCATCATATCAACGAATTTCTGAGTATCTCCTCCACCAACGTAATCAGCAAGAACCAAGGCGGCATCGCTGCCTGAGGTGACCATAAGACAGTTAAGCAAATCAACAACGGTAACCTTCTCGCCTACCTTGTAATCAAGACCTGACATACTGCTGCCTGTGCCAAGCAGAGGATCAAGAACCTCCTGACGGATTTCAATACGGGTGTTATATATATCATCAACATTTTCACAGACAACTATATAGGTCATTATCATTGTAAGCGATGCAGGAAAACGAATCATATCTACGTTCTTTTCCAAAACTGGGATTCCTGTATCCATATTGATGAGAAGCACGGTTTCGCTTTCCAGCTTTTTATCATAGTTATAAGTAATTGCTGATGCAGACAAAACGCTTGAAAGAATTATCATCAACGCAACTGCACAACAAAGAATTTTTGTAAATTTTTTCATAACATTTCCTTTCAAAAAATATGCTAAAGCTCTAAAGGTTTAGGACAGCTTCCTGCATCCCCCTTTGACAAGCAGGTAGTACTGTGATAAGATAAGTGTATTATACAATAGATGTTCAACTATTTCAATGAGTTATATAGATTTTTTCTAAGGAGTTTTTACCGTGATTTATGTTACAGGAGATACACACGGAGATATACAAAGATTCAAAAAAAGAGAGCTAAAGAAGCTAACAAAAAGGGATTACCTGATTGTGTGCGGTGATTTTGGATTTTTATGGGATGAAAGCTCGCAAGAAGCTGAAAATCTCGATTTTCTCAAATCTCGCGAATACACTATTCTTTTTGTAGACGGCACTCACGAAAACTTTGATTTGCTGGAGAGCTATCCCCTCGTAGACTTTTGTCAGGGCAAGGCACGCAGAATTGCTAACAACATTTACCACCTTCAGCGTGGCGAGATTTACAACATCAACAGAAAGTTTGTTTTTACCTTCGGCGGTGGTGTCAGCTCGGATTTGAGCCAGCTTATGGACTCAGGTGCTTGGTTTGAAAGAGAGCTTCCTACAGAGGAAGAAATGCTTTATGCAGTAAACAAGCTGAAAAGCTTCAACTGTGAGGTTGACTACATAATAACCCACGAAACCTCTGCCACCTACAAACACAAAATCTGGCACAACTGCACTACAAATCCTGTGAATGATTTCCTTGAACAGCTCAATATGGAAGTGAGATATGACAAGTGGTTCTTCGGTAATCTTCACGTAGACTTTGCAGTAAGTGACAACGCCTTTGCTGTTTTTGAGGAAATAATCCCCATCGACGGTACAAGAAAAACAAGACAATTCTAAAAACATCTATATAAAAACACCGCTGAACAACAGCGGTGTTTTCTTATATCAATTCATTTTATTCTGAGAATCCTTGAAAAGTCTACGGATTGCTGCTCGCAAGCCTTTATAAACATCTGATGACAAATCAGGACTTTCGCTTAAAACATCCTCAGCTATTGCTTGTGAAGCAGTAAGAGTTTCCATATCAGAAAAATCTGAAATAGCAAGCTTAGGAAGGCCGTGCTGTCGTTCACCGAAGAAATCACCGGGACCGCGCAGACGTAAATCCTCATCGGCAATTTTAAAGCCATCGGTGGTGGAGGTCATAACAGACAAACGCTTTACGGTATTTTCAGAGGAGCTGTCAGAAACAAGAATGCAATAAGATTTGTTTTGTCCCCTGCCAACCCTGCCTCGCAGCTGATGAAGCTGAGAAAGGCCGAAACGCTCTGCATTTTCTATCATCATAATAGTAGCCGAAGGCACATCAACGCCTACCTCAATAACTGTAGTAGCAACAAGAAGCTGAATTTCACCCTGTGCAAACTTGAGCATAGTTTTTTCTTTTTCCTGATACTTCATTTTACCGTGAATGATGCCTACAGCAAAGTCAGAAAACTCTTCGAGCATAAGCTCTGCTCCGTATTCTTCGGCAGCGGAAAGCTCAGAGTCGTCCTCTTCAACCAAAGGACATACAATATAGGCACGGTTGCCTTTTTGAAGCTCCTTCTTAATAAAGCCATAGGCACGCTGACGTTTATCGCTACCTATAAGCAGGGTATCTATGGTCTGTCTTCCCGGTGGGATTTCGTCAACTACAGATATATCCAAATCACCATATATAATGAGAGCAAGGGTTCTGGGTATGGGTGTTGCGCTCATTACAAGCAGATGGGGAGCTTCTCCCTTTGATAAAAGCTTGGAGCGTTGTGCAACACCAAAACGGTGCTGTTCGTCGGTTATAGCTAGTCCCAAAGCTTTAAACACAGTTTTCTCTGTAATCAGCGCGTGGGTACCAACCACAATATCAATTTCACCTGTGCTCAAAGAATCTCTTACTTGCTTCTTTTTTGAAGCAGTCAACGAACCTGTGAGCAGACCAACCTTCACATCTGTGCCTTCAAACAGCTTTGAAAGCGTTGCATAATGCTGCTCAGCAAGAATTTCCGTAGGTGCCATAAAAGCGGCCTGTCTTCCGTTTTTCACCATATTATAACAAGCACAAGCGGCAATTGCAGTTTTACCCGAACCAACATCACCCTGAACCAGTCTGTTCATTGGCATCTTGGAAGTAAGCATATCACGTGTGCAGTCCTCCATTGCTCTGCGCTGTGCACCTGTGGGCTTAAAGGGCAAAAGTGATATAAACTCTTCTGTAAAGTCTTTTGTGATATTTGTACCGCGGGCCTCAGTATTCTGTTGCTTCAAAGCACGGATACCAAGAGTGAGCACCAAAAGCTCCTCAACCATAAGACGGTAACGTGCATTATTAAGGGCTTGCGGACTCTGGGGAATGTGAATATTTACAATAGCATCACGCAGCCCCATAAGCTTGTATTTTTCTCTAATATGAGCAGGCAGTGGGTCTGAAATCCTTTCCGGCAGCATTTCTATTGCCTGTTTTACAGCATTCTGTATTACTTTATTGGTAAGACCTGCGGTGAGAGCATAGACAGGATGAAAACTATCCTTCATACACTCAGCAGGAATAAACTCGGGGGATATCATCTGCACACCGGAAAAATCCTTGGTAGCTTTACCGTAAAAGAGATAATCGGTGTCGTACTTTAGCATCCGAGTTATGTATTTATTGTTAAAGAACACAAGGCGCATTGCGTCGTATCCGTCAGATACCTCGGCACGCACCATATAACGGTTACCTGAAAGGCGGGATTCACGCATTGTGGCAGAAAGTCTGCCTTTTACACAGCAAACCTCTCCACCCTTTATATCTGCTATATATAAAGGCTTGCTCCAATCCTCATAGCTTTTGGGGAAATAGTAAAGGAGAGCGCCGACAGAATCAACTCCCAGCTTATGAAAAAGCTGTGCCCTCGTATCCCCCACGCCCTTAAGGCTTCTTATTGATATTTCAAATAATGATGGCATATTGCTAAACCTACCTATACCTTATTCATTTATCGATAAATTCAGAAAAAGGCGGACACAATGTCCGCCTTTTTATTATACATTTATTACTGAGCAGATTCAATACCGAGAATGTAGTAGTAGATAGGCTGACCGCCGTTAATCATATTGATGTCTACATTGCTACCGTATTTGAGAATAAGCTCATCGTAAACCTCGGAAGCATCCTGCTCGGAAATACCTGCACCGTAAATGAGAGTTACAAACTCAGCGTCTTTAGTAATCATTGACTTTGCAAGCTTCATAAGAGCCTTCTTGGGAGATTTATCTGCAACAGTAAGCTTACCGTTGTCAAGACCGATGATGTCGCCCTCTTTAATCTTCTTCATACCGAACTCGGAGTCACGAGCAGCAAAGGTAATCTGACCGGTGGAAACATTGGAGAATGCATCCTGCATTGCTGACTTATTGAACACTACATCGCTGTCGGGGTCGAAAGCAAGCATTGCGGTGATACCCTGAGGAATTGTCTTGGTGGGAAGAATTACTACTTCTCTGTCCTCAACAATCTTAGCGGTCTGCTCAGCTGCCATAATGATGTTCTTGTTGTTTGGAAGAACGAAAACAGTCTTTGCAGGAGTTGCCATAACTGCCTCGTAAATATCGTCTGTGCTGGGGTTCATACTCTGACCGCCGGATACAACCTGAGCACAACCAAGGTCTGTAAAAAGAGTTGTAAGACCATCACCGGAAGCAACGGCAACAAAGCCGATTTCCTCTGTGGGCTCTTGAACTTCAAGTTTAGTCTTAGCCTGACGCTTGCTGTTTTCAGCCTTAGCCTGCTCATGCTGCTGACGCATATTCTCAACCTTTACGGTGAGAAGCTGACCGTACTGTAAACCTCTCTGCAGAGCCTTACCGGGATCCTCTGTGTGAACATGAACCTTGATGATTTCTTCGTCGTCAACCACAACTACGCAATCGCCAATGGTTTCAAGATACGCACGGAGCTTGAGAGGAGAAGTTGTAATTGATGCATCTCTTCCGACAATGAACTCTGTGCAGTATGTGAAGTTGATAACCTCATCAAATTCTGCAGCTGCACTGCGGAATGCATCCTCATCAGAGCTTTCGGAAGAACTCTGTGAAGCTGTATATTCAATCATTTTGCCGTCTTTGATGTAGGAAAGCATACCCTCAAAGATAACAAGAAGTCCCTTACCGCCTGCATCAACAACGCCTGCCTTCTTGAGAACAGGAAGAAGCTCAGGGGTACGCTGGAGGGATTCATCAGCAGCTTCACAAACAACTGACCATACCTTTGCAGGGTCCTGTGACTTTTTAACGTACTTTGCACCTTCCTCAAAAGCTTCTCTTGCAACTGTGAGGATTGTGCCCTCTGTAGGTTTCATTACTGCCTTATATGCGGCATCAACACCAATACCGAGAGCCTTTACAAGGTCTTTTCCTGATGCTGTTTCCTTACCTTCAAGACCCTTTGCAAAGCCTCTGAAAAGAAGTGAAAGGATAACACCGGAGTTACCACGTGCACCGCGGAGCATTGCTGAAGCTACAACCTTAGCAACCTCACCTGCGTTGTCAGACTCGCAAGCGTTGACAGCCTTTACAGCCTCGCTGATAGTCATAGACATATTTGTACCTGTGTCGCCATCGGGAACAGGGAAAATATTGAGGTCGTTAATTCTTTCTTTCTGAGAACAAATGTTGTTTGCACCCGAAATGACGGCCTGCTTTAACATAGAACCTGTCAGCATTAGAACACATCCTTAATTTTCGTGATTATAGAATTAGTATTATTATTTTCAAATCATACCAGAATAATTATATATGAACAAAGTTTGACTTTCAAGCAAAAAAACAAAAATTGGTTATTTGCATAAAATAAAAGGTCAATTATCCATACATTTGGCATTTACACCATAGAATTATCAGCTAATACACATACTCTCACAAGATATGGTTTTGCCTGTTTTTTCGTCTATTTCAAACAACACACAGTCCATAATACACTCTCCCTGAACAGGTTCAAACCTAACAGGAAGCCTTGTTTTGAAGCTTTCTATGGTGATTTCGGGCTTTATACCCAAAACCGAATGACGCGGTCCTGTCATACCTGCATCGGTTATATAACCTGTACCATTAGGCAAAACCTGACAATCAGCAGTTTGAACATGCGTATGTGTGCCAAAAACTGCAGAAACCTTCCCATCAAGATAAAATCCCATTGCACGTTTTTCCGAAGTAGCCTCTGCGTGAAAATCAACAATAATAATTTTTGAATCAATGCTTTTGAGAATTTCATCAATGGTTCTGAATGGGCAATCCACAGGTGACGGATTGTAAACATTTCCGAGCAGATTAACAACTGCTACAGAATACCTGCCGCAATCAAGCACACATATTCCCCTGCCAGGAGTAGTCCCCTTTGGATAATTTGCAGGACGGATTATAAACTCGTTATCATCCAGATAGGAATAAATTTCTCTTCTGCGAAAGGTATGGTTACCAAGAGTAATCACATCCACCCCGCTCTGGAAAAGATAGTCGGCAGAGGTGGGAAGGACTCCGTTTCCGTCAGCTGAATTCTCACCGTTACATATTACTATATCTATCCCCATGGCTTTTTTGAGAGCTGGCAGCTTATCTCTGAGAAAACGACAGCCTACCCCTGCAACCACATCGCCTATGCACAACACTTTCATTTAATCACCTTGGCATTAATTTATACATTAGTAATTATAACACGTTTTCGATTAGTTTACAACAAGGTTTTCGTAAACAGCAATATCCTCCTCGCACTCATACAGCACATCCATACTGTAGAAGGAGTCAGTTTCCGCATAATGCCTCTGTGCGTTTATGCTTTCGCACTCTGACAAGCTGAACAAACGATACAGATAGTCCTCCACAGCAAATATCCCCTGAGCTTCACTTTGAGAGAGGGAGTATATATTTGGTGAAAATCGGGAGCAATGCTCAACAGTCACCGAAATCGGCATTTCGGTGTTATTTAAGAAAACACTTTTAGTTTCAAATCGTGACGTATAACTCTGCTTTACAGAAGTGGCTGTTATGGGAAACTCAAGCCAGAATGCACGCAATCTGTACCTGCTGGCTTCGTCGGTTGGCTTATCAAACACCCCTTTTCTCTCAAGCACAAAGGACTTTGTGCGTTGGGTTTGTGCCATGACTTTTGCATCTGCGTGAACAATTGAAACGTCGCCTGAGGGATTTTCCACAACAGCACTTACAAGCAGAGAGCCTTTGATTACTGCGGAGCCGGATGACACCACAGCCTTACCGTATTTAGTATTCATACTGAGGATCAGTCCGTCCATTCCTGCCTTTATGTTACAAGGAACATTTGCTTCAAGAATATGAGGCTTTAGCTCCTTCTCTTTAACCTCAACCTCTGCTTTTGTGCCGATGATATTTACAGACATCCACCCTACCTCATCAATGTTCTTCATAATTTTTCTTTGAACAGCAGACAAATCAAGGGTTGGTTTGAAGGCACCAACAAAAACCCCTTCCTCAGCAAGGGCTTCTTTCAGGGTGCTCTGGCTTATGGTAGTAAGCCCACTGAATTCTATTGTCCAGACAAAGCTCTGCATAAACACCGTAATTATCAGAAACAATAAAAGTCCTATTAAAAGTCCGCATCTCGCCTTATATTTACCGAGAAGAAACGGTAAACCGTGACGCTCTCTGACCTTTAACCTTACACCTGACTTACGTGCTATTGGTCGGATTGTACGATAATCGCAAAGAAGAAGTGCTGCTGTGAAATTATCTTTTCGAGGTCTTGAAAAAAGCACAAAGTGTCCCTGTCTTGTACTTAAGTTTATGAACCTTTCCGGAAATCTGCCCATTATCTCAAATACAACGAAACCTCTGAACCATCTGATTAAATTTAGAAACATCAAAATCACCTTACATTATGTATTCAACAGATTTGATGAAGCCGCCTACAATAAGAGATGTTGGAGAAATACACTTGAGTGTAAGCCCTCTGCCGCAAAGCTTCAAGGAAAGCTCTCCCAAACTTACTCTGATTACTGTTTCACTATATTCAAGTACACCACAGCTACCGTCAATTACCGCCGAAGTGTTGTCAAAAATTTCTATCCTAGGCTTTAAGCTAAATGCATCTTTTATATTGAAGCCAAAGGAGTTATTCTGCTTATCCTGTTCTGACTTTATCTTCTTTCTATTCAAATTAGTCACCTGCTTTTTATAAATGTATTAATTTTTATGCCAAAGGACTCATATATATTAGTCGGTGAATAAAATGAGGATATATAAAACTATAAACAAAAAGAAAATATTATTAATGTGGCTTTTGACAGGCTTGGCTTTAGCAGCTTTGCTTGTGTTTCCTACCCAATGCAGAGCAGGAGCTGCAAGCGGTGTTTTTCTGTGTATACAAGTGCTGATACCCTCCTTATTCCCGTTTATGGTATTATCATCCTTTGTTGTGTCCTCGGGATTAATCTCTCACGTGCCTTCCTTCATAGAAAAGCTAACTCAGCTATTGTTCTCTTTGCCAAAGGAAAGTCTTATGGTGATATTGCTTTCCTTGATTGGCGGTTACCCTGTAGGTGCAAAGGGAATCAGTAATTTACATAAAAACAGAATAATCACAGACAAGCAAGCCGAAAAAATGTCAATGTTCTGCGTAGCGTCGGGACCCGGCTTTTTAGTAACTTACTTGGGATGTGCAATGCTGAGAAGTCCCAAAAGCGGATATATACTGCTCGTATCTCAGACAATTAGTTTTATAGTGTTAGGAATGACTACGAAATTACTTAACAAAGAAAAAACGATTACTCAGAAAAAAACAGAAAGAAAATCACAGGACTCAAGATCAGATGCATTGGTAACATCGGTTAAAGAAGCTATAACCTCCTGTGGATATATGTGTGCATTTGTTGTTCTGTTTGCAGCTATTTGCGAAATTTTCATATATCTGACAGAGGGCTCACCAAAACTTTTGTGGATTACAGGGGTACTTGAAATCACAAACGGAACAAAGCTTCTTTGCACAAACCACAGCTTAATACTAATTTCAGCTTTGTGCGGTTTTGGCGGATTATGCGTACATTTTCAGGTATTTACCATGCTGGGCGATATAAAGATAAGGAAATATCTATTTTTCTTATTCAGAATTTTATCAACTCTTATTAATGGTGTTATCACCTATTTACTATTAAAAATCTTTCCGATTACAGCAAGCGTATTTTCCACTATAGAACATACTGAACCGTCAACGAACAAAGGTATAACAGGCTGTGTTTTTCTGATAATATGCTGTGTGGTATTTCTGTTTTCTCTTAAAGAAGTTTGCAGAATGTCCTCAAACAATTAACTTGGAGGTCAATATATGTGCGGTATTGCAGGATGGCTGAGCAGCTCAACCAATCTCTATGAAAAAACTACTTTACTTGAAAAAATGTCTGAAACCCTCAAGGAAAGAGGACCTGACGAAAAGGGATTCTTTATAAAACAGGACGTGTCGCTCATTCACAGAAGGCTGGCGGTTGTTGATATTGAACACGGCAAGCAACCTATGAGTGCTGATTTTATGGGTGAAACCTATGTGCTTGTATACAACGGAGAGCTGTATAACTCAGAAGAAATAAGACAGGAATTAAGAATTGCAGGCTATTGCTTTGAGGGGCACTCCGATACAGAGGTTGTGCTAAAAGCTTATATTCATTGGAAAGAAAAGTGTGCAGAAAAATTCAACGGAATATTTGCTTTTGGCATTTATGAGGTCAACAAAAAACGACTGTATCTGTGCAGGGATAGAATAGGTGTAAAGCCTTTGTTCTTCACTCACAAAGGCGGAGATTTAGTATTTGGTTCACTGATTAAAACCCTGCTCGAAAGCAAGGTTGCACAGCCCGTTATAAACCGTGAAGGCTTGTGTGAAATATTCTTTTTAGGACCTGCAAGAACACCGGGGCAAGGAGTATTCAGAGATATAGAAGAACTGCTCCCCGGTGAATATGCAATATTTGAAGGTAACAAGCTTACCCGATACCGCTACTTTACTATTGAAGCAAAAGAGTTTGATGAAAACGAAGAAGAAGCCTTGGAGCACACAAGATATCTTATACAAGATTCCATAAGACGACAGCTTGTTTCAGATGTTCCCTTGTGCTGTTTCCTATCAGGTGGACTTGACTCCAGCATAATTACCCAGACAGCTTCACAGTACTACAAGGCAAATTCAAAAGGAAAGCTCAACACATACAGCGTTGAATACAAAGACAACGCTAAATATTTTACGAAAAGCTTATTTCAACCTAATTCAGACACAGAATACATTAAGCTGATGATTGAAAGTGCCGACACCGAGCATCATCAGGTAGTGCTGGATAACACCGTGCTTGCAGACGCATTGTATGAAGCAACCTGTGCACGTAACCTACCGGGAATGGCAGACGTAGATTCTTCCCTGCTTTTATTCTGTAAAGAGGTAAAAAAAGACTTTACCGTTGCACTTTCGGGCGAATGTGCCGATGAGCTTTTCGGCGGATACCCATGGTATCACAACAAAGAAATTCTGTTTGAAGAAAGCTTTCCTTGGTCGAGAAGTCAGGATATACGCAGAAATATCCTTAAGAAAGGCATTTTGCCCTTTGGTGAGGAATATGTAATGGAAAAGTACAGGGATACAATCAGAAAAGTCACTAAACTCCCCTCAGATTCACCCCTGACTTCAAGAATGAGAGAGATGTTTTATCTGAACTTCTACTGGTTTATGCAATGTCTTCTGGACAGAAAGGACAGGTGCTCTATGGCGTGCGGATTAGAGGTAAGAGTTCCCTTCTGCGACTGGAGAATAGTGGAGTATGCTTACAATATGCCTTGGGAACTAAAATCACTGTACGGCAGAGAAAAAGGAATTATCCGAAAAGCATTTGAGGGAATTCTTCCCTATGATATTTGTTACAGAAAAAAGAGTCCGTACCCTAAAACTCACAATCCTGTGTACTTTGAACACGTGGCAAAAAAGGTTAAGAAGATCCTTGACAAAAAGAACATGTTAACCGAAATGCTGGACAAAGACGGGATATACTCTATCATTGAAAATCCCGAGTCCATTTCTTCCCCATGGTACGGACAGCTTATGCGTGCACCGCAGATACTTGCATATATTATTCAGCTTGACACATGGTTTGATATGTTTAACGTAATGTTAGAATAGCAAGGGTATACAAATCCGCCTTATTATGATACAATGTGTTCAGAGGTGGAAAACGTGAATAAAAGAAGATACTTTGCAAATAAAGCGTGGTTTGAAAATCACAAGGGTGCCTGCAATGCACTCGCCTTTCTTTATAAATTCCTACCCTATGTTATGGTTGCGGCAGTTCCTGCCCTAATTATAATGAAGGCTTTTATGGGAATAGATATGGATTTTCTCAGAATGATTTATATACCTGTGTTTGTACTTATACTTACAACTGTGCTGAGAAAAATCATCAACAAACCCAGACCCTATGAGGTATATGAAACCACGCCTGTAATTAAAAGGAACGGAAAGGGCGAATCTATCCCAAGCAGGCATACCTCCTCAGCTTTTATCATTGCTATGGCGGCAATTCCTGTATCACTTCCGTTATTTATTGCCCTTTCGATAATAGCGGTAATAATAGCACTTACCAGAATATTTGCCGGAGTTCATTTTATAAGCGACGTAATCGTAGGAGCTCTTATTTCCATAGTTGTAGGCTTGATTTTCTTTATATTACTTTAAATACAAAACAGCACCGTGTTCTTTAGTTTTGAACACGGTGCTGTTATTATAATGATAAATCCTTGATTACCTCAGATGCTATGACAAGTCCTGCAACCGAGGGCACAAAAGCGATGCTTGAAACTGTAGGCTTACCGGATGAGTCAAGCTCGCCTTGGGGCTTTTGGGGGATTTCTTTTGTGTAAACAGTTTTCAGGTGGGTTATGCCTTTTTCCTTTAATAACCTTCTCATTGTACGAGCTAAAGGACAAACAGAGGTTTTTGCTAAATCTGCAACCTCCACCATTGTAGGGTTGAGCTTGTTACCAAACCCCATACTGCTGATAACAGGTATCCCGAGAGCCTTCGCCCTGCAAATAATATCTACTTTTGCAGGAACTGTATCAATAGCATCTACAATGTAGTCGTAACGTGACAAGTCAATTTCATCCGCCTTATCGGGCATATAAAAAATATCGAAGCAGTTAACCTGCGCACTAGGATTGATTGAGAGAATCCGCTCTTTGATAACCTCGGTTTTCTTCCTACCAACGGTACTTTCCAATGCAATTATCTGGCGGTTCAGGTTACTCTTTGCAACTGTATCAGGGTCTACAACATCTATGGTACCAACACCGGAGCGAGCAAGAGCTTCAACTGTATAGCCTCCTACTCCGCCTACTCCAAAGACAATGACTCTTGAATTTTTCAGTTTTTCCATTGAAGCTGTGCCAAGCAAAGCCTCAGTACGCAAAAATCTATCCATTTCAACACCTTAATTCATAAGTTTCATAAGCTCTTCTTCTGTAAGAAAGCCCTTGCCTGCACCATCTTCGCCAATTTTGTAAGAAGCAAAGAAAACCGCTTTCTGCAAAGAGTCAAGCGCCTGCCCAGACTTTGAATAGAAATGAACAAAAGAGGCAAAAAGGCTGTCGCCTGCACCAACTGTGTTTACAACATCTCGAGTATACACAGCAGGCACAAATGTAAAGGCTTTTTCTTTGTGCTCATAAAGAAGTGCACCTTTACTTCCCATGCCCACAACTACCACAGATGGATTGTAAACACTTACAAGGGAGGTTACAAACTCCTGCTCTTTTCCGATAAAATTCTCATTGCTGAGAAACACAATATCCGCTTGTTGCAGAAATCGAGCATTGTACTCGTCGTGAATATCAGAAAGACAATGAACGTCTGTTGCTATGGTAACCCCTTTGTTTTTTGCGACATCCAAAAGCTTTGCAGAATAATTAATGTTACACATACATGCAATATCACAATCTTCAAGAGCATTTATAAAAACATCTTCATCGTAAGAAAGCTGTTGATTATCTGCAAGGTCACAGATAATATTGCGTCTGCCCTCTTTATCGTAAAGAACAACCGACTGAGCTGTAGATTTATTCCTATTAAGCACATAGTCTGAAGAGATACCATTTGCTTCAAGATAGTTTCTGATTAAATCTCCAGCACAATCTTCACCGGTAAAGGAGCACAGAGCAACTTCATCCCCAAGCTTATTGAAGGCAAGAGAAATATTGAGCCCTACTCCTGCAGGGTTGGAGGATACTCCGAAAAATCGGTAATCCACAGGGCGGTATTCTATGGGGAAAGAATCCACAGAAGCTGTGGTTTCCAAATTAACAAGTCCGCAAACAAGAATTTTGCTCATAAAATCACAACCTTAGAATTTATAATTTGATTTTATTACAAATTAATCCCAACGTCAACTTCAACTTTCCTGCCATAAATCATAGGCTTAGGTTAATAATAGACTTCAGAGCAAAAAGCAAAGGAAAGTATTTATGGAATCATTTAACATTGACATTGTTAACAAAAACATCAGCATCAGAGAAAGAATAAGCAAGGGTGCCTTTGCCTGTGTTCCCGTAATTATTATCGGTGCCTTGCTACTGAGCTCTGCATATATTACTGATATTATATTTACCGGAAAAATTGAGCTTAGCATTGGAGAAACCGTACCTGTTGCAAAAATCCTATACGGTACAGGTACTGTAATAAACAGGTTGATTTCTCCTCTGGTGTCAGGGGCAGTTGCATTATTTATAGGGGGTGTTCCTGCACTTGCAGGTGGTCTTATCGGCGGAATGCTGACAGGTATGGGAGTAACCTACTATTTTTCTTCGGGTAACACAAGTGCAGTTACAGGAATTTACGGAAGTATACTGGTTGGGCTTATTGCAGGCTACAGCACAAGACTGTTTTCTAACCTATCAAAGCTTGCGTTAAAAAAGCCTTCTGATATTCCCTCGTACATCCTGCCCGGTTTTGCTGTGCTTGCAAGCTGTAGTACTGTTTTTATTATTGATGCTTTAGCTCAGATAATCAACTCTCTGTCTGCAATTCTGCTTGCCGCTGTGGGTGATTTCAGCAAGCCTCTGCTGTGCATTCTGTTAGGAGTTATGATAACAGCAGACATAGGCGGTCCCCTTTATCTGAGTGCTTTGGTGTACTCGGTGGCTTCCATTGCTACAAACGAAAGTGTAATTATGGCGAGCATAACGGCTGCAGGCTGTGTGCCTGTGCTCAGTATTTTTTTTGCTACCATTGTTTTTAAAAACAAGTTCACCAAAAAGGAACGCAGCTATTCCAGACTGAGTATACCCTGCGCCTTGTGCGGAATTAATCAGGTAGCAATCCCCTTCTATGCCACTTACCTTCACAGAATAATACTTCCCTCTGTTGCAGGCGGATGTGTTTCTTCACTTCTATGCCTACTGTTTGACTGTAAAGCTTTATTCCCTCAGGGAGGGTTTCTCTCAATAACAGGAAGCGGAAGCTTTCTGTTATTTACTCTGTCTGTTTTATGCGGTGTATTGATTTGCACTGCACTTATTGGGCTTTTGCTGGAAGATAAAGAAAACACATCTGAAGAAGCAGTAAAGAGTTATTCTGCAACAGCTCTGCCATACGGATTATAAAAAGCCGTTGCGTCCTGCAACGGCTTTTTAAACAAATTATTTTATTATCTTACCGCCTGCTACTACTTTTTCACCTGAATAAAGCACCAAGGACTGACCTGAAGTAACTGCACGCTGAGGGCAGATAAAGCGTACACAAAGAAAACCTTCTTCGGACATAAATGCCACTCCCTCCTGCTCAGGCTGGTTATATCTTACCCTTGCAGTAACGGGGAGTTCGTCTTTTATTTCTGGTACAGAAATAAAATTAACATCTTCTGCTAAAACAACATCGGAAAACAAATCCTCGTTGGTACCCAAGGTTACGGTGTTTTCCTGCATATTTTTGGAAAGCACATACATCGGCTGTGAAAGGGCAAGTCCCAAGCCTTTACGCTGACCTCTGGTGTAGCAAACCGCTCCCTTGTGCTTGCCGAGAACGTTGCCATTTGAGTCAATGAAGTTTCCTTCTTTAAGTACAATTCCACAGTTATCGCGAAGATAGTCGTAGTAATTGCCTTTGATAAAACAAATATCCTGACTATCAGGCTTGTGGGCATTAACAAAATTCTCTCTTTGGGCTATTTCACGCACCTGAGATTTGCTGAGCTCCCCCACGGGAAGCAATAATCTTGACAGCATTTGTTGAGTCAGATTATAGAGCACATAGCTCTGATCTTTATTTGCGTCTATCCCTTTTAAGAGCTCATATCTGCCTGTTTCTTCATTATACAAAACACGGGCATAGTGGCCGGTGGCAACATAATCAAACCCGTTTTTGTTTGCATAATCAAATACAAAGGGAAGCTTTACGTATCGGTTGCAATCAACACAGGGATTGGGAGTTTCACCTGACATATATGAGGCGGCAAAACGGTCGATAACCTGTCTTTTGAACTCCTCTCTGTAATCGGGATTTTCAAAGGGTATATCCAAAGACTTACAAAGATTTTCTGCATCCTGTGTATCTGTTGAATTCTCCTTATCAAAAAGTCTGAGCATAATGCCTTTAACACTGTAACCGCGTTCTTTTAGCAGATAAGCACAAACTGCGCTGTCTACCCCACCGCTCAGAGCAACAAGAACTTTATTATTCATATATTTGTTCCTTTACAAAGTTATAGCATAATATTATCACAGATAAAATAATACTGCAAGACAAATAGTTGACAATAAAGTTATTTACTGGTATATTAATAAGCAAATACAAATATTAACTGCCACCGGGTAGTGTAATGCGTTGCATTCGTAGTACATCGTTAGGTCTTTGAAGATGTACTGACGGGTGCTTATTTTTTTGAGGTGAAGTGTAATATGAAACTAAAAAACAATCCGTTTAAGCTTCTGAACAGATTTGAGCTTATACTATGGATTATATCATTGATAGTTGTAAGTTTATCGTTTATATTCACAAAAGACAGCGGTATACTCCCTTTGTGCGCATCACTCATCGGAGTCACCTCTCTGATCTTCCTTGCAAAAGGACATAATCTGGGACAAATACTCATTATAATTTTCGCTGTACTTTATGGAATTATATCTATAAAAAACAAATATTACGGAGAAATGATTACATACCTTGGAATGACAGCACCGATGGCTGTAGTTGCCCTTATCAGCTGGATAAGACACCCATACAAAGAAAGCGATGAGGTTAAGGTAAGCTCGGTTTCTAAGAAACAAATTATAGTTATGAATATATTTTCTATACTGGTAACAACAGCATTTTATTTCATATTAAGAGCACTTGAAAATGATTCTCTCATTGTAAGTACAATTTCAATAACAACAAGCTTTCTTGCTTCATACCTTTCTGCACTCAGGAGTCCTTACTCAGCTTTTATGTATGCTGCAAACGACGTTGTACTGATAGTGCTATGGATTATCGCGTCTGTAAAAGACACAGGAAACACGCCTATGATAATCTGCTTTATTATGTTTCTTATAAACGATTTATACGGCTTCTACAATTGGAGAAAAATGGAAAAACGTCAAAACAGCCACCAATAAACTAAAGCACTTGCAAAACAACGCAAGTGCTTTCTTCTTATTTTTTATTTATCTGTTTTAATAAAAACTCGTAAAAGTCCTCTGCATATTTGCTCAAAGGCAAAGTCTGATACAGCTCAATAATAATCTCTCGACTGCACTCAGGTTCTCTCACAGGCAGCAGAGCGATACTGTCATTAGGCAGCTCCCCCCATGAATATTCTGGCCAGAACGCCACACCTGTACCTGTACTTATGATGTTTTGTACCGCTGTGGGAGAATCCGACTCAAAAAGCACCTTGGGATAAAAGCCGGCTGATGCACAAAACTCACTACAGATTACACCAAAAAGACGTGCACTTGACAAGAGCACAAACTCTTCATCGCGGACTTCTTTAAGGTCGATAGAACCACGCTGTGCATACTGCGAGGTTTTAGGAACAGCAAGATAAATTTCTTCTTTTTTTACAAACCGTTTTTTGCAGGGAGTTGTACTGCTGTGAGCTAGTGAGTTTGTTGTAATCACAATATCACAATCGCTTCTCAACTCGTTTTGCTCAAAATCGAAAACCACATCTGGCTGAATTTTCCTGTATTTAACTATTGCATTTATTACAAAGGCGGATGCCGCAAGAATATTAAGCTTGACTGTTTTGTTCTCTCGTTTTTTCATTTTGTCAAGCTCTGCAGGAATACTGTCGATTTCGGGCAGTATGGTTTCAAGCCTTTCCTTAAGGTATACACCGTATTGTGTTAAGGCAATATTACGCCCTTTTTTTACAAACAGCTCAACCTGAAGCTCTGCTTCCAGAGATTTAATTGCCTGAGAAAGTGCTGGCTGAGCAATACAAAGCTGCTCTGCCGCCCTTGTCATATGCTGAAACTTTGCTACTGCATAAAAGTATCTGAGCTTCTGAAGTTCCATAACAGCCTCCTATCTATAAGCATTTTTTATAAGTTTTATAAGAATAATATATTTTACTTTTAGGTTTGTCAAGAGTATTATATAAAAAACAAAGAAAAGGAGTAATTGTTATGACACAGATTTTTGAATTTATTATGCTGATTTGCTTTGGTATGTCCTGGCCGATATCCGTTTACAAAAGCCTTACATCAAAAACCACTCAAGGAAAAAGCCTTGTGTTTATTCTTGCCATAATTGTGGGTTACGTGTGCGGTATTACAGGAAAGCTGTTAAGCGGACAAATCACATATGTACTGGCACTCTACATCTTTAACCTCCTTGTAGTAAGCTTTGACTTGGTGCTTTACTTCATAAACAAACACAGAGAAAAATGCTCCAACTAAAAAGTTGAAATAGTCAATAGTTAGTAGACACAAAAAAGCAAAAGATCAAGCTGCCAGTTCAATTCTGTATTGGACTGGCGGCTTTCTTTTAAGTTTACGAACAGGACGTATGTAATTGAAGTAATGAATAGTGTCGGCAACAAC